>NZ_JBVVQM010000006.1:142266-383486 GCF_055811155.1 Mesorhizobium sp. WSM4822 | reverse complement strand
ATGCGCGCATGGAGTTCGCCAATGCAACTTGACACCACAGATAGTCGCTCATTGCCCTGCCGGGCATTTCTCCCCGTGAACGGGGAGAAAGAAGCTGTTCGGAGTGCCGCGCTATTTCTGCAATGTTGGCGATTGGCGAAACCGGCGACGACAGCGTCCTTCGCCCCGTTTACGGGGAGAAGATGGCAGCAGCCAGATGAGGGGCAGCACCGACGTTTGGAAGATAGACTGGGAGGCCAATTCAATCCCAATTGACTGGGTTCGAAGCATCACCTTCACCTTGCCAAACGCACGCGCACTGCTATTCTTACCGCTAAAATAATTTCACACACAGGCAAACTTGTTTCTCGAACCGCAAGGCTGAAATGAGCCAGTCGCCCTACCCCGCAATTGCTGCCGGACCGCCGCGGCCGAGCCTCATCCTGAGGCCCGGCCAGATCGCGCTGCCGCCGGGCATGGAGCGTTATACGATCCATGGCAATGGCGCGGTGCTCATCGATATCGAGGCCGGCGACACGATCACCGTGCGCAATGTCGAGGGTGGCCAGGCCTGCGAGTTGCTGGCCTGGGACAGGACCGGCGCGACCGATCCCGGCATTTTCGGTGAAACATCGAACAGCAATGCTGCCGGCATCAAGGCGCTGTTGGCCGAGGACGACGACAGCCTCGCATCGCTACGGAGCGGGCTCGCGCGCCGGCAGATGCAGCTTGACCATGCCAAGGCGGTTCGCGTGTTCGGCGGCGCGACACCCGCCGGCACCGAGCAGGCTTTCACGGTCGCGCGCGACGGCGCGATGCTGATTGCGGCCCCCGGCGGGCCGATGCTGGTCGATGGCCACGACACGGCGACGCCGCTGATTGCCATCGTTCGCCGTGCCACGATCCGCCCGGCGGCGAAATCGCTACTGGCCGATCCGCTGGCCGACCCGGTTCTCGATTTGCGCGTCCATTCGGCGACGGCGGAATCCTATTTCGTCAAGGCTGGCGACTATCTCCAGATCATCGATGTCGACGGGCGCCAGTGCACCGATTTCCAGTGCTTTTCGGCGCGCAAGCTGGACAGGGGATTGGATCATCCGCTCGACGTGACGACGACTCGCACGCTGATGGGTGCGAGCTACCCGATGCCCGGCCTGCATTCCAAATACTTTGACCAGGACATGGAGCCACTGGTCGAGGTGGTGCAGGACACATGCGGCCGGCACGACGCCTTCGCGCTCGCCTGCGCGGCCAAATATTACGACGACATCGGCTATCCCGGCCACACCAACTGCTCGGAGAATTTCAACGGCGCTCTGGCCGGCAAGGGCGTCAATCCCCGCGCGGGCTGGATGGCGATCAACTTCTTCTTCAACACGGCGATCGACGCGCATGGCGTCATAGTGTCCGACGAGCCGTGGTCGCGGGCGGGTGACTATGTGCTGCTCAGGGCGCTCACCGACATCGTCTGCGTGTCCTCCGCCTGCCCCGACGACACGACGCCGGCCAATGGCTGGAACCCGACCGACATCCATGTGCGGACCTATTCCGGCCAGCACAAATTCTCGCGAGCGATCGCCAGACGCATGACGCCCGATTCGGAACCGAAAATGACCCGCGAGACAGCTTTTCATTCGAGCTTTGCCAAGCACACCCGCAACTTCGGCGAGTACAGGGGCTATTGGCTCGCCAATTCCTTCGCCAAGGACGGGCCGATCGCGGAATACTGGGCCTGCCGGCAGGACGCGGTGATCATGGACCTGTCGCCGCTGCGCAAGTTCGAGGTTACCGGCCCGGATTCCGAGGCGCTGCTGCAATACACGCTGACCCGCGACGTCAAGAAGCTTGGCGTCGGCCAGGTGGTCTATTCGGCCATGTGCTACGAGCATGGCGGCATGATCGACGACGGCACCCTGCTGCGGCTCGGCAAGGACAATTTCCGCTGGGTCGGCGGTGACGATCTGTCCGGCGAATGGCTGCGCGAGACGGCGACGAAGCTCGGCCTCAACGTGCTGGTGCGCTCGTCGACCGACCAGATGCACAACGTCGCCGTCCAGGGTCCGAAGAGCCGCGACATCCTGCGAGAAGTGATCTGGACTTCGCCATTGCAGCCGTCGATCGACGAGCTCGAATGGTTCCGCTTCGCCGTCGCCCGCATTGGTGGCGGCAACGGCATTCCGGTCGTCGTCTCGCGCACCGGCTATACCGGCGAACTCGGCTACGAGATCTGGTGCCATCCGCGCGACGCCGAAAAGGTGTTCGACGCCATCTGGGAAGCCGGCCAGCCGCATGGGCTGAAGCCGATGGGGCTGCAGGCGCTGGACATGGTGCGCATCGAGGCCGGGCTGATCTTCGCCGGCTACGAATTCTCCGACCAGACCGATCCGTTCGAGGCCGGCATCGGCTTCACCGTGCCGCTGAAGAGCAAGACCGACGATTTCATCGGCCGCGAGGCGCTGATCCGCCGCAAGGAGCACCCGCAGACGAAGCTGGTCGGCCTCGACATCGACGCCAATGTCGACGTCGGCCATGGCGACTGCGTGCATGTCGGCCGCGCCCAGATCGGCGTGGTCACGTCGGGCATGCGTTCTCCGGTGCTGAACAAGACCATCGCTCTGGCCAGGCTCGATGTCACCCATTCGGCTGTCGGCACCGAGGTCGAGATCGGCAAGCTCGACGGCCATGCCAAGCGGCTGCCGGCGCGCGTCGTCGCCTTCGCCCACTACGATCCGCAAAAGACCAAACCACGCTCCTGACGGCCTTCCTCCCAAGACAGTGAGGCCGTGCTGGCAGTCTGTGATAGGAATTTTTTCTTGAACTGCTGAGGGCAGCTATGCTACATATTCGTCCATGGTGCTGATTTGCGCCGCGACCCGCCTCCGGCGGGTTTTTCGTTTCCAGACCCCTGGTCCTTTTCCGAACAATCCTGCCCGCCAGTGTGAAGCTGACATGTTTCGCAAGCGTGATGTGCACGGCGCGACAATTCGCTTGACGTGAAAGCGCGCCGGATCAATCTTCACTCCTAAGAAAAAAAAACGACTGAGTGGAAACACCGGCAGTCGATCAATGCATGCGTCGATGGTGAAGCCTCGCGCAGCCGCGGCGGTCACGGACGGGGAACATCAAAATGGGGAACAAAGACATATGAGCACCATAACGACTGTCCTGGAGCCGCTTGCCGAAGGCAAGTTGCACCGAAATATCGACTGGCGCGGCGCCTTCTGGGTGGCGAGCGGCGTGCCTGCCCTCGTCCTGTTCTCGATCGGCGGCATTGCCGGCACGACCGGCACGCTGGCCTTCGCGATCTGGATCTTCTCCATGATCATGGGCTTCCTGCAATCCTTCACCTATGCCGAAATCGCCGGCCTGTTTCCAAACAAGTCGGGCGGCGCGTCGATCTACGGCGCCACCGCTTGGCTGCGCTATTCCAAGTTCATCGCGCCGCTGTCGGTCTGGTGCAACTGGTTCGCCTGGTCGCCGGTGCTGTCGCTCGGCTGCTCGATCGCCGCAGCTTATATCCTCAACGCGTTGGCGCCGGTGCCGCTGTTCACCGATGCCTCGCCCGAAGTCGTCGCCTATATCGCCGCGCATGCCGGGACGAGTGCCGCCGACGCCATCACGGCGGTGACCACCGCGGCAACGCCGGTGATCCGCAACTGGACGCTCTACAGCCACACGCTGGGGCCGGTCTCGTTCACCCTCAACGCGACCTTCTTCATCGGCGCGGTGCTGATGCTGATCATCTTCGCCATCCAGCATCGCGGCATCCTCGGCACTGCCAACGTGCAGAAATATATCGGCCTGCTGGTCATCATCCCGATGCTGATCGTCGGCGTCGTGCCGATCGTCACCGGCCAGATCAACTGGGCGAATTTTTCGCCGCTGGTGCCCCTGGCGGCCGCCTATGCGCCCGAGCCCGGCGCCTGGAACATTGCCGGCTGGACGCTGGTGCTTGGCGGCATGTTCATCGCCGCCTGGTCGACCTACGGCTTCGAGACCGCCGTCTGCTACACCTCGGAGTTCAAGAACCCGGGCACCGACACGTTCAAGGCCATCTTCTATTCCGGCCTTTTGTGCATGCTGCTGTTCATCCTGGTGCCGTTCACCTTCCAGGGCGTGCTTGGCCTCAACGGCATGCTGGCGACACCGATCGTCGACGGCTCCGGTGTCGCCGACGCGCTGGCCGGCATGGTCGGCGGCGGGGCGCTGATCCACAGCCTCTTGGTGATGCTGATGATCCTGGCTCTGGTTCTGTGCATCATGACGGCCATGGCCGGCTCTTCACGCACGCTCTACCAGGGCTCGGTCGATGGCTGGCTGCCGCGCTATCTCAGCCATGTCAACGAACATGGCGCGCCGACGCGGGCAATGTGGACCGATCTCGTCTTCAACCTGATCGTGCTGGCCATCGCCTCTGCCGACGCGACGAGCTTCTTCTTCATCCTCGCCGTGTCGAACTGCGGCTATATCATCTTCAACTTCCTCAACCTCAATGCCGGCTGGATCCACCGCATCGACAACGGCCATATCGCCCGGCCTTGGAAAGCACCGAGCTGGTTGCTCGGCGTCGGCGCGATCTTCGCCTATGTCAACATGATCTTCATGGGCGCGGGAGCCAAAGTTTGGAACCCGATGGCGCTGTGGGCCGGCCTGATCACGGCAGCCCTGATTATCCCGGTGTTCTGCTTCCGCCATTACATCCAGGACAAGGGCAAGTTCCCCGACCACATGCTGGCCGATCTCGGCATGACGGGGGCCGACCTCTCGGTCAAAAAGGCGGGCATACTGCCCTACCTGACCCTGGTAGCCGGCGTGGTGGTGATGCTGCTCGCCAACTGGTTCTTCGTCATCTGACCTCGTAAAAGTGAAAAGGATCGGGCGCGCTTCGGCGCGCCCGATCCTTTTCGACTGGCGTGATCGGTCTATTCGGCGGCCAGCGCCAGTTGCGGCTTTTCGGCTTCCTGGCTCAGTTCCAGATCGTCGGTCCGCCCCTCCGCCCCGCGCTTCTTCGGCTCCCGGCCGAAGAACAGGGCGTAGCCAGCAGGCAGGACCAGGATGGTCAGCACCGTGGCAACGAGGATGCCGCCCATCATGGCGTAGGCGAGCGGACCCCAGAAGACGCCGCGCGAGATCGGGATCAGCGCCAGCACCGCCGTCAGCGCCGTCAGCGTGATCGGCCGGAAACGGCGCACGGCCGAACCGATGATCGCCTCGTAGCGGTCCATGCCCGCGGCGATGTCCTGGTCGATCTGGTCGACCAGGATGATCGAGTTGCGCATGATGATGCCGAGCAGCGCGATGACGCCGAGAATGGCGACAAAGCCGAACGGCGCGCCGCTGATCAAGAGTGCCGCGGCAGCACCGATAATGCCAAGCGGACCGGTCGCCAGCACCAGCATCGCCTTGCCGAAGTTCTGCAGCTGGATCATCAAAAGCACGACGATGACGGCCAGCATGATCGGCGCCTTGGCGGCGATCGAAGCCTGGCTTTCCGCCGAATCCTCCGCACCGCCCTGGATCTCGACCTTGTAACCTGGCGCCAATCCGTCACGCAGGCCCTGCATATCCTTGTACAGTTTGGTGACGACGTCATTGGACTGCACGCCGTCGGGCAGCGTTGCCCGCACACTGATGGTCGGCAGACGGTCGCGGCGCCACTCGATGCCTTGCTCCAGCACCGGCACCACCTTGGCAACCTGCGACAGCGGCACGAAGCCACCGAAGTCGGTCGGGATATAGACCGAGTCGACCGAGGACAGCAGGCTGCGGCTGGCATCCGGCTCGCGGGCGACGATGGACACCGTCTCCTCGCCGTCGCGGAAGTCGTCGAGCGGCGCGCCGGACATCGCCGCCTGCAGCATCTGGCGGATGCGCTGCGAGGTGACGCCGAGTGCGCGGGCACGATCCTGATCGATGACCAGCTTCATCGCCGGAACCGGCTCCAGCCAGTCATCATGCACGGCGCCAAGCAGCGGATCCTCACGGAACTTCGCCTTCACCTGGTCGGCGATGCGGCGCACCTCCTGGCGATCCGGCCCCATGACGCGCATCTGCACCGGCCAGCCGGTCGGCGGGCCGAGGAACAGACGATCGACCTTGGCACGGATGGATGGGAAGTCTTCAGCCAGAACGGTGCGCAACTTGACGATCAGCCGTTCGCGGGCCGGTTCGTCATTGGCCATGACGAGCAGCTGGGCGAAGTTGGGGTTGCTCAGCTGCTGGTCGAGCGGCAGGAAGAAGCGCGGCGCGCCTTCGCCGATATAGGTGGCGATGAAACGCTTGTCCTTGTCGTCCATCATCTTGGTTTCGAGCGCCTTGGCCTGCGCCTCGACTTCCTTGATGCTGGTGCCTTCCGGCAGCCAAAGGTCGACGAGGATTTCCGGCCGCGACGATTGCGGGAAGAAGTTCTGCGGAATGAACTGGAAAGCCCACAGGCTGGTGCCGAAGGTGACCAGCGTCATCACCAGGACGATGATGCGATGGCGCACGGCCCAGCTGACGGTAGCACGAAGCCGGCGGTAGAAACGCGTGTCGAAGACATCGTGATGGCTGCCGGCATGCTTGCGCTGCTTGAGGATCATGTTGCCGAGCCATGGCGTGAAATAGACCGCGACGAACCAGGAGACGATCAGCGCGATGCCGACGACATAGAACAGGGTGCGGACATATTCGCCGGCGGTCGAGGCCGCGAAGCCGACCGGAATGAAGCCGGCTGTGGTGATCAGCGTGCCGGTCAGCATCGGGAAGGCGGTCGAGGAATAGGCGAAACTCGCCGCCTCGACCTTGACCATCCCCTCCTCCAGCTTGCGCTCCATCATCTCGACGACGATCATCGCGTCGTCGACCAGAAGACCGAGCGCGATGATCAGCGCGCCGAGCGAGATGCGCTGCAGGTCGATGCCGAGTTCGTACATGATGGCGAAGGTCGCAGCCAGCACCAGCGGGATGGCGATGGCGATGACCAGACCGGAACGCCAGCCTATCGACAGGAACGAGACGACGAGCACGATCAGCAGCGCTTCGCCAAGCGCATGCATGAACTCGGCCACCGCATCGGTGACGACGCCCGGCTGGTCGGAGATCTGGTCGACCGCAACCCCGTAAGGCAGCGCCTCTTCGAAGCGCTTGTAGGTGGCCTCGACATCCTTGCCGACGTCGGTAACCTTGAAGCCCTTGGCCATGACGACGCCCAACTGCACGCTGTCGTGACCGTTGAAGCGGTATTTGCGCTGGAACGGATCTTCCAGCCCCGAGGTCACCGTGGCGATGTCGCCCAGCCTTGTGACCTGGCCGCCGGCGCGCAGGCGCAGGTTCCGGATATCCTCGACCTTGCCGACATCGCCCTCGACGGAGATGCGTACCGAGTTGGTGCCGGTATCGACGGAGCCGGCCGGGTCGACATTGTTCTGTCCCTTGATCGCATTCTGCAGATCGGTCAGCGTCAGGCCGCGTTCGGCCAGGGCCTTGGACGAGACGTCGATATAGAGCTTTTCCGGCTGGTCGCCGATGATGACGGCCTTCTCGACGCCGGGCGTCGTCAAAAGCATGTCGCGCGCCTGGATGGCGAACTTCTTCAGTTCGGGATAGCTGAAGCCGTCGCCGCTGATCGAATGCAAGGTGATGAAGGTGTCGCCGAACTCGTCGTTGAAATACGGCCCGAGCAGGCCCTGCGGCAGGTCGCCCTGGATATCGCCCACCTTCTTGCGCACCTGGTAGAACGCGTCGGTCACCTCGGCGGTGTTGGTGTCGCCCTTGATCTGCACGGTGATGATGGCGCTGCCGGCGCGGGTGAAGGAGCGCACGAAATCGAGATGCGGCGTTTCCTGCAGCTTGCGTTCGATCTTGTTGACGACCTGGTCTTCCATCTCCTTGATCGAGGAGCCCGGCCAGATCGCCTGGACGACCATGATCCGGAAGGTGAAATCGGGATCTTCCTTCTGGCCCATACGCATCAGGCCGAGCGCGCCGGAAATGATGATCAGGCCGAACAGGAACCGCGCAATGGCGGGATGGCCGATTGCCCAGCGCGACAGGTTGAAGGGCCGCTTCTCTTCCGTGGAATTGGTCATCGACGCTGGTCCATCTATCTAGCGCAACAAAATCGAGGTTTCATAGTGGCTTCCGGGCGGCAAGGCTCTCCGAGCGGAGAAGCACTCATCGCGGTGGGACGCGAGATCGATGTGGGGGTTACATCAATCGAGCGTCTCGGTCGGGCGCCTGCCGCCCGGAAACCAACGACTGCGGGAACGCGCAGCCGGTTGTCTGTCGTCAGCGCACCTGCTTGGCGTCGCCGTCTGCCGCGGATGCCGATTGCAGCGCCGCATCACCGGCGAGCTTCACCTTCAGGTTTTCGGTCATGAATTGCGTGCCGGCGGCGACCACGACATCGCCGGGTTTCAAACCCTCTGCGACACGCACGCCATCGGCGGCGAACTCGGCAACCTTGATCGGACGGGCATGAACGGTGTTGGCGCCACGATCGACGGTCCAGACGATCGATTGGGTGCCTTGCTCGGCCAATGCGCTCAGCGGGATCGAGACCAGCTGCCGCTCATTGGCCGCCGAGGCTTCGATGCTGGCGGTCATGCCGAGCAGCACACGCGGATCGTTTGGCAGGCTGACGCGGACGGCAAAGGTGCGTGACTGCGGATCGGCGCTACCGGCGACTTCGCGGACCTTGCCATCGAGCGCCAGCGCATCGTCGGACCAGAAACCCGCCTTGACTGCCTTGCCCGGCCTGAATTCGGCGATTTCCATTTCGGGGACGGCGATCAGCACTTCCTTCTCGCCGTCGACGGCGACAGTGACAACCGGCGTACCGGAACCGACGACCTGACCGACGTCGGCACTGACCGTGGTGACGATGCCATCCCTGTCGGCCTTGAGATCGGTATAGCCGACCTGGTTCTTCGCCTGTGCAAGTGTCGAAAGGGCGGAATCACGCGTGGCGACCGCTTGGTCATAGGTCAAGGTCGCCTGTTCGAGCTGTGATTTCGGGGCAAAATTCTTGGCAAAAAGCTGCTCGGCTCGCTTGCGGGCAAGCTCCACGGTCTCGACCTGCCGCTCGGCGGCATCGAGCGCTGCCTGCGCGCTCTTGACCGAGAGGTCGTAGTCAATGGGATCGATGCGGGCGAGCACATCGCCCGCGGCCACATGCTGGCCGATATCGACGAGGCGCTCGGTGATCTTGCCATTGACGCGGAACGCCAAAGCGCTCTCGGTGCGGGCTCGCACCGAGCCGGAATAGGAGAGCGTGCGGGTGTCGTGCACCTTCGCGATCTCGACAACCTTGACGGGACGGATGATATCCTTGACTTCGGCTTTTTCCTGGCTGCAGCCGGCAAGCCCGAGAGTGGCGACGATCAGGCCGGCAACTGGCAGCTTGCGAAGGATGAAATTGGACAAAGACATCTTGGTACTCCGACTGGAGATGAATGGTCGACAACCGGCTGGCGGGGGCTATTACTTCAGAGCTCTGATCGCATAGTCGATCAGATCGTCGGGCATCGCCCGGTTGGTCTTGGCAAGGCACTGCGCAACCATTTGCGGATGGCACAGGATGACCGTTGCGGCACCGAAGCAGCGCGACGCGGTCACCGGGTCCTGTTGTCTGAACTCACCGGCCTCGATGCCGTCGCGGATCACCTCCGCAAACAGGTCGTGGATGCTGTCGACATGCTTGTCGATCACACCCCAGTCCCGTTCGAGGGCGACGATGACCATCTCGTGGACCTTCTGGTCGTCGAGCATGACCTCCATCGTCATCTTGTATTGCGCATGCACGTAACGCCTAAGCCGCTCCTCGGCGCTGATCGGCAGGCGCGAAATCTCGTAGGCCATCTTGTAGCTGGCGCCGAGCATACGGCCGCAGACGGCCTGGTGGATTTCGACCTTGGAGGCGAAGAAACGGTAGATGTTGGCGGGCGACATGCCGAGCTCACGCGCGATGTCGGCGACATTGGTCTTGCCGTAGCCATAGTGCCGGAACAGGCGCTCGGCGCAATCGAGAATGCGCGTTACATTTTCCTGTCGGGCGGCTTCGGCGACTATGGTGGCGGCTTCGGACATGATCCTCTATCGATTTACGAGTGATGAATTTCGATTTTCGTCATTCGTAAATTGAAAAGAGCGACCTGTCAATGCGGATTCGGTGTACACGTACGACTGGTGACAGATGGTGACAGGGAACCGACGAAAGTCGCGGAGGCTTTGCCCAATCGCAAAGGTCGTAACTGGAGGAGAGCAGCGACGAGGCTTAAGTCCCCCTCGCCATCTCGCGCAACCGGAATTTCTGGATCTTGCCGGTCGAGGTCTTCGGGATTTCGGCGAAGATGACCGCCTTCGGCACCTTGAACCGGGCAAGCAGCGCGCGGCAGTGATCGATGATCTCGGCTTCGGTCGCGGCCTTGCCGGGCTTCAGCTCGACATAGGCAACAGGCACCTCGCCCCATTTGTCGTCGGGCCTGGCGACGACGCCGCAAGAGGCAACCGACGGGTGCTTGTAGAGCGCGTCCTCGACCTCGATAGAGGAAATGTTCTCGCCACCGGAGATGATGATGTCCTTGGAGCGGTCCTTGAGCTGGATGTAGCCATCGGGGTGCATGACGCCGAGATCGCCGGAGTGGAACCAGCCGCCGGCGAAGGCCTCGTCGCTCGCCTTGCGGTTCTTCAAATAGCCTTTCATGACGATGTTGCCGCGGAACATGACCTCGCCGATGGTCTCACCATCGGCCGGTGTGGTCCGCATCGTCTCGGGGTCCATGACGGTCAGGCCTTCGAGCGCCGCATAGCGCACGCCCTGCCGCGCCTTCCTGGCACTGCGCTCGCCCTTTTCGAGATCATCCCAGGCGCCATGCCATTCGTTGACGACCGCCGGACCATAGGTCTCGGTCAGGCCGTAGAGGTGGGTGACGGCAAAGCCGGCATCGGCCATCCCCGACAGCACCGCTTCCGGTGGCGGAGCTGCCGCGGTGTTGAAGGTGACAGTCTGCGGGAATTCGCGCTTGTCCTCCTCCCTGGCATTGATCAGCACCGACATGACGACCGGGGCGCCGCACAGATGGGTAACGCCGTGATCGGCAATCGCATCGTAGACCGGCTTCGGCCGCACCCAGCGCAGGCAGACATGGGTGCCGGCCTGGACGGCAAGCGTCCAGGGAAAGCACCAGCCATTGCAGTGGAACATCGGCAGCGTCCAGAGATAGACGGCGTGCTTGGCCATGCCCGCATGAATGGTGTTGGTGTAGGCCATCAGCGCGGCACCGCGATGGTGGTAGACGACGCCCTTCGGATTGCCTGTCGTTCCGGAAGTGTAGTTGAGCGAGATGGCGTCCCACTCGTCGTCGGGCATCGACCAAGCGAAATCCTCGGCGCCGCCTGCAACAAACGCCTCATAGTCCAGCGTGCCAACCCGCTCGCCCTTCGGATACGGCGCGTCGTCGGCGTATTCGGGATCATCATAGTCGATGACCAGCGGCTTGACCTTGGCCAGTTCCAGGGCCTGCCTGACAACGCCGGAGAATTCGCGGTCGACGATCAGCACCTTGGTCTCGGCATGATCGAGCTGGAAGGCGATGACCGCGGCATCGAGGCGGGTGTTGAGCGAATGCAGCACCGCCTTGGTCATCGGCACGCCGAAATGCGCCTCCAGCATCGGCGGCGTGTTTGACAGCATGACGGTGACGGTGTCGCCCTTGCCGATGCCGCGCCTGTCGAGCGCCGAGGCAAGCTTCAGCGACCGCTGCCAGAAGGTGCGATAGTCGATACGCTGGTGGCCATGAATGATGGCGAGATGGTCGGGATAGGTCTTGGCCGCGCGCTCAAGATAGGTGAGCGGTGTCAGCGGTTGATGGTTGGCCGCGTTCTTGTCGAGATCCTGTTCGTAAGGACTGCCCATCCCATGCTCCCCCCGCGGTTTCTTTCAGACGTTCTAATCACAGGCTCGGGCCGCGTCACCACAAACGATGCCACGAGAGAGCGCATTTGGCACAATGATGAACCAGATTCAGCGTAAGCGGGAGTATCGCATACCTCTGCCCAGTTTGACTTTTGTCGAGAGCCGTGAATAATGTCAGCCGAGGAGACGGCATGGCGATCCGACCGGCAGAACAGCTCATCCACAAGGCCGCCTGGCTCTACTATGCCCATGGCCTGCGGCAGGACCAGGTGGCGAGCCAGCTTAACATTTCCCGTGCCTCGGTCGCCATGTATCTGCGCAAGGCGCGCGAGACCGGCATCGTCAACATCTCGACTTCGACCCAGCTTTTCACCGACGACGTTCTGGCGCGCAAGCTTGAGGATGCGTTGAGCCTCGACGCCGTCTGGATCGCACCGGAGAATGATCATATTGCCGACCCGTCGACGGAAATCGCCGTGCTGGCGGCAAGCGTCTTTCTCGAACTGGTCAAGAAGGGCGACCGCATCGGCGTCGCCTGGGGCCGCACCGTCTATATGATCGCCGACGTGATGTCCTATGCCGATCTGCAGGATGTCACAGTGGTGCAGCTCTGCGGCAATCTCGGCGCGCCCTATTCCTATCGCCCCGACCAATGCACCATGGAGATCGCCCGGCGGCTCAACGCCAAGGGGCTCAATTTCTACGCGCCGCTGGTGCTGTCGACGGAAGAACTCGCGCGGGCGCTGCGTGCCGAGCCAGTGATCCGGGAACAATTGTCGGGTGTCAGCGAATGCGACCTGGCATTATACTCGGTCGGCGCGGTCGACGCCGACAGCCATCTGGTCAAATGCGGCGCGCTGACGCCAAGTGAAATGGCGGATCTGCGCAGCCAAGGCGCTGCCGGCGTGATTGCCGGGCAGATCATAGACGCCGAAGGCAAGGTGCTCGACTGCAGTTATAACAGGCGGGCGATCTCCGCCGAACTTGCCTCGCTGCGCGCCATCACCAGGCGTTTGGTGGTGGTGCAGGAAGACAGCAAGTTCGAACCGCTGCTCGCGGCGATCGCGGGCGGCCTTTGCACGCATCTGGTGGTCGGCGCGCACATGGCGCAGCGGCTCCTGGATCATGCGGCTGCCACGACAGAAAAGGCCTCCTAGAAATCCCCTCTCCGTCGCCGGCGCATTGTCATCAAAGCGTCGCGGCAATCCTGTTTCACCAACAAAGACAGCAACCGGACGAAGCGAACATGAAGAATTTGTGGAATGACGAAGCAGCCGAAAAACTCGTCGCAGACTACGCGAAAAAGGGTATCGGCCGCGACCTGGCGCTGCGCGTCTACACGACCCGGCTGCTCGGCGGCGAACCACGGCTGGTCCTGCATGGCGGCGGCAACACCTCTTGCAAGACGACGGCAACCGACCTCGTCGGCGACCAGTGGGACGTGCTGTGCGTCAAGGGCAGCGGCTGGGATATGGGCGTCATCGAGCCGCAGGGCCTGCCGGCGGTCAAGCTCAAGCCGTTGCTCAAGGCGCGCGCGCTGAACAGGCTGACCGACGAGGACATGGTTGCCCTGCAACGCGTCAACCTCATCGATCCGTCCTCGCCCAACCCGTCGGTCGAGACGCTGCTGCATGCCTTCTTGCCGCACAAATTCGTCGACCACACGCACTCGACTGCCATTCTCGCCATCGTCGACCAGGAGGACTCCAAGCCGCTGGTGAAGACGGTTTTCGGCAGCAGGATGGGTTATGTGCCTTACATCATGCCCGGTTTCGACCTCGCCAAGGCGGCCGCCGACATCTTCGACGCCGACCCTGATGTCGAAGGCCTGATCCTCGACAAGCACGGCATTTTCACCTTCGGCGACGACGCCAAACAGGCCTACGACCGGATGATCCACTATGTGAATGTCGCCGAGGACTTCATTGCCGCAAGCGGCAAGCCGAAGGCGGCAAAGGCGGCCTTGCCGGCAAGCCTCGCGACACCGGCGTCCATCGCGCCGATGCTGCGTGGTGCGGTGGCGGTGGCGCGCGGCGAAGGCCGCTTCGACCGCATGATCAGCGATTTCCGCACTTCGCCGGCAATTGTCGATTTCATCAATTCGGCTGAGATCGCCGACTATGCCGGACGCGGTGTGTCGACACCGGATCTGTCGATCCGCATCAAGACCGGCCCAATGGCGCTGCCGGCGCCCGATGCGGACAAGACCGGCGACTACAAGGCGGTGATCAAGAGCCATGTCGACGCGTTCGCCAAGGATTATCGCGCCTATTTCGAAACCAATGATGCGCTCGACGACGTCAAGCGCACCATGCTCGACCAGATGCCGCGGCTGACGCTGGTGCCGGGCCTCGGCATGTTCGGCCATGGCCGCACGCTGAAGGACGCGAAGATCGCCTCGGATGTCGGCGAGATGTGGATCGAGGCGGTGCGCGGCGCCGAGGCGGTCGGCCGTTTCCATCCGCTCTCCAAGGCCGATCTGTTCCCGCTCGAATACTGGTCGCTGGAACAGGCCAAGCTCGCCTCCAACAAGCCGAAGCCGCTGACTGGCCAGGTGGTGCTGATTACCGGCGGCGCCGGCGCGATCGGTGCAGCGACAGCCAAATTGTTCGCCGACAATGGCGCCCATGCCGTCGTCGTCGATCTCGACGCCGAAAAGGCTGCCGATGCGGCGAAGAAAGCCGGCAACAATTCGATCGGCGTCGCCGCAGACATCACCGACCCGGCACAGGTGCGTGCCGCCTTCGACAAAGCGGTTGCCGTGTTCGGCGGTGTCGACATCCTGGTTTCCAATGCCGGCGCCGCCTGGGAAGGCCGCATCGGCGAGCTCGACGACGCGCTCCTGCGCAAGAGTTTCGAGCTCAATTTCTTCGCCCACCAATCGGTGGCGCAGAATGCCGTGCGCATCATGCTCGAGCAGGGCACCGGCGGCGTGCTTCTGTTCAACACCTCCAAACAGGCGGTCAACCCCGGCCCGAAGTTCGGCGCCTATGGCGTGCCGAAGGCGGCGACACTGTTCCTGTCCAGGCAATACGCGCTCGACTATGGCGCGCATGGCATCCGCTCCAACGCCGTCAACGCCGACCGCATCCGCTCGGGGCTTCTGACCGACGCCATGATCGCCAGCCGCTCGGGCGCGCGCGGCGTGTCGGAGAAGGACTACATGTCCGGCAATCTGCTCGGCCAGGAAGTGACGGCGCAGGACGTGGCGCAGGCCTTCCTGCATCACGCGCTGGCCGACCGCACCACCGCCGATGTGACGACGGTCGACGGCGGGAATATCGCGGCAGCGCTGCGCTGACGTAGAGAGGTGCGGTGCAACTCTGAAGCTTGCTCGAGAAGGGGCGGTTGGGAACTTTCGACCCGACCGGCCATTGAGATCGAGCAAGGTCAAGCAGCTAAATTGTTGCCGGGAGTTCCCTCATGCCAACCGATGACTGGTCCCTGCCCGAACGCTTTATTTATTCGGGTCACCCGATTGCATGGGGAACGATCGGCGACGGCCCGCCGGCGGTCTTGCTTCATGGTACCCCGTTCTCGTCGGTGGAATGGCGGCGGATTGCAGCTTGGCTCGGGCAACGGCGCCGGATCTACTATTTCGACATGCTCGGCTACGGGCAATCCGCCAAGCCCGACGCGGACGTGTCGCGCGGCATTCAAAACGAGTTGTTCGCGGCGCTCTACGCTCACTGGGAGCTGGAGTGGCCCGACATCGTGGCGCATGACTTCGGCGGCTCCGTCGCGTTGCGCGGCCACCTGCTCAACGGGCTCGATTATCGCTCCCTGGTGCTGATCGATCCGGTCGCGATCAGCCCCCAGGGATCGCCCTTGGTTCAAGCGGCAAAAGAACACGAGAAAGCGTTTGCCGGTCTGCCGGCCTATATCCATGAAGCCATGCTTCGCGCCTATATCGGCGGCTCTGTCGCGAACGCGTTGCGCGCGGACGAAATGCAGCTCTATCTGCAGCCATGGCTTGGAGACGAGGGACAGAAGGCTTTTTGGCGTCAGATCGCACAGATGGACGACAAGTTCAGTCGAGAGGTCGAGTGGCGGTACGACGAGATACGTTGCCCTGTGACGATCCTGTGGGGTGAAGACGACGAGTGGATTCCGCTCGACGACGGGCGAGAACTCGCGCGCCGCATCCCCGGTGCGCCGTTCATCGCGGTTCCAAATGCCAAACATCTCGTTCAGGAAGACGCGCCAGAGGCAATAATCTCGACTGTGCTCGACTTCTGGAACGACCGCATCCTCGGCCGCCGCGAAACCCCTGCTACAGCAACTCTAGAATGTGTTTCCAGGCCCTGGTTCCCAGCCTCGAATCAGCCTCGTCACTGCGGCATCGAAACAAGGTTCCGGCGACGGCGCCGGACAGGTCTTCCTCGATTGCCGCCTGAGCTTCCATATACGCACCGTACCTTGGGCCGGAGCCTGGCGCCGGCTGAGATATTCGGCAAAAAGGCCGCCAGCAGCAAGCGGCTGCAGGCGGCCTTCGATAGCGAAACCTACTTGGCGTTCGGGTTCGGCATCCAGGCCGGCATCGCGACATCGGCATGGGCGAACTGCGGCAGCTTGGCCGACAGGTCTTCCATGTTCTTGATGTCCTTGTCGATGAGGTCCTTCTGGGTGATCAGCGTCGGCGGCACGACGACGTTGTGGCCGGGATCTTCGCCGGCCAGCAGCTGCGCCAGCGCACGCACCGAGACCTGGCCGACGACGGCCGGATTGGTCGCGGCGGTCGCAGCCCAGGCGCTGTCGGGCTCACGCATCGCAGCGATATCGGACGTCGAGATATCTGCCGAATAGATCTTGATGCCCTTGTTCAAGCCCGCTTCGTCGACGGCGATCTTCACGCCCTTGGCGAATTCGTCATAGGGAGCGAACATCACCTTGATGTCGGGATGCGCCGTCAGCACCGAACGCGCCTGGTTGGCGACGGAGTTGGCAATCGGATTGTCGAGCGTGCCGAACATCGCGACTTCCTTGATGCCGGCATACTTCTTCTTGACGTCGACCCAGGTCTCGTTGCGGCGGTCGAGCGGCGCGATGCCGGCGACATAGACATAGCCGGCATTCCAGCTTTCGCCATTGTCCTTGACCGCCTGCTCGAGGGCGAGGCGCGCCAAGTCGCGGTCGGACTGTTCGATCTGCGGGATCTTGGGATTCTCGACATTGACGTCGAACGCCACCACCTTGATGCCGGCGTCGACCGCACGCTGGGCGGCGTCCTTCATCGATTCCGTCAGGCCGTGCTGGATGATGATGCCCTGCACGCCAAGCGCGATGGCCTGATCGACCATGTCGGACTGAAGGGCGGCATCCTGGCGGCTGTCGAGGACACGCAGGTCGATGCCGAGCGCCTTCGACTGCGCCTCGACGCCTGAGAGATAGGCCTGGAAGAAGTCGCCGGTCGAGAGATAACGCACCAGCGCGATCTTCACGCCAGGCTTGTCGAAAGGCGCCGGCTTGTCCGCGGCAAAAGCCGGGACCTGCATCAGCACGGTTGCGCCGGCCAATCCGAGCGCCACCTTCCCCAGAAGTCTTCTTGTAATGCTCACTTTGTTTTCCTCCACTCTTGTTGAACCCAAAATCCTGTTCCGGTCGAAAGCTACCTCCGGCCTCTGCCCGAAAGCGCAAAGGTGAAGACAAGGGCGACGACCAGAACCACGCCCTTGACGAAATCCTGCGTATAGTAAGGCGCGTTCATCATCGTCAGGCCTTGCAGCAAGATGCCGACGAACAGCGCACCGATGGCAGTGCCGAAGGCGTTCGGCTTGGCGGCACCTAGCACCGCGTAGCCAATCAGTGCTGCGGCGACCGCATCGAGCAGCAGATTATTACCCGAGGCGATGTCGCCGCGTCCAAGCCGGGCAGCGAGCAAAATACCGCCAATCGAGGCAAAAACTCCTGAAATAACGTAGGCCCAGATCTTGTATGCCTTGACAGGCGCACCGGCGAGTTCGGCGGCGCGCTCATTGCTGCCGACGGCATACATCATGCGACCGAAGCGGGTGTATTCGAGGAAGAACCAGATCAGCACGGCGAGCACGAGCAGCACGACTACCGACACCGGAATCAGGTTCGGGATGAAGAAGTCGAAGCGGTGGCGGCCGAGCGCCAGGAAGGCGTCGGAGAATTTGCCATTGGCGACCGAACCGTCCGGCATGGTCATGCCGGTGGCGATCGAGCGGCCTTCGGTTGGAATGCGCTGCAGGCCGACGAGCAGGAACATCATGCCGAGCGTCGCCAGCAGATCGGGCACGCGCATGTAGACGATCAGCCAGCCATTGATCAGGCCGACAATGGCGCCGATCAGCAGGCAGACGACGACCGCGACAAGGGCGTTCTGCTCCAGCACCACCATGACATAGGCCGCCGCCATCATGGCTGATGTAGCGACCGAGCCGATCGACAGATCGAAGCCGCCGACGACCAGCGTGGCGGTGACGCCGAGCGCCAGCACGCCGGTGATGGCGACTGACTGGAAGATGAAAACGGCACTTTGCGGCGAAACGAAACCGTCGGCAGCGATCGAGAAATAGGCGACGAGCCCGAACAAGAGCACGATGAACCCGTAGCGGATGGCGTGGTCGCGCAATGTCATCCGGCGCTCCCGCGCGCTGCTGCCGTCTTTACCCAACCCGAACCCATGCTCTCTCCATTCCAATTCCTATAGCCCGCGCTCAGGCCGCACTGTGCAGCGGCCCGCCGGCGACCTCGGCCAGCAGGCGGTCGAGATCGACATCGGCATTGCGGTGTTCGCCGACGATGGTCTGTTCCGACATGACCAGGATGCGATCGGCGGTCTCCAGGGCCTCGTCGAGTTCGGTGACGAACACCAGCGTGGCGCGTCCGTTTGCACTCGCCCTGAGCTTGGCGGCAATGTCGCGCCGGGCCGAGATATCGACGCCCTGAAACGGCTCATCCAGAATGAACAGCCTTGCATCCTGCGCCATCCAGCGGGCGACCATCACCTTCTGCTGGTTACCGCCGGACAGCTCCGACATCTCGTCCTTCTCGGAACGGCAGACGATGCTCAGTTCCTCGATCTGCCGGCGTGCCGTGGTGCGTTCGAGGCGGCGCCTCAGGATGCCGAAGCGCGACATGCGCTTGTGAAACGGCAGGCTGATATTTTCCTGGATGTTGAAGCCTTGGACGATGCCATTCTCGCCGCGGTCCTTGGCGACCAGGAACACGCCGGCAGCGATCGCTTCGCCGGCTGTTTCAGGTGCATAAGGCCTGCCGTTCAGCGTCATGGTGCCGGCGAGCGGCTGGCGCACACCAAAGAGAGTCTCGGCAAGCGCCGTCTTGCCGACGCCGACGAGGCCGGTGATGGCAACGACCTCGCCGTCGCCGAGCGTCAGCGAGATCGGCCGGGCGCCCGGCGCAATGCGCAGACCCTCGATCGTCAGGACTGCCTTGGCCGAATTCCTGACGACGATCTGCTCGAGATGGATCTTGCGGCCGAGCATGGCGTTGACCGCGCCTTCATAGTCGAGCGGTTTCTTGTCGAAAATGCCTGAGATGATCCCGTCACGCATCGAGACGATGCGGTCGGCCAGCCGCCTGATGTCCGACATGCGATGCGAGATGTAGAGGATCGCCACGCCCTGCTCGCGCAGCCTGTCGATCAGCGCGAACAGCCGGTCGGCCTCAGCGCTGGACAGCGATGAGGTCGGCTCGTCGAGGATCAGCACTTTCGGCTTGTGCGCCAGCGCGCGGGCAATCGCCACCATCTGGCGATCGGCCAGCGAAAGATCGCTCACCCGCGCCTTCAAATCGATGGCCAGCCCCATGCGGTCGGCAACCGCCTTGGCCTCCCGCCGCACACGGACCGGATTGAACAGGGTCGGCGCGCCGCTGCCGCTCAGCCGGTCGAGGGTCAGGTTGGTGGCGACGTCGAGGTCGGCTACGACACCGTCGTTGATATTCTGGTGCACGGTGACGACGCCGGCGCGGATCGCTTCGGCCGGGGTTTTCGGTGCGAAATCCTGGTCGGCGAGCGCCATCGTGCCGCCGCCGCGTTCGTAGACACCGGAGATGATCTTGACGAGGGTGGATTTGCCGGCGCCGTTGGCGCCCATCAGCACGGTGACTTCGCCGGCATGCAATTCGACCGAGACGCCGCCTAGCACCTCGTTATGGCCAAAGGATTTCCTCAGTCCCTCTACGCGGAACACGGCATTACCGACCATGCGTTCCTCCCTGACATGACGCTATGGGCTGCATCGGCAATTGTCAACACGATTGACAATTGCCAGATCGCTTCCTAGCTTGGCCCAGCCGCCACGCCTCCGTTATGTTCGGAGCGCATAAGCGGGAGGATGACGATGACTGAAAAATTGCCGTTCGAAGCACTATCGGTCGAAACCCTGGCTGCACGCCTTGGCGGCAACGAGGCGCTATGCGCGAAGATCGGCAAGGACACTGGCGCCTGGAAGGTTCGCGAGGTCGGCGACGGCAATCTCAACCTGGTGTTCATTGTCGAGGGCGCCAGCGGTGCAGCCGTGGTCAAGCAGGCCCTGCCCTATGTTCGCCTGGTCGGCGACAGCTGGCCGCTGCCGTTGAAGCGCTCCTTCTTCGAATATCACGCGCTGACCAGGCAAGAGGCGCGCGCGCCAGGCTCGGTGCCGGCGATCCATTATTTCGATGAAGGCCAGGCGCTGATCATCATGGAATATCTTGCGCCGCCGCACATCATCCTGCGCCGCGCCCTGATCGACGGCCGCCAGCTGCCGAACATTGCCCGGGACATCGGCCTGTTCATGGCCCGGACGCTGTTTCGCGGCTCCGACCTGCACATGGCCGCCAAGGACCGCAAGGCCGATCTGGCGCTGTTCGCCGACAATGTCGAGCTCTGCGACATCACCGAGAGCCTGGTGTTTTCCGACCCCTATTTCGACGCCAAGATGAACCGGCACACCTCGCCGCAGCTCGACGGCCTGGTCGCCGATCTGCGCGCCGACCGCGACCTCAAGGTCGAGGCGCAGCGGCTGAAGCACATCTTCGCCGCCAATGCCGAAACGCTGCTGCATGGCGATCTGCATTCCGGCTCGATCATGGTCACCGACAGCGAAACCCGGATGATCGATCCGGAGTTCGCCTTCTACGGTCCGATGGCCTTCGATGTCGGCATGCTGCTCGCCAATTTCTGGATGTCGTTCTTCTCGCAACGCGGCCACGAGGAGGAGGGAAAGCGCGACGCCATGCGCGCCTATCTGCTCGGTGTGACGGTCGAGACATGGTCAGTGTTCCGCGCCGAATTCTCGCATCTATGGCGCACCGAGCGCACCGGCATGCTCTATCAGAAGAGCCTGTTCGAGGATCAGGGCGACAGGCTCGGCGCCGAGCAGGCGCTCGACCATATGCTGCACCAGATGTGGACCGACCTGCTCGGCTTTGCCGGCATCGAGGTGCACAGGCGTATCCTCGGCCTCGCCCACAATGCCGATTTCGAGACCATTGCCGATGAGGGTTTGCGCGCCAGTTGTGAGGCAAAGGCGCTGAAATTCGGCCGTCACCTCGCCGTCAACCGGCGCCAGATCCACAGCATCGACGAGGTCAACAATTTGGCCGCGCTGATCGAACAGGAGAGCAGCATTTGAACGTCGGCGACCGCCACTATCGCACCATCTGGCTGAGCGACGACGGCCGTTCGGTCGATATCATCGACCAGCGCTGGCTGCCGCACGATTTCCGCATCGAGACGATCGGCACGGTCGACGGCATCGCCACCGCCATCCGCGACATGTGGGTACGCGGCGCGCCGCTGATCGGCGTCACCGCTGCCTACGGCGTCGCCATGCAGATGGCTGACGATCCGTCGGATGCAGCGCTCGATGCCGTGTGGGAAACACTGCACGAGACGCGCCCGACCGCGATCAATCTGCGCTGGGCGCTCGACGAGATGCGGCGCTTCCTACGCCCCCTGCCGACAGAACAACGCACAGAAGCAGCCTACCGGCGCGCCGGCGAAATCGCCGACGAGGATGTCGAGCTGAATCGTGCCATCGGCGAGAACGGTCTCGCCATCATCAAGGCGATCGCGGCGCGCAAGCAGAAGGGCGAACCGGTCAACATCCTGACCCACTGCAATGCCGGCTGGCTGGCCACGGTCGATTACGGCACCGCCACGGCGCCGATCTACCTGGCCACAGAAGCCGGCATTCCGGTCCATGTCTATGTCGATGAAACGCGGCCGCGCAACCAGGGGGCCCAGTTGACCGCGTGGGAAATGGCCGGGCACGGCGTGCCGCACACACTGATCGTCGACAATGCCGGCGGCCATCTGATGCAGCGCGGCGCAATCGACATGGTCATCGTCGGCACCGACCGCACAACGGCCGACGGCGATGTCTGCAACAAGATCGGCACCTATCTGAAGGCGCTCGCCGCCGCCGACAATGACGTGCCGTTCTATGTCGCGCTACCGTCGCCGACCATCGACTGGACGGTACATGACGGACTGGTCGAAATCCCGATCGAGCAGCGCTCGGCCGACGAGGTCTCGCTGGTCTGGGGCAAGACCGCCGCCGGCGAGATTGCCCAGGTGCGCATTTCGCCGGAGACGACGCCTGCGGCCAACCCGGCCTTCGATGTGACGCCGGCGCGGCTGGTCACCGGCTTAATCACCGAGCGCGGCGTTGCCAAGGCATCGCGCGAGGGATTGAAGGCGATGTTCCCCGAGCGGGCGTAGCCCACGTCCCTAGTACAGAGGCTCCGCCATATGCTTCGGGGTCGGCCACGTCTCGGTAATGCCCGGCTGTACCGGCCGCTCCAGATAGGTCGATAAAACCACATAGCTGCGCGTCGAGGTGACCCCCGGCGTTTCGTACAGGCGCGCCAAAAGGCCTTCGAGTGCTCTGGTGTCTTCCGTGCGGACCTTCAGCAGCATGCAGGTGTCGCCGGCGACCGTATGGATCTCCTCGACTTCGGGATATTGCGAGACCGCCATCAGCTCCGGCGTCTTTCCCCAGCCCCTGGTGTCGATATGGACAAAGGCAAGCAAAGGCTTTTTCACCGCCCGGGGATCGATGATGGCGACTGTGTTGCGGATGGCGCCGCTGCGACGGAGCCGTTTGACCCGCTCATGCGCTGCGGGTGGCGACAAGCCGACGCGATCGCCGAGTTCGGCGTAGCTGATCGTGGCGTCATCGACCAGGACACCTAATATTCTTCGGTCTATCGCGTCGAGATCGCGGGCCGCGGCCCTGTTCTGCAGAATGCCATCTGTTTCTTCATCCATGGCGAAATTCCTGGTTCTCCGCTGAATAGAATACGGCCATTATGCTGATATGTCGAACATTGATCAAGTTGCGCCATTGACTGCCCGAGCCCCGATCCCGGCGCTTGCCTATCTGCTGACGGGCTGCATCGCCGTCATCGGCTCGAACTCGCTGGTGCTGGGTCCGATCGCACCGGCTGTCGCCTCGTCGTTCGGCACCAGCGTGCCGGCCGTGATGATTGCGGCGGCAGCGTTCGGCCTTGGCACCTCCGCAAGCGCCCTGTTCCTTGCGCGCTACATCGACCGGCTCGGTGCTCGCAGGATGCTGCAGAGCGCACTGTTGCTGTTGGCACTCGCGCTGGTCGCAAGTGCCGCGGCACCGACGGTGACCATGCTGGTCGCGGCACAGTTACTCGCCGGCATCGCTGCCGGCATCGCCATGCCCGCGATCTATGCCAGCGCCGCGGCCATCGCCCCACCGGGCAGGGAGAGCGGCACGATCGGCGTCGTCCTGACTGGATGGACGCTCAGCATGGTCGCCGGCGTTTCGCTTTCGGCCGTGCTTGCCGATCTTGTGCATTGGCGCGCCGTTTTCGCAGCGGTCGCGGTGCTCGCGACCCTTGCATGGATGGGGCTGACAGCGACGTCGCTCAGCGACATCAGGAAGGCCGGACCGGCGCCCGCCCCGCTGGAAGCGCTCGGCATTCCCGGAATCCTGCCGCTGCTGGTCGCGTGCGCGGCCTTCATGACTTCGTTCTACGGCGTCTATGGCTATCTCGGCGACCATCTTCATGTCGGGCTTGGACAGCCGGTGAGCGCCAATGGCTTGGCGGCGCTTGCCTACGGCATAGGCTTCGGGACGGCTGCTCTGCTCGACGGCGTCATCGACAGACTGGGTGCGCGGCGCGTAATGCCGTTCGCCTATCTTCTGGTCGCAGTCGTCTATGTCGCGATGGCGGCGACGAGCGGCAGTTTCGGGCTGACCTTGACCATGGTGGCAATCTGGGGACTGGCCAATCATTTCGGCCTGAATGTCCTGGTAATGCGCCTGTCTGCGCTCGATCCCTCGCGGCGCGGCACGATCATGGGCCTGAACAGTGCGGTGACTTACCTCGCGGTCTTCGTCGGCACCACCAGCTTCGGGCCGCTCTACTCCAGCTTTGGTTTTGCCACCTGCGCAATGGTCGCAGCATCGCTGATGCTGATCGCCGCATCGGCGGCGGCGTGGCGCTAGTCGACAGAACGGGATTGGCTATCCGTCTTCCAGAGCAGTCGCTTCAGGTTTCAAATTCGCCCGTCACCCTTTACGGGCGCTGGCGCCGCCCCTCACCTGCCTGCCGGCATCCTCTCCCCGTATAGTGACGGGGAGAGGGGTTCTCTCATCGGCGATTTCGCCAATCGCCAGCGTCGCAAGAAGGGCGCCGAGGTTGCGGCCAGCCTCTTTCTCCCCGTCACTATACGGGGAGAAATGCCCGGCAGGGCAATGAGGGGCGGCGCCGACTCGGCAATTGGTGGTCTCCGCCACAAGTCGGAACCTCTCATTGGTTCTGGAGCGATTGCCCTGATAGGTCTCCCCGGTTGACAGCAGCGCCCTGCCCTTTCATACAAAGCCGTTAATGTTCTCAGGGCGGGGTGAAAGTCCCCACCGGCGGTGAAGGTTTCGACCCAAGCCCGCGAGCGCTTTCCGGTTTCGGAAAGGTCAGCAGATCCGGTGTGATTCCGGAGCCGACGGTTAGAGTCCGGATGGAAGAGAACGAAACGGAAGCCGGCCCGCTCTTCGCGGGCTTAATCCGTATCGTGCGTCCTGATTCTGGTTCGAAACGGAAGGATGGACCCATGAATCAGCATTCCCATAAAGACTACGAAAAGACTCGCATCGCCGTTATCCGCGCGCGCTGGCATGCCGACATCGTCGACCAGTGCGTGCAGGCCTTCGAAGCGGCACTGGCTGACATCGGAGGCGAGCGCTTCACCGTTGACGTCTTCGACGTGCCGGGCGCCTATGAAATCCCCCTGCATGCCAAGACCCTGGCCGGGACCGGCCGCTATGCCGCGATCCTCGGCGCCGCCTTCGTCGTCAATGGCGGCATCTACCGGCATGAGTTTGTCGCCAGCGCGGTGATCGACGGCATGATGAACGTGCAGCTGTCGACCGGCGTGCCGGTGCTTTCGGCGGTTCTCACCCCGCACAACTACCACGACAGCGCCGAGCACCACCGCTTCTTCTTTGAGCACTTCACCATCAAGGGCAAGGAGGCGGCCAATGCCTGCGTGCAGATCCTGGCGGCGCGGGAATTGATCGCGGCTTGAGGTTGTCGAACAGGCCGGATTTCAGCCCTGCAACAAGAATTGCGATCGAGAAGAGCGCTGAAGGTTGCGGTTGGCTCGAAATCCGGCCAGAAGCATCAAGGGCCGGCCGGCAACCGGCCGGCCCGCGACGTTGCGCTTGAAACCAGATACGGGAGACTATTGGGTGGCTCGCATAACACTGAGACAATTGCTCGACCACGCCGCCGAATACGGCTACGGCGTGCCCGCTTTCAACATGAACAACATGGAACAGGGCCTCGCCATCATGGAGGCCGCCGAGGAGACCAAGTCGCCGGTCATCCTGCAGGCCAGCCGCGGCGCGCGCGCCTATGCCAATGACGTGGTGCTGGCCAAGCTGATCGACGCGCTGGTCGAAATCCATCCCGACATTCCGGTCTGCATGCATCTCGACCATGGCAACAACGAAGCCACCTGCGTCACCGCGATCCAGTACGGCTTCACCTCGGTCATGATGGACGGGTCGCTGAAGGAAGACGGCAAGACGCCGGCCGACTACGGCTACAATTCCGGCATCACCAAGCGCGTCGTCGACATGGCGCATTGGGGCGGCGTGTCGGTGGAAGGCGAAATCGGCGTGCTCGGCTCGCTGGAGAGCGGCGGCGGCGAGCAGGAAGACGGCCACGGCGTCGAAGGCGCCATCAGCCACGACCAGCTTTTGACCGATCCGGAACAGGCGGTCGAGTTCGTCAAGGACACCCATGTCGATGCGCTGGCGGTTGCCATGGGCACCAGCCATGGCGCCTACAAATTCTCGCGCAAGCCCGACGGCGCGGTGCTGGCCATGAACGTCATCGAGGAGATCCACCGCCGGCTGCCGAACATGCATCTGGTCATGCACGGCTCGTCCTCGGTGCCCGAGGACCTGCAGGAGATCATCAACAAATATGGCGGCCAGATGAAGCCGACCTGGGGCGTGCCGGTCGAGGAAATCCAGCGCGGCATCAAGCACGGCGTGCGCAAGATCAACATCGACACCGACAACCGCATGGCGCTGACCGGCGCGATCCGCAAGGTGCTGACCGAGAACCCGAGCGAGTTCGATCCGCGCAAATATTTGACACCGGCCATGGCCGCCATGCGCAAGCTCTGCAAGGAGCGCTTCGAACAGTTCGGCACCGCCGGCAACGCGCAGAAGATCAAGCCGCTGCCGGTCGCCGAAATGGCCAAGCGCTATAAGTCGGGCAGCCTCGACCCGAAGTTCGGCTGAGCTCCAGCGATTTATCCCAGAGCTGCCAGAAGCATCCTGGCAGCTCTGGCGACGGGTGTTTCATTCCGGAGTCTCGGCCTCGGCGCGAACCAGCTTGATATCGGCGCCGGCCGCCCATGAACCGATATCTTCCCGACGCAATGCCGCCGCCATCATGTCTGGAAACAGATCCGGCGTGCAGGCAAAGACCGGAATGCCGAGGGCGGCCACCGAGCCTGCCATCTTCGGGTCATAACCCGGCCTGCCCTGGTCGGTCAGCGCCAGGAGCACCACGACGTTGACGCCGGAGCGAACGAGTGCAGCAAGCCGCTGCAGCAATTCCTGCCCGTTGCCGCCCTCATAAAGGTCGGTGATCAGCACCATATGCGACTTGGTCGGCCGTTCGATGCGGTCCGCGCAATAGGCCACGGCCTGGTTGATGTCGGTGCCGCCGCCCAGTTGCACGCCGAACAGGACTTCAACCGGATCGCTAAGCTCCTCGGTCAGATCGACGATCGCCGTGTCGAAGCAGACAAGCTTGGTCCGCACGACCGGCAGGGAAGCCATCACCGCGGCGAAGATGGAGGCGTAGATCACCGAGCTTGCCATCGAGCCCGACTGGTCGACGCACAGCACCACCTCATCCAGGTCGACCAGCCTTCGCTGTTTGCGCATGAAGCCGACCAGCTTCTCCGGCACGATGGTTTTGTGCTCGGGCTGGTAATGGCGAAGGTTGGCTGAGATCGTACGCGGCCAGTCGATGTCGCGCTGACGTGGGCGGTTGGTGCGCTGCGACCGGTCGACCGCACCGCGTATCGCCTCGGCTGTCTTCTGCTCCAGCCGCTGCATCAGCTTGGCGACGATATCGGCGATGATCGTGCGCGCAATGTCCTTGGTCTTGGCCGGCATGACCGAGCGCAGCGAAATCAGGTCAGCGACGAGATTGACGTCGGCCTCGATCGCCTTGAGGAATTCCGGCTCCATCAGCATCTGCTTCAGGTTGAGCCGTTCGAAGGCATCCTTCTGGACGATCTGGACGACCTGTGCGGGAAAGAACGATCTGATATCGCCCATCCACTGTGCCACCCTTGGCGCCGAGCGGCCGAGGCCGCCGCGCCGCTTGCGCGGATCGGCGGCCGCATCGCCGGCACCATCGCCGTAAAGCGCATCGAGCGCCGCCGAAAGCCGCTTGTCGGTGTCGGACAGCGCTGACGAGGTTTCCTCATCGGCACCGATCGCCAGGCGCCAGCGGCGCTCCCGTCCGTCGCCGGCCTGGATTGGTTCGCTCATTTCGGCCTCGTCATCCATTGCCGCTCCCTCCCGTCAGCAAGGGTCCGAGCCGTTCAAGATGGCGGCGCCACGCTTCGCCGCCATCCGGAGTCGGCGTCAGTCCGGCAGGCAGGCGTGCGGCGCGGCCGAGCACCGCTTCGATCAACCGCCGCCGCTCCATCGAGTCCAGATGCGAAAAGACCCGGCGCAGCAACGGCAGATGCGCAATGAAGGCGTCTTCGTCGAGGGATGCGAGCCAGGCATCCACCGCACCGCGCAGGCCCTCGTCGTAGATCAGCCGTTGGCCGGCAGTGCTGAAGAAACCCTCGAAGAACCCTGCAGCCTCGGTGACCGGCGTTCCTGGAGACAGGCGTCGTGCGATCAGACCGGTTGCCGCGTCGGCTGACAGATGGCCGGCTTCGTAGAGCAGATGCGCGGCACAGCCTGCCACCAGCGCCGTCGAGCGCGATCCATCGAGCACCGCAGCCAGCCCATTGCGCCAGGCGTCCAGCACGTCCTGTTCAGGCTCGACCAGACTGATCGCTTCGTCGGCCTTGCGCATGGCGCCGACCAGCGTCGTGGATGCCTGGGCATCGAGGTCGCGGGCGGCATAGGCGAGCGCGATCCCGCCTTCGACGATCAGCCGCTCCAGCAGACCGGACAGACGGGCGGTTTCCGTCTTGCGAGCCTCGCCATAGCGGATGATGTCGGCGAGCGGCGGCACCGATGTCAGGATTTCCAGGCATTCGCTGCTGCGGGCTGCCCGTTCCTCCAAGGCCGCGAGACCGGCGATCGACGCTTCCGACAGGTTTGCCGTGATGGCGCCCTGGACCAGTGCGGCCATCGCATCAAGAGACGTCGCCGCGCCGATCATCTGGATCAGCCGACCATTGGCCGCCTTTTCGATGGTTGGTCCGTAGACCAGGTTCTCCACCAGTCGAACGGCATACTCAGGTTCCCACGACAGCGTCCAACGCTCGCGAAAGGTGCCGCGGCTACGGCCGCTGTCGATGAGTTTGCCCCAATGCACGCCAAGCACGGACAGCCGGTGCAGCAAGGTCGACCGAAACAGCCCGCTCTCGCTGCGCAGATCGACCGATAATTCGCGCTCCAGCGCCTCGGGCTTCAGCCGTGCCGCCTTCTGGTTGCGCTGCAGGTCCTCGATCAGCGGCGCCAGCGGCGTGTCCGGCGGAATTTCACCGACATCCGCTCCCAGAAGCAATTCGGCTTCGACCAGCGCCCACAGCAGCGCTTCCCCGTTGAACAGGGCGGCGATGGCGGCGTCACGCAATTCCTCGAAACCGGGCTTTGGCCGCTCACGGATCACAGCCAGCGTGCGGGCCAGCCGTTCGGCTTCGATCAGCGAGGCGGTCGAGACCATGTGCCCCTTGGCCCTCAGGACCGCCGCGATCTTCGCCAGCCACAGGACCGAGGAGTCGCCTTGCCCGCGCGTCTGCCACAGATGCTTGCACCAGCCGGGCGCGACAACGCCGGCGCCATAACCGAAGCCCAGCGCCAGGCGCGGCCCCGTCCACGGCGCCCAGGTCATCATGCTTTTGCGGCGGGCGAGCCCCTTGAGTAGCGCCTGGTCTTCCTTCAGCGGTCGCGTCGCCTGCAGCGCCGGCACATGGAAAGCACCGCAAACGATAGCGATCGGCCCATCGAATTCCTTTCGCGCGGCGGCGATCTCAAGCCGCATATGCGCTTCGCGTTTCGCCTCAAACGCCGCAAGCGGACCTTCGCCGTCCCGCAGCGTCGTCATCGCGTCGGCTATTGCCGCGAAGATTGGACCCGGCTGCGGGTTCTGCTCGATGATATCAGACCACCAGCTTTCGCCATCCTCATAGCCGGCAGCTTGTGCCAGCGTTCCGATCGGGTCCCGCAGATGCGGCGCCAAGTCAGCCTCGACGTTGGCTTCCGTTCCATCGCTCTCGGTTTCCCCCACGGCCTCAATCGGCGCAGTGCGGGCTGACGACGGCAAATCGATGAAGCGCACTGCCGCATTGTTGGTGACGGCCCAGAGCGTCGCCTGATACTCCGGCGAGAATTCGGCGAAGGGCCAGAAGCTTGTCGAGGCCGGATCGTCTTCGGGATAGCAGAGCAGCGCCACCGGCGGCTGCATTTCGGGGCGGGCGAGCAACGGCAACAGCGGGCTGGCGTCGGCCGGTCCTTCGATCAGCACGGCGACCGGTTTCAACTCCTGCAACGCCTGCACCAGGCTGTCGGCGGAGCCGGGCCCGTGATGGCGTATGCCGAAATAGGAAACGTCGCTGAGCGCCATGGCGTCAGATTGCCGCGTTCAAGGCCGCGTAGTAGCCGGCATAGTCTGGCCGCTTCTTGAGCACGGTTTCCAGATATTCTTCCAGCACCAATTTGTCCTGCACGGGATCCTTGACGATCGCGCCGACGAGGCTGGCGGCAAGGCCTTCGGCGCCGAGCTTGCCGCTGTCGAACCAGGCCGCCTGGCTGAGGCCGCCGACCATGGTGGCAATGGCTTCGGCCGTGGACAGCGAACCGGACGGCGTCTTCAACGTCACCTTGCCGTCGGCTGTAGCGCCGGAGCGCAACTCGCGAAAAATGGTCAGCACTCGCGCGATCTCCTCACCGACATTCTTCGGCACCGGAAGGTCAAGACCGCCGGCCATCTCGCCGACCCGCTTGGAGACGATCGCCACTTCCTCCGCCATGTCTTCGGGCAAGGGCAGCACGACGACATTGAAGCGGCGCTTCAACGCTGACGACAACTCGTTGACGCCCTTGTCGCGGTTGTTGGCGGTGGCGATGATGTTGAAGCCGCGCTGCGCGTAGATCGAGGTGTTAAGTTCCGGGATCGGCATCATCTTTTCGGACAGCACGGTGATCAGCGTGTCCTGCACATCGGAGCCCATGCGCGTCAGCTCCTCGAGGCGGCAAAGCTTGCCGTCCTGCATGGCGCGGTAGAGCGGCGTCGGCACCAGCGCATCCTGGCTTGGGCCCTTTGCCAGAAGCTGTGCGTAGTTCCAGCCATAGCGGATCTGGTTCTCGTCGGTGCCGGCCGTGCACTGCACGATCAGGGTCGAATCGCCCATGATGGCGGCGGCGAGATGTTCCGACACCCAGGATTTGGCCGTGCCGGGGACACCCAGCAGCAACAGCGCGCGATCGGTGGCGAGCGTCGCGACCGCGGTTTCCATCAGCCGGCGGCGGCCGACATATTTGGGCGTTATCACTGTCCCGTCGTCAGCCTTTCCGCCAAGCAGGTAGGTAAGGACCGCCTTTGGTGAAAGGCTCCATCCGGCAGGCCTTTGCCGGTCGTCATTGCGCGAGAGCGCCTGCAATTCGGCGGCATAGGCCTGCTCGACCGGAAGACGGATGGCTGCGTTCATTTGCTGTTCTCCGGATTGATCATATGTTGGTTCAATGCTCGGCCAGTGACGCGTTGAGCCGCAGGAGACCCAGAGACGGCGCCGCCGGCGCCATACCGGCCGCAACAACGTCTCCGATCAATTTCTCCGCAGTTGCCGCCGTGGCGAGAAAGCCCATAGTTTCCAGAAGCTGGTCGACGCCTCGCCTCACAGCGTCATCGTTTGCTGCAACAGCGGAGCGAAGCGCCGCGAGCGTCTGGCCGTTTGTCAGGTCGGCCCATTCCAGCCAGCTTGCTTCGAGGCCCTCGGCCAGATTGAGCGCGCCAAGATGTTGCGTGTCCTTCAGGATCGACCTGACCAGGACACGCTTCCTGCGGCTGTCCAGACGCGCCATGAGGTGGAGGACGAAGAGTGCGGGCTTGTCACGTTCGGCGACAAGCATATCCGCCATGTGCGTCACCGCGGCGTCGCTGCCCGACGCGGCGACCATTCGGGCAACAAGGATATCGGCATTGCTCTCGGCGCCGAATTGCCACGCCCCGATAAACTCGAATTCGGTGGTGCCGAAGCGCGTGGCGAGGTCGACCAGGTTACAGGTCTCGAACAGTTCGGCGCGACGTCTTTCCTGCGCCGGCGATTTGAGTTTTGCCGGCGTGTAGGTGGTGCGGCGGCGGATGAAGCCGGATTTGCCTTCAGCGATGAAGGCAGCGAGTTCGGCCGTCGGATCTTCCGGCCCGCCACCGCCTGGCGAGCCGTGCTCTCCCAATCTTGCCAGCAACCGGCCAGCGAGTTCGCGCAGCTTGCCGGAACGATCGGCGGAGAGGCTCTTCAGGAATGGCACGTCATCGGCACCCAGGCCGAAGCGCAACAGGTCCACGAGTGCAATCCTGATCTCCGCCGGCTCTCCGGAGGCCTTGGTTTCGATCAGTTGCCGAGCCGAAGCCGGTGCGGTGCGGCGCATATCGGCGAGCGCGGTGCGGCGTGCGGCGGGATAGAAGTCATCCCAGTTTTCCACCGTCAGATGCTCCTGGCTTGCAGGTTTTTCGCCGTCCGCGCCTGCCTGCCAGTCGATCCAGGGTGCATAAACGTCCGGACTGCTCTGATCCGACGCGGCTGGCATCCAGTCCATCGGATGCAGCACGAAGCCGCGGCTGGCGACGAGCGTGACCACACGCGACTTGCTTCTTGTGTCGGCGGCATGCTTGAGCGCGGCTCGCAATAGCGGCCGCAGCCGTTCCGGCAGCATCGGCAAGGCGAGTTCGGGCAATTGCGGGCGGCGTTTCAGCATCTTTGGCGCGGCTGGCCGCAAGGCGGTGTCGAGAGCTTGTGCGGCGATCGCCAGCAGCCGGCGTTCGCGCTCGTCGGGGCTGGCACCGCCGGCGATCTCCTTCCACGCGCCCGGAGCCAGGTCGAAGGTGGTCCCGCCGGTGATCCAGCAGTCGCGCATGGCCGCCAGGCCGGTCTGCTCGATCTCGTTCACGACAGGTCAAGCCTCCCGAAACCGCTTTGCGCCGCCAGCAGGTCAAGCCGGCTGCCATTCCAAAGTGCTGCCGTTGCCATAAGGTCCAGCCCAAGCAGCGTTGGATTGACGGTGTCGGCAATCGGCAAGGCGATACCATGCGGATCGCCGGCGGCTTGCCACCAGGCAGCGCCCCGATCGTCCAGCAGGATCGCGCCGGGCGGCAGCATGACAGGACAATCGGTGAGCCAAGGGGCTGTGTTCTGGTGAGCAGCATGCGCCGCGAGCGGATCGGCTGTGTGAAAGCCGAAATCGGGCCACTCACCTGTCGGGACGTCGCCCTTGCGGTCCGCCACCAAGGCCCGCAGCGGCTGGCGTGCCGGGTAAAAGACCAGCCTGGCATCGAACCGGTCGCCCGGTGTGAAGGCGTTCGACCGGCGACCGGCCGAGGCCGGAAAATAGTCGAGCAAGAGAGCAAATTGCGGGCTCGCGCTCTTCAGGTTGAGCAGCCAGGTCGAATGGCTGACGAGACCGTCACGGCGCGACTCGATCTTCTCGCCAAGCACCTCCCAAACGCTTTCGACCGGTTTGGCATCGGGATTGGCCAGAACCTGCTCACGGCTTTCGGACGTCGATACGAGCCGCCTCAGTTCGGCGTCGCCTGGTGTCGATCGCCAGGCCTTGGCCACCAGCACGAGCTTGCCGAGTTCGCGGATCGCCGCGTCCGGGCGCTCCTCGCTGCGCAGACCCATCAGCCGTGACGGAATCTCGTCGATGCGGCCGGCAAGCGCTGTCGCCTTCATGTCGACCAGCCGTGCCGCAATCCGGCGGCAACGGTCACTGCTGTTGTCGACAAAACCGGCCAGGCCAAGCCGCAACTGGTCAGCGATCCATTGATCCAGCTCATCCAACGCCGCCGACACCGCGGATTGCGTATCCAGCGTCCGCTTGCGCTGCGCTGCCTCGCGGCGCTCGACCGCAGCGGCGTCCTCGGCATCAGCGCTTTCGTCGTCGCGCGAGGCCTCGCCAATGCTCTTGCCTCCCGCACCGGGCGCTGGCGCCGCCGGCTGCGGCGAGGCCTTCCTTCGGCGACCGAGCCAATCATTCACCCATTCCGGGGTCGAGCCTGCGGCGGTAAAACTGGCCGGCGTGGTGGCTGCAATCCACATCAGCGCCAAAGTGTGCTTGCAGGGAAATTTCCGCGACGGACAGGTGCATTTGTAGCCATGGTCGCCGGTGTCGACGACCACACGGTAGGGATTGGAGCCGGAACCCTGGCATTCCCCCCAGAGGAGCCCCAGTTGATCGCTCTTTTCGAGCCGTGGCCAGTTCGATTGCCTGGTCAACCTGGACGCGGCGCTCAACGACGCCTGATCGGGCGCAAGCGCTTCGATGGTTTTCAAGTCGAATTCCAAGCCGCGCCTCTCGTCGCTCGAACGATACGGGTAGCCAGTATAGATGGCCGTCTATGACGGATTCTTGTAGCAGCAGCGGCACCGAGATCGATACAGCTGAACACAATAGTTGCGCCAGTCAATCTGATCCGTCGGCAATGCAATTGCTATTCAGCGATGTCTCCCTCGAGAAATTATCTCCTGGCGAGAACAAACGCGCGATACGACCTATTGAAGCGTGCGTGCCGGCTGACCGGCGTGGTCGCGGACGATGCCGGCTTCGGCATCCTCCACCCCAAACGCACGGTCGAGACCCGTCGCCACCACCGAGACCCTGAAGCGGCCTTCCATGCCCTTGTCGAAGATGGCGCCAACGATGATGTCGGCATCCTCGTAGACTTCTTCGCGGATGCGGGTGGCGGCCTCGTCGACCTCGAACAGGGTCATGTCCCTGCCGCCCGATATCGAAACCAGCACGCCCTTGGCGCCTTTCATCGACACTTCGTCGAGCAGCGGGTTGGCGATCGCGGCTTCGGCCGCCTTCATTGCCCGACCCTCGCCGGAGGCCTCACCGGTGCCCATCATGGCGCGGCCCATGTCGCGCATCACCGATTTGACATCGGCGAAGTCGAGATTGATCAAGCCTTCCTTGACGATGAGATCGGTGATGCAGCTGACGCCGGCATAGAGCACCCGGTCGGCAATGACGAACGCATCGGCGAAGGTGGTCTTGGCATCGGCGATCCGAAACAAGTTCTGGTTCGGGATGACGATGACCGTGTCGGCGCTCTCGCGCAGCCGCTCGATGCCCTCTTCGGCCATCTGCATTCGGCGCCTGCCCTCGAAGGCGAAAGGCTTGGTGACGACGCCCACCGTCAGGATGCCGGCCTTGCGCGCCGCCTGGGCGATGATTGGAGCCGCACCGGTTCCCGTGCCGCCGCCCATGCCGGCGGTGACGAAACACATATGCGTGCCGGCCAGATGGTCCATGATCTCGTCGAGCGATTCCTCGGCCGCGGCTCGGCCGATCTCGGGAAGCGATCCGGCGCCCAATCCTTCGGTGACGTGGGCGCCAAGCTGGATCAGCCGCGTCGCCTTCGACATGGTCAGCGCCTGGGCGTCGGTGTTGGCGGCGATGAATTCAGTGCCCTGAAGCTGCTCGGCGATCATGTTGTTGACGGCATTGCCACCGCCGCCGCCAACGCCGATCACGGTGATCTTGGGTCTCATCTCGGAGATTTCGGGCTTCTTGAACTCGGCCATGCCTGTTTCTCCTTCGTCAATTGCGCGCTTCACGACCCACCCGCAGACTGCTTTTGGGCAGATTGCATCGAGCGGCATGATGCGAATCAGTCCGTTGCGATCGGTACCCCAAAAAGCCAGACAGCGGCCAGAGGTGCAAGTGCATGCGAGGTCAAGATTTGTGATGACCGTTTTGCACAGCGTGGCAGAGACGCCGTGTGCCTGACAATCAAGCCGTGAGCCTTGGCGCGACGCGTCGCTTGCCGCGCAACGATCGAAGCGTCTATCATGTGCTTGATAAGTCGCTGACTTCGGCGTTCTCGCCGGGCTCGGCCACGCAGAATCCCCAGCGGCGAAACCAGCCGGCCGCACAGATTTCTGAACCGATGAAGCAGCGCCCCGCCGATGGCTGACAAAACACAATTCGGGTTGACCGCCGTCGACACCGTTCCCTTGCATGAAAAAGTCTATCTTGAGCTTGTGCGGGCGCTGATGTCCGGCCAGTTCACGCCGGGCCAGAAGCTGACATCGCGAAAACTCGCAAGGGAACTCGGCACCAGCGACATGCCGGTGCGCAGCGCCTTCATGCGGCTGCAAGCGCTGCAGGCGCTCAGCCCAATGCCGAACGGCAGCGTCGAAGTGCCGGCAATATCGGCCGACCGGTTTTCGCAATTGACCGCGGTGCGGACTATCCTCGAAGGCTCGGCGACCGAGCTGGCGACAACACGCATCAACGGCAACAATCTGCGCACGATCCGACGCCACGCCACCGAACTGACATTGGCGGCCCGCAAGGGCGATATCGACCATTATCTGCGCAAGAACCACGACTTCAAATTCTCGATCTATCGCCATTGCGGCAACGAGCAGATGATCTTCCTGATCGAGACCGTATGGATGCAGGTCGGCCCGTTTCTCAGGAATCTCGCCGCGGGGTTCGAGGATGACCTCGCCTCCATTCTCGACATTGACTTTCACGAGGAAGTCGTAGCGGCGATCGAGTCTCAAGATGGCGAGCGCGCCCGCGCCGCCATCGTGCGCGACATCGACGAAGGCGCCTCGCACATCCTGCAGCAGGCGAGATTTTCGAAGATGAGAAGCTAGAATCGCCGGGCGATAATTGTTCGACCGAAGGCCCAGCCATGTTGTCTCGGTGGCGAACCCAGAACGTCGAATGCCGGTAGTCGGTCAGTGCGAAATTGGCGATAGCAGAAGCCGCGCAAGCTGGCCGTCGATAGGAAAGTGGATTTGCGGCGTGGACAGCATATGGACTACCTCTTTCGTCCGGTCTTCTGCGAACTCGATATCATCTCGCATTTCAACAAGATCGGCCCATTCCTCGACGTCCTTCGCCTCGAGGTTCCCGGCTAAAAAGCGCAAGAGAACGCTTCGAATGTGATCGTAGGTCAGCGTGACCAGCGCAGTTGGATAGTCCCAGGGAAGCGGCGCCAAAAGCTTTTCAAGCTCTGCAACCGGCCGATCTAGCTCAACCAGTGAGCGGATAATAGAACGCCGTTCTTCATCATTCCTGCTTTCGCCTTGGCGGCGCGGGCGCTTCGGGTGGTTATCAGTCACAATCGCCACACCTCGCCCGCTCTGACCCCAGCCTGTCAGCGGCCCCATGCCAACAATATGACACTCCGAGGGGATTGTTTGAAGGTTGAATTTCAAACTGACCCACAGTTTGAATGCCACTTGGCTTTCCGGCCTCTTGCCTCTATGTTGCGATCGCAGATCGCGCAATTGGTTTTGAAATGCCTCCCGACATCCCAGCTAGTGACTTGAAAAAATAAGGAAAAGCGCTTGGCGACAGCCAAGTTTGTTTTCCTAAAACTCACAAGCTATTTTTATCAGGGACAGTGCAGCCGGTCAGGTTGCGGCACCTTCGAAAACCAGAGGTCATAAATTGAGCGATGCAATTGCGGACGTTTTGAACTGGCTTGATAGCAGGACCGACATCCAGAGCCTGAGAGCCGCGGTGTGCGACCTCAACGGCATCATGCGCGGCAAGCGCATTCCCGTCGAGCAGGCAAGAAAGGCGCTGGAAGGCAAGCTGCGCATGCCTTTTTCGCTGATCGGGCTCGATGTCTGGGGCGAGGACATCGAAGGCAACACACTGGTATTCTCGACCGGCGATGCCGACGGACTGTGCCAGTGGACGGGGCGCGGCATTCTGCCGGTGGCCTGGACGGCGCATCCGACGGCGCTTGTCCCGCTCTGGCTGGCCGACGAAAGCGGCGCGCCCTATCTCGGCGACCCGCGACGGGCGCTGGCCCGCATCCTCGATCGCTACAAGGCCTTGGGCCTGACCCCGGTCGCGGCAACGGAACTCGAATTCTACCTCGTCGATCCGCAATCGCAACGGCCGGTCGGACCGGTCTCGCCGGTGACCGGACGCCGTCTCGATTCCGACGCGGCGCTGTCGATCGACGAGATCGACGACTTCGAATCCTTCATCCATGACGTCTACGAGGCCTGCCGGACGCAAGGCATTCCCGTCGACACGGCCATCGCCGAAAACGGCGTCGGTCAGTTCGAAATCAATCTGAACCATGTCGCGGACGCCTTGCGGGCGGCTGACGATGCGGTGCTGTTCAAGCGCACGGTGAAGGGCATTGCCCGCAAGCACGGCTTTGCCGCCTGCTTCATGGCCAAGCCCTATGGCGACCGCGCAGGCAACGGCTTTCACGTTCATTTCAGCCTGATCGACGGCGAAGGGCGCAACGTCTTCGATGACGGCACCGACCAGGGTTCTGAGACCATGCGCCATGCGGTCGGCGGCCTGCTTGCGGCAATGGCCGAAAGCACGCTGGTGTTCGCGCCGCACTTCAACTCCTACCGCAGGCTGCGCCCGAGATCCTATGCGCCGACCGCAGTCGCCTGGGGTTATGAGAACCGTATGGTGGCGATCCGCATTCCCGGCGGGCCAACCGGTGCGCGCCGCATCGAGCATCGCGTTTCGGGAGCCGACGCCAATCCCTATCTGGTGCTAGCGGCCATATTGGGCGCCGCACTGACGGGCATTGAAAGACAAATATCGCCAGGCGATCCGATCGGCACCGACGGCCAGGGACTCCCGCCGGCAAAGCTGCCGCCGGACTGGGCATCCGCGATCGCCGCCTTCGAGAGCGGGACGCATGTGGCGGAGATTTTTCCAGCCATCCTGCGCGACTCCTTCGTTGCCTGCAAACGCCAGGAATTGAACACGTTCGCGCTCAATGTCAGCGATTTCGAAATCGAGACATACCTCGAAAGTGTTTGAGGCCTGACGGCCCCAGCGGTATTGGTTCCGGCCGATTTTCGAGCAGCCGCAAAGCACTTGCGGTGGGGTCGCTAACCGGGCATAAACATGATAGTTTTTATCATGTTATGGTTGGGATCACAGGACTTGACCTTCGTTGCGCGCATGGAAAGCCGGATTGAGGGCTTTTCAGTCATTGGCGATCTGAAATGGCATGTCTGGGACGGCGTGGTCGCCGACCTCTGGGATGTCTCATGCGGTGACAAGGCCGAAGGCTATTACGTCTCTCCCGACCCCCGGCTGTTCGTCGCGCTCGATGTGGATGGCGACGGCGCTTTCTTCGTCGAAGGCGCCAAGGGCGAATTGCGCCGCCACGACCAAGCTTTTTCCATGGCCTACATACCGGCCGGCGTGCCGATCCGCGGCCGGGTCGAGGGGCTACGGCGGATCCGGCATCTCGACCTGCATTTCGACGCCGCAGCGCTGACGCGCCGCTTCGGCCGCAGCCTTGACCACGAGGCCTTGCGGATGTCGCGCTTCCAGTTTCGCGACGACCGGATCGCCATGCTTGCCGGCATGATTGCCGCCGAATGCGGCAACGACCGGCCTCTGCATGATCTCTATGGCGAGGGCTTGCTCAATGCCTTGTTCGCAAGCCTGTTCCAGATAGACCAGCCTGATACCGCCAGGCGACGGTCGCCGCTGTCGCGCCGCAAGCTGCGCCTCGTCACCGACTACATCGACGCGCATTGCCTGGACAGGATCCGGCTTGCCGATCTCGCCGCGCTGACCGGCCTGTCCGAAACCGCGATGAGTCATGCCTTCAAGGCGGCGACGGGCGTGCCGCCGCATCGTTGGCAGATGCAAGCGCGGGTCGACAGGGCCAAGGCGATGATGGCGCGCGACGCCGCTTCACTTGGCGACATCGCCGAGGCAACGGGTTTTTTCGACCAGGCGCATCTGACGCGTGTGTTCAAGTCGATTGTCGGATTGACGCCCGGCGCCTGGATGAGGAGCACCAGTCGCCAGTGACATTTCCGCAACATCACACCGTGATGTCCCTCGTTTGGACAAGAATGGACAAACTGCCCAATTCCGTCCAATGACCCGCAGATAAGTTGAGATAAATGATCAAGTATCTCAATGTCGACAGGCGGGGACTTTCCTGATGAGCAGAACTTACCGGATGAAGGCGCTTCTGGCGGCCAGCGTCGCCGCAGCCGCGATGATCCCGCCAATGGCCGCGTTCGCGCAGTCGGTGCAAACCAGCACCCAGCTTGAACCGGTGGTGGTCGAGGGCGAGGCCGGCGACGGCGCGACCGGACCGGTTAAAGGCGTCGTCGCCAAAAAAAGCAGGACCGGCTCCAAGACGGCGACCGACATCAAGGACATCCCGCAATCCGTGTCGGTGGTCGGCCGTCAAGAAATCGACGATCAGGGCGCGCAGAAGGCTGATGAGGCCTTGCGCTATACGGCCGGCGTCTTCGCGCAGCCCTTCGGCCCCGACAGCGACACCAACTGGCTGTACATCCGCGGTTTCCAGGCGACGGCCACCGGCACCTACATGGATGGGCTGCAGCTGTTCAGCTACGGCTTCGGCGGCTTTTATGTCGACAGCTTCGGGTTGGAGCGCATCGAGGTGCTGAAGGGACCGGCCTCCGTACTCTACGGCGGCAGTAATCCCGGTGGCCTGGTCAACTATGTCAGCAAGCGGCCGGACTTCGAACGCACGCGCTATGTCGAGACCGGCGTCAACGACGCAGGCAATGTCTATCTCGGCTTCGACATTGGCGACGTGGCCAAGGATGGCGCGGTCAGCTACCGGATGACGGGCAAGGTCGCCGGCGGCGATACCTACAGCGACCTGCAAAATGGCTGGCGCGGCTTCATCTCGCCAAGTATTACGTGGAAGCCGGACGAAGCAACCACGCTGACCATCCTGGCCAATTACAGCCACATCGACGAAAACCACAATGGCGGCAGCTTCCTGCCCTATAGCGGGACGGTGACGGACCACATTGTGGACGGCGTGAATTATGGCCGCATCGACCCGGATGCGAATTTCACCGAGCCGAGCGTCGATCTCTACAAGCGGGAACAGGGCTCGATAGGCTACGAGTTCGAACACACATTCGACAATGACTGGACGGTGCGCTCCAACACTCGATTTAGTGCCGCTTCCATCAACGAAGTCAGCGTCTATCCCAACGGCTGGTCCCGAGATACGAATCCTGCAGCGAGCCCCACTGCGCTGGATCGCATCAATTTCGACCATGATACCGACGCGATGACATTCCTGTCGGACCTGCAGATCGAGGGCAAGGTGGAGACCGGGCCAGTCGAACACACGCTGCTGGCCGGCATCGACTACAAATATTACAACATCGACCAGGTGCAGTCGTCGGCGGAATTTGGGCTTACTCCGCCAATCGACGCGTTCGACCCCGTCTACGGTTCGCCGCTGACGCCCCGCGTCAGCTATCTGAACCAGGACCTGACGCAGAAGCAGCTCGGTTTCTATGCGCAAGACCAATTGCGTTTCGGGGATGGCTGGCTGGTGACGCTGAATGGGCGATATGATCGCGGCTGGCTCGATGCCGACAATCGCCCGACCTATTACACGGAGAAATTCAATCTCCCGGTCATTGATTTGAGCCAGACCGTCGGCGACTTCTCCGGGCGAGCTGGGCTGGCCTATGAATTCGACAACGGCGTCACCCCCTATGTCAGTTTTGCCACCTTCTTCAACCCAATCATCGGCACGACTGCGACCGGCGGCTTGTTCAAGCCGGAGACAGGCCAGCAATACGAGGTTGGGGTCAAATATGTGCCGACCTTCATCGACGGCCTGTTCACCGTGTCGCTCTTCGACCTCACCCGTCAAAATGTGGCTTCGAACGTTGACGCATTCGCGCAGATCCAGACCGGCGAAGTACGCTCGCGGGGCATCGAACTCGAAGGCAAGGTCAACATCACCGAGGAGTTCCGGGTGACGGGCGCATTCACCGCCTACGACATCAAGATCCTCAAGGACGTGGACGCATTCAAGGACGATACCGGTATCTCGGTGATCGGCAAAACGCCCTTCATCGTGCCCGAAGTCATGGCTTCCGCCTCGGTCGACTATACGTTCCGCGGCGACTGGTATGACGGCATCTCGATCGGCGGCGGCCTGCGTTATGTTGGCTCTTCGTGGGCCGACAATGAGAACACGGCCAAAGTGCCGGCGGTCACGCTGGCCGATCTGAAACTCGGCTACGAGAAGGAGAATTGGGGGATCGATCTCAACATCACCAACCTCTTCGACAAGACCTATGTGTCGAGCTGCCAGACGACGCTGACCTGTTCCTATGGCGAAGGCCGCTCGTTCAAGCTGAAGGCGCATACGACTTGGTAGTCGACTTGGTTACAGCTTGCCAAACAAGCCAGTGATGATCCATCTGCCCAACAGAAGGCAGGTGCTTGCGCTGGCGGCCGCGGCATTGCTGCCACCGGTCGCCGCCAGGGCTGCTACACCACGCGTTGCAGCGATCGACTGGGGCATGCTGGAGACGTTGCTGGCACTCGGCATCGAGCCGGTGGCGGCGACCGAACTGATCCAGTTTCGCAAGATCGCGGTCGAGCCGAGAGTGCCCCAATCGGTGACCGACCTCGGCCTGCGCGGCGCACCCAACTACGAACTGCTGCGCATCGTCGCGCCTGATGTCATCGTGATCTCCAATTTCTATGAATACCAGCGCCCGATGCTGGAGCGCATCGCACCGGTGTTTGCGCAAGCGGTGTACGAGGCCGGGGTACCGCCCTATATGCTCGCCGAGGCGGCGACGCTGGCGCTTGGCGAAAGGCTGGGACAGCAGGCCGAGGCGAAGCGCTATACCGACGAGACCGCCGATGAAATCGCACGATTGCGCGCCACCTTGCCGCGCGCTTCCGGGCATCCGGTCTTCGTCATCAGTCTCGGTGATAGCAGGCATTTTCGCGCCTTCGGTAGCGATTCCATGTTCGGCGATGTGCTGACGCGTCTCGGCCTGATCAATGCATGGACCGACGAGACGAGCTACAGCGCGGCGGCACCCGTCGGACTGGAGGCGCTGGCGCGCGTGCCCGAGGCGTCGATCCTGATCGTTTCGCCACTGCCGGCGGATGTCGGGCGTTCGCTTCCGACAAATGCCTTGTGGAACGCTCTGCCGGCGGTGCGCCAGAACCGCGTTGCCGTCCTGGAGCCGGTCAACCACTTTGGCTGCCTGCCGTCGGCGCGTCGCTTCGCGCGCCTGGCGACGGCAGCTGTTGCCGGGCAGGCCCATGGCTGAGCGCACTAAAAGCGATCGCGCCGCGACGATTGCCGCGCTGTTGCCAATCGCCCTGTGGGGCCTCCTCGCGGCTGTCGCAGCGCTCCTGTTCGCATGGCGGGTCAGCATGCAATGGCCGGCTCCACTGCCGGGCGGCATCGGTCTCGACCGCGTCATCCTGGTCTACAGCACGCTGCCGCGCGGCGCGGTGGCGGTGCTGGCGGGCGCCGTGCTCGGCCTGTCCGGCCTGCTGTTGCAGCATGTGCTGCGCAACCCGCTGGCCGAACCGTCGACGCTTGGCATCTCGGCCGGCGCGCAACTGGCGATGACGATCGCCTCGCTTTACGCACCGCTGCTGATGGAGCGGTCGCAGGGCCTGGTCGCCTTCGCCGGTGGCATCGCCGCGGTGCTGCTGGTGCTGGCATTGACCTGGCGGCGCGGGCTGGAGCCGGTGTCGGTCATGCTCGCCGGGATGATGGTGGCGCTGACCGCCAGTTCCGTCAGCGCAGCACTGATCCTCGCCAATGGCGATTACCTGTTTTCGCTGTTCATCTGGGGCGGCGGATCGCTGGTCCAGCAGGACTGGGAGCCGACCATCGCGCTGACGGTCAGGCTGGTGGCCGGCGCGGTTGCCGCATTGATGCTGCTGCGGCCGCTGACCATTCTTGGTCTCGACGATGCCTCGGCACGCGGCCTGGGCGTCGCCCGTCACTCAAGCCGCTTTCTCATCATCGCGCTTGCCGTGTGGATGGCGACGTCAGTCGCGGCAGAGGTTGGCGTCATCGGGTTCGTCGGTCTTGCAGCGCCGGCGCTGGCCACGCTTTCGGGCGCCCGCACACTGCGCCAAAAACTGATCACCGCGCCGCTGATCGGCGCCGTGCTGCTGTGGCTGACGGACGGGCTGGTACAGCTGGCCGCCGGTTCCGGTGGCGAACGCATTCCGACCGGCGCCGGCACCGCCCTGCTCGGCGGTCCGCTGCTGCTGTGGCTGTTGCCGCGGCTGCGCCTTCTCGAATGGCCGCATCTCGGCTCCAAGGGGGCAGCACCGCGCAAGGCCAGCCGGCCCCGGCTCATCATCCTGCTTCTGTTTGGGCTGGCGCTTGTCGCTGCCATCGTGGCGCTTGTCGTCGGGCGCGGCCCGGACGGCTGGTCTATTGCTGGGGGAGACCTGTTAACCGATCTCGCCGCGTGGCGTGCGCCGCGGATCGGCGTGGCGGCCGCCGCCGGCGCCATGCTCGCGGCCGCCGGCGTCGTCATCCAGCGGGTCACCGGCAACCCGCTGGCAAGCCCCGAAGTGCTTGGCGTCGGCACCGGCGCCGGTGCCGGCCTGACAGCCGTGCTGATGGTCAGCGCCACGGCCAGTCTCGGCTGGCAGCTCGCCGGCTCAGCCTTGGGCTCACTGGCGACCTTGATTGCCATGCTGGCCCTTGCCGCACGAGCAAAGTTCGGTGCCGAGCGGCTGCTGCTTGCCGGGATCGCCATGAGCGCGCTGTGCAGCGCTGCGATCACCGCGACGATCGCCATGGGCAATGCACAGTCCTACATTCTGTTGCGCTGGCTGAGCGGCTCGACCGGCCAGGCGACGGCGCTCGATGCAGGGCTGGCACTCGCCTGTCTGTTGCCGCTGACGCTGCCGCTGTTTCTCGCCGCGCGCTGGCTGGACATCCTGCCGCTCGGGTCCGACAGCGCACGCGGGCTGGGCGTGCCGGTCGCTGGCGGACGATTGATGCTGATCGTCGTTGCCGCGCTGCTGACCGCGCTGGCCGCCATGGTCGTCGGACCGTTGAGCTTCGTCGGCCTGATCGCGCCACACCTTGCCCGTCTGGTCGGCTTTTCGCGCGCACGCGTCCATCTCGCCGGAGCGATGCTTCTGGGCGCCTTGCTGATGATCGTATCGGACTGGCTGTCGCGCATGGCGGCCTTTCCCTACGAACTGCCCGCCGGCCTGTTCGCTTCGCTGCTTGGCGGGCCGTATCTCGTCTACCTGCTTGCCAAGGGCGTGCCGCGCCAGGGCTGACGGGTTCCGAAATGCTATGAGGTTCTATCCATAGGGCTAGGCCAGTGCGGCCAAGCTGGCGCGCATCGATCGGTCATGTTCCGGCAGCCGCGATACGGTCGGCAGGCCGCGGGCTTTCTGGGCACCGAAGCCCAGCCGTGTCAGACAGGCTCGCGCCAAGGCCGCATTGCTGTCGATGACGACCAATCCATTGATATCGTTGAGGCTGGCGGCCACCACCGACAGTTCGGTGCAGCCGAGCAGGGCTGCATCGGCGCCGGCCGCTTGCGCGATGTCGAGCGCGCGCTCGGTTTCAACCGCCGCATCCCCGATCGAACCCGCTTTGACGAGGCTGATTGCGCTGTCGACACACTGCTGAAACTCGGCATTCGCGGGAGGGCAGAGCTCAAATCCCGCCGCCGACATCCTGTCCTGATAGAAGCCGGAGACCAGCGTGCCTTGAGTGGCGAGAACAGCAACCCGGCCCTGATCCAGGCTGCGACGCGTCTCCGTCACCACAGCATCTCCGATATGGATGATTTCCGCGCGCGAATTCGCCGCCAGTTGGCCGTACCAATGGTGGGCGGTGTTGCACGGCATCGCGATACAGGCGACGCCGAGCGCATTGAGCGTCGCGACCGCGGCTTTCAAAGGCGCCAGCGGCCCGTCATGGCCGGCAAGGATGGCTTCGGTCCTGTCGGGCAGCTGCGGGACACTGAGGATCACGGCAGGCACATGTTCGTTGTCTCTGAGCGCCTGGGTCATCCGGGTCAGCTTGAAGTAGAAATCAGCCGAAGCAAGCGGCCCAAGACCGCCGATAATGCCGAGCTGGGGACGGATGCTGTCGTCGATCATCTGACAGGCTCGGCTTCGAGCTGGTCCGAGACGGTTTCAGGCTGCGTCGTCTCCCTGTGGCTGGGAGCGATCATTGCCGTGCTTGCCGCGACGGTGCAAACGCTGGCCAGCGTCATGAACGTGTCGACGGCTGCATCCACCGCGACGAACAGGACGAACGCCGCCTCGAAGGGAAGCTTCAGGTAGCCGCAGACGATGGACATCTGGGACAGGATGAGCAGGCTGCCCATACCGCCGGTGGTGAGCGCGAGAAGCGCTGAGATGATGCCGACGAGCACGAGGTCCGAGACTGCAAGCTGGTGGCCGTAAAGCTGGGCGATGAACAGCGCACCCGAAGTGTAGAGCAGCGCTGGGCCTGTACGCAGCAATGCCGCCTGCAGCGGCACGAGCAGTTCGACCACCACCAGGCTGAACCGCAGGCGCTCGCTCAAAAGGTTGATGACCCAAGGCAGCGAGGCGACCGTAGAGCGTGTGGTGATGGCCACCATGAGAAGGGGCTGGCAGGTCTTGATCGTGGTCCAGTAGCTTCGTCGCGACCGGATGGCGATAATGGCAAAAGCCCCGGCAACGAATATGAGGCAGGAGAGGCCCATCACCAGCAGGTAACCGCCCATCAGCGTGAGCGGCTTGGTTCCGGTCGACGCGGTCTGGTCCGCGATCAGGATGAAGGTTGCAAAGGGCAACCCCCAGATGAACCAGTTGGTGAGCACCGTGCAGGCCCGGTAGACCGCGTTGAGCGCCTGGGTCAGGCTCATGGACGAAGGCTGGGGAATCTTCCCCATCGCGAGCCCGAAAAGCAGGCAGAACAGCAAGACCTGGATGGTCTGCCCCGAGGCAAGCGCGTTGAAGACGTTGTTCGGCACCAGGTCGAGCAGGATCGAGTGCCCGCCATTGGGATCGCCATTGGAGGGCGGCGGCTGGAACGGGAAGGCGAGATCGGTGGACACGCTGCCTTGCGAATTGATGAACTCGCCAAGCTCGATGCGCGACTGGGGGTTTTCGATCTGGCCCGGCTGCAGGATCAACGACAAGGTGCCGCTCACCAGCACGCTCAGGAACGACACGACCAGAACGGCCATACCCACCTTGCCGAGGTAGCGGACCGATTTCGGGTCCTGGACCATCGCCGTGATGGAGAAGATGACCGACGAGACCAAATAGGGCAGGACGACCATCTTGAGGAAATTCAGGTAGAGCTGTGCGACAGGGCTGATCGCATGGGCAAAGTCTGGATAGTAGAGGCCGCACAGTATCCCTGCAGCAATCATCGCAATCGTCGTCACCGGAGATCGCAGGATACGACTTGCCGCGAGGCGCCAGTCGAAAGGCAGGGGTCCGGCTGCGTCGGAGATGGCCATCGTCAGGCTTTGCTCCCCAGGCGATAGCGGGCGATGATCTCATCCGTGTTGAGAATCAGCTGACCCCGCGCGAGATCGAGATAGAGATCGACAAAGGCCGCGAGGTGCGGATTGTCGGGCCGCACGCCGACTGCGATCGTATCGACCTTGTCGGTCAGCGTGATCGAGCGCGCGACAACCGTCATCGACGGATCGTCGACCATCAGCTTCTTGATCTCGAAATCATCGCGATAGGCCATGTCGATCGTCCCGTTTCGGATCGCATCGATGATCAGGTCCCAGCTTGCCAGGCGGTGGATTTGCGCATGCGGGAAGGTCGTGGCCGCATAGGCGGCGAATGAAGAGCCCTCGATCACGCCAAGATCGCCTGAGAAATCACGGACGATCTGTTCGGGCGGCTTGCCTTGCGCGATACGCGCCAGGTTGAGGCGGTTGGCGATCAGCCCTTGTCGCAGCATGGCGTAGGGGCGGGAATATATGATCGACCGGCCGCGCTGAAGCGTCCGGCTAAGCTTGCCAATCGCCATGTCGGCCTGTCCGGAACTGACCTGTCTGACGATATCGTCGAACGTTGCGGCGGATCGGTCGAACACCGGCTCGACGCCAAGCGCCGCGGCGATGCCGTGGGCCAACTCCATGTCTATGCCATCGTCCCCCGATCCGTCGGACGGAAAGAACGGATTGGAAGCGAAGGCCGGCATTGCGATGCGCAATGCATCGCCGCTCGCGATAGGTTGAGGGGCGTTCTCCGCCTGCTGTCCCGGAGTGCTGGCTGCGCGGGCTTGCGAGATCAGCAACCCGCCGCTCCCGGCCGCAAGCAGTGTACGACGTGTAACCGACATGCGCGTTCTCAATTAACCCGGGAAAGCTGCAACATGCACAACCCGCGTTAAACAAACGTATATATTACACTGAGCCTTTTTATGTATTGGACAAGCAGCTTAGCGCCACAAAATATCAGCACTGCCTAATATATTAGGAAGAGCGGAAGGATCGCGTTGCTTCCCGCCGGGCGATCGTCTGGATTGTCAAAACGTCTCGACCCAAGGCCGTAACTCAAGCTCCGAGCTCCAGGCGCTGCGATGCTGGCGATGGGTTGTGAGATAGGCCTCGGCGATGGCATCCGGCGACAGGCGGCGGTCCTGTAGGTCGGGATCGGCTGCCTGTCCGGGCGGCGCGATCTGGCCGTCGATAATGAAATGGACGACGTGGATGTTCTGCGGGGCGAGTTCGCGGGCCATGGACTGCGCCAGGCCGCGCAGGCCGAATTTCGGCATGGCAAAGCCGGCCGAGCCGGGAAAGCCCTTCACACTGGCAGTGGCGCCGGTGAACAGGATCGAACCGGATCCCCGGACAAGCAGCCGGCGCGCCGCCTGCTGGCCGACCAGGAAGCCGCCATAGGCGCCGACCAGCAATGCCTGTTTGACCGCTTCCGCATCGAGCTCGGCGATCGGGCCGCGGGTGCGTGCGCTGGCGTTGAACACCACGAGCGCCAGCGTGCCGGCCTTGTCGGCGGTGTCGAACAGCCTGGCGACGGACGCAGCGTCGGCGACATCCGTCTCAACGGCCAGAGCACCGGTTTCGTCGATCAGAGCGCTGAGCTTCTCGACGTTGCGGGCGGCCAGAACCACGCGAAAGCCTTCGCGGGTGAGAAGGCGCGCAAGCGAGGCGCTCAGACCAGCGCCCGCGCCTGCAATAACGGCCACATCGGATGAGGTCATGATTTTCTCTCCCTTGCGGATTTCGGCGGAAGCGTTCGCCAGATCAGACAAGGTCGCGCCTTCGGGGCTGACAGGCAAGATGTGGCATCTCGGTGGCTGTTGAACCAGACGGGCTGCAGAACCGACGTTGCGCGGTCCAACATCGCCTGTGGCGCTACGAAAGCCGCTCGGCTTTCAGCACCGAGACCGCCATTTCGAAAGGGCAAGTCTTGGACCTTACCCGCCAACCGGATTCATCCGACCAACATTTTGACCGTAGAATCGTTAGGCTTCGTAGAGCTGTCGGCGATCTCATCAATGGGGACTGGAGCATGGTCCCGAAAAGTGGGAAACGGTTTCGGAAAGATTATGCTCAACAAGGAAACGATTATGGAACCAATCTGGGCCGTCGGCCTGATGACCGGCACGGTGCTGGACGGCAACATCGACGTCGCGCTGATCAAGACCGACGGCGAACGTATCGAGGATTTCGGCACCTACCGGCTGATGCCCTATCCTCCGTCGATCCGCTCCCTGCTGGAAGAGACGTTGACGGAGGCGCGGGCGTGGAACTTTGTCGGGCCGGAGCCGGCGATCTTCCACACCGCGGAGGAAGCCCTGACGCGTGCCCAGTCAGCAGCCGTCAAGGAATTGGTCGAAGGCTATGGCATGACGATGGCCGATATCGGCGTCGTCGGTTTTCACGGCCAGACCGTTCTGCATCGCGCGCCGCAGGTTGGACGGCTGGGCCAGACAAGGCAACTCGGCGATGGTGAGCTGATGCATGCCATATTGGGTACCAAGGTCGCTTACGATTTCCGCTCGGCCGACATGCGCGCCGGGGGGCAAGGCGCGCCGCTGGCCGCGGTCTATCACACGGCGTTGATGCGCGGCGCCGGCGCCAATGGCGAGGTGGCCGTACTCAATCTCGGCGGCGTCGCCAACATCACCTGGTGGGATGGCGCCGACAATGTCGTTGCCTTCGACACCGGACCGGCCAACGCGCCGCTGAACGATTTCATCAAGTCGAAGGGGCTCGGCGAGATGGACCGCGACGGCGCGCTCGGCGGTGCGGGCAAGGTGGACGAGGCGCGGCTGGCCAAGCTGCTGCAGCACCCCTATCTCACCAAGCCCTATCCCAAATCGCTGGACCGTTTCGACTTCGGCGCCGCCATGGCGGAAGGGCTGGATGCGGAGGATGGCGCGGCACTGCTGACCGCCTTTACCGCTGGAGCCGTCGGCAAGGCACTCGACCTCTTACCAAGCCGTCCGAAAAAACTGGTGGTCAGCGGCGGCGGCCGCCACAACCCGACCATGATGGCGATGCTGACCAGCCGTGCCGGCGTCGAAGTGATGCAGGCCGAGAGCCTCGGCTGGAGCGGCGACGCGGTCGAGGCGGAGTGTTTTGCCTTCCTCGCGGTGCGCGTGCTGCGCGGCCTGCCAATCAGTTTTCCGAGCACGACCGGCGCACCGCGGCCGATGCGGGGCGGAAAACTCGCCAGTTAGAGCCTCTTCCATCCCGGAACGGGATGGTCTCTATCTCAGTGTTTGAGGATGATCTTTCCCGCCCGGCCGACTTTCAGGCGATGCGGCTTTTTGCTCAGGTTTTGCAGTCGAAAGGTCTTCGGAATAGTCGAAAAGCTTTTCCGCCGGGACCCACTGTCATCCAACCGTTAAGAAGAATTAATACAAGACAACAGCGATCTTGTTTTCAGCTGACGCCTCATTTCGCAGGCGTATGGCCATTGATGCGCGCCCACATAGCGGCGGCAGTATAGTTGGGATTCAATTTATGTTGTCAGCAGGTTTAGCGTTATTGCGCGGTGCACGGCCGACGGTCTCGGGGGTGGCAGCTGCGCTCGCCCTTGCGATCATCGGGGCCATGATCGGATCCGCTGCGCGGGCTGAGCCCATTCGCGGTGCGGGGTCGACACTGGCCGCGCCGATCATCGGCAAGTGGGCAACGACATACAAGGCTGCACGCGCCGACGGCGGCGACTTCTTCACGCTGGACTGGACCGTCGATTATGAACCGGTCGGATCCCTTGCCGGCCTGATGCGGCTTGCGCAGCCCGAACTGGATTTCGCCGCCACGGATGTTCCCGTGCAGGCTGATGATCTCGCCAGGAACGGCCAGCAGCAATTTCCGATCGTCATGGGCGGGATCGCGGTGGTCGCCAATCTCGATGGCCTGCCGGAGCAAGGTCTGCGCCTCTCCGGCCCGGTGATCGCCGACATCTATCTGGGCAAGATAAAGTCCTGGTCCGATCCTGCGATAAGGGTGCTCAATCCCGACATAGCCCTTCCCGATCTCGCCATCAGCGTCATCCACCGGCAGGACGGTTCGGGCTCAACCTATGTCTTCACCGAGTTTCTGTCATCGACAAGCGAAGACTGGAAGACGAAGCCTGGAGCCGACACTCTGATCGACTGGCCGCTCGGGACAGGCGCGGAAGGTACGCAAGCGCTTCTTCGTGCCGTGGCTGCGAGCAAGGGGGCGATTGCCTACGCCGAATACGGCCAGGTTCTTCGCGCCGGCCTTCCCTTCGCAGCGGTCCAGAACAAATCCGGCAAGTTCGTCAAACCGGACCCGCAGGGCGTGCAAGCAGCGGCCACCTCCGTCGCCTGGGGGGAAACGACCGACTTCTTCGCCTCCCTCACCAATCGCAGCGGAGATGGTGCGTACCCGATCAGCACGGCGGTGTTCGCCGTTGTCCAGGTCGCGGGGCGTTCGGAACATCGCTATCGCCGCGTGCATGATCTTTTCCGGCTCGCCTTCGCGCAAGGTGCCGGCGACGCCACCGCACTCGGCTATGTGCCGCTGCCGAAAGCGCTCATTGGCCAGATCGAACATTATTGGGCAAGGCAATTGCCGGTCGGAAACTGACCCGAACGAAAGCTGCCTTGCGCAGCAACTGAACTTCATACCGCGTCGTCGTGGCGACTTGTTGGGGACTGCCTGAAATGGACATAGATATCTTCAAGGACATCCTCGTGCCGGTGATCGGCGGCTTGGGCATCTTCATGCTCGGTCTGGATTTCATGGCAAACGGCATCCAGGCCCTGTCGGTCAACCGGATGCGCGATTTTCTCGCCAAGGCAGCCGGTACGCCGGTCAAAGGCGTGCTGGCGGGAACGCTGATCACCGGCGTCATCCAGTCGTCGACGGCGATGAGCGTCATGGTCGTCGGGCTGGTCAATGCCGGTGTCATCGCCCTGCGGCCGGCGATCAGCGTGATCATGGGCGCCAACATCGGCACCACGCTCGGCAACGGGCTCATCGCCCTGCCGCTCGGTCCGCTCGGATTGATCCTGGCCGGCGTGTTCTCGCTGGTCTACTGCTTCGCCAAAAGCGAAAAGGTGAAGAACATAGCGCTCGCCTGCATGGGTTTCGCTCTGATCTTCTACGGCCTCAACCTGATGACCGGCGGCCTGCGTCCGCTTCGCAACCTGCCGGAAGTCATGGCGCTGCTGCAGACGCTGACGGCCGACTCCTACCTCAACCTTTTCAAATGCGTGTTCATCGCCGCCGGCGTGACCGCGATGATCCACTCGTCCTCGGCGACGATCGGCATCGTCATGGGCCTTGGCGCGGCGGGCATTCTCGACTGGACAACCGCCGTCGCCTTCTCGCTCGGCGCCGATCTCGGCACCACGATCACGTCGTGGATGGCTTCGCTCAACCTTTCGAAGAACGCCAAGCGGACCGCCTATGCGCACATCTCGTTCAACATCATCGGGGTGTGCATCACCATCCCTCTGTTCTTCGTCTCCATCCAGGTGCTGGAATGGGCCATGCAGTTCTTCGGCGGCGATCCGGCCGTTCCGGTGATTGTCGACGGCAAGGAGACCTTCCCCCTGGTGCCGGTCGCGGTCGGCCTCTACTCGACCTTCTTCAACGTCTTCAACACAGTGCTGCTATTCCCGTTCATCGGCGTGTTCGAGCGGGTGCTATCGCGTGTCGGCCACACGGATGCCGACGACGCGGAGGATTTCTCGACGCCGAAATTCCTCGACCGCAAACTGGCCAGCGATTTTGCCAAGGCCATTCCCGCCGTGCAGCAAGAGACGGCCCGCCATCTGGAGGCCGGCGCCATGTTCCTCGACATCGCACGCTCTTCCAAGAAGGCGCCGTCGGATCCGGGCGAGCACTATCTGGCGACCGACATCCTCAGCCGCGATATCCGCGCCTACACCGCCGCGCTGATGAAGGAGGATCTGCCTTACGAACAGCTCGATCTGATCGCCAGCCTGATCGAGGAAGCCGACTTCACGGCCGCCCTGACGGAATCGATGCATCAGGTGGCGCGCCGCGTCAGGCGCGAGAAGTTCAGCAACCCGGCGCAAGCCATCGTCGACGTCGCGCTGAACAAGCTCGACACGTCGCTGCGCGAAATCTTGCCTACTTACGGAATTTCCAGCCCGCAGATGCCGGCCGGCCATGTAAATCTGCCCGGGGTCGAGGAACTGCGTGCCCGCACGCTGGCGCTCGGACCGAATGCCGGTGCCGCCGAACGCGGCACGATCCTGGCCCTGCTCGGGTCGATCGAGCGTGCGGAAATCCTGATCCATCGCATCGATGCCGAGCGCAGATCCGTAAACCGCCAAAGCGTGCTCGCCCGTGCGTCGGCACGCAAGGAAACCAGAGCAAGCCCGATGGGAGACCCAGGCCTGGTTCCGGCCGAGTAACGGTCCGCCGGACCATAACCACCTTCGTTCGGATTGCGGGTCAGGCAGGAAGACAGTCCATCCCGGTTCCGCCGGGATGGATCAGGCCAACGCCAGCCTCTTCTGTAGAAAGATGCGGCTGCGGCCGATAGGGAAATCGGCAAGCGTTCCAAAGGGCTCGTAACCCTGACGCTGGTAGACCTTGGCGGCGTTCGGATTGAAGGTGTCGATCCAGGCGTTTCGACAGCCGCGCGCCACCGCTTCGTGTTCGGCCGCATCCAGCATCTTGCCGGCCATGTGCTGGCCGCGCAGCCGCTCATCGACCCAGAGCCATTGCACGTAGAGCCAGCCCCAGGCGGTGTAACCGGAAATGCCGGCGACGACCGCGCCATCCTCGTCGCGCACAAACACCACAAGCGCCTTCCTTTCGGATGCGCCGACATCGCCGTCGTTGAACGCCGTCAGCCGTTCACCGAGAAAGGCGAGTTCTTCCGGCAAGGGATTTGCCGTCGTTTCAAGCGTCGTGTTCATCGCTTTTCCGAGATGGTTGCGTGTCGGCGTCGCCGCCATTGCGAAACTCTGATGCGGCAATGCCGTAGCGCTTGAGCTTGTCATAAAAGGTCTTGCGCGGTACGCCGAGCGCATCGATGGCGCCGCGCACGTCGCCGCCATGATCGCGCAATGCGTCGCGGATGAGCTGTGCTTCGTATTGGCCGACCCGTTCGGGCAATGCTGCCGTAGGCTCCGGCGAATGCGCGGAGACCGCCCTCCTCTCATCTTCCGGACCGAGGCCGAGCGCAACACGGTCGGCAAAATGGGCAAGCTCGCGCACATTGCCTGGCCAGTCATGCGACTGGAGATGATCGCTGACCGCAGCGTTCATCTTCGCGACAGGCCGGCCGAACCGTTCTGCCGCCTTGCCGAGGAAATGCCCAAACAGCATCGGGATATCGCCGCGACGCTCGCGCAGCGGCGGGATGCGCAGCGTCACCACGTTAAGGCGAAAATACAGATCCTCGCGAAAATCACCGCGTTGGTCCGACCGCCCCAGATCGACCTTGGTCGCGGCGACGACCCTGAGATCGATGCGCCTGATGTCGTTCGAGCCAAGTGGAGTGAGGCTGCGCGTTTCGAGCACGCGCAGCAGCTTGACCTGGAGCGCCGGCGGCATGGATTCGATCTCGTCGAGAAACAGCGTGCCGCCGCTGGAATGCTCGATGCTGCCGATCCGCCGCCGCTGCGCGCCGGTGAACGCGCCCGCCTCATGGCCAAACAACTCGCTCTCGATGACCGTCTCCGGCAGCGCACCGCAATTCAGTGCCACGAAGGGTTTTGCGCGCCGTCGCCCCCATCTGTGCAGGAGGTCCGCCACCACTTCCTTGCCGGTTCCCGTTTCTCCCTCGACCAGCACATCGACGTTCATGTCGGCAATCTGGCGCAAGGTCTCGCGCAGTCGCTTGATGGCAGGAGCCTCGCCGATCAGCGGCAGGCCGTCAGTGGCGAGGGCCGCGGCTTCGCGCAGCCGCCGGTTCTCCATCACCAGCCGTCGCTTCTCACTCGCCCGTTTCAGCGCCTCGACAAGGCGGTCGCCGGCATAGGGTTTCGAGATGAAATCGTAGACACCGTCCTTGAGCGCGGCCACTGCGAGATCGACGTCGCCATGGCCGGTGACCAGGATCACGGGTATGTCCGGGTCGATCGCCTTGATGCGATCGAACAGCTGCAGCCCGTTCATGCCCGGCATGCGGATGTCGCTGACCACCACGCCTTCAAAGGTCCTGTCGACAACGGCAAGCGCTGCCTCGGCGGCGTCGCGCGCGACCACAGCGAAGCCGGCAAGCTCGAGCAATTGCGTTGTGGCGTGCAGCAGGTCCGCATCGTCGTCGACGAGCGCCACCAGCCCTGATCCCTCAATCATTCAATTCGCCTCAAATCGATGGTGAAGGATGCGCCGATGCCATTGCCGGGATCGAGCCGCAGCGTGCCGCCCAATTCCTGGGCGATCTCCTGCGAGATCACCAGCCCGAGGCCAAGCCCCTTCTCCTTGGTGGTCTGGAACGGCATGAACAGATTGCCGGCTGCTTCCGGGCCGAGACCTGGGCCGTTGTCGCGCACCGAAATCAGCACCCTGTCGTCGCGCTCGGCAAGCTCGATCTCGATGCGCGGATCGGGCTGGTCCTTCATAGCGTCCAGCGCATTCTGCAACAGATTGACCAGGATCTGTTCCAGCCGGATGCGGCTGGCCATGACCACCGGCGAGGCATTGCCGCGCGGCTTGACGATGGTCACGCCGGAATCACGGATGCGGCCCGACAGCAGCGACAGCGCGCCATCAATTGCCTCGCGCACCGGCAGCGGCGAAGCGGCAACCCCGGGTCGACGGGCGAAAGTACGCAAGGTGCCGGTGATCGCGCCGATGCGCTCGGTCATCGACACGATCGACGTCAGATTGCCGCTGGCCGGTTCGGTTTTGCCGGTTTCGAGAAAGCGGCCCGCATTCTCGGCATAGGTGCGGATAGCGGCGACCGGCTGGTTGATCTCGTGCGCCACGCCGGCGGCGATTTGGCCGAGGATGGAAAGCCGGTTGGCCTGGGCGAGGTCGTCGCGCAGCCGGCGCACCTTGGCTTCAGCATTCTCGCGCTCGGCGATTTCACCGGCAAGTGCGGTGTTGGAGCGGGTCAACTCGGCCGTTCGCGTGCTGACTCGGCTCTCCAGTTCGGCATTCATCCGCGCCAGCGCCTCCTGCCTCAGCCGTCGTGCGCGCTGGCGGCGGGTAAGCACGAAGGCAAGCAAGCCCATCAGCAGAAGCCCAAGCAGCGTGGTCAGGCGCGCCGTGTTGGCGGCCGATGAAAGAGCAGCGTCGGCGGGAGTGAGCAGCCAGAGACGCCAGCCAGGAACAGCAGCGGGCAAATCCTGCACCACCTCGACGAACTGGCGCGGTTTTCCCGCGTTGTCGATCGTCGCCAGGCCGTCACCAGCGCCGCGCCGGATCGGCAGCGGCTCGAAGCCTGCATCGGCCAATTGGAGCTGCTCGTGGGCTGCGGCGGTGTCCTCGGCCGACAGTGGCGCCAGCGCACGGAACCGCCAGTCGGGCTGGCTGGTAGCCAGCACCACGCCGCGTTCATCAGTGATGAACACAAGGAAACCGCTGGAACGCCAATTGGCTTCGACGCCGTCGAGTTCGACCTTCAGCACCGCAACGCCAAGCGGCTTGCCGCCATCGTCGACGCGGCTGGCAAGGTACAGCCCCGGTCTGCCGCTGATTGTGCCGAGGCCATATTGGCTGGCAGCACCCTTGCTCATCGCTTCCTGGAAATAGTGCCGAAAATTGTAATCGATGCCGACAAAGCTCGCCGGTTCGTCGGCATTGCTGGCTGATATGGCGATGCCTGCCGTATCGATGATGTAGATGGCGGATGCCGAGGCATCGCCGGCAATCGACTTGAGCTTGTCGTTGAGGGCCTTTTCTTTCATTTTTCCGGCCCGGCGCAGAGCGCCGCGCACCGCGTCGTCTCGGGCCAACACCAGTGGAACCAGGCGCTGCTTTTCGATTTCGCCGGTCAGGGTTCCCGCCGCCAGCGGCAGTGCGGCGAGTGCCGTCTCGCGCAGATTATCGGCCGCCTGGCCGGAGGCGATGCGCCCGGCAATGGCGATCGCGCCGGCCAGAAAGGCAAGAGCGACGACCACGGCAACCCAGCGGCCATCGCGCAGCCGCGCCACGGCCTCGCGCAGCAATCCACGGCCGGCAAATCCAGGGAATCCGCTATCGGTGCCTGCTTGCGGCGTCTGCCCTCTCCCCCTTGCTCGCGGCCTTTCGGCCAGTGTAATGCGAAAATCCGCCCAGGCAAACACTGCCTGTGCGGAAATCCGCACAGGCTTTGGCCGCATGACGTCAGACAAAGGCGGAAATCCCGTGGTTCCGGCCTTTCCGCGAACTGGCACAGCGTTTGCAAAACTCCCTGGCAGCGGCGTGCGACCGGAGCGCCGCGATGGGAGAAGTCACGCAGGGCGCTCCGCCCCATCCGGCCAGGGAGAGTTCGATGCACATCGCAGACCAATCAGGCGCGCTTGCCGCGCAGCGCAAGCCTTTCTATGCCCAACTCTACGTGCAGGTGCTCGTCGCGATCACCGTCGGCATCCTGCTCGGCCATTTCTATCCGTCGGTCGGCGAGAGCATGAAGCCGCTCGGCGACGCCTTTATCAAGCTGGTCAAGATGATCATCGCCCCGGTCATTTTCCTGACCGTGACTACGGGCATTGCCGGCATGAGCGACCTGCAGAAGGTCGGACGTGTCGCCGGCAAGGCGATGCTCTATTTTCTCACCTTTTCGACGCTGGCTCTGATCATCGGCCTTGTCGTCGCCAATGTCGTGCAGCCGGGCGCCGGCTTCAACATCGACCCGGCGACGCTCGACGCCTCGACCATCAGCAATTACGCCGCCAAGGCGCACGACCAGTCGGTCACCGACTTCCTGATGAACATCATCCCGTCGACCATCGTCGGCGCCTTCGCCGACGGCGACATCCTGCAGGTGCTGTTCTTCTCGGTGCTGTTCGGCATCGCGCTGGCGTTGGTCGGCGACAAGGGCACGCCCGTGCTCAATTTCCTGCAGGCGCTGACGACACCGATCTTCAAGCTGGTCAGCGTGCTGATGAAGGCGGCCCCCATTGGTGCCTTCGGCGCGATGGCCTTCACCATCGGCAAATACGGCATCGGCGCGGTGATCAATCTCGCTATGCTGGTCGGCACCTTCTATGTGACGTCGTTCCTGTTCGTGTTCGTCGTGCTTGGCGCGGTCTGCCGCTACAACGGGTTCTCCATCCTGTCGCTGATCCGCTATATCAAGGAAGAGCTGCTTTTGGTGCTGGGCACCTCCTCGTCGGAAGCCGCCCTGCCCTCGCTGATGGAAAAGATGGAGAAGGCCGGCGCCAAGCGCTCGGTCGTCGGCCTGGTCATCCCAACCGGCTATTCCTTCAACCTCGACGGCACCAACATCTACATGACGCTGGCGGCGCTGTTCATCGCACAGGCGACCAACATCCACCTGTCTATGGGTGACCAGATCCTGCTGCTGCTGGTGGCCATGCTTTCCTCCAAGGGTGCCGCCGGCATCACCGGGGCCGGCTTCATCACCCTTGCGGCGACGCTTTCGGTGGTTCCGGCGGTGCCGGTCGCCGGCATGGCGCTGATCCTCGGCGTCGACCGCTTCATGTCGGAGTGCCGGGCGTTGACCAACTTCGTCGGCAATGCTGTCGCCACGCTGGTGGTGGCTCGCTGGGAAGGCGAACTCGACGAGGCCAAGCTGGCCAGAGCGCTGGCGGGCACGGCCGACGATAGCCTGCCGGCGGACGTTGTTCCCGCCGAGTAATGACGCGCGGTCAATGCGTAAAAGGCCGGAGGCGTGCTGCCTCTGGCCTTTGTCATGCAGGTCGCAACGTCAGACCGTGCCGGTCTTGCTCAGTGGCGTGTCCGGAAACGTGCTTGGGCCAACAGGCATGCGGGCTGCCAAAGTGCCCCCGTCGTCGAACAGCACAAGGCTGGCGGCGCCGACGAGCCCGGCATGGCGGCCGAGCTGGGCCTGAACGACCGGCACGTCGCGATAGGCGCGCATAGCCCGTTGCCTGATGGTCGCCTCGATGGTCGGCAGCATCAGATCGAGCCCATTGGCGATGCCACCGCCAACGACCAGCACATCGGGCGAATAGAGATGCAGGAGATTGGTGAAGCCAATGCCCAGCCAGCGCGCTTCCTCCTCCAGCAAGGCCGAGGCAAGAGCGTCCTGCAGCCGTGCCGCCTCGACGACATGGCGGCCGGTCACCTCCGCGTCCGCTGACAAGCGTCGCAAGGTAGAGCCGTCTCCGGCTGCCGTGGCGGCGCTGGCGCGGCGGCCAAGTGCCGTTCCCGACGCGATGGCCTCGAAGCAGCCAACGACACCGCATACGCAGCGCTCGCCTTCATTGGTGATGGTCATGTGACCGATCTCGGCTGCAAGGCCACGGCGGCCATGCAGGATGCGCCCGTCGACGACGACACCGCCGCCGATGCCGGTCGAAACCGTGACAAAGACCAGCGAGCGAGCGCCATGGCCGGCGCCGAAGCGCCATTCGCCGAGCGCCGCGGCATTGGCGTCGTTCTCCAGCCGCACCGGCAGGCCGAGCCGCCGTTCCAGGATGTCGGCAAGCGGCACGTCCAGCCACCCGGCGAGCGTCGGCGGGCCGACGGCGATGCCGGCCAGCGGATCGAGCGGCCCCGGTGCACCGACGCCGACGCCGACGACCGAAAGTGCCGGGGCCTCGGCATGGACTGTCGCCGCCAACGCCTCGATCTGGCCGATCACCACATCGGGACCGGCCAGCGCCTGCGTCGGCACCGCCGCGAATGCCAGGATCTTGCCGTCGCGGTCGACCAAGGCGGCGCGAAGCTCCGTCCCGCCAAGATCGATCGCAAGGGCGGCTTCTGATGTCATGCCGCGACCTTCAAGCCGTGCAGCCAGCCGATGCGGCCGGCGAGATCCTTGTCACCGAAGGCGAGCGAACCGAGAACCACGGTTTCGGCCCCGGCGGCACGCAGCAACGGCACGGTCTCGTGGCGGATGCCGCCATCGGCCGCCAGAACCACTTGCGCCTCGCGGCCGGCCTCTCTCAGGATGGCGCGGGCAGCGCCCAGCCTGTCGCAGGCCTTGTCCGACAGGCTCTGTCCCTTGACGCCGATTGCGGTTCCAAGAAGCGTCACGAAGGCGACTTCCGGGACGAAGGCCGTCACCGCTTCCACAGGCGTCTCCAGCCTGAGTACGACGCCGGCCTCGGCGCCGAGCTCCCGCGCCAGCCGCACGGCGCGCAATCCGGCTTCGCCATTCTCGGCATGGACGCTGATCATGTCGGCGCCGGCTTCGATGAACTGGCGCGTCTGCGCCTCGACGATTGCTTCATCGACCATCAGGTGGACATGGATGGGTTTCGCCGTCAGCCCCGCAATGCGGGCGACGAGATCGGGGAAGAACAGGAAGGACGGTGCGAAATGACCGTCCGCCACATCGATATGATGAAGATCGACATAGGGCTCGATGCGCTTCAAGTCGTTTTCGAAATTGGCGAGATTGGCCGACCAGAGCGAGAATTCGGCGATCATCCGGTCGCGCGGCAATGCGGCGATGGCGGCCGGGCCTGAGAGAGGTTTCGAGATCATGACTGGTCCTGGTTGTTGAAATTCATGTCGAGAAAGTCCGCGATGGCGGCGCGAATTTCGGCGAAATGGCACTCCTTGTCGGTGGCCTTCGGCATCACCTCGGCAAAGGTCGCATTGGGGATGGCGTCGGCGAGGCTGCGGGCGGCGGCCAGCGGATGGACGAGATCGATGCCGCTGCCGATGACGAGCGTAGGGAACGCAAGGCCAGCGGCGGCTGCCCGCGTCACGCCAGGTCCATCCTCTGCGATCGCCTGCATCACCTCGGCGAAGACGGGCGCGTTTTCGCGCGCGAAGAAGCCGAGCAGGGAAGCAAGATTGTCCGGCGCTTCGGTGTGAAAGCGGGCGGCCGTCGCGGACGCCGCGAAGATATCTCGCGCCTGCGATAAAGGACGGCTGCGGATGAGCTCCGCCACTTCCACGTAAGGGCGCATGTTTTGCGGCGCCGCCTCGAAAGCCCAGGCAGGGCGCACAAGCACGAGACCGGCGACCCGGTCCGGGTGCCGGGCGGCAAGCTGCAAGGCAATGGCCGCACCCATCGAGATGCCGCCGGCGATGAAACGGTCGAGGCCGGCCGCATCCGCGGCGGCCAGCACATCATCGGCGAACATCGCGATCGAAAACGGGCGCTTGCTACCGGCGCCGGAACCGCCCTGCGCGCGGCATTCGACGGTCAGCCGACGGTATGAAGGACCATCGGGAAAGTTCTGCGCGACCTGCGCTGCGTCACCGCCGAGGCCATGCTGGAAGATAACGGGAAGCCTGCCCTGCCCCGTGTCGAAGACACGAAGCGCTGCATCGTCGCGAAGCAGGATCGTCGGGGCGGCGCCCATCAGAGGAGCCTTCGCAGAAAGGCGGCGACATCGGGGGCTTCGTCGGCGGACAGGCCGTGGGTGACAAGCGGTCCGTCGAAGCCCGCTGCCTTTAGCCGTGCAACAAAATCCGGAAAATCGACAATGCCTTGTCCTGATGTGGCAAAGCGACCGTCACCATGACGGTCCTTGGCATGCGCCATGGCGATGTGGCCGGCGGCCTCGTCGATCGCGGCGGCAACGATAGCGCGCGCCTCGCCGGGCGTGGCGTGTTCGAACAGGTTTGCCGGATCGAGCACGATCTTCAGATGCTTCGATCCCATCTCGGCGATCAGCCGGGTCGCATCCCTAGCCGAGGTGACGATGTTGGCCTGCTCAGGCTCGATGCCGAGATCGACACCGGCACCTTCGGCCAGCGCCAGCGCCTTCGCCATCTCGGCGGCCATGTCGGACCAGGCGGCCGGATCGGCATTGTCGGGATGATAGGCCCACTGATCGGCGGCGTTGCGCGAGCCGGTGCAGAGCGTGACCAGCGGGATGCCGAGGGCAGCAGCAGCCTCGATGACAACGGCGAGGCGCCTGAGGCCGTCGTCGCGCACGGCTTTGTCGGGATGCGCCATGTTGTAGGTGCCCGACAGTGCTGCGAGTGAAACGCCGTTCGACTGCGCGGCGGCACGGACGGAGGCGATGGCGTCCGCCGGCACAGCATCCGGCATCGACGGCAGGCCGGCACAGGCCAGATTGAACTGCGTCGTCTCATAGCCAGCTTGCCGCACCGCAGCCAGCACGGCGGCCGGATCGGTGCCGGCAAAGGTCTTGGCGAAAATGCCGAGACGCATCACACCGCCCCCGACACCGAGGCGAGTTCGACTCGCTCGCCTGATTCCACCGAACGCGCGATGGCGACCATGGCGCGGATCGAGGCGATGCCGTCCTCGACATTGGCGCCACGCATCGGCGTGCCGTTCAGGACTGTGTCCGCAAGACCTTCCAGCTGGCGGCGGAAGAAATGGCCATCGGCGCCGAGTGGCTTGTGGGCCGTGGCGGTCTTCTCGTGAAATATCTCCACCTCGCTGGCGCGGAAGTACCAAGGGTTGAATGTCCTGGCGATAACGGAGCCGTTCTCGCCATAGAGCTGAAAACCTTCGTGCCAGTCCATGCGCACGGCAACCGTCAGGTCGAGATGGCCGAGCGCGCCGCTGGCGAACTCGGTTTCGACGAACCAGCAATAGGCGCCGAATTTCTCATTGAGGCGGGCGCGCACGGCGACGATATCGCCGCACAGGAAACGCGCCGTGTCGACGAGATGCGAGCCATGGGCCAGCATGAAGTATTGCCTGAGATCGGCCTTGGGATTTCCGGCTGGCTTCCTGGCTAGCCTGCTGGTGACGGGCAGCGGCTGCACGGCATCGGTGTTGGTGTAGCGATGGGTGGAATCGCAGTACCAGGCCTTCAGCGCCAGCACTTCGCCGATCTCGTCGCGAACGAAGTCGCGCGCGGCCTCCAGTGCCGGATCGAAGCGCTTCATGTGGCCGACCTGCAGGATCTTGCCCGAGCGCCTGACCGCTTCGGCCAGCGCCTCGCCCTCCTCGACCGAGGTGCCGATCGGCTTTTCACAGAGAACATGCTTGCCGGCGTTGAGCGCCCTGATCGACATCGGCACGTGATAGGCGTCCGACGTGGCGACGATCACCGCTTCCAGCTCAGGATCAGCGAGCATTGCCTCATAGTCGGAATACATCTTCTGCGGCTCATAGGTCGCGCCCATGCGGGCAAGCAGATCGGGTGCCGCATCGCAGATGGCGTAAAGGTCGGCATTGCCAGCTTTCACGCAGGATTCCAGATGCGCGAACTGCGCGATGGGGCCGCAGCCGAGCACGCCGACCCTGAGGCGTCTGTCCTGTTTCTTGATCATCGTCTCGTTCTTCAGGCGCCGTAGCTGCGCATAGTCTGGCGGTTGGTCTTGACCGCGCCGGCAGGATCGGCGGCGGCCGTTTCGGATTCTTCCTCCAGCACCAGCCAGCCGTTGAAGCGCGGTGCGGTGTTGGCGATCTCGATGACCGCAGGCGTGTCGCAGACGCCCTTGCCGAGCATGGCCCAGGTGCCGTTGGCATAGACGTCCTTGAGGTGGATGTAGCGGATGCGGTCGCGGTAGGTGCGCAGCGTATCGGACATGTCCTTGTGGCCGCGCAGGATATGGCCGGTATCCGGTACCCAGCCGACCAGGTCGGGGTCGAGCAAGGCAAAGATCGTGTCGTAGTCGGCGCGGTCGAACAGCAGCGTGTTGTGGTGCGAGCTTGGATGCACCGCAACCTGGAGGCCGGCCTTGCGTCCGATCTCGCCGGCCTTGTTGTAAACCTCGGCGGCGATGGCGAACTTATCCTCGCGCGGGCCGTCGGACACCATCGTGGCCGAGCCCATCGATACCAGCGCATTCGGGAAGGCGGCGGCGAAATCGATCCAGCGCTTGGCGGTTTCGAGGTCGGCGCCGATCTCCTCCTTCAGCGTAAAACCACTGTTCGAGCCAAAGGCGAAGGAAACCAGCGTCAGCCCCGACGCCTTCAGCGCGGCGGCGAACTCCTCCGGCTTGTCGCCATAATGTCCGATCATGGTGTCGGTGATCTCGATGCCGGCATAGCCACCATCGGCGATCGCCTTCAGCAGATCGTCGGGGCCGCCGGTAAACCGGTCTCCCAGCATTTCCCAGGTGAAGGTCTGGCAGCCGACTTTGAGCTCTTTCACGTTCGTCCTTTCATTCCTTGATATCGCCTATTGCTTGATGCCACCCTGCGTCGCCGTGGGATGGACGTCCTACTTGACCGAGCCCGCGGTCATGCCGGCGAGGAAGTACCTCTGGGCAACGAGGTAGATGAGCAAGAGCGGTAGCGAGCCGAGCACACTCATTGCCATCATCTGGTTCCATTCGAAGGCGTGCTGCCCCATCAACAGTTGGATGCCGATCGGGACGGTGCGCATGGACGTCGACTTCGTCAGTGTCAGCGCAAAGAGAAATTCGTTCCAGCACAACAGGAAGGTGTAGACCGACGTCGCCACGATACCAGGCAGTGAAATCGGGACGATCACCCGCCAAAGCGCTGTCCAACTGGTGCCGCCATCGACGGCTACGGCTTCATCGAGATCGCGGGGCAAGGTGTTCAGATATCCCGTCATCAGCAGGATCGCGTAGGGCAGCGTAAACACCAGATAAGTCAGGATCAGTGCGACGTAGGTGTCGAAGATGCCGTATGAGACGACGAGCCCGAAGAAGGGGATCAAAAGTGTGATCGGCGGAATCGTCTGCGTGCTGATGATGATTGTGTTGAGGCTGCCCTTGCCGCGGAAGTTGAAGCGGCTGAACCCGTAGGCCGCCAGCAGGGCGATCAGCACCGTCAGCACAGTCACCGCTCCCGCCACGAAATAGCTGTTGAAGAAGAAGCGCAGCTTTACCGGGTCGCCAAGGATGGCTGCATACGCTTCCAGCGTGAAGGCCTTTGGCAGGATGGTTGGTGGCAGGGCAAAGATTTCGGTATTCGATTTGAACGAGCTGCTCAGCATCCAGTAGATCGGAAATGCCGCGAAAAAGAGCCCCGCTGCAAGCGCTACATGGAGCGCGACGGTGATCAGCCTGTCTTTCGGCGTATGCCTTTTCCTCATGATGACTACCGAGCCTTCTGATAGCGAATATAGAACAGCGTCAGGCCGAGAGAGATCAACAAGATGACCACAGCGCTGGCTGAAGCCTGCGACAGGTTGTAGCTCGAAAACGCCAGCTTGTACGTGTAGGTGCTGAGGACCTCGGTCGAGTAGATCGGGCCACCGCCCGTCGTTATCCAGATTAACGGGAAGACCTGCATGGTCCAGATGAAGTCAAGCAGCGAGATGCTGATGATGATCGGCATCAGCTGCGGAATGGTGATGAAGATCAGCTTCTGGTAGGCTTTCGCCCCGTCGATATCGGCAGCCTCGTAGAAATCCTTGGGAATGCCCTGCAAACCCGCGAGCAGGCTGACCATGAAGAGCGGATAGCCCGCCCAGATGTTGGCAAAGGTGACCGCGTGCAGCGCGGTCTCAGGCGAGGAAAACCATTCGACCTTGGAACCGATGATGCCGATTTGCATGAGAATGCTATTCACGACACCGTTCGGCTCAAGCAGCAGGCGCCAGATCACGGCGATAATCACCGCGGTGAACAGCCAAGGCAGTATATAGAGCACGCGCAGGATATTGCGCAGCGTCGGATTGATGCGGTCGCTGTTCAGCATGAGCGCGAAGGCCATGCCGATGGTCATGTGGAAAATGACACTCATGCATGTGAAGTAGAGCGTGTGCCACAGCGAAGCCCAGAACACGGGGTCGTCGAAGATCGCCTGGTAGTGTTTCAGTCCGGCAAAGGATGGGTCACGACGCAGCACCGCGCTGTTCTGGAACGAGTAGCCAATCACCGTCACCATCGGCAGCAGCATCAGAAGCCCGATTATGAGCAGCGAGGGCGACAGATAGAGGTAGGGTGCGACCGCTCGTTTGAGCTTGTGGTGGGAGCGCTTTTGCCGGGTCATGTGCCAACCTTGGGATACGCCTTCAAGAGAAGGTAAGCTTCAAAACAGGTCCACTCAAATTGCCGATCCGTTGTTGCCGGGTGGCCTGCCCGAAGTCAGGCCACCCGGTCGAAGTCAGCAAACGGGAACAGGCCGATCAGAATTTCGCCATCCAGCCCTTCTGAGCGGCGGCGGCTGCTTGTTCCGGAGACTGCTCGCCGGCGAGCATCTTTTGGGCTTGCACGTCGAACTGGGTCATCAGGTCTTCTGCCACCGGCAGGCCCGTGAACTCATTGGCGAGATAACCGGTCTTGAAGATTTCAAAAGCCTTGCCGAAAGCCTTGTCCGAGGTCACGAAATCGGGCTTGGCGTTGACGTTGCCCGGGAAGGCGTTTGCAAGCGACACGAGCTTGGCGTTCACCTTTTCACTCATCACATATTGGACGAGTTTCCAGGCCTCTTCCTGATGTTTCGAGGCAGCAGAGATGCCGATGCCCCAGGAGGCATAGGGAAGGCCGCGCTTGCCGGTATAGTTTTCCACGACCGGGACCGGGATGAGGTCGAAGTTCAGCTTGGGATTGCGCTTGCGGATGAGGTTCACATGCGCGAGCGAGTCGATCATCATCCCGACGCGGTTGTTGACGAACTCCTCGACCTTTTCCTGCTCGGTCTTGGTGGCGATGCCGGGCGAGATGGTTCCGGCGTCGTTGAGAGATTTGACGAAGGTGAGCATATCCACCACCGGTTTGCCCTCAAGGTCCGGCTTGCCGTTCGCCATCATCGACTGACCCGAAGCCCAAACCCACGACATCATGTCGTTCTGGACGCCGGATGGCGTTTGCAGCGACAGGGGCAGCACCCAGCCATACTGGTTCTTGTCGGCGATCGTCATCTTCTTGGCGGCTTCGAGAAACTCCGCACGGGTCGACGGCAGCTTGGTCACGCCTGCCTGGGCGGCGAGGTCCAAATTCACGAAGACCGGATAGACGAAAGAAGCCACGGGAAACATCACCGCCTTGCCGTCCACCTTGACGATGTCCGCGACCTGGCTCTTGTCGAAACCGCTCGCATCCATCATCGGATTCATGTCGGCGAGTGCGCTCTGCGCATTCAGATTGTTCACCCAGGCACCGTCGAGACCGACGACGTCGCTGAGCGTTCCGGTTGCAGCACCAACCGAGATCTGGTCTCGCGTGGTCGCGTAGGGGCCGCTGACCAGCGTCACTTTGATTCCGGGATTTGCGGCCTCGAAGTCATCCATGATTGCCCTGAGCGAGCCGGCCGGCAATTCGGGCTCCCACCATTGGGTGAATTCCAGCGTCGTATCCGCCATGGCGCCGGTTGCGCCAAGCAACCATGCGGCCGCGGCTATTTTCAGCATCGCGGGTTTAATACGAAACGTCATTCTCTCCTCCTTCTTTATATTCGCCCGCACAATGCGGCCGATCGTCTGGTTATTCAGAAGTCTTCTTACGCAGGCGCCTCACCCTCACCCGCGGGTCTTCGCTGATACTCAGATTGCCAGATGCGTCTCCGGGTCGAAGTAATGGAGCTTGGTATCATCCAGGGCCAACCTGATTTCCGAGCCGGAACGGACTTTGCTGGTCGGTTCGAATTTCGCCACCGCATTCGACGCCAGGCCGAAATCCTGCACCGCGTCAGGGTCGCCGGAGTCCACCCGGACCGCGTCGATGTCGAGATGGACGATTTGTTCGGATCCAAGTTCTTCGATCGAGGTCACCTTTGCCGGTATCGTCTGATACTTGCGGCCGGATTCGAGGCTGCTGTCATAGAGATCCTCCGGTCGTATGCCGAACACGACCTTGCGCCCCGCATACGACTTCAAGCCCGGCCTGCGCACGAAGGCTGCATCCTGCAGCCGGATGGCCAGGGCGCCGGACATCAGTTCGTCGCCCGTCAGGGTCGCCTCGAAAAGGTTCATCGAAGGAGACCCGATGAAGCCGGCAACGAAGGCGTTCACCGGCGATTCATAGAGTCTCTTGGGTGTGTCGACCTGCTGCAGCACGCCGCCTTTCAACACCGCGACCCTGTCGCCCATCGTCATGGCTTCGGTTTGGTCGTGGGTCACATATATGGTCGTTACGCCGAGCTGCTTTTGCAGACTGGTGATTTCGGCGCGCATTTGAACACGCAGTTTCGCATCCAGATTGGAAAGCGGTTCGTCCATGAGAAAGGCTGCCGGCTCGCGCACCATGGCGCGGCCCATGGCAACCCTTTGACGCTGCCCGCCTGAAAGGTTCGCGGGTTTGCTGTCCAGCAGAGACGTCAGTTGAAGGGTTTTGGCGATCTCGTCCACGCGCTTTTTGCGCTCGGCCTTCGGCTTGCCTGCCAGCCGCATCGAAAAGCCGATGTTTTCGAACACCGTCATATGCGGGTAGAGGGCGTAGCTCTGGAAGACCATCGCGATGTCGCGGTCCTTGGGCGGCATGTCGACGACGTCGACACCGCCGATCCGAAGGCTGCCGCTGGTGACGTCCTCCAATCCCGCGATCATCCGCAGCGCGGTGGATTTGCCACAGCCGGACGGCCCGACGAGAATCAAGAACTCACCGTCCTTAACCGACAGGTTCAATTGGTCGATTGCGTGAAAATTGTTCCCGTATGTCTTGCAGATATTCTCAAGAACGACTTCTGCCATATTCCTCCCTCCACAAGTCTAAGCCACTGATTTTTATGATTGTCCTCGGCTTACGTTCACCTGCGAAATTTTTCCTCGGATAGCTAGGCTATGTTCCGGTATCGAGCCGCGCATATTTCAGTTCGACTGCCGACGGCGCGTTTGTCGATGCCAGGAGTTGCTTGACCTGGTCGTCGGTCGGAAGCGCCTCGCGCCCGCCCCGCCCCGTTATCGAAAGGGCCGCCGCCGCGGCCGCGAATGCGACCCGGCCTGCGGTGTCGATCCCGCGCGTCAATGCAAGGGCATAGGCGCCATGAAAGCAGTCACCGGCGCCGGTCGAGTCGACGACGGCAACCCGGTGCGGAGGCAGGTGCCAGAGCCCTGTCTCGTCGCGTCCGCGATAGAAGACGCCCCTGCCGCCATCCGTCAGAACCACGGCGGACCGCGACGGCAACCACAATGCATCGAGTATCTCGGCCGGCGACTGGCGGCCGGTGGCGGTCCGCGCGAAGCCGAGCGGAAGAATGAGATGGTCGCAGAGCCCGATCAGTCTCTCGGTGGCCGGGCCGTGGCTCCATTCGACATCGCCGAGGATCGCAAGGCCGAGATCGCGAGCCCGAGCCACGACATCCAGCGACCCGATCCCGTAACTGTCGACGATCAGGACTGTCGCGCGGCTGAGAACCTCGTCCGGAAAGTCCGGCGCGGTGCCCAGCATCGCTTCGTCGTCATACGCGATGAATCGCTCCCCATCCGAACCGACGGTGATCCGCGAGCGCACCGGGCGCGCGTGCGGGTGGCGCGGCGCAAACGCGGTTTCTACGCCGCTCGCAACGAGATCGCACAACACGGCGTCGTCGGCGGCACTGCCCAGCCATCCGACGAACCCGGCGCTTCCGCCGAGCCGCGCGACGGCGGCAAGTGCCGTCGCGACATTTCCCCCGAAAGCTCGGGCACTTTGCAGAACCTTCCCCTTGCCCGCCGACAACGGCTGATCGACATAGACGATGTCGTCGATCGCAATAGCTCCGAAGCCGAGGATTGAAGGGACGGCGGGCATGGTTCAGGCACCCGCCTTCGCCAGGGCGTCTTGCGCCGAAAGGCCGTCATGGATGACGCCCCGAAAGGCGATCGCTGCCTTTTCCGGATCGCCGTGCCCCCAGAGATTGCGGCCCACCACGGCACCGCGCGCGCCGGCACGGATGGCGTCCGCCGTCTGCTGAAGGGCGCCGAGCAGCGTGTCGGTCTTCGGACCGCCGGCGATCACAACCGGCACCGGGCAGGTCCGAACGGTCTCTCGGAACGACTCGAAATCGCCCGTGTAACCGATCTTGATCACATCGACGCCGGACTCGTAGCCGATGCGTGCCGCATAGGCGATCTCGTCGGGGGTGAAGACGATTTTTGCCCCGTCGGTGAAATCGCGAGGGTAGATATGCGCCACCACCGGCATGCCGTAACGGGCCGCCGCGTTCACCGAATCGGTCAGCCAGCGTATGTATTTGCCCTCGGTCGCGCCGCGCACCGGAATGGCCACGGCCAACGCATCGGCGCCAGCGCGCACCGCATCCTCGGGCGTTGCAATCAGTTCACTGATGCGATCGTCCGGGGTGAAGCAGCCGGCCTGGATCACCAGGCAAGCCTTGCCCGCGTATTGCGGCCACAGATGGCGCGCGGTGCCGGGCTGGATGCTGACGTAGTCGGGTTTGCCTACCATGACGCGTGCAAGGGCGCCCGGCAGATCGGCAAGACCTCCTTTGCGCACGTCGCCATAGCCGACAAAGTGGTCGACCGCGCCGCCAAAAAGATTCCCCGATGGATGTGAGAAGAGGCGCGCCAGGCGCACCTTGGTTCCGAGGCTCATGAGTCCAAAATTCTCCAATCGATTGATTTCAAAATCCTGCACCCAGTGTTTGCGAAAGAAAAGACAAATGCAATCTTTCGAAACCTTTCGAATTCGCATATTTTTGGTAGAGTGAACCGAGGCCAGGGTGATTGCTTGGCGGATGGAGGCAAGGACAGGGCAATGTTGTCAGAGCAGAGACGCCAATCGATCCTGGGTGAAGTGCAACGTAGCGGACAGGTCCGCATCAAGGACCTGTCAGACGATTTTGGCGTATCGGAAGTCACGGTGCGCTCCGACCTCGAGATACTGGACCGTAAGGGACTGCTGACCAAGACCCGCGGAGGCGCGGTGACCCGGACCACGGATTCGACCACGGCCGCGTTCGCCCGGCGGATGCAAACCAACCTCGATGCAAAGAAACGCATCGCCCGGGCAGCGGTAGAACTGTTCGAGGACAACCAATCGGTCATCTTCGACGGCGGCTCGACATTGATGCAGGTTGCCATGCTGTTACCGCCGCTCAGCAATGTCGTGGTCGCGGCCACGGCGATGAATATCGTGCAGCATCTGATGCATCGGCCCGGGCTCGACGTTCACATGATCGGCGGCCGGGTCTATCCAGACACGGTGAGCACACTGATCACCGATGCCGACACGGCTCTCGGCGGCTTGGTAGCGCATCAGGTCTTTGTTGGAGCGCATGCGATTGACTCGTCACTGGATGTGGTCGACGTGAACGAAGACATGGCGCGAACGAAGCGAAACCTCGTGCGCATGGCCCGGCGCGTTGTCCTCCTTGCGGATTCGAGCAAATGGGGCGTCAGCGGAACGTCCAAGGCCTTTTCGCTGTCGAGCGTCGATGTCGTGATCACCGACGATGGCCTGTCCGACCCGATACGCAGCCAGCTTGATAGGACCGGGGCCAAGGTGATCTATGCCTGACCCCGTCGCGGTCTTGGCCGCGGCGGAAATATCCGATGCGCGCATGAGCCACGGGATCCGCATCGACGGCCGTTCTTTCGGTCATTTTCTCCTCCCAGGACTGGCAGCCTCCCGATATCGCACCAGCATTTTCGCATGTTGTATAAAAATTTTACGCGCGTCAATATTTAAAATGTTGTATAGCCTTTTGCGAATGCGATCCGCCTAGCGGCTGGGCGGATCCCGGCAGGCCATGAGCGCATTGGGAGGCAGGATCGAAAATGCACGGGACATCAAAGACCAAACTCGGGATCGGCGTCATCGGATGCGGCAACATCTCGATGACTTACCTGCGCAACGCCGGGCTTTTTGGCGGGATCGAATTGCGCGCCTGTGCCGATATTTCGGCCGACATGGCGGCGGTGCGGGCGAAGGAATATGGCATCCAGGCACTCGGCGTCGATGCGCTGCTGGCCGACCCGGAGATCGATCTTGTCCTCAACCTGACCATTCCGGCGGCGCATTTCGACATTTCGTTTGCCGCGCTTTCGGCCGGCAAGCACGTCTTCACCGAAAAGCCGCTCGCCACCTCGGCCGCCGACGGACAACGCCTGGTCAACGAGGCGCGGTCGCGCGGCCTGCTGCTCGGCTCGGCGCCCGACACGTTCCTCGGTGCTGCCGGGCGCCGTGCGCGCCGGTTGATGGATGACGGCGCCATCGGCCGTCCGGTCACCGGCACCGCCTTCATGATGGGCCGCGGCATGGAGCACTGGCACCCCAACCCGCAATTCTACTACCAGCCAGGCGGTGGCCCCGTGTTCGACATGGGTCCGTACTATCTGACCATGCTGGTCAATCTGCTCGGCCCGGTCGAGCGCGTCATGGCAATGGCGACACGCGGCCAGGAAGAAAGGCTGATATCAGCCGAAGGGCCATTCAAGAACACCACATTCAAGGTCGGCACGCCGACCAATGTGCTGTCGCTGCTCGAGTTCCGCTCCGGCGCGACCGTCACCTTCGGCGCCTCGTGGGACGTCTTTCGCCACTCCAACCATCCGATCGAACTGCACGGCACGGAGGGCTCGCTGCGCCTGCCCGATCCCGACACGTTCGGCGGCACGGTGTCGCTGTCGGAACGCGGCACCGACTGGCAGGATTTCGTCAGCGAGGGCGAACTCTACGGCGCCCGCAACTGGCCTTATGCGGCACCCGATCGCGCCAATTACCGCATGCTCGGCGTCGCCGATCTGGTGCGCTCGCTTCAAACCGGCAACACCCCACGGGCCTCCGGCAGCCTCGCGCTGCATGTACTGGAGATCATGGAGGCTATCCTGCGCTCCGGTGAAACACAGGGATCAGTCGCCATCGCGGGCGATGTCGTGCAGCCGGCCCTGCTGACCGAGGAAGAGGCGAGCAGCCTGCTGGCCTGAGGACATGACCATGACGCTCGATCCGGATGCGCTGCGCGTCCTCGAAATTGGTCGTGCAGCCGGCGGCGAGCCATTCGAGACCGGCAGCGTGGCGGCGGCGCGAACTGCCTACAACGCCTCGTTCCCGACGTTACAGGGTGAGCACGAGCCGGTCGCTGCGACCCAGGAACGGCAGATCGACGGGACGAATGGGCCTATAGCGCTCCGCATCCATCGCGGCATCGGCGCACCGCAAAGCGGGGCACCGGCGCTGCTCTACCTGCATGGCGGCGGCTGGGTCATCGGCAACCTCGATTCGCATGACGAGATCTGCCGCCTGATGGCCAATCTCGGCGGCGCCGTCATTGTCTGTCCCGATTATCGCCTGGCGCCAGAGCACAAATTTCCCGCCGGGATCGAGGATTGCCTGGCAACACTGCACTTCATGGCGGAGAATGCCGCCGGTCTCGGCATCGACATCAGACGCATCGGCGTTGCCGGCGACAGCGCCGGCGGCAATCTCGCCACGGTGCTGGCGCTGCTTGCCCGCGATGGGCTTGCGCCTCCGCTTGCGGCGCAACTCCTGATCTATCCCAACACCGACGCGCGGCAGGCATCGAATAGCTACCAGCGTTTCGGCGACGGCTTCGGGCTCACCGCAACCACCATGGCATGGTTCCGCGACCACTATGTGCGAACGCCCGACGATATCACGGACTGGCGCGTCTCGCCCTTGCTGGCGCCTGACCTCGCCCGCGTTGCGCCGACCTTTGTAGCGCTTGCCGGCTGCGACATCCTCGCCGACGAAGGGGCAGCCTATGCGGCGCGCCTGCAAGCCGCGGGCGTGCCGGTGATCCTCCGGCAGTGGCCGGGCCAGATCCATGGCTTCGTCTCAATGGGACGCCATATTCCCGCTGCCCGGCAAGCGGTGGCCGAGGCGGTGGCTGCCTGGCGCCACTTCGAGAAGATCGCTGACGATCAGGCCGACTGACGCATCACCAGGGTGGCGCCGAGCTTGACAGTGCGGGCCAGGCCTTGCTTCGGCGGATCGGCCTCGTCCAGCAGAGCCAGCAGTATCTCGACGCTGCGGCCGGCCATGGCGGCGAAATCCTGCGCCATGGTGGTCAGCGCCGGGCAGGTGTAGCGGCTCAGCGGATGATCGTCGTGTGCTGCAACCCGCAGATCGCAATCGGGCCTGCGGCCGACCTTCAGGCCGCGCGAGTACGCAGCCGCCATCACGCCAAAGGCGAGACGATCATTGGCGCACAGGATGGTGCGGCCGGGCAAGGAGCCGGCCTCCAGCATTTTTTCCGTCTGCTCGTAGCCGATGCGTTCGAAGTCCCAGGTGTAATCGCGGGTGCCTTCGATGACGACCGGCTTGAACCCGGCGGTCTCCATCGCGACGATGTAGCTTTCCTGGCGTTCGCCGGAGTTGTGGTTGACGTGTGGGATGTCGAGATAGACCGGCGGCTCACCCGAACGGCAGAGATAGTCGACGATGGTCGAGACGCTCTGCCGGTTGTCGTTGCCGACGAACGGCGTATCGCCCTCGATATAGGTGTCGAAATAGACGATCGGAATATCCTGCCCGAGCTTGTCGAAGACGCCGCGGTCGGAAGCCAGACCCAGTGGGGCGATGATCGCGCCGGCGACCTTCAGGGACAGCAGCGTCCTGACCGACTCCGCCTCCAGCTTCGGCGAACCATGCGAGGAGATGACGATCGGCCAGTAGCCTTCGTCGCGGCAGCGAAATTCGATGCGGCTGACCATCTCGGCGTAGAACGGATCGGTGATCGTCGGCACGACGATGCCGATGTTGCGGGTGCGCTTGCGGTTGAGATTTCGGGCGAAAAGGTTGGGCTGATAGTCCGAGGAGCGCAGGGCGGCTTCGATGCGCGCCCGCGTCGCCGGCTTCACGCTCGCCGGATCGTCGAAATATTTGGACAGCGTCGGCCGGGACACGCCGCATGCCTGGGCGAAGTCATCCATCGTGCGGTGCGTCTTCTCCGCCATCGATATATTCCTGATCCCCTGCCATGATCGGCCCGCCCCCAGTCATGCGGCCGTTGACCGGATGCGACAATCCTGGATGGAACTTATTCAGTCAATTTTCACAGTTACCAATAGAACCCAGAAATATTGCATGCGTCAAATTATTCGTTAACGTTTCAAAACTGAGGCGGCTCGCCGCCGTTTTTTCCCGCCAAACGCTTTCGGATAGCGCTGTTTCGTCGACTTGATCGTCAGTTCGACGATCGAGGGATAGGCTGCAGAAGCTTGCCGCTCGCTCTCGGGCCTGCTTGCCAAATGTCGCCATGCCCCCCATACAGCTGGGCAATTGCCCACCCCGTCCGCGCCTCACCTGCCAGGGATACTCTCCAATGTCCGCGACGCCGTGGTCAAAGCCGTGACGGACCACTCCATGCCATCGCTTGCCGGCCTGGGCTGGACGGATTTTTTTGGCGACCAGCTCGAACCCGGCGACGCCGATCTTGTCCCGACGCGGATCGCCACCGTCCACCGCGATCGCCTGACCGGCCTGTCCCAGGCAGGGCCGGTCGATCTGACGCTGCCGGCGCAGGCGAACACCGGCGACTATGCGGTCGGCGACTGGGTACTGGTCGATGGGCATGAACACCTTGTGCAGCGCCGCCTGGTCCGCAAGACGGTGCTGGAGCGCCGCACCCAGGGCGGCAGGGTGCCGCAGCTTGCCGCGGCCAATGTCGACACGCTGTTCATCGTCACCTCGTGCAATGCCGACTTCAATCCCGCCCGGCTCGAGCGTTATCTGGCGCTCGCCAATGAGGCCGGAACGACGCCTGTGATCCTGCTGACCAAGGCCGATACCGCTGAAGACGCCGAGACATATGCAAGGCAGGCTGCCGCGTTGCAGCGTGGATTGCCGGTCGTGACGCTGAACCCCCGGACATCGGATGCGGCAACCATCCTGGCTGCCTGGTGCGGTGTCGGCCAGACGGTGGCGCTGATCGGCTCCTCCGGCGTCGGCAAATCGACGCTGGTCAACACGCTGGCCGGATCGGGGCAGCAATCGCCGCAGCAGACCGGAGGCATTCGCGAGCACGATGCCAAGGGACGCCACACCACCACGTCGCGATCGCTGCACGCCATTGCCGGCGGCGGCTGGGTGATCGATACGCCGGGCATGCGGACTTTGCAGGTCAGTGACGTCGCCTCCGGCATCGACACGCTGTTTGCCGAAATCACCGAACTCGCGCCACTGTGCAAGTTCCGCGACTGCACGCATGTGCATGAGCCGGGCTGCGCTGTGCAGGCTGCCTTGAAGGCCGGAACGCTCGATCCGGAGCGCCTTGCCCGCTGGCGAAAACTGTCCGACGAAAACCAGAACAACACGCCGGCTCAGAGCGGACCCCGCGGAGCCAAGTCTCCCGGCGGTCGCGGCAAGAGGCGTTGAACGGCCGAGGCTGAACTGGCTTCAGAGCCGCGCCGTCCCGAAAACGCGATCCCAGAACGCCGACGTCACACCGAAATTGGCCGCTTCGTCGATGTGGTGATGGACCGCGTGGCGACGCTTGAGCGTGTAGAGATAGCTCGGATGCGCGGGATGCCAGTGATGGATCATGTGGTGGATGCTGATGTACCAGAGGTACCCCAGCATCAACCCGCAGCTTACCGCGCTCGCGGTTGCTAAATCCGAGATCATCCATACCGGCAGGAACGCGACCAGCGCATGCACCCCGAGGCTGAGCCAGGTCGGCGTGCCCACCGAACTGCGCTCCTCGACATGGTGACGGTCGTGCAGGTCCTTGATGTAGGGAATGTGGTGAAGAACGAACCTGTGCAGCACATACTCGATCAGCGTCCAGAGGCCGAGACAGGCGAGGACCGTGCCTATCCAGCCCGGCGCACCCTCTTCGCCGGCCTCGAGCAGCCCAGCCACTGCCAGCACGGCGATTACCAGCGGATACACGACGAAGTCGCTGTAGTAGCCAATAAGACCGAGTTGCATCGTCACCTAGCCTTCGAGCCGCCAAATAGGCGATGGTATCAGATTGCCGGACTCGCGGGTGAGGTGCAATGCAGCCGCGCCTGACATAGCGTCGCAATCCCCTGGTGCAAGGTTCGCGTCAACGATTCAAGGACCATCGGCAGGCTGCCAGCTTCGCAAACGGACATACAAAAATGGCAAAACGCAGTGCGGGATTGCTGATCTATCGCCGCAGCGACGACGATCTCAGGGTGTTGCTGGTTCACCCGGGCGGACCCTTCTGGGCGAAGAAGGACGATGGTGCCTGGTCGATACCGAAGGGCCTCGTCGGCGAGGACGAGGATGAGTTGACGGCAGCGCAACGCGAGACCGAGGAAGAGCTTGGCGTCAAGGTCGATGGATACTTCACTCGTCTCGGCGACTACAGGCAACCGGGCGGCAAGATCGTCTCGGCCTGGTCCGTCGAGGCGACCATCGACATCGATGTGACCTCCATCAAGAGCAACAGCTTCACCATGGAATGGCCGCCAAGGTCGGGATCCCTGAAGGAGTTCCCGGAGGTCGACAGAGCGGGCTGGTTCACCTTGCCCGAGGCCGAGGTGAAAATCCTCAAGGGGCAGCGCCCGATGCTTTTGGATCTTGCCAGGCAGCAAGGCGCGGGATGATCCGCAGCCCTCAATAAGGTAGGCCGACATAGTTCTCGGCGAGCGCGGTCGATGCGGCGCGCGAGTGCATGAGGTAGTCGAGTTCGGCCTCCTGGATGCGTTGGCCGAAATCGCCGGTGTCGGGAAAACGGTGCAGCATCGTCGTCATCCACCAGGAAAAGCGCACCGCCTTCCAGACCCGTGCCAGCGCCTTGCCGGAATAGGCATCGATGCCATCATGTGACTTCTCGACGTAGAAGTCGCGCAAACCTGCGAAGAGATAGCGCACGTCGCTGGCGGCGAGGTTGAGCCCTTTCGCCCCGGTCGGCGGTACGATATGGGCGGCGTCGCCAACCAGGAACATCCTGCCGAAGCGCATTGGCTCGGCAACGAAGGAGCGCAGCGGCGCGATCGATTTCTCGAAGGATGGGCCGGTGACGACATTTGCCGCCGTCTGCTCCGGCAAGCGGCGGCGCAACTCGTCCCAGAAGCGCTCATCCGACCACGCCTCCACGCGATCGTCCTGCGGGCACTGCACATAGTAGCGGCTGCGATGCGTCGAGCGCATCGAGCACAGCGCAAAACCCCGCTCGTGATTGGCGTAGACCAGTTCGCGGTCGGCTGGCGGCACCTCGGCCAGCACGCCGAGCCAGCCGAACGGATACTGCCGCTCGAAGATTTTTAGGGTACGCTCGGGCACCGATTTGCGGCTGACGCCATGATAACCGTCGCAGCCGGCAACGAAGTCGCAGTCGATGCGATGCGTGACGCCATCCTTGTCATAGGTGGCGAAAGGCGCGGTGCCGTCGAAATCGTGCAGAGCGACATTTGCCGCCTCGTAGATCGTGGTCAGCCCTGCCGCGTCGCGCTTGTCCATCAAATCATGCGTCACCTCGGTCTGGCCATAGACGGTGACCTGCCTGCCGCCGGTCAGCGCCTCGAGGTCGATGCGATGCAAGCGTCCGTCGAAGGCAAGCGAGATGCCAGCATGCGGCAGCCCTTCGGCATGCAGCCTTGCCGCCGCGCCGGCCTGTTCCAGCAATTCGACGGTGCCCTGTTCGAGCACCCCTGCCCGCACGCGGCCAAGCACGTGCTCGCGGCTCGCACGTTCCAGAATGACCGTCTCGACGCCGATGCCGGCCAGCAATTGCCCAAGCAGCAGGCCGGAAGGTCCGGACCCGACAATGACTATCTGCGTGCGCATCAGTGGCCGAGACTTTCGACCTGTGCGGCCAGTTCGGCGGCAAGGCGCAGCGACGCCGCCGTTGCGACGACCATTTGCGGCAGCAATAGCCACTCCAGCGTCCAGGCAGCACCTGACCGCTCCTGCTCATGCACGAGCGCGTGATGCAGGCCGGCAAGCTGCGTGGCGTTGAAACGGGCAAGCGCCACCAGCGCTTCGGCCTTCACCGGGTTCTGCTTGTGAGGCATGGTAGACGAGCCGCCACCGCCGGAAAGTTTGATCTCGGTTCCATCTTGCGCCATCAGAGCGATGTCCTGGCCGAATTTGCCGAGGCTGCCGGTCAGCAGCGATAACCAACCGGCAAAATCAGCGAGCGCGTCGCGCTGGTTCTGCCATTGCGGTGCGTCGCCAAGACCAAGCCTGACGGCCAGGGCTGCGCGCACCGCCTTCCCTTTGTCGCCTAGTTTTTCCAGTGTGCCGGCGGCACCGCCGAACTGCACCACCAGCAGGCGTCTCGACTGTTCCGGCAGCTTTTCCTGGTGCCGTTGCAGCGGCCCCTGCCACGCTGCCACACGATCCTGCACTTTGATCTGAATCGCCTTCTGCATACGCGTCATCCCGGTCAGCGCCCTGCTCCCAAAGCGCTCTTGGAGCGAGACGAGGCGCATGACTGTTTCGGTCAACAGCAGATCGAGATGCTCGACGACGGATTTGAGCCGGAGCATCAGGCCGGTGTCGATGACATCCTGGCTGGTCGCACCGAAATGCACTTTCCGGCCATGCGGTTCGCCGACCGCCGCCCTGATCTGGCGCACCAGCTCCGGCACCATGACGCCGTCTTTGGCGACCCCGGCTCGCAGCAGAGCCGTGTTCGGCCGGAAGGTGCCAAGCGCCGCCACGATCGCTGCCCCCGCATCCTTGGAGATTATCCCGTTATCGGCCTCCGCTTGCGACAGCGCCTGTTCAAAGGCCAGCATGGCCTCGATTTCCGCCTCGACGGAAAAATGCCTCGCCGCTTCTTCGTCGCCGAGAAGAGCGGAGAGCAGCGGATGGTCGAAAGGCGATACAGTCATGTCACAGGCCTCCTGAGCATCAGCTGTCGAAGAAGACCGTTTCCTTCTCCCCCTGGAGATGGACGTCGAAGACATACATATCGCCTTGGCGCTCGGCGATCAGCGTCGGCACGCGAAGGCGGTGCTCGACCCGCGCAAGGACCGGATCTTCAGCATTGGCCTTTTCCTCATCGGAAAAATACAGTCTTGTGTGCAGGCCGAGATTGATGCCGCGGGCGACGATCCAGAGCGTGATATGCGGCGCCATCAGGCGACCATCGTTGAACGGGACGCGGCCAGGCTTGATCGTCTCGAACGCACACAGGCCGGTGTCCATGTCGGTCGGGCAACGGCCCCAGCCGAAGAAGTTGGGATCGGCCGTGCCGCGCGGTTCTGCCGGCGAATTGTAGAGCCCGTCGGCATCCGCCTGCCAGATCTCGATCAGCGCATCCTTGAGCGGCGTGCCAGTGCCGTCGAGCACCCGGATGCGCAGGCCGATGCGCTCGCCCTTGGTCTTGTCGTTGACCATGGTCGCGCCGAGGTCGGTCGGGTAGACGCAGCCGATGCCACCGAAATTGGGCGTCAGCCCGATATGAACGTACGGTCCGGCGGTCTGCGAGGGGCTCTCCCTGAGCCGGTCGAGCGACTGGGCCATCAATTGCCCTCCAGCCTGTTTTCGAACCGCGACGCGCGGCGCCCGCGCAGAACGATGTCGAACTTGTAGGCGCGCGCGTCGAAGGGGATCGTCGCTTGCATGTCGAGCGTTGCGATCAGCGTCTCAATGGCCGCCTTGTCGGGGATGCCGCGCACGATCGGGCAGTGCCAGATCAGCGGATCGCCCTCGAAATACATCTGCGTGATCAGCCGCTGCGCAAAGCCGTGACCAAAGACAGAGAAATGGATGTGCGAAGGCCGCCAGTCGTTCGGCCCGTTCGGCCAGGGATAGGGACCGGGCTTGACGGTACGAAACGCATAGAAGCCATCCTCGCCTGTAATAGTTCGGCCACAACCGCCAAAATTCGGATCGAGTGGCGCCAGATAGCCATCCCTCTTATGGCGATAGCGGCCACCGGCATTGGCCTGCCAGAACTCAAGCAGCGCGCCGGGCACGCCAACGCCGCGTTCGTCGAGCACCCGCCCATAGACGAGGATGCGCTCACCGAGCGCGCTCTCGCCGGGCCTGGCGAAATTGTGGATCAGGTCGGCGTCGAGTTCGCCGAGCATGGCGTGACCGAAGACCGGGCCTGCAATCTCCGATAGCGTGTTGTCGAACGACAGCGGCGCCTTTTGCGGTGAGCGCAGCACCGAGGTTTTATAGTTCGGCGTCAGAGCCGGCGGATGCCATGTCCGGTCGCGCTGGAAGAAGGCGCCGGTCTCGGGCCTCCGGGTCGAGCCGGACTCAGCGGGCATTCTGGCTCCCGTCCATTTCCGAAAACACCTCCTTGGCGATCTTGAAGGCACGGTTGGCGGCCGGCACGCCGGCATAGATGGCGACATGCAGGAACGCCTCGCAGATGTCGTCGCGCGACGCACCGGTGTTGGCGGTGGCGCGCACATGCATGGCGATCTCCTCATCATGGCCGAGTGCGGCCAGCAGCGCCAGCGTGACGATCGAACGCTCACGCTTGGTGAAGCCCGGCCGCGCCCACACGGTTCCCCAGGCAGCCTCGGTGATCAGCTCCTGGAAAGGCTGGTCGAAATCGGTGGCGGCGATTTCGGCCCGGTCGACATGCCGGTCGCCGAGTACCGAGCGCCGCACCGCAAGCCCCTTGCGATATCTGGCTGCGTCGCCGGGGGCTTCATCCATGGGTTGCTGTCCCAGGGGCAAGCGACGCGATAAAACTGCGGATCAGGGCGACCAGCGCTTCAGGTTGTTCGACGCAAGGAATGTGTCCGGCGTCGCGGATGATCTCGAAGCGCGCGGCGGGGATCAGCTCGGCCAGCGAGCGGACGAGATCGGGCGGCGTCGAGCCATCCTGGTCGCCCGCGACACAGAGTGTCGGCACCGCGATGCGGCGTGCGGCATCGGTGAAATCGGCATCGCGAACGGCAGCGCAGGTCCCGATGTAACCGGCGAGCGCTTGCCTGGTCATCATGTTCCTATAGCCGTCGAGCTCGGCCACACGCGCTGCGTGGAAGGCGGGGGTGAACCACATTTTTAGCACGCCATCGGCAATCGCCTGGATGCCCTTGCTTTCGACCGTTGCGATGCGTGTGTTCCAGCTGTCCGTCGTGCCGATCTTGTGCGCCGTGTCGCAAAGGATCAGGCCTTCGACGATTTCAGGTCGCCTGGCATAGAGCCCCTGCGCGATCATGCCGCCAACCGACAGGCCGCACAGCACGACTTTGCTCAATTCGAAATGATCGATGAGGGCCGAGAGATCATCGACATGATCGTCGATCGACCTGATGTCGCCGATGTCGGACAGCCCGTGACCGCGCTTGTCATAGACCAGCAGCGGCATTTCACCATCAAGCGCCGAGACAATTTCGTCCCAGATCCGGAAGTCGGTGCCCAGTGAATTGATGAATATGATAGGGCGCGCATTGCCGCTCGCCTTGATGTGGCGATGGTGCAGCGTGATGCCGCCGATGGTGAGGAATGGCACGGTTTCGGTCCTCCGCCCCCACATTGCACAAGGCGTTTGGTTCGGTAAAATGATATTTTGCGTCGTTTCATTAACTCATGGGTTATTAATTCATGTCCGAGAGCCGGATCCGGTTCCGCCATTTGCAGGCATTCCTGGAGGTCGCGCGGCAGGGAAGCGTGGCACGAGCGGCTGACTTGCTGCATGTCAGCCCGCCGGCAGTGACCAAGACATTGCGCGAGCTGGAAGGGGCGCTGGGGGTTGCGGTGGTCGAGCGCGACGGCCGTGGCATCCGACTGACGCGCATTGGCGAGATCTTTCTTCGCCATGCCGGAACGGCGATCACGGCACTCAAGCAAGGCGTCGATTCCGTCCGCCAGGACGGAGCGGTCAGCCGGCACCCGATCCGCATCGGTGCGCTGCCGACAGTGTCGGCGCGGGTGATACCGCTCGCCATGGGCCTGTTCCTCGAGGAGGACACAGGTGCGGCGATCAAGATCGTCACCGGCGAGAACGCCGTGCTGCTCGAACAGTTGCGCACCGGAGCGCTCGATCTCGTCGTCGGAAGGCTGGCGGCGCCGGAAAACATGACCGGCTTCTTCTTCGAGCACCTCTATTCTGAACCGGTGCTGTTCGTGGTGCGAGCCGGACATCCGCTGCTTGATCCGGGACAGGATGTGTTCGCACGGCTCGACGAATTCCCGATGCTGATGCCGACGCGGGAATCGGTCATCCGCCCCTTCGTCGACCGCCTGTTCATCACCAACGGCATGACGGCGCCGGCAACCGAGATCGAAACCGTTTCAGACTCCTTCGGCCGCGCCTTCCTGCGGCAAAGCAATGCCGTCTGGATCATTTCGGCTGGCGTCGTTGCCAATGAACTCGGCAGCGGCGCCTTCGTCGCCCTGCCGGTCAACACCGAGGAAACCAAGGGACCGGTCGGCCTGACCATGCGGACCGACACCGCGCCCTCGCCGGCCTTTTCCATCCTGCTGCAGACCATCCGCGAAGCGGCAAGGCAAAGCGGCTGATGCGTCAGGCTGTGCGGGATCGTCATCGGCAGAAGGCAGTCGGGTCGAGGTCGAAGACCCGTCCCGGATTGAGGATGTTTCTCGGGTCAAGCGCTGCGTTCAGCCGCCGCATCGTGGCGATCTCGGCGTCGCTGCGGACCAGATGCAGCCACTTCTTCTTGTCGAGGCCGATGCCATGTTCGGCCGAAACGCCGCCTGCCGGGCGTCGTCCGTGTCCGTCGGCAATGTAAAACAGGACAATCGTCCTGTATCGATCACGATGGATCGTGATCGATACCGGAGAGTTGTCTTACTGAAGCTTGGCTTGCAGCGCGTTGACATCGTCGGTGGTCATTTCACCGTCCGTTGCCACCTTGCCGTCGACGATCTTCCACAGGCGGAACGGGCCGGTGATGTCGCCATATTTGTCGAAGGCGACAGGGCCGATGACACCTTCATAGCGGATCGGCTTGCCGTTCTTGATCAGGCCGAGCGCCTTGGCGAACTCTTCCTTGCCGGCAAAGATCGGCGTGCCGGCCGGATCGACGGCCTTGTACATCGCATCCTTGATCTTGGCCGGATCCTCAGAACCGGCAATGGCGATGGCCAGACCAACAATCGCGCCGGCGTCATAGGAGCGGTCGGCCGCCGGATTGGTCGGTTCGATGCCGGAGAATTCCTTGTAGTTCTTGGTGAAATACTCCGTCGAGGCCGTCGGGCTGGTGCCGGAGGACGTGCCGTAGGCTTCCTTCAGATAGTCGGCGCCGACGGACTCGATGAAATCAGGGCTGTTCATGCCGTCATTGAGCAGGAATTTCTGCACGCCGCCCTGCGAGATCCAGGTACGGGCGACCGTAGCGCCGTCGACCGGCGTGCTGACGAGGTAAAGACCGTCCGGTTCGCCGGCCATTGCCGCCGTGACTTCCGAGGCATAGCTCGACTGCTTCTCATTGTAGGGCGTGTCGGAGACGATGGTGCCGCCGAGCGCTTTGTAGGCACGTGAGAATTCGGCCACCATGTTGACGCCGAAATCGTTGTTGACATGGATGATCGACAGCTTCTTGAAACCCTTGTCGACGGCGTATTTGGCGGCGGCGACGCCCTGCAGCGCATCCGAGGTGATGGTGCGGAAGAAGATGCCGTTGGTCTTGCCGTCGCGGCCGAGCGCGGTCAGCGTCGGCGAGGACGAAGCCGGCGAGACCTGGACGATCTTGGCTGGTGCGGTGACCGAAGTCAGGATCGGGATCGACACCGAGGAGATGATGCCGCCGATGATGACCGGCACCTTCTTGACCTGAACCAGCTGGGTGGCGGCGTCAACGGCGACGTTGCCCTGGCTCTGGCTGTCGCGCGTGTCGGTGACGAGATCGCAGCCGCGCACACCGCCGGCTCCGTTGATGTCGCGGAAGGCCATCTCGACCGACTTGGCGCCGGCCTGGCCGTATTCGCCGGCCGGGCCGGTCAGCTCCATGACGAGGCCGACGGTGATCTTGCAATCGGCGGCTTGCGCAGCACCCGCCATCGTGACGAGGGCGAGCGCGGTGGTGAGTTGGAGTATCGTCTTTGTCATTGTTGTTCCCCTTTCGTTACTCGACTGTATTTGAATTCTGGAGCCTGTTCAGCGTTCCGGCACCTGCAGCCAGGTCTCATGCAGATGTCGCCATTCAACGCCGTTGGGCGCCGATGAACTGGTGGTGAAGACGGCACTGGACTGGCGGCGGCTGTGCTTGCCTGCGCGCAGCTGCGCTTCGACATAGAGGACGACGATGGTATCGGCGTCCTGCCAGCCGGGCCGGATGTCCTCGATCGAAATGGCAAAACCATCGTCGCAGGAAGCGCGGCTTGCGCGGACATGATCGATGACCGCTTCGCGGTCGAGGATCTGCCCGTCCGGCGCCACCATGCTGAGGTCTTTGCCCATGGCGCGTTCGAAGCGGCCGAAGTCCACCGTGTTGGCGCGCGCAGCGACGAACCAGTCGACGAAGAAGCGGTGCAGGTCGATGATTTCGGCGCTGGCGCGTGAAAACAGGGAGGGCTCGTCGCTCATTTCTTCCCCGCATTGAGGTTGTAGTGCATGATCGAGCCGTGACGGCCGTGACGGTCGCGCTCCAGCGTGTAGACGTCGCCCTTGAGACCGGTGCCTTGCGCGATGACAGCGGCAATCCGCGCCCGGTCTTCGGCGTCGAGCGCAACGTCCATGATCTTTGCATTGGCCAGCGCATGCGCCTGGTTGCGGGCGCCGACGATGACGGCCGCCACTTGCGGCTGCTCCAGCACCCAGGCGCTGGCGATGGTGGCGATGTCGACGCCGTGGCGGTCGCCAACGGCCTTCAGCGCCTGAAGCAGGTGCTGGAAAAGGCCCCAGCCGCCGAAATCGTCGATGATCAGCTTGTATTTGACCAGCGAACGGTTTTCGAGCGGCGTGGCGGGTTCGGCCGCACCGAGCCATTTGTCGCTGAGGAAACCGCCGGCAACCGAGCCATAGCAGAGGAAACTGACGCCGTTCTGTTTTGCGAGTGCCGCCAGGCTGTTGCCCGGGCGTTGGTCGAGCACGGAATACTGCAGTTGCTGGCTGACCAGCGGGATGCCGGCAGCTAGGATTTCGGCCAGGCGCGACGTGTCGAAATTGGTGGTGCCGAGATTGCGCACCTTGCCTTCCAGCCGAAGCTCGTCGAGCCAGCCCATCGCCTCGACATAGCGAGGCTGCGCATAGTCCCACCAGTGGAACTGAACGAGATCGAGCCGCTCGGTCTTCAGCCGCCGCAATGACTGGTCGACGATGCTCCTGATGTAGTCGCGGCTGATGCTGGCCAGTCGTTCGAGGTCGGGCACCAGCTTGGTGTGCACCTTCATCCGGGCGGCGACATCGAGGCCGCGCTCACTGGCCAGTCGCAGGCGCGCGGTGCCGATCAATTCCTCGACGCCGGTGTAGATGTCGGCGCAATCATAGGTCCAGATGCCGGCATCGAAGGTGGCGATCAGATCGGCCACCGCCTGGCTGCGGTCGATGGCGCCGTGGCCGCCGGCCAGCTGCCAACCGCCGCGGATGACGCGCGAGATGGTGTAGCCAGAGCCGAGTTCGAAGGTCTTGGCACTCATCTCAGGTCATCCTCTTTAGGCAGCGGCACCGCCGTGGTCTCGGCGTGGCTGAACCGCCGCTTGGCCATCCTGACGATCCTCAGCCGGCTGCCGCAATTGGGATCGGGACAAGCGATCTCCGCGTCCGAGGTCATCCAGTCGTTCGGGTGGGTTGGGCGCTGCTTGGCCGCCAGCAGAGGCAAGACGGCGGCGAGCGAATAGATCGAAAAACCCTGCCCTGCCGGCATCGACAGCATCTCGCCCTTAAGTTCGAAATAGTCGCCTTCCTTGGCGCCGCAATAGATCGGCTTGCCCTCCGGGATGACCGCCTCGACGCGAAGATCGAACAGCTCGAAACTGTCGTCGGCCATTCAGGCCTCCATCAGGCTGAAGGTAACATCGCAGGCGCCGTTGCGGCGGATGACACCGCAAGCGGCGGCGAACCGGTCACGCTCTTCGACGCGCACTTGCGCCACCACGCTGCCGGCCAGCCAGCCGATCGGGAACAAGAGCCGCGCGCCCTGCCCGTAGTAGAGGCCGATGTCGAAGATCGCATTGGGATTGCCGCCCCACATGCGTGGCGGCACGTAGGAAAGCACGATGTCGCCCGGCTGCGGCGTCAGCGTCGCGTTCTCGGCCGGCAACGGTTTCGCATAGGCCTGGCCCTCGAGATCGGCCGCGGGAACCGGACAGGAGATTTCCGGCCCCGTCCACATCGCATGGATGCCAGGGACGACACGTGGCGTGCCGAGATAGGCCGAGAGGAAGGCAGCGTTTTCCGGTGCCTTCTCGGGCAGCAGCAGCGCCGTGACGGAAAGCTGCGAGCGCGGCTCGGTGATCCTGATGGCGGTCATGTCTGGTCTTTCGCGGCGGCGGCCTGCAGCTTGCTGCGCAGGAAGGTGAAGGGGCGGCTGATGTCGGCGACAAGCGATTCGCGCGCCGCCTGCGCATCCTGCGTGGACAGCGCCATGACGATGCGGCGGTGATACTGGGCGGTGTCGACTTCGCCGGCCTCCGAGAAGGCATAGATAGCGACGCGGATGCAGGGCCCCGATTGCAGCCACAGGCTCTCGATCATCGGGATCAGCACGGCCGAGCCGCAGGAGCGGTAGATCTCGAAATGAAAGCTCTGATTGAGCGTCACTTCGCGATCGACGTCCTTCTTGTGTTTCAGCGCCCGCATCTCGTCCCATTCGCCGAGAATGGTTTCGATGGTGGCGATCTGGCGCGGGCCCATGCGGGCGGCGGCCAGCGCGATCGCTTCGCCCTCGATCAGGATGCGGGCACGCAAGAGATCATCCAGCCGTTCCAATGTGATCGGCGGCACACGCACCGAACGGTTGGGCAGCGCCTCCAGCGCCTTTTCCGTGATCAGCCTGCCGAGCGCCTCGCGCACCGGCATGGTCGAGGTGACCAAGGCGTCAGCTAGGCCACGGATGGTCAGCACCTGGCTCGGCTCGAACAGGCCGCCGATCAAGGCGCGGCGCAATTCCGAGTAGACGCGGTCCTGCACAGTTTCGCGGCCGACTGGCGCAAGCTGGGCCGCGATCGCCTCGTTGTTCTTTTCGATGGCAGCCTTTTGCATGGAATTCCGTTCTTGGCCGGTTTTCGGCTTGCGGATGAAATTAAAGCCGAATAGCGTGATCAAAGCAAGTGTGATCACAAATCATAATCAGGAGACGGCAACGATCGTCTTCGGCCAGAGGGTTTGATGAGCGAGGCAACCAAACGGCAAGGGGAAACCCGCGCGCCGGTTCTGACGGCAAGGAATGTCGTCAGGCGGTTCGGCGGCCTTGTCGCGGTCAACGATGTCTCGTTTGACGTCAAAGCGGGAGAAATCCTCGGCTTGATCGGCCCCAATGGTGCAGGCAAGACGACGATGTTCGACCTGCTCGCCGGCAGCATCCTGCCGACCAGCGGCGAGATCCTACTCAACGGCACGCCTGTCTCGGGCGAAGCCGCGCATCTGCGCATCGGTCATGGCCTTGGCCGAACTTTTCAGATCCCGCGCCCGCTGCCCAATCTGACGCTGATCGAAAACATTATGCTGGCCGCACAGGGCCAGGCCGGCGAAAAGCTGCTCGCCAATTTCATCACGCCATGGCGCGTCGCCGCGCAGGAAAGAGCCGCCAGGACAAAGGCGCTCGAACTGCTGGAACTGGTCACCCTCACCCATCTCGCGCATGAGCCGGCGCGGGTGCTTTCCGGCGGCCAGCGCAAGCTGCTCGAACTCGCCCGCGTGATGATGGCCGACCCGGCGATCATACTGCTCGACGAACCGGCGGCCGGCGTCAACGCGACGCTGCTGGAGGTCATCATCGACCGCATCCGGGACATCAACGCGCGTGGCATCACCTTCCTGCTGATCGAGCACAATATCGATATGGTGACGCGGCTTTGCCATCGCGTCCTCGTCATGGCGAGCGGCCAGCTGCTCAGCGAAGGCACGGCCGAAGAAGTCGCTCGCGACCCACGTGTCATCGAGGCCTATCTCGGAGGCGCGGCATGAGCGAGATCGTCCTCGATGTCCGCGACCTCGAAGCCGGTTACGAGCCCGGCGTGCCGATCGTGCGCGGCGCCTCGATCACTGTCAAAAAAGGCGAGATCGTCGTCGTTCTGGGCCCCAACGGCGCCGGCAAGTCGAGCTTCATCAAGGCCATCGCCGGCCTCGTCCCGATCACCGGTGGCACGGTGTTTCTGGACGGCAAGGACATTACCGCTGCGCCTGCCCACACCATGGTGCGGCTTGGACTGGCCTTCGTGCCGCAGACCGAAAACATCTTCCCGCTGATGTCGGTCGAGGACAATCTCAGGGTCGCCTGCGGCGTCCTCGAGCGGCGCGAAATCCCTGCCCGCATCGAGGAGATGTATGCCGCCTTCCCAGACCTCGTCCGCCAGCGCCGCACCGCCGCCGGCAATTTGTCGGGCGGACAGCGGCAGATGCTCGCTGTCGCACGGGCGCTGATCGTCCACCCCAGAGTGCTGGTGCTGGACGAGCCGTCGGCCGGCCTGTCGCCGAAATTCGTCTCGATGGTGTTCGAGATGCTGGCCGGCATCCGCAAGTCCGGCGTCACCATCCTGCTGGTCGAACAGAATGCCAAGGCGGCGCTCGCCATCGGCGACCGCGCCTATGTCCTGGTCGAAGGCAAGGGCCGGCACCAGGGCATCGCCTCCGAATTGTGGAACGATCCGGTGGTCGCCGAACTCTATCTCGGCCAGCGCCCATCTAAGGCAGGGAAAGGAGGTGAGGCATGAGCCTGCAATTTGTCGTCGACGGATTGCTGACGGGTTCGATGATCGGCCTCGGCGCCATCGGCGTGACGCTTACCTATTCGATCCTGCGCTTCTCGAACTTCGCCCATGGCGACTTCATGGCATGGGGCACCTATGCGACGCTGGCCGTCGTCAGCGCCATCGGCGCGACAGTCGGCAAGGTGGCGCCGATCGCACCGCTGTCCTTCGGCTGGCCGCTCATTGTTGCGCTCGTTATCGGCATGGCCTTCACCGCGCTCTTGGCGCTGCTGCTCGACAAGGTGCTGTTTTCGCGGCTTCGCTCGCAAGGCCAGGCGATCATCGTGGTGATGGCGAGCTTCGGCGCCTCGATGGCGCTGAGAAGCCTGCTCGAATTCACCTTCACCTCGCGGCCGACCTATTTCAGCCGCGCGATCCAGATCGCCATGCCGGTGGGCTTCGGCATCCGCATCACGCCCGACCAGATCGCGCTTTTGCTGCTGACCGCGGTGCTGGTGCTCGGCGTGCATCTGTTGATAACGCGCACGCAGACCGGCCGCTCGATGCAGGCCTTGAGCCAGAACGCGGCACTGGCCCGCATCGTCGGCATCGATGTCGCCAGCGTGGTGCGCGTCACCTGGGTCATCGGCGGCGCTCTCGCCTGCGTGGCCGGCGTGATGATCGGCATTCTGGTGCAGATCCGCCCGTTCATGGGCTTCGACATGCTGCTGCCGATGTTCGCCGCCGCCATTCTCGGCGGCATCGGCAGCATTCCCGGTGCGGTGCTCGGCGGCCTGATCATCGGGCTCGCCGAGGCTGGTGCGGTGCAGTTGATCGGCGCCGAGTGGCGCGCCGCCGTTTCCTTCATCATCCTGATGGCGGTGCTGTTCGTGCGGCCGATCGGCCTGTTTGGTGTAAGGGAACGCTGATGGACCTGCTCGGCTACGGCGCCTTCTTCCTGACCACAGCGCTGATCTTCTCGCTGGTCACGCTAGGGCTCAATTTGCAGTGGGGCCTGACCGGGCTGTTCAATGTCGGCCTCGCCGGCTTCGTCGCCATCGGCGCCTACACATCGGCGCTGCTGACCACACCGGACGATGCCGCGCGGCTGGGCGGCTTCGGCCTGCCGATCCTTGTCGGCTGGGCGGGCGCCATGGTCGTCGGCGGCATCGCTGCAGCGCTTACCGGCATGGCAACGCTGCGGCTGAAATCCGACTATCTGGCGATCACCACCTTCGGCGTCGCCGTCGTCGTGCAACTGGTCGCGCTCAACGCGCAGAAACTGACCGGCGGCCCGTTCGGCATCGGTTTTATTCCGCGCCCCTTCGGCAGCCTTGCCGAGACGCCGCTGCTGTTCAACCTGTCCAACCTTGGCGTGGTCTCGGTGGTGACGCTGATCGCCTATCTCGCCTTGGAACATTTGTCGCGCAGCCCGTGGGGGCGGGTCTTGAAGGCGTTGCGCGAGGATGAGCGGGCGGCGATCTCGCTTGGCAAGAGCGCGCGTTTCTACCGCGTCCAGGCCTTTGCCGTCGGCGGCGCCATCATGGCGCTGGCCGGCGCGCTGCAGGCGCATTTCACCGGCTTCATCGCGCCGGACAATTATCTGCCGATCCTGACCTTCCAGGTCTGGGTGATGCTGATCGTCGGCGGCTCGGGCAGCAATCTCGGCGCCGTCATCGGCAGCATCCTGGTGTGGGCGATATGGGCCGGATCGGGCACGCTGACCAGCATCCTCTTCCCGCCGGAACAGCAGGCTCGCGCCGCCGCGCTGCAGATCGCCGCCATCGGCGTCATGCTCTGCGTCATACTGCTGATCCGGCCGAACGGCCTATTCGGCGACAGACCGCGGCGGTCCTGGTTAGGTAAGCGGGCGAAGGCGGCGACGGCCAGGAGCATTTCGCCGTCATGAATGCCACGGTTCGGCGGGAAACGCATGGCGCTTCGCTGTGGCATGCCGTCAGCCGCAACCGCCGCGAGCGGCCGGCGCTGCAGAGCGGGCTCGCTGTCGACCTGGCCATCGTCGGCGGTGGCTTTTCCGGTCTTTCCACCGCGCTGCACGCGGCGGGGAAAGGCCTTTCCGTCGCCGTTCTCGAAGCCGAATTCATCGCCTGGGGTGCGACCGGCAGGAATGCGGGCTTTGTCGTGCCGAACTTCGCCAAAATGGATCCAGTCGACATACTGGCCCATCTCGGACCGTCGCGCGGCGAAAGGCTGATCGATTTCGCCGCCGGCAGCGCCGACCTGGTCTTCCGCCTGATCCGGCAGCACGGCATCGACTGCGACGCCGTGCAGAACGGATGGATCCAGCCTGCGCATTCGCCTGCCGCCTTCGAGAAGGTCAAGTCACGTGCCGGGCAATGGGCACAGCTTGGCCGGCCGGCAGTCACATTGGATCGGCAGGAAATCGAAGCCCTGACGGGCGTGCCGGGCTATGTCGGCGGCTGGATGGATCGTTGCGGCGGCGTGCTCAATCCGGTCGCCTATGCGCGCGGGCTTGCCGACGCTGCGGAGAAAGCAGGCGCGAAGATCTTCGAGCAGACGCGCGTCGCCTCGGTTGATCGCATAGCCGATGGCTGGATGCTGAAAACCCCATCTGGCTCAGTACGCGCCGGCAAGGTCCTGATCGCCACCAACGCCTATGGCTGGCCCTTCAATCCGTCATTGCAGCGAACCTATTTCCCGCTGAAAGTCTTCCAGATCGCGACAGCGCCATTGCCTCGTGAAGTACGCAGCCGGTTGCTTCCCGGCGGGCAAGGTGTCGGTGACACCAGACGCAATCTGTTCACCTTCCGCTTCGACGCCGAAAACCGGCTGATCAGCGGCGGCATGAACATCCTTGGCGCTGGTGCTGATACGCGCGTACCACAGACGATCTGGCGAAGGCTTGGGCGACATCTCGACCTGCCCGACCTGCCGCCGCTTGCCTACAGCTGGTCGGGAATGGCCGCGGTCGAACCGGATTTCCTGCCGCACCTGATCGACCTCGGCCCAGGCCTGATCGCCGGACGCGCCTGCAACGGCCGCGGCATCGCCATGACCACGGCGATGGGCAAGGTGCTGGCGGACTGGGCCTCTGGAACCGAGGCCCGCGACCTGCCGCTGCCCTTTGCGCCGCCGGCGCCAATCCCGTTCCATGCCTTGCTGCGGCACGCGCCCAACATGCTGCTCGGCTGGAGCATGCTGCGCGACCGGCTGGACGGGACGAGCTAGGCCGACGGCTACCTGGCAGCGTCAAGGTTTGCCGACAGCACGGCGGCCGCCATCGCGATGTCCTCTTCTATGAAGACCCGCACAGTGGGGCCGCTGCGCTGCTCCAGTGCGGCGACGATCTTGCGATGCGCGTCGTTGGAGTGCGGGATGTAGCGATCGGCCTGCATCAGCAGCTTGAGATAAGGCCCAACCCGCCCCCAGAGGTCGCGGATCATGTTCAAAAGGATCGGCGCGCCGGCATGCTGGTAGATGGCGAAGTGGAACGCCTCGTTCAACGAGAGATAGGCCCTGGCGTCGCCGGCCTCGATGGCACGCTGCATGCCGGCGAGCGTCGCCTGTATGTCAGCCAGTCCGCTTTCGCTCATCCTGGTCGCCGCCATCTCGCCCGCCAGTCCCTCGACGGCGATACGGATGCGCGTCAGTTCCTCGAAGGCAGGCGCGGACAGCAACGGCACGATGACCGAGCGGTTGTTCTGCATCTCGAGCAGTCGCTCGGCGACAAGCCGCTGCAGCGCCTCGCGGATTGGCGTGGTCGAGATGCCGAACGTCTCGGCGAGCTTGCGTATAACCAGCGTCTGCCCCGGGCTGAAGCCGCCTGAAATCAACTCCTGCTTGAGCGCGCCATAAGCGCGGTCATTCAGGGTTTGATGTTCGAGCTTCAGCATGCGATCGGCCCGATCACCAGTTCGACAGCGCGCGATCGAGCGTCTCGGCCAGTTGCTCGGCATTGTCCCTGGCAAACGGCAGTGGCGGCCTGATCTTCAGCACATTGCCGTGCGGACCGCAGGACGAGATCAGCACGCCGTCCTCGCGCATGGCTTCGACGACCGCCGATGTCTTGGTGGCGGCCAGCGCCTCGTCACCGTCCGCCGTCAGCTCGACACCGAAATAGAGGCCGTTGTGCCTGATATCGGCGACCGCGCCATGCCGGCTCTGCAGGGCGCGCAGCAGCTCAGCCGTATAGGCGCCGACATTGCGCGCATTCTCGATCAGTCCTTCACCTTCGATCACCTCCAGAACGGCGAGGCCGACGGCGGCAGCGACGGGATTGCCGCCAAAAGTGTTGAAGTAACCGGTGTTCGAGCCGAAGGAGGCGACAAGCTGCGGCCGCACCAGCACGGCACCCATCGGGTGCCCATCGCCGATCGGCTTGCCCATCGTGACGATGTCGGGCTCGACGCCGTAATTCGCGAAGCCCCACATGCCCTGGCCGAGCCGGCCGAAGCCAGACTGGACCTCATCGGCAATGACGATGCCGCCGGCCTTTTTTACATGGTCGGCCGCCTCGCGCATTACCGCCGCATCCGGAAAGAAGATGCCATCGCTGGAAAAGGCCGAGTCGAGAAGCAATGCGGCCGGCCGGATATTCTTTGCGCGCATATCTTCGATGGCGGCCGCGACATTTCTGGCGAAATCATGCGCGGCCCGACCATGGTCGCGGAACGTGTCCGGCGCTGCCACGGTGCGGTGCTGCGGGGGCACGCCCTTACCTCCGACCGCCGCCGGCGACAGTTGCGCCGTCGCGATGGTGGCGCCGTGATAGGCGAAGTCGGTGATGATCACGCCGGTGCCGCCGCTGGAATGCTGGGCGATGCGGATGGCGAGGTCGTTGGCCTCGCTGCCGGTGCAGGTGAACATGGCGTGGCCGAGATGGGCCGGAACGGTGCCGAGAAGTTTCTCCGCGTAGTCGAGGATGATCTCGCTGAGATAGCGCGTGTGTGTGTTGAGCGTGGCGGCCTGCGCTGACAGCGCCTCGACGACACGCGGATGGCAGTGTCCGACCGAGGCGACGTTGTTGTAGGCGTCGAGGAATCTGCGACCCTGGGCATCGTAGAGCCACACACCGCTGCCACGCACCAGATGGATCGGGTTGCGGTAGAAGGCGCGGTAAGTCGGCCCGAGCAGCCTGGCGCGGCGCTCGAGCAGCGCGCGCTCCGATGCAGCCGCGTCGGCATTTGAAGGATATGGCGAGGACTGGGACACGAGCATTTACTCCGGATTGGAATTGTCGAGAAAATAGCGGCGGGCATCGGTGGATGACAGACCATCCAGCTTTTCAAGCGAGGCCCAGACCTCGGTGGCGAGGCGCAGCACATAGTCGCGCTTGGCCGGGAAGCGCTCGGCCTGCCAACTGGCGATATTGACGATGAGCGCAAGGCGGGCACGGATCAGATTGAAGAGAATGCTGATCTCTTCCTCCTCGAGCGGCTGCACGGACTGATAGCCGGCGACGAAGCGCGCGGCCGGCGCCAGCGGATGGCCTTGCGCCGGCCAGCGATAGACGGCGCCGATGGCGAGGTCGCAGATCAGCGGCGAATGGATCATGTCGCCGAAATCGAGGATGCCGCTGACGATCTCCGGCCGCGACGCGTCCATCACCACATTGTAGGAGTTCATGTCGTTGTGAACGATCTGCGCGCGCAGGGTGGGAATGACCGGCGCCGCATGCTGCTCGAAGGAGTCGATCGCGCGCTCGACCATCGCCCGCCGGCTCGGATCACTGATATGCGCCATCATCGGCCGTGTCTTGGCGACCTTGCGGATGTCCCAGAGCAGGTCGTTGCCAGCGGCCGGGTGGAAGAAGCCGCGCAGCGCCCGGCCAAGGCGGGCGAGGAAGACGCCGAGATTGCGATCCTGCGCATCGGAAGTCGGCGAGCGCGACAGCAGCTGACCGGGCAGATAAGTCACCAGCCGGATGATGCGCGGCGCCGATCCACCAACACTGGCCGCAAATTGCGCTTCGCCTTCAAGGCTTTTGCGCACCGAGGGAACCGGCAAGGTGGGGTCGACTGCAAGGATGTGGTCGAGCGCCTTGTTCTGGAAATCGGTGAAGCCGGCCTCTTCCGCCGGATGGGAGATCTTTAGAACGAACTCACGCTCGCCGTCGGCCTGGATGTGGAAATTGTGGTCGCGTTCGCCAGGCAGCGGACGCGCGGTGCCGGTCAGCCCGTAGTGCCGGCGCAGGATGGCAAGCGCTTCGGCCGCCGAAACATCAGGCGCGTCCTCGGCGAGTGTTTCGCCGAACGCATCGGGGACGGCCGCATTCATGGCTTAGCCTCGATAGGTTCAAGCCCGCACCAGTCGGCGATGAACAGCGCGATGGTCTGGGTGACCTTGCGCACCGAGTCGAGATCGACCGCCTCGTCATAACCATGCGGCATGCGGCAGATCGGGCCATAGACGATCGCCGGCGTGTCGGCATAGAGGCCGAAGAAGCGCGCATCGGTGGTCGCCGAGGTGACGTGCTCCGTCAGCGGCTCGCCCCAGACGGCGGTGTGGCTGCGGCGCAGTACGGCTTCCATCTCGTCGGCACCCTCCAGCACATAGCCTTCGGCCATGAAGCCGTTGTAGGTGAGGCTCGGCGGACGATTGGCCAGGAACGGATCGGCACGCGCCGCTTCGGCGATACAGGCCTCGAGCTCGGCTCTCGCGTCTTCGAGCCTCTGGCCGGGATAGGTGGCGACGCGCATCTCGAAGACACATCGCGCCGGAACGCTCGATGTCCATTCGCCCCCTTCGATCTTGCCGAGATTGAAGCGGATCGGGTGCGGGTGATCATGGAAATGCTTGTCGTCGACCTTGCGCGCATTCCAGACGATTTCGAGCTGCTTCAGCGCCTGGATGATGACGAAGGCCTTTTCGATGGCATTGGCGCCGGCCGAGAATGCACCCGACGCGTGCTGCGGATCGCCGTCGACCTCGACCCGGAACCAGATCGGCCCGACCTGTGCCCGCATCAGCTTCGGCTCCAGCGGTTCGGGAATGAAGGCGGCGTCGGCGCGGTAGCCGCGCTGCAGGCAGGCAAGCGCACCATTGCCGGTGCACTCTTCCTCGACCACCGACTGCAGGTAAACGTTCGCGGCCGGCTGATAGCCAAGGCTGCGCAAGGCGGTCAGCGCATAGAGACAGGCGGACAGGCCGGCCTTCATGTCGCCGGCGCCGCGGCCCTGCATCCAGCCGTCCTGGACCACCGGATCGTAGGGATCGCGCACCCAGCGGTCGAGCGGTCCGGTCGGCACGACATCGATATGGCCGTTGAGGATCAGCGAGCGGCCGGTCGCGGTGCTCGGAGTGTGCGTGGCAACGACATTGAAGGCATCATCATAGGAAACCGCCACAGGTGAAAAACCGGGCAAGTCGCGAATCGCATCGACATCGACGCGCCACATGTCGACCGCGTAGCCATCCGCCTCGTAGGCGGACGCCATGAACGACTGCGCAGCGTGTTCCTCGCCACGATGGGATGGAAACCGCACGAGGTCTTGCAGAAACGCGACCTGTCGGGCGAAGCCGTCATCGACCGCGCTCAGAATGGCCTCATCCGCAATCCGCTCAGGCATCATATTTCACTTTCTTCTGGGTGGTGTATCATATCTCATATGCCATTCCTGTGAAATGCAAGAGGCGTACGCGCCAAACTTTCAGTCCAGGACTTGCCGTTCGATGCTGCCATGGTCTTGGGGAGTTGGCATCGGATGCAGCATGCCGATACTGCTATCTCTGGAAGACATGACGAGGAATGCGTTGATCACCGAAGACACGATGCCGGCCGAAATCACCGATCTCGCCATTGGCTACCATCGCCTGCCGGCGGGCAAGCTTGCCAATGCGGTGACGTGGATGGAGGCGCGCTCGCCGCAGCCCGATCTCGCGCACCCCTTGGCCATGACACGGATCACGACGCCCGACTGCGCTTCCTATCGGGCGATCTTCCTCGAGATCGGCGCGCCCTGGCTTTGGGACCGTGTTTCCGAAATGTCCGATGCCGAAATCACCGAGCATTTCGCCGACCCGCGCCAGCATCTCTACTACGGCCATGACGAGACCGGCGCCCATCTCGGTATGGTCGAATTCTTCGTCGCCGACAGCAGCGAGATCGAGATCATCTATTTTGGCCTGTTCCCGTTCCTGACCGGCAGGGGTTTCGGCAAACGGCTGATGGCCGGGGCACTGGGCCTCGCATGGTGTCTCAACCCGAGCCGCATCTGGCTGCATACAAGCAGCTTCGATCATCACACTGTCATCGGGTTCTACAGTGCCTGCGGGTTCGTGCCCTTCGCGACCGGATTTGAGATCGTCGACGATCCCCGGATCAAGGGAACCTTGCCGCGCGATGCCGCACCGCAGATTCCGCTGATCGAAACGGAGTGGAGCAATGGCAAGGGAGCCGCGCTTTCCCCGGAAAAGCGACAAGTTGCGCGGACCTAGATGAGAACAGCCCCGCAATCCGTCAGCCAAGCGTCGCCGCACCATCGCCGATGGGTTCGCCGCGAGACCATCCTGTCGACGCTGGAGCGCCATATCGACACGCGCATCGTGCTGTTCGCCGCGCCCGCCGGCTTTGGTAAATCGACGACGATGGCGCAATGGGCCGCGGAAGTCGCGCGCCACGGTCGGCTGACCGCTTGGCTGTCTTGCGAAGCGACGGACAATGACGAGGGCGCCTTCCTGTCGCATCTGGTGGGCGCGCTGCGCCAACTGGTCCAGAGTCCGGCGGAACTCGATCTTGCCTTCCAGTCGAGCCCGATCCCCCAGCTCGATGTCGTGCTCTCGGCACTTGTGGCGGGTCTGGCGGCGCGCCAGGCCGACATCACCCTGTTCTTCGACGATTACCACGCCATCGAGGCGCCGGCGGTGAAGCGGTTCATGGAGCGTCTGACCCGGCAGGCGCCGGCAAACGTCGCCTTCGTCATCGGCTCGCGCAGCCTGCCCGACCTGCAGCTCGGCAAGCTCCGGGTGCTTGGCGACGTCTTCGAAATCGGCCCGGACGATCTGCGCTTCGCCTCGTCAGAAGCGGAAGCCTTCTTCAACGACAAGCTGGGCTTGAGCGTCAGCAGCGGTGCGGTGGAAACCCTGTGCTCGCGCACCGAAGGATGGGCCGCCGGCCTGCAACTGGCCTCGCTGTCGCTGAGTGCCGCACATGCACCCGAAACCGTCATCGGCAACTTCACCGGCGCCAACCGAAACGTCGCCGACTTCCTGATGGGCGAAGTGTTCCTGGAACTGCCGCCGGCAATCGCAAAATTCCTGCTCTACAGTTCGATCTTCGAACGCTTCAGTGCCGAGGCCTGCCGAGCGGTGATGCGGACGGCCGATGCCGAGGCGGCGATTACCGAGATCGAGACGCGCAACCTGTTCCTGGTGCCGCTCGACGAAGAACGGCGCTGGTTCCGCTACCATCATCTGTTCCGCGATTTCCTCAGCCGCGAAATGGAGCGGCGCGAACCGGAGATGATCGCGCCGCTGCATCTGGCGGCCGCCGAATGGTTCGGCGAACGCAGGATGCTGACAGAGGCGATCGGGCACGCGTTGGCCGCCGGCGACCATGCCCGCGCGGCGGTGTTCGTCGAGAACAATGCGCTCGACCTCATCGCCCAGTGCCAGCTCCTCTATGTGCGTCAGTTGCTTGCGCTGCTGCCGAGGACGCTGATTGACCAGCGCATCCGGCTGCAACTCGTCGTGCTGTGGCTGGCGGTGCACAGCAGCCAACCCGAGATTGCGCAGCAGACGCTTAGCAACGCGCGCAAGCTGGTCGAGGCCGGACCGGCCGACGGCAGTGACCCGGGCACCATGACCGGCACGACGATAAAGGCCGAGCTCGTGGTCCTCGCCGCTGCCGTGCACAGCACGCTGGAGCAGTTCGATCAGGCGCGCGACACAGCCCTTGCGGCCCTGCGCGTCATTGCGCCCGATGCCTGGTTCATGGAGGGCGCGACCGCCAACGTCATAGGCTACAACCTCTATGCGCTGGGCGACCTCGAAGGTGCCCGCGCCGCCATCGACGCGGCACGACGGGCGCACGAGCGAAGCGGCAGCCTGCTCGGCGTCACCATCGCCAATTGCTACATGGCCGTGATCGAGCGTTCGGCGGGCCGCCTGCCCGCCGCAGAGCGGCTGCTGCGCAACGCCATCATCGAGGCCAGGGCGCGGATCGGTGCAAACTCCTATGCCGAAGCCCTAGCCGGAACGCTGCTTGCCGAACTCGCCTACGAGACCAATGCGTCGGGCGAGGCGTTGACGCTGGTCGAGAATCTCGGACCGCAGATCGAAGGCGCGGCGGTCATCGTCTATCCCTTGGCCAGCGTGCCGACCTATGCCCGCGTGCTGCAGCTGACCGGCCGCACCGAAGCGGCACTGGATATGCTTGAGCGCATCTATCAACGCGTGCGCGGCACCGTCTATCGCCGCCTGGCATCGATGATCGTGCATGACCGCATACGTGTGCTGCTCGACCAGAACCGCAATGTCGAGGCGCGCGCGCTGCTGACCGAGCATCGCGGCGAAGGGACCGAGGCTTCGATGGCCATCACCACAGCCAACGAGTTCGAGTTCTTCGCCGAAGGCCGCCTGCTGACGGCCGAGAAATCCTATGCCGATGCCGCGCGGATTTTCGACGCGCTGCTGGAGCGCACGAGAGACAGCGGGCGCATGCGCCGCCATATATTGGCGCTGATCCTGGACGCCAAGGCTGCCAGCGCTGCCCACGACCAACGCGAGGCAGACCGCAATCTCCTCGAAGCACTACGTCTTGCCCAGCCGTCAGGCTTCATCCGTTCCTTCGTCGACGAGGGAAGGTCTGTCGTCGAAGGGTTGATGCGGCTGCGTGCGGCTCAGGCAAAGACCGATCCCGCGCTGTCAGCCTATGCAGCACGCATCATCGATGCCGCGCAGGCGATGCCCGTGGCGACGCGCAAGCTGGCCGCACCAGCCGCTGAGAAGGAACAGCTCACCCAGCGCGAGGCCGAACTGCTGCGCTATCTCGCCGAGGGCATGTCCAATCGCGATATCGCCCTTGCGCTGTCGGTGAGCGAAACCACGGTGAAGTGGCATCTGAAGAACATTTTCGGCAAGCTCGCGGTGACCAACCGGGTCCAGGCCGTGCGCGCCGCGCAAGGGTCCGCAGGCGCCCATACCCCTCCGAAAGGAGGGGCATAAACATCTGGCACAGCCCCTCTTTCGGGTCGGGCCACGTAATCGTTAGCCTGCTAGCGTCACCTGGTTTTCAGAGGACGCTGCGGATGGCGACAGGCTACGTTTTTCACGAACAGCTGATGTGGCACGACACCGGCCCCAGCGCCGACATGATGCCGCCCGGCCGTTTCGTGGAACCCGGCCGCCATCTGGAATCGCCCGGCTCGAAGCGCCGGCTGAACAATTTGATCCAGGTCAGCGGCCTGTCGCGCCATCTCGTCCCGATCATCCCCGAGCCGGTCTCGGTCGAAGACCTGCTGCGCGTGCACACGCAACGCCATGTCGACGATATCCGCATGCTGAGCGAGCGTGGCTCCGGTTTCGCCGGACCACAGGCGCCGATCGGTCTCAACAGCTTCGACATCGCGCTGCTGTCTGCCGGCACCACCTATGCCGCCATGCGCGCGGTGCTGACCGGCCGCGTCGACAATGCCTACGCGTTGGCGCGGCCGCCGGGGCATCATGCCGAACCCGACCAGGCGATGGGTAACTGCCTGTTCTCCAACATCGGCGTTGCTGTCCGCCGGCTGCAGCATGAAGGCCTGCTCGGGCGCGCGGCGATAGTCGACTGGGATGTGCATCACGGCAACGGCACCGAGACGGTGTTTTATTCCGACCCGTCGGTGCTGACCATTTCCCTGCATCAGGACAATCTCTACCCGACCGGGCGTGGTGCGCTGGCCGACAACGGCAAAGATGCCGGCGAAGGCTACAACATCAACATCCCGCTGCCGGCCGGCAGCGGCACCGGCGCCTATGAAGCGACCTTCGACCGCGTCGTCGCGCCGGCGCTGCGCGCCTACAGGCCGGACCTCGTCATCGTCGCGTCCGGCTTCGATGCGTCCGGCTTCGATCCGCTCGGCCGCATGATGCTCAACAGCGAATGCTTCAGGCGGCTCGCCGCGCGCATGGTGGCGCTGGCCGCCGAAACTTCGCAAGGGCGCCTGATGATGACCCATGAAGGCGGCTACTCCGAAGGCTATGTGCCGTTCTGCGGCCATGCCGTCATCGAGACGCTGGCCAATCACCGTACCGAAGTGGTCGATCCGCTGTCGGACCATATCGACGAGTGGGCTGGGCAGGATCTGCAGCCACACCAGGCTGCTGCGATCGATGCCGCGGAGGGGCTGCTCGCCGGCCTGCGCCAACGTCTCGCAAGCGCGGCCTGACGCGATGGATTTTCTCATCACCACGCTGCTCAACGCGCTGACGCTGATCAGCATCCTGATGCTGGTCGGGCTCGGGCTGGCGATCAGCTTCGGGCTGATGAACGTCACCAATTTGGCGCATGGCGAGTTCGTCACCGTCGGCGCCTTCGCTGTCTATTTCGTCCAGAGCATAGGCGGCTCTTTCTGGCTGGGCCTGGCCGCCGCGCCCATCGCCGGCGCGGTGGTCGGCTGTATCCTCGAATTCGCCATCATCCGCCATCTCTATTCCAGGCCTGTCTCGACCGTGCTCGCCACCTGGGGCGTCAGCCTGATCCTGCAGCAAGGGCTGGAACTGACCTTCGGCCTCGGCGCCAAGCCGGTGACGCCGCCGATCGAGGGCACGCTCGATCTCGTCTTCACCGTCTATCCGGCCTACCGGCTGATCCTGATCGGCATCGCCATGCTGACCTTGCTCGGCGTCATCCTGCTGATCAGCCGGACGCCCTTCGGCCTCGATATCCGAACCGTCATCCAGAACCGCGAGATGGCCGAGGGCGTCGGCATCAACACGCGGCGTACCTACGCCATTGCCTTCACCTTCGGCGCGGCCATCGCCGGGCTTGCCGGCGGACTGGTCGCGCCACTGGCGATCGTGCTGCCGCAGATGGGGGTGAACTATCTCGCCAACGCCTTCTTCGTCGTCATCGTCGGTGGCGTCGGCTCGATTGGCGGCCTTGTCGCCGGCAGCGTCTTTGTCGGCGGGCTGACCAGCATCCTCAATTATCAGATCTCGCCGTCGCTGGCGCAGGCGATCGTGCTGCTGGCTGCCATCGTCGCTGTCCGTCTGCGGCCCAACGGTCTGTTCAACGGAGCGTCGCGATGATCGCCCGTGATCGCAACTGGCTGCTGATCTTCGCCACCTGCGTGGCGCTCGCGATCATCTATCCGTTCTTTGCCGGCGGCTATCAGCTGACGGTGATCCGCGACGCGCTGATCTTCGGCCTGTTCGCGGCGAGCCTCGACTTCTTCTGGGGCCGCACCGGAATCCTGTGTTTCGGCCACGCCGCCTTTTTCGGCATCGGCGGCTACATCATGGCGCTGGTCACACTCAATGATGCCATCCCCTTTGGAAGCTTACTCGGCATCATGGGTGCGGTGGCGGGTGCGGCCTTCGTCGCCGCCATCATCGGCTACTTCCTGTTCTTCGGCGGCATCCGTGGCAGCTATTTCACCATCGTCACGCTGGCCATGGGCGTCATCTGCCAGCAGGCCGCGGTCTCCTGGAGCTCGGTTACCGGCGGCGACAGCGGCCTGATCGGCATCCCGCCGATCGAGTTCGATCTTGGCGGGCTGCACGTCGATCTCAGCCAGGATCTGCCCAGCTACATCTTCGTCTCGGCCATCGTCGCCATGACGGTGCTGGCGCTCTGGTCGATCAGCCGTGGCCGCTGGGGCACGGTGCTGACCGCCATTCAAGACAATGAAATCCGGGCGGCCGCGCTCGGCCACAATGCGCCGTTGCGGCTGCTTGTCACTTTCGTCCTGTCGGCGGCGATCGCCGGCCTTGCCGGCGCCCTCTATGTCTGCATGGCAGGGCTGGTGGCACCCGATCTGTCCGGGCTGCTTCTGTCGACGGAAGTTATCGTCTGGGTGGCGGTCGGCGGACGCGGCACGCTGCTTGGGCCAGTACTGGGCGCCATCTTTATTCAGCGCGCGCAGCAGACGATCAGCAGCTTCAACCCGAGCCTGTGGCCCCTTCTCCTCGGCTGTGTCTTCGTCATCATCGTCTTCGTCCTGCCGGATGGCATCCTGTCGATCTACGCGCGGCTGAAAGGCCTGTTCAAGGGCAGGAGGCGCGCGCAATGAGCGACATCCTGCTGCAGGCTGAAAATGTCGGTATCCGCTTTGGCGGACTGCAGGCGCTGGAGGCTCTGAACCTCACCGTACGAGACAAGGAGCTTTGCTGCATCATCGGGCCGAACGGCGCTGGCAAGAGCACTTTCCTCAACGTGCTGACCGGCACGCTGCGTCCGACCAGCGGCAGCGTGCGCTTCCTCGGCCACGACATTGCCGGACTGCCGCTGCATCGCATCGCCCGGCTCGGCATCGCCCGCAAATTCCAGATTCCTTCGGTCTTCCCGAACCTCTCGGTGGAGGACAATCTGAAGGTCGCGCGCTGGGGCGCGCCTTCGCCAGTGCGCCCGGTTGGTGAACTCTTGGAACTGGTCGCGCTCGGTAACCGTGCCGCCACGCTGGCCGGCGAGCTCGCGCATGGCCAGAAGCAATGGCTGGAGATCGGGATGGCGTTGGCGATAGAGCCGCGCCTGCTGTTGCTCGATGAACCCACTGCCGGCATGACGCCGCAGGAGACGCTGGCGACGGCGCAGATGCTGCTGCGCCTCAAGGGCGAGTTCTCGATCGTTGCCGTCGAGCACGACATCCGCTTCGTGCGGGCGCTGAACTGCGAGACGTTGGTGCTGCATCAGGGACGCCGGCTGCGCAGCGGTCCTTTCCATGACATCGAGACCGACGAGATGGTCCGCGATGTCTATCTGGGGAGGCGCTGATCATGCTGCGAACGATGGCGGTGTCGGCCGGCTACGGCCTGCTCCCGGTGCTGAACGGCATCGACCTCAGTGTCGCGTCCGGCGAAGTCGTCGGCCTGCTTGGCCGCAACGGCGCCGGCAAGACGACGCTGCTGCGCGTCATCGCCGGCGGCTTGCGGGCGAGCGGAGGCGCGGTGGTTCTCGGTGATAAAGACCTCACGAACGCGCCAGCTTTCCGCCGTGCGCGGGCGGGCATCGCGCATGTGCCGCAGGGGCGCGGGATCTTCAACCAGCTGACGGTGCGGCAAAACCTGGAGGTCGGCACCCGCGCCGCCAAGGACCGTGGCGACGGCGGCATTCCGGCCGACATCTTCGGCTATTTTCCAATCCTGCGCGAACGCGAAGCGCAGGTCGCCGGCACGCTTTCGGGCGGCCAGCAGCAGATGCTGGCGATCGGCCGCGCACTCTGCGGCCTGCCATCGGTGCTGCTGCTCGACGAACCCTCGGAAGGCATCCAGCCGAACATCGTGCAGTCGATCGCCGAACTGGTGCCGCGCATCGCCCGCGAGCGCGGCATCGCGATCATTCTTGTCGAGCAGAATCTCGATCTCGTTCTCAAGGCATCGGACCGCTGCCTGGTGATGGAGAAGGGCAGGATCGTCCACGAAGGTGCGCCTGAGACCTTCGCCGACGAGACCCTGCTGAAGGACCTGTTGGCCCTATAGAGCGCGCGTGAAGCGCGCCTGGGAACTTGTTGACTTGTAAGGCGTGCATGGGGCGCGCCTGGGACTGGAAGGGAACACAACAATGATAAGCAGAAGAACTGTCTTGAAATCCGGCGGCGCCGCGGCCGCCTTCGCCATCGTCGGCGCGCCGTCGATCCTGCGCGCCGCCGACACCGTCAAGGTCGGCCTGTCGATCCCGATCACCGGGCTGCAGGCGATTCTCGGCGAGACGCTGCTCAATTGCTACAAGCTGGCCGCCGCCGAACTCAACGCCGCCAACGGCATTGGCGGACGCCAGGTCGAGCTCATCATCGAGGACAACCAGACCACGACCAAGGGCTCCATCGACAAGGCGCGCAAGCTCATTAACGAAGACAAGGTCGACGTGATCATGGGCACGATCATTTCGCCCGAGCGCAGCGCCACGCTGTCGGTCACCTCGAAGGCCAAGAAGCTGTTCTTCTACCCGACCAATTTCGAAGGCGGCGAATGCAACCGCTACTTCGTCGCCACCGGCCCGATCCCGATGCAGCAGGTCGACCCAATGATGCCATGGGTGGCCGAGAACCTCGGCAAGACGATCTATGTCATGGCTTCGGACTATGCCTGGCCGCAGAAGATGACCGAGGCGATCACGGCGGCCTATGAGAAGGCCGGCGGCAAGATCATCGGCGCCGACTACTATCCGTTCGGCACCACCGATTTCGGCCCGGCCTTCCAGAAGATCAAGTCACTGAAGCCCGATGTCGTCTGGTCGATGGTGGTCGGCAACGACGCCGTCACCCAGCTCAAGCAGTATCGCAGCTTCGACATCAAGCAGCCGCTGATCGCCCCGCTCGACGAGGTCTTCAACAAGGACGCGCTGCCGCCCGGCGTGGCGGCCGGCACCTATGCACCGCAACCCTACTGGATGGCGCTGGACAACCCGGTCAACAAGAAGTTCATCTCGAGCTTCCGCGAGAAATTCGGTCAGGAGAAGATGGTCAACGGCATCGGCGAGGCCGGCTACAACGGCCTGCATCTCTATGCGCTGGCCGCCGAGAAGGCTGGATCGTTGAAGGACGATGATGTGCTGGCCGCGCTGCCGTCGATCGAGTTCGACGCACCGCAAGGCAAGATCCGTGTCGACGCCACCAACAACCACACGCTGTGCCATTCCTATGTAGGCAAGGCGGCGGCCGACGGCATCGGCTACGAGATCGCTAAGGACTTCGGCACCATCGAGCCGGTGACGCCTTACTGCAAGGTGTAGGGTCTTCCGCCCAAGCAATCCTGACGGCGGTTTGTCGCTGCCGTCAGGGCGTCTGCGGCGCTGGCAGCCGCTCGCGCAGTTCGTCGACAAGCACCCTGGTGTTTTCGGAATAGTCGATGGGCACGACGACGAGATGCACGCCGCCGCCGGTGAAGGCCTGTTCCAGCACCGGCCGCAAGTCGGTGATCTCCGCAACCCTGGTCCCCTTGGCGCCATAGGCCTCGGCATACTTGACGAAATCGGGATTGCCGAAAGTCATGCCGAAATCCGGGAACGCATCGACCGCCTGCTTCCAGCGGATCATGCCGTAGGCGTGGTCCTCGAGCAGCAGGACGACCAGGTTGAGCTTGAGCCTGACGGCGGTTTCCAGTTCCTGGCTGTTCATCATGAACCCGCCATCGCCACAGATGGCCATGACACGGCGCTGCGGATAGAGCAGTGCCGCCATCATCGCCGACGGCAAGCCCGCGCCCATGGTGGCCAGCGCATTGTCGAGCAGGATCGTGTTTGCCATGCGCGTCCGGTAGTTGCGCGCAAACCAGATCTTGTACATGCCGTTGTCGAGGGCGAGAATCCCGTCGGCCGGCATCACGGCGCGCACGTCGTGCACGATGCGCTGCGGCGTGAAGCGATCTTCGGTGGCGCGCGCGGCGATCCGGCTCAGAATGCCTTCGCGCAGCGGCAGCAGGACCTGCGCGTTGGGGATCTTGCCCTCGATGCGGTCGGCCAGCAGCGCCAGCGAAGGGCCGAGGTCGCCGACGATTTCGGCTTGCGGGAAATAGACCTGCTCGACATCGGCTGATTGGTAGCCGACATGAATGACCCTCGGCCCCTTCGCTCCCATGATGAAGGGCGGCTTCTCCACGGTGTCGTGACCGATGGTGATGATCAGATCGGCCTGCTCGATGGCCTCGTGCACGTAGTCGCGCTCCGAAAGGGCTGCCGTTCCCATATAGAGCTCCGTGCCGCCGGGCACGGTTCCCTTGCCCATCTGCGTGGTGAAATAGGGAATTTGCGTCCGCAGCACGAACTGCGCGACATCGGGGGTCACGCGCGGACGCGACGCCGCCGCGCCGAACATCAGCAGCGGGCGCCTGGCTTCCGTGATCATAAGGGCGGCGCGATCAAGCGCACCCGGGCTGGCCAGCGGCAGTTCGACCGGGTGCGTCGGCACCAGTGCGATCGGCTCACACTCGGCCGCCGCAATGTCTTCCGGCAGTTCCAGATGTACGGGGCCGGGACGTTCTTCCTGGGCGACACGGAAAGCTTCGCGCACCAGCGAGGGGATCATCTTCGGCGAGACGATCTGGCGCGACAGCTTGGTCAGCGGCTTCATCGCCGCGACGATGTCGACGATCTGGAAGCGCGCCTGCCGGGATGACAGGATGCCCTTCTGGCCGGTGATCATGATCATCGGCATCGCGCCGAGCAGCGCATAGGCCGAACCGGTCGAAAGATTGAGCGCGCCTGGGCCAAGCGTGGTGATGCACACACCTGCCTTGCCGGTGAGCCTGCCATAGGTGGCGGCCATGAAAGCGGCTGCTTGCTCGTGGCGGGTCAGGATCAGCTGGATCGAGGAGCGGCGGATGGATTCGACGATATCGAGATTTTCTTCGCCGGGAATGCCGAAAATCCGTTCGACCCCTTCGTTCTCGAGGGCCGCGACGAACAAGTCCGAACCTTTGGTCATAAACTGTCTCTCCCGCAACATTCCGTCGGCCACCTTCATATGGCATCGGAATGCGACGCCTCAAAGAGGCATCTTCGGCCACGGGTCAGAGCCGCGTGTTGCAACTCGCCGCCTTCGGCGATGCGAAAAGTTCCTTCGGCGCGGACCACTGGCTGACGGTCGCGCCGCGCGTGCCGGTGATTAGCGAACGCAGTTCCGACAGATAGGTCTGCACGAAGAACGAGGTCTGGCTTTCCAGCGGCGTGTAGGGCCCCGGCCGGTAGGCACGGGACATGATGCCGTCGGCATTGTCTTCGGTGATCTTCTTGTCCTGCACCGTGGTGACGTCCCACATCCAACTGATCGCATCGGCGTCGACGTCGTTATCGGCATCCTTGTCGACGAGCCAGGTCAGGATGACGTCTGTTTCCATGGCGTTGCGCGGTATCATCTGGAACAGCGTGACATAATCATTGGCAGCACTTGCAAACGACAGGCGTCCGAGGCGAAAGCCGCTTTCGCCGCCATCATAGGCGTGACGGCCGCCCATCAGGCACGAGACACCCTCACCCGTATTGGACAGCGTGTTGCGGCCGGAGCCGATCGGCTTGCGGTGCATGGCAAACGGCATCGTGTCGAGGTCGCCAGCCTGCCACGCACCCTTGTGGAATTCGGCATCGCCGATGACGCTGTGCCAGGCCTCGATTTCGTTCTGCCACTCGACCGCCTTGTCGGCATCGCGGGTCGCGGTCACTTTGACATGGCCATTGACGCGGTAATATTCGGGATGAGCCGGCCGGCAGTGATAGCATTCGAGGAAATTCTCGAGCACCAGCTTCCAGTTCGCCTTGGTCAGGTAATTCTTGCGCGCGACGATGCGTGCGCGGTCGAGGCCGTTTTCGCGCAAGCCGCCGGTCAGCCCGTCCGCGACGGGCTGGATGTCGGGCAACGAATTGCCATCGAGGCCGCAGAAGACGAGGCCGCCGAAACTCTGGCAGGGCACGCGGTGCAGTCCCAGCGCTTCCGGATCGACGCTTGCCGGCAGATCCTGCCGCGACTGCAATTCACCGGTCAGCCTGAACGACCAGGCATGATAGGGGCAGACCAGAAGCTTGCCGCGACCATCCTTGGCGCAGAGCCGCGAGCCGCGATGGGTGCAGACATTGTAGTAGGCCGCGATGTCGTCCTCGCCATCGCCGAAGCGCACGATGATGATCTCCTCGTCGAACAGCTGACGCACGATGTAGCGGCCCCTTTCAGGCACCTCACTGGCATGGGCGACAAGCATCCATTGACGCGGAAACCACAAGTCACGCTCCAGCGCGAAGATCGCAGGGTCGGCATAAAAGGCCTGTTCCAGCGACCAGTCCGGACGTTGCCGGTCGATCAGCCTGACGGTCTCGCTTCTGTCGATAGGCTGGCTATTCGGTGTGTAGGCCTGCACGGCAAACACCTTTCTGCTCGCTGGCGTTAGGATGATTTTTCGATAGAGTGTGCGATGCGGAAAGGCATGCGGCAAATACAGAAATAATAGACCTCCATATCGAAAAGGCATGAATGCAGGTTCGGATCGTGAAAACCCTCAAGACATCGCTTCCCCTGCTGAACGCCATGGTCGTCTTCGAGGCTGCCGCCAGGCATGGCGGGCTGACGCTGGCCGCGCAGGAGCTCAACATCGCACAATCGGCGGTCAGCCGGCATGTCGCCAATCTCGAGCGCCAGTTGTCGGTCGAGCTGTTCACGCGCAAGGGCAACCGCGTCGCCGTCACCGGGGCCGGCAACACGTTGGCCGAAGCGATCCGCGAGGGTCTTGGCACCATCAGGCAAGCGGTCGAGGATTTGACCGCGCACGACAGCGATACATTCGTGGTCGGCTGCAGCCACGATTTCGCGCAGGCATGGCTGATGCCGCGCTTCGGTCTCATCACATCGCAGGTGGCCGATGGCCGGGTGCTTTTGCAGACATCCACCGACTACCGGGATTTCGACCAACCCGAGGTGGCATTGTCGATCCGTTTCGGCGAAGCCGGGCAATGGTCCGAATTCGTGACCGAAAAACTGCTCGACGGCGAATGGTTTCCGGTCTGCGCACCGGCGTTCCTGGCGCGTTACCCGGGGCTCGCCTCGGAGGACCCCGAGGCTTTCCTGGCGGTACCGCTGCTGCACCAGGTGACGCCGCCCGGCGCGATCGACAGTTGGCAGTCATGGATCGGAACCGAGCGGAAACTCGATGGGCCTCGGTTCACCAGCTACATGTCGATGATCCACGAAACCATCGCCGGGCGCGGAGCTGCGCTCGCCTGGGCGGGGTTTGCCGACGAGCATCTGCGCCGCGGCCAGCTCGTTCGGCTGACGAAGGCCTCGCGTCGCCACGCCGGCTCCTTCCACATCGTCATGAGGAAGAATGCCGGCCCGGTGGTCAGGGCGGTGGCGCAGGCGCTGCAGGCCAGCGTCGGCGACAGCTAACAGATCAGGCCTCGCGACCAAACCGCGACGCTTCATGACGCGCGCCCCAGGCCGGCATGGCGGCCTCGATCTCGGCCTCCGACTTGAAGGCATCGGAGGCGTAGCGATCGACACGGAACCGCTCGGCGGAAACGAACGGGGTCTGCCCGAGGACCAGTTCGCAGGAGAGCCGGCCAAGACCCGGTCCATGGGTGACGCCGCTCTCATTGTCGCCGCCGACGACCACGACATTGTCGCTGCCGGGCACCTTGCCGACGACAAGGCCGTTGTCGGGCGTGTAGCACGGCACGCCTTGCGCCCAGTTCGCGATCGTCGAACCGCGCAGCGGCGGGAACACAGTCTGCAGCTCGGCAAGCTCCTGCTCGGATGTCTCCCGCATCAGCTCGATATTGTGCGGCTGGCCAGGTTCGATCTCGTTGTCGTCGGTCTTGTAGAGAGGTTTGTAATGCCGGCCGGTCCCCCACATGACCGCGCCGAATGTTTCGCGCAGCCACAGCCGCAATTCGCGGCACTGGACCGTGGGAATGGTCGACGGCAGCCCACGATCGTCGGTGACGATGCGCGTTGCGACGACGCGCAGCAGCGGCAACTTCCAGCCGAGGCCTGATATGACCTGGTTGTTCCAGGCGCCGGCGGCAACGATCACGCCGTCAGCCTCAAGGCTGCCCTGATCGGTCTCGATGGTCACCCGATCGCCTGCATCATGGACGGCCGTCACGCGTGTGCCGCTGCGAAAAACACCGCCGAGCTCGCTGATCTGGCCGGTCAGTACCCCCATCGCCAGCTTGGTGTCGAGCTGGATGCCATGCGGATTGTAGGCGGCCGAATGGACCCGCGCCGGATCGATGAGGCCCTGCATCTTCTGGCCAATCTGCGCGGCGTTCAAATCCTGCATTTCCGGTGGGGCATAGGGTGAGTCCAGCACCGGTCGGACGAAACGCTCGCGCCCGTCCTCGGTCAGCGCCATGATCAAGGTGCCGTTCGGCCGATAACCGATCTCGACGCCGACCTCGTGCAGCCTGCGATAGAAATCGAGGCCATATTGCTGCAGTTGAAGGCCTTCTTCACCGAGCGGGATCATGCCGGCGGACCAATGGGAGACGAAGCCCGCGCCGGCGCTGGTGGTCGCGGCACCCGGCTGACCCGCATCGATGACCGTCACCCGGCGCACGCCGGACCGCAGCAAATGGAAAGCCGCGCTGCAGCCGATAATGCCGCCGCCGATCACGGCGATATGCCTGCTATCGCTCCCGCCATGGCTTCCGTTTGAGCTCATCTTTGTTCTCCCTTTTGCCGATGGTCCGGTCGGAGCGACATGCAGCGACGGCGACCATACAGGCCCGTTCGGAGCTGTCTAGACACATGTGTCTGTGGCCTGATACTTGATGCGCACTGCATCTGGATGACACGTCCGGAACGCCGCTTGATCTGGCCTTCCGTTGTTGGTGTTGCCGAGAGAGCGAGGAAAAAAGTGAGCGTTTCGACTGCCGCCAAGGCCATTTTCGACAGTGAAATCATATGGGACGCGCATTCCGGCTTCATGCCGGATCCGGCTGCGGACCTGAACAATCTGCAGATCTGGCGCGACGCCGGCATCGACTATCTGTCGATCGATGTCGGCTTCGACCTGTTGCCCTGGGAGCAGACAGTGCGGACGCTCGCAAATTTCCGTCACTGGATCCTTGCCAATCCCGAGCACTACACGCTGGTCTCCTCCGTCGCGGAAATCCGCAAGGCCAAGCTCGAGGGCAAACTGGCGATCACCTTCGACATCGAGGGCATGAACGCACTCGACGGCCGCATCGAGATGGTGGAGTTCTATCACCATCTGGGCGTGCGCCAGATCCTGTTCGCCTATAACAGGAACAACCTCGCCGGCGGCGGTTGCCACGATGTCGAGACCAGCCTGACGGCGTTCGGCCGCGAGGTCATCGACGAGATGAACCGTCTCGGCATGTTCGTCGACGTCACCCACACCGGCTACCGCACCTCGATGGAGGTGATGGAATACTCGAACCGCCCTGTCATCTTCTCGCACTCCAACGCCAAGGCCCTGTGCGGCCATGGCCGCAACATCACCGACGAGCAGATAAAGGCCTGCGCGCGCACCGGCGGCATCGTCGCGATCGTCGGGCTCAATCGTTTCCTGGGAGAAGGGCGGACGGACTCGGACAGGCTGGCTGACCACATCGAATATCTCGTCGACCTGGCTGGCCCAAATCATGTCGGCATCGGGCTGGACTACGCCTTTCCGGTTGATGTCAAAGGCATCGACCGCATCATTTCCGACAACCCGCAATTCTGGCCCAAGAGCGAATATCCAGAGGGGGCGACTACCTACTCGGCTCCAGGTCAGATGCGCGAACTGACCGAGGTTCTTCTCCGCCGCGGACAGTCCGAGCAGACGGTGCGCGATGTCCTGGGTGGCAATTTCGTGCGCCTGGCGGCTGAAATCTGGAAGTGAAGGTAGCGGAGAGCGCGTCTCCGCTCCAGCTCTTGATCCAGGCCCCACCGAATGGCGGGCCAGGCCGCACCGTGTGCGCGATCACATTTCGCGCTTAGCCGCTTGCCCATGCCGACGCAGCGGCGGGGTCGGATCGGATATCAAGATTTCCCGCAAGATCGTCCGTATCCAAGATTCGGACATGCCGGCAAAATTTTCGCTAGACATAGATGTCTATTATTAGCAGTTTTAGCGGACCGGTACATTCGGCCCGGCTTGGAGAATGGCCCGCGGCCTGAAAAACAAGACAACGAAAACAGCAGAGGGGTAGAGCATGTCCATTCTAGCCGACACCAGGATTTCGCGCCGCAGCTTGCTCGCCGGAGCCGGCGCTTTCGGCCTCGCCTCAATGGTCAATCCAAAAGTTTCCTGGTCGAGCGACGGGCCGATCCTCAAGGTGCGATCCTACGCCGACATCCAGACGCTCGACCCTTGCTTCCGGCTGGCGGCGCCTGAAGGCGACATCACCAGCGTCATCTTCGCCGGCCTCGTCGTCACCACGCCGGGCGATAGCTGGAGCTGGCGGCCCATGGCGGCGGAAACGATCAAGCAGCTCGATCCGCTGACCGTCTCCTTCCAGCTGCGCGACAATATCGGCTTCACCGATGGCTACGGCCAGATGACGGCCGAAGACGTCAAGTTTTCGATCGAACGCATCGCCGATCCCGCCAACAAGAGCCCCTATTCCGGCGACTGGGCGACGCTCAAGGAGGTCGAGGTCAAGGACAAGCTGTCCGGCCTGATCCATCTGAAGCAGGCCTTCGCGCCGCTATGGACGTCGACCTTGCCGACGCCGTCCGGCACCATCCTGTCGAAGCGCGCCATCACCGAACTCGGTGGCAAGATGGGCGTCAAGCCGGTGGCCCAGTCGGGCCCCTACATCCTGAAGGAATGGCTGCCCAAGCAGCGCACCGTGCTGGTGCGCAATCCCGACTGGAAGTACGAGCAAGGCGCCTTCGCGGAAATCCACATCCATCCGATCGAGGACGAGAAGACCGCCGAACTCGGCTATGAGGCGGGTGACCTCGATTACACCTGGACCGCGGTCTCCTCGATCTCGCGCCTGAAGCAGACACCGCCGCCAAAGACGACCGTCGTCGAGAAGCCTTCGCTGGCCTTTGTCTGGCTCGGCATGAACCAGGATGTCGCTCCCTTCAACAATCCGAACATGCGCCGCGCGGTTCAGTACGCGGTGGATCGCAAGGCGGTGGTCGACGCAGCCTATTTCGGTGCGGCCGCCACGGCCACCGGCATCATCGCGCCCGGTCTGCCTGGCCATCGCGAGAAGAACCTCTTCGATTTCGATCCGGACCGCGCCCGCGACATGATCGCCAAGGAGGGGCTGGCCGGCACCACGATCACGCTCGACATCCTCAACAAGACCGAGCGGCTGACCGCGGCGCAGGTCGTGCAGTCGAACCTGCAGGATGTCGGTCTCACTGTGGAGATCAAGCAGAACGACAGCGGCACCTTCTGGACGCTTGGCGCCAAGGAAGGCGACTACTACAAGAAGCTGCAGATGATCATCAGCCGCTTCTCCATGCAGCCGGACCCGAGCTGGGCGACCGCTTGGTTCACGCGCGACCAGATCGGCGTCTGGAACTGGGAGCGTTTTTCCAGCGAGGAATTCGACAAGCTCAACGCTGAAGGCATGGTCGAACTCGATCCTGCAAAACGCGATGTCATCTACAAGAAGCTGCAGGACCTGATGGAGGAGAACGGCAATTACGTTTTCCTGACGCATGAGGTCACCGGCATCATGAATCGAGACACGCTTGTGGCCGGCCTGAAGCCGAACGGCGAACCCGTGTTCACCGACTTCAAACCGGCATGATATCGGCGGGCGGGGCTCGCCCCGGCCAAAGACCATCCGACAGGTACCGAAAATGATCCGCTACGCCCTCAAGCGTCTGTGGCTTGGCGCCATCATCATCAGCGTCGCCATGATGATGATGTTCGCCATGGTCTACCTCATTCCCGGAGACCCGGCCTCCGTCGCGCTGGGGCCACGCGCGACGCCGGAGATGAAGGAGGCGCTACGCGAGCGTATGGGCTTGGATCAACCTGTCTGGCGGCAATTCGTGAACTTCTACGGCTCTGCCTTGCATGGCGATCTCGGCACCGAGGTTCTGTCGAACCGGCCAGTTCTGGACGTGGTGATGGAACAGCTTCCGTTCACGCTGGCGCTGGTGGTCGGCGGCATCACGTGGTCGGTGGCGCTGGGCATCCCGCTTGGCTGCATCGCAGCGGTGCGGCGCGGCGGCTTTGTCGACCAGGTGATCGGGGTCCTGTCGGTGGCGATGATCGCCGTGCCATCCTTCGTCGTCGCCATCTATTCGCTGCTGGTGTTTGCGGTCGCCCTGCAATGGCTTCCGGCGATCGGCGCCGGCGAACCGGGCGACCTCGCCAGCCGGCTTCAGCACCTCATCCTGCCGTCTCTGGCGGTCGGCCTTGGCTGGATCGGCTATATCTCGCGCATGGTGCGGGCCTCGATGCTGGATACGCTGGAGGCCAGCCATATCCGCACGGCGCGCGCCTTCGGCCTGACCGAGCACCGGATCGTCTACACCTATGCGCTGCGCATCGCCGTGCTGCCGACCATCACCTTGCTCGGCGTCGGCATCGGCCACATGCTGTCGTCTTCCGTCTTCGCCGAAATCGTCTTCGCCCGTCCCGGCATCGGCAAGCTGGTCTATGAGGCGATCTCGGTGCGCAACTATCCAATCGTCTCCGGAGCCGTGCTGGTTACCACGGTCTTCTTCGTCCTCGTCAACGTAGCGGCCGACTTCCTGGTCGGCCTATTGGATCCCCGTGTCAGATCAAGTTTCAACTGAGCTGCCGTCCCGCAGCTTCCGTCTCGGCATGATATGGCGCACCGTGCGCCGCATCATGCGCGAACCGCTGGGCGCCATCGGCCTGACGCTGGTGACGGTGGTGGTGCTGTCGGCGGTGTTCGCCAGCGGCCTGACCAGCTATGCGCCGAGCAAGATATCGCCGGCCGAACGTTTCGCTTCGCCTAGCCTCCTGCATCTGCTCGGCACCGACCATCTCGGCCGCGATCTTCTCACCCGGGTGCTCTATGGCGGGCGCGTCGCGCTTTTGATCGCGCTGGGCGCGACAGCGGTGTCGCTGGTTGTCGGCGTCGTGCTGGGGCTGATCGCAGGCTATGGGCCGCGCTGGCTCGACAATGTGCTGCTGCTTATCTTCGACGCCGTGAAGAGCTTTCCCACCGTCATGCTGGCGCTAACGCTGGTCACCCTGTTCGGCCCCTCGCTCTACGCGGTGGTGCTGGTGGTGATGCTGGTCAATGTGCCGGGCTATGCCCGCATCATCAGAACCCAGACGCTGGTGCTCAAATCAGCCGAACATGTCATGGCGGCGCGCTCGATGGGCGCCAGTGCGGGCCGCATCCTGCGCGTCCACATCCTGCCCAACATCATCGGCCCGATCCTGATCTTGATATCGATGGACATTCCCGTGGTGGTGGCGATCGAGGCCGGCATGAGCTTCCTCGGGCTCGGCGTGCGGCCGCCGACGCCGAGCTGGGGCGCGATCCTCAATGACGGCTTCGCCAACATTCGCGATTCCTACTGGATCGTGATTGCCGGCGGCCTGCCGATCGTGCTGACGACACTCGGTTTCACCTTCTTCGGCGAGACGCTGCGCGACCTCTTCGATCCCCGGCTGAAGGGGCGCTCATGACGGTTCTCGAGGTCAAGAATCTGAGCGTCGCCTTCCACACCGAGAGTGGGCGACTGGAGGCGCTGAAGCAGGTGAGCTTTTCCGTGCCGGCCAACCAAAGCGTCGGCGTGGTCGGCGAATCCGGCTGCGGGAAATCGACGCTCATCAACGCCATTCTCGGCCTGCTCGCCGACAATGGTGAAATCACATCGGGCGAGATCATCTTCGAGGGCGACAAGGACCTTGCCCGGCTCGGCCCGACCGCGATGCGCGGCTTGCGCGGCCAAAGGATCGCCACCGTTTTCCAGGATCCGATGGGCGCGCTCAACCCGGTGCTTTCGGTGGGGCGGCAGATGCGCGACATCCAGTATCGCTCCGGTCTGTCGAAGCGGGACAAGGATGCGCGTTCGGTCGCAATGCTGCGCAAGGTTCGCATTCCCGATCCGGAAAGCCGGCTGACGCAGTTTCCGCACGAATTCTCCGGCGGCATGAAGCAGCGCATCGCCATCGCCATGGCGCTGATGATGGAACCGGCGCTGCTGATCGCCGACGAGCCGACGACTGCGCTCGATGCCACGCTGGAGGTGGCCACTATCGAACTGCTCAAGGATCTGCAGCGCGACATCGGCTGCTCGGTGCTGTTCATCTCGCATCATCTGGGCGTGATTGCCGAACTCTGCGACGAGATGATCGTGATGTATGCCGGTGAGGTGGTGGAGAGCGGCACGACCCGCGAGATATTCCACGACGCCCGACATCCCTACACGCAGAAGCTGCTGGCCTGCGATCCGGCCCGGCTGTCGCAGCGGGTTGCCCGCCTGCCGACCATCGCCGGGACCTTGCCGGACCTGCGCCGCCGCCCGAGCGGCTGCGTCTTCCAGCCGCGCTGCGATCGCGCCGACGCCCAATGCCTGGCGACGCCTCCCAGCGCAATCCTCGGTGGGTCTCACATCGCCCGCTGCTGGCATGCGGACATTCCCTTGGGAGCGATGAACGCATGAGCTCCGACGACCTGCTCCGCGTCAGCGATTTGCGCGTCTCGTTCCGGGTTGGCGGCCTGTCCGCCAGGCTCGCGGGGCGGGCCACCGAGATCGAAGCGGTGTCCGGTGTCAGCTTCACGCTTCAACGAGGCAGCACCTTCGCGCTGGTCGGCGAATCCGGCTCGGGCAAGACGACGCTGGCGCGCACGCTCAACGGTCTTCAGCCGGTGAAAGCGGGCACGATCCTGTTTGAAGGGCAGGAACTGCAAGGCCTGTCCAACGCCGCCATGAAACCGGTGCGGCGGCGCATGCCGATGATGTTCCAGGATCCGGTCGGATCGCTGTCACCACGGCTCAGCGTGCGGTCGCTGCTGTCGGAGCCTTTCGTCATCCACGGACTGTCGGATCGCGATCTCAACGCCGAAGTCACACGACTTCTTGCACTGGTCGGGCTGCCGCGCGATTTCGCCGACCGCTACCCGCACCAGCTTTCCGGCGGCCAGGCGCGCCGTGTCGGTGTGGCGCGGGCGATCGCGCTGGACCCGGTTCTGGTCGTCGCCGACGAGCCGACAGCCGGCCTCGACGTCTCGGTGCAGGGAGAGGTGCTGAACCTGCTCAACGACCTGCGCGACCGCATGGGCCTGTCGATGCTGATCATCACCCACAATCTGCATGTCGTGCGCCAGATCGCCGACCGCATGGCGGTGATGTATCTCGGACGCTTCATCGAACAGGGCGAAACCGAAGCGATCTTCCGCGCGCCGCATCATCCCTATACGGCGGCCCTTCTCTCGGCCAATCCAGAGCCCGATCCCGACAGGGTGCATCAGCGCATCACGCTGCCGGCTGACGTTCCGTCCTTGTTGGCGCGCCCTTCAGGCTGCGAATTTCACACACGCTGTCCGCAGGCCCAGGGCCGCTGCGCGGTGGATGTCCCCGTCCCGGTCGCAGTTGGCGACAGCCGTCTGACCTGCCATTTCCCGCTGAACACATAAGGATCGCCACCGGCGCAAGTGTCGGCCGGGGCGTTGAGAGGAGCCGCCATGCAAGATATCCGCGTCGTCACCGATTTCCCGCGCAAAGTCCGCGAGATCGAGAATTTGTGGATTCCGATGCCGGACGGCGTCAAGCTGGCCGCACGCATCTGGTTGCCGGAAGACGCGGAGGCCGATCCGGTGCCGGCGATCCTCGAATATCTGCCATATCGCAAGCGTGACGGAACGGTGGAGCGCGATGCGCTGACGCATCCCTATTTCGCCGGTCACGGCTATGCCGGCGTGCGGGTCGATATGCGCGGCTCGGGCGACAGCGAGGGGCTGTGCAAGGGTGAGTATCTGAAGCAGGAGCAGGATGACTGCCTGGCGGTCATCGAATGGCTGGCCCGGCAATCCTGGTGCTCGGGTAGTGTCGGCATGATCGGCATCAGCTGGGGCGGCTTCAACGGGCTGCAGGTCGCCGCCCGCCGCCCGCCAGCGCTGAAAGCCGTCGTCTCGCTGTGCTCGACCGACGACCGCTATAATGATGACGTGCATTATCTCGGCGGCGCGATGATGTGCGACAATCTGATGTGGGGAACCACCGCTTGGGCCATCGCCATGACGCCACCGGATCCGCTTGTTGTCGGCGACCGCTGGCGCGGTCTTTGGGAGCAACGACTGAACGGCAACGGCATCTGGATGCAGGACTGGTTCGAACACCAGCGCCGCGATGATTTCTACAAGCACGGTTCGATCTGCGAGGATTATTCCGATGTCGAGATCCCGGTCTATGCCGTCGGCGGCTGGGCCGACGGCTATCCCAATCCGATCTTCCGGATGCTGGAAAAACTGAGCGGTCCTCGCAAGGGCCTGATCGGACCCTGGGGCCACAAATATCCGCACTTCGCCATGCCCGGACCGCGTATCGGCTTCCTGCAGGAGTGCCTGCGCTGGTGGGATCAATATCTCAAGGGCATCGACACCGGCATTGCCGACGAGCCGATGCTGCGCGCCTGGATTCAGGATCCCGCACGGCCGGCGGCGATCTATGACGAGCGGCCCGGCCGCTGGGTGGCGGAACCGGCGTGGCCGGGACCCGGCGCCGGCGAAAAGGTGCTGAACCTTGCGCCGCATGTGCTGAGCGAAGCCAAGGGCGCAAACGCGATCCTGGAGGTTTCATCGCCACAGACGGCCGGCCTGTCATCCGGCGCCTGGTGCGGCTATGGCGTGATGCCGACCTTGCCGGTCGACCAGCGCATGGAAGAAGGCAATGCCCTGATCTTCGAGACGGCGCCGTTGACCGAAGCGGTCGAGATTCTTGGCTTCCCCGAATTCGAGGTCAAGCTCTCCTCCGACAAGCCCGTCGCCCTTCTGTCCGCCACGCTGTCGCAGGTATTTCCTGAAGGTGCCGCCTCGCGTATCAGCTACGGCATCCTCAATCTGAGCCATCGCAACGATGATCTGGACATCGAGCCGATGGTGCCTGGCCAGGCGGAAACGGTGCGCATCAAGCTGCGCTGCTGCGGGCAACGTTTCGAGGTCGGCGAGCGTATCCGGCTGGCGCTGGCGACATCGCATTGGCCGATCGTCTTCCCGACGGCCGAGCAGGCGACGTTGTCGATCCATTGCGGCGACAGCCGGCTGATCCTGCCGGTGCGCGCGCAGCAGAAGCTGGACGACACACTGGGGGTTTTCCTGACTCCGGAAAGCGCCGCGCCGATGGAGCAGGAGGTGCTGGCCAAGGGCGACGGCTTCCAGCGCTCGGTGTCGACGGACCAGGTCACCGGCGAGACCGTCTACCAGGTCGTCAATGATGGCGGCACGGTGCGGCATCCACATACGCAGATGACCGTTGCGGCGAGGCATGTCGACCGGTTCACCATCCACCCCGACGATCCGAACTCGGCGGTCGGCACCTGCAAATGGGACAAGTCCTATGGTCGCGGCGACTGGCAGGTGCGCCTTTCAGTGAAGGCGACGGTGCGCGCGCTGCGCGACGTCTGGCGGATCGAGACCCACATCACCGCCCATGATGGCGATGAGCTGATCGTCGACCGCAACGAGGTCAAGGAGTATCCGCGCGATCTCAACTGAGAGCGACTGCGACGCTGCGGTTAGGCCATCGACTTCGGTAAGGCAGCCGCCAGCGCATCGACGGCCAGCCGCACCTTCAGCGGTAGATGCGGCGTCTGCAGCCAAAGGGCGTAGCAGTCGTAGAGATATCTCGGCTGATCCGGCAACAGCGCCAGCAGAACGCCGGCTTCAATGCGCTCGCGCACCAGCCACCAGGGCAACCAGGCAAGGCCCATGCCGTCGGCAGCCGCGTCAGCGATGGCATCGAGATCGTCGAGCCGCAGACGGCCGGTCGGTATGATCTCCTGCACCGGTTGCCCCTCTCGCGCAAATAGCCAGGGCTGAATGATCTGGCCGAGCCGGCGGTAGACAATTGCCTGATGGTCGGCGAGATCCTCGATCTGTCGCGGTTCGCCATGAATTCTAAGATAGGAAGGTGCGGCGCAGACGACCATGTCCTGGCGCGCGACGCGGCGTGCGATCACCCCCGCTTTGTCGCCCAGAGCACCGGTCCGAATGGCGAGATCGTAGCCATCCTCGGCAAGATCGGCGAAGCGATCGCTGAGAGATAGATCGAGTTCCAGCATCGGATATTGCCGGGCGAGTTTCAGCAGCACGGGCGTCACGCAGTGGCGACCGAAATGCGCCGGCATGGTGACGCGCAGTTTTCCGCGTGGCTCCGAAAACTGGTCGGCGGCGAGCGCATCTGCGGCGTCGGCCTCGGCCAGCACCACCCGACAGCGTTCATAGTAAGCGCGGCCGAAATCGGTCAGGTTCTGCCGGCGTGTGGTCCGGTTGAGCAGGCGAACGCCAAGCCGTTCTTCGAGAGACCGGACATGCTTGCCAACCATCGGTCCCGAGACGTCCAGGGCGACCGCTGCTGCCGCGAACGAGCCGAGATCGACGGCCTTGACGAACACAGCCATGCTTTCGAGCCGATCCATATTCGGAACTCCTGGTTTCTACTGTTCTTCTCTTACAGCCATTTATCCCCAGGCAGCCTAGCTGCATAGCTCATTCGGTCCAGTTGATTTGGAGTATCCCGAATGACACGTGTGGTTCGCTTTCACCAGCATGGCGGCCCTGAGGTTCTGCGCATCGAGGATGCCGAGCTTCCCCCACCGGGTCCGGGCGAAGTTCAAATCCGCGTCAAGGCGCTCGGCCTCAACCGCGCCGAGGCGCTGCTGCGCGCGGGTGCCTATATCGAGACGCCGACGCTGCCCTCCGGGCTTGGCCTCGAGGCGGCGGGTGTTATCGAGGCTATAGGCGACGGCGTGAAGGATTTCGCGCCGGGCGACAGCGTCAGTGTCATCCCGCCGCAATCGATGATCCGCTGGCCGGCCTATGGCGAGCTTGCCACTTATCCCGCGGAACTTATCGTCAAGCACCCGCCGTCGCTCGACTGGCAAACGGCAGCGGCGGTCTGGATGCAGTACCTCACCGCCTATGGCGCGCTGATCGATATCGCCGGGCTGCACAGCGGAGACCACGTGGTGATCACCGCGGCGTCGAGCAGTGTCGGGCTTGCCGCGATCCAGATCGCCAACATTGTGGGCGCGACGACGATTGCGGTGACGCGAACATCGGCGAAGATGCGGGCGCTGCTCGAGGCCGGTGCGGCCGAAGTCGTGGCCTCGACGGAGGAAGATCTGGCGGCGCGGTTGAACCAGATCGCCGGGCCGCGAGGCGTGCGCGTCGTGTTCGATGCGGTCGGCGGCCCGATCTTCGAGCCGCTGACGGCGGCCATGTCGCATAGCGGCATCCTCATCGAATATGGCGGACTGAGCCACGCGCCGACACCGTTTCCGCTATTCGCCGTGCTGGCCAAGACGCTGACGCTGCGCGGCTATCTCGTCCACGAGATCACCGGCAACCCGGCGAAACTGGAGGCCGCCAAGGCTTTCATCCTCGCAGGACTCGAGACCGGGACTCTAAAGCCGATCATCGATAGGACCTTCGCGTTCGACCAAATCGTCGAGGCGCATCGCCACCTGGAGTCGAACGAGCAGTTCGGCAAGATCGTGGTGACGATCTGAAATCGTGGTGACGATCTGAAATCGTGGTGACGATTTGAAATCGTGGTCACGGTCTGAGCAGAGATGGCGAACAAATCACTCTTGCGGGCAATATCGCCCCTTGAAGGCGCGGCGCTGCATTCCTAATTGTCCCCTGCGGGCCGGGCCCCTCTGACTGTCGCTTTTGGCGACTGTGATGTCGGACCGCTGTAACGGGCCCGTTTTCATCCTTTTCGGTCGAGCGGGTTCCTTCTTTTTTGGTTTGGAGCGCCGTATGACATCTCCTTCTCTCCTTGGCATGACTTGCCCCTCCTGCCGCGTTGCGCTCGTGATGAGCGAACGCCAGGGTATCGAAATCGACTACTGTCCGCAGTGCCGCGGCGTCTGGCTTGATCGGGGAGAACTCGACAAGATCATCGAGCGTTCCGGCAGGGAAGCGGCGCCCGCGCCGCAGCCACAGCCGGCAGCGTTCTCCCAGCCGCAACACGGCCAGGGCCGCGACGACGATTATTCCCGCTCCCACGGCCACCGCTATCCAAAGCGGAAGAAATCATTTTTCGAAGAGTTGTTCGATTGACCGTATAACGCCGGCACCCGGCGACGGCTGAAAATTTCCGAAACCGCAGAGACAAAGGTTCATCTCCGATGACTTCCCGTACAAGCCGATTTGCAGCCCTCTTTGCAGGACTGTTCCTGGCGTTTTCGATGGTCGCGATAGACCATGCCGAGGCGCGCCGCGGCGGCAGTTTCGGCAGTCGTGGCATGCGCACGTTCCAATCGGCACCGCCGACCAGGACCGCACCGGCCCCGACCGCTCCAGTCGAGCGTTCGATGACGCCCAACACCGGTGTGAACAACGCGGCCCGGCAGCCGCAGGCAGGCCCGCAGAGGCCCGGCTTCATGAGCGGTTTCGGTGGAACGATGATGCGGGGCCTGCTGCTCGGCGGCCTGATCGGCCTGCTCGTCGGCCAAGGCTTCGGCGGCTTGGCCGGCATGTTCGGTTTCCTGCTTCAGGCCCTGCTCATCGGTGGCGCGATCATGCTGGCTATCCGCTTCTTCCGCTCGCAATCGGCGCGTGGTCCTGCGCCAGCGCTCGCCGGTGCCGGCAATGCCCAGGCTTCGAGATTTGAGAACCGCGCAACGGCAGGGCAGCAGACTGCAGGCTCCTTCACAATTCCCGGCTTTGGCGGTGGTTCGGGCGGAAGCTCTCCGGCCATCGGTTCTGATGAGATCACGCTGGCTCAGACCGACCTCGACGCATTCCAGCAGCTGTTGACCGATGTCCAGGAAGCATTCGGGCGCGAAGACCATGCCGCTCTGCGCCGGGCTGTTACCCCCGAAATGGTATCCTATCTCTCGGAAGAGCTGGCCGACAATGCCCAGAAAGGTCTCAGGAACGAGGTAACGGACATCACGTTGCTGCAGGCCGACGTCGCTGAAAGCTGGCGTGAGGATGAGCGCGACTACGCCACGGCCGCATTGCGCTACGAGTCTCGTGACGTGACGCGCGAACGGGCCAGCGGCAAGGTCGTCGCGGGCGACGATGATCATCCGACAGAGACGACCGAGCTGTGGACATTCGTGCGTGAGAATGGCTCGAACTGGAAGCTCTCGGCAATACAACAGGCTTGAGCCCAGGGCGATTTTGTCCAAGGCTTCACAGTTGTCGGCGTTCAACGCACGATCTTGACGCACATCGGCGTGCCGATCTCGATGGCGCGCCCGGTGTCGCTGAGTATGCCGGTCTCGGCGTCGCGAGCGAAGATCGAGATGCGGTCGGCGTTCTGGTTGGCGGAAAACAGATGGCCGCCTGACGGCGTCAGCGCCAGATTGCGCGGCGTCGCGCCACCACAAGAGATATAGCCGACGAGGCTCAGCGAACCCGTCTGCTGGTCGACCGCCATGATGACGACGCTGTCATGGCCACGGTTGGAGCCGTAGACAAAACGGCCATCCGGCGAGATCTGGATGTCGGCGCAATGGTTGCTGTCGCGCGCCTCGGCCGGCACCGCCGGCTTGGCGTCGATGAGCGTGAGCTTGCCCGAGGCTTCGTCCAGCGCCATCGCCACGATGGTCGAATCCAGCTCGTTCATAACGAAGACGAAGCGTCCGTTCGGATGCAGTGCGAGGTGGCGTGGACCGGCGCCCGCCGGCAAAGCGGATTCCGCAAGCTTGGTCAGGTTGCCATCGTGCTCGATCCGGTAGGACACCAGCCGGTCGATGCCGAGATCGGCGACGATGGCTGTCCCGCCGGCAATGGTTTCGGTAATACTGTGGGCGTGCGAGCGTTCCTGTCGTGCCGCATTCGGGCCGGTGCCGGAATGCGAGACGCTGGCCAGCGGGGCCGTCAGCGCGCCGTCCTTTTCGAAACCATAAACCGCCACGGCGCGGTCCGGGCCGCCCCCGCCCATGCCGTAATTGGCGACCAGCAGTTTTGTCCCGTCGCGGGTGATGGTGTTGTGGGCGGTGATGCTGCCCAGCGATGGCTGCTTGTTCAGATAGGTGAGCGCGCCCGAGGCACGATCGAAGCTGTAGGCGGAGACAGTTCCCTCGCGCCAGGTGAAGACTTCCGAATTGGCGTAGACGTGTGAACCGTCCGGCGTCACCGAGAAGAAGGTTGGATTGTCGACGTCATGGGCTTCAGCCAGCTTTCGGGTTTCCAGCGTCGTCTCGTCAAAGCTGTAGACGCTGAGGCCGACGCCCCGAGCGCCCTGAAAATACGGCGCCTCCCGGTTCAGGCTGCCGACAAAGACCAGACAATCCTTGTGCATGATTTCCTCCCTGCCCGCCTGCGCTTCGGCGCGCGGGAGCAGCCAAAATTTCGCCTGTTCACGCTTGCAACGCAACCCCATATGTGAAAATACTATTTACAAAAGAAGATTGACGGGAGGAGACGTCTTGCATTCAGGCGCCTTGATGCGTGTTCAAATGGTTGCGCGGTCCCTTCGGCAGGACTGGCGGATTCGGTCATGAACGATTTCGCATCCACCGTCGGTGTCGCCTCGACGCATCCCAAGAACATGCCGGCGGATCATGCCGCGCTGCCGGTATGGAACGCCGAAAACTGGTTCTATGAGGATTGGCCGGTCGGGCAGAAGATCCGCTCGTTGCGACGGACCATGGCCGAAGGCGACAGCCATTTGTTCAACACGCTGGTGCTCGACATCCACCCCTATGTGCAGGACCAGATGTTTGCCGAGAGCGAAGGCATTTTCGGCAAGCGGCTGATCGCCGGCGCCTTCGTCTTCTCGGCTGGCCTGGGACTGGTCGCCACCAACTGCGTCAACGCCTTTTCCTATGGCTACGACAAGCTCCGCTTCATAAAACCCGTCTTCATTGGCGACACGATCTATTCGATCCGCTCCAACCTCGACAAGAAGCCCCGCTACCAGGAGATGGGGCTGATCCGCGCCAGCTACGAGGTGTTCAAGGGCGAAGGCGAACTCGTTCTCTACTGCGAACACCTGCAGACGGTGAAGTACCGCAACCCGGCCGACTTCGTCGGCAAGACGGAGAAATAGGAATGCCGGCAGCAGCCGAATTGCCGCTCGCCGGTCTCGTCGTCGTCGACATGAGCCAGTTCCTGTCCGGGCCTTATTGCTCGCTCAGGCTGCTCGATCTCGGCGCGCGCGTCATCAAGATCGAGCGCCCGGATGGCGGCGACCTGTCGCGCCGGCTCTATCTCAGCGACACCGAGATCGGCGGCGATTCCACCATCTTCCATGCCATCAACCGGGCCAAGGAAAGTCTTGCCATCGACCTCAAGAACGAGGCCGACCTCGAGGCGCTGCGCGGCCTTCTGACCAAGGCCGACGTGCTGATCCAGAATTTCCGGCCGGGCGTCATCGAACGGCTCGGCTTGGACTACGAAGCGGTCCGCAAGGTCAATCCGCGGCTGGTCTATGCCTCGATCAGCGGCTATGGCGAGGACGGCCCGTGGGTCAAACGCCCGGGCCAGGATCTCCTGGCGCAGGCGCGTTCCGGCGTGATGTGGTTGAACGGCGACGAGGACCAGGGGCCAGTGCCATTCGGCCTCGCCATCGGCGACATGCTGGCCGGTGCGGCCTGTGCGCAGGGCATTCTGGCCGCACTGGTGCGGCGCGGTATCACCGGTCAGGGCAGCCACATCGAAACCAGCCTGCTGGAAGCGCTTGTCGATTTCCAGTTCGAGGTGCTGACCACGCATCTCAATGACGGCCGCCGGCTGCCCAGGCGCTCCAGTTTCCGCAGTGCGCATGCCTATCTGTCGGCGCCTTACGGTGTCTATCCGGCCAAGGACGGCTACCTCGCCATCGCCATGACGCCGATCCCCAAGCTGGCCGATCTCCTGTCGCTCAGCGAACTCGCACCCTATCGCGACAAGCCGGCATCCTGGTTCACCGCGCGCGACGACATCAAGGCGATCATCGCGCAGCGGATCGCGACCAAGACCATCGATGAGTGGCTTGATATCCTCGAGCCGGCCGACATCTGGTGCGCCAAAGTGCTGACCTGGCCGGAGATGCTGGCGAGCGAAGGGTTCCAGTCCCTCGACATGCTGCAGACTGTGACGCGCGAGGACGATGTGTCGATCCTCACCACCAGTTCGCCGCTCCGGGTCGATGGCATAAGGGCCAAGGTCGATCGGGCGGCGCCCCGCATCGGCGAGCACAGTGCTGCCATCCGCGCGGAGTTCGGCCTGTGAGCGTGCCCATCCTCAAGGGCATGACCTGGAGCCATCCGCGTGGCTACGATCCGATGGTCGCCTGCTCGTCGCTATGGCAGCAGAAGACCGGCGTCGTGATCGAATGGGACAAGCGCTCACTTCAGGACTTCGAATCCTTCCCGGTCGAGGAACTGGCGCGCGCCTATGATCTCATCGTCATCGACCATCCGCATGTCGGCCAGATCACGGCCGAAGGATGCCTGGAGCCGCTGGATGTCGCCGGACGCGGGGCGGAACGCACGGCCCTTGCCTCGGGCAGCGTCGGCCAGTCCTATCCGAGCTACAACTGGCAAGGGCGGCAGTGGGCGTTTCCGATCGACGCGGCCAGCCAAGTCCAGGCATGGCGGCCGGATGCGATCAGTGCGGCGCCGGCGCGCTGGAGCGAGGTGCTCGATCTCGCCCGTCAAGACCGCGTGCTGCTGCCGTTGCGGCCGCCTCACGTGTTGATGGTTTTCTACACGCTTGCCGGCAATCTCGGGCATGCCTGCACGACCGATTCATCCGACGATCTGATCGATGTGGAGATCGGTAGCCAAGTCTTCGAGGCAATGCGCGAGATCACAGCGCTGGTCGATCCCGCGTGTTTCGAGATGGACCCGATTGCCGTCTCCGAACGTATGGCGGAGGCCAGTTCCAGGTTCGTCTGCGCGCCACTGATCTATGGCTACGTGTCCTATGCGACGGATGGCTTTCGGGCGAACCGGCTGGCCTTTGCCGATGTTCCGGTCATCGGTTCCGGAGGCCCGGTCGGTTCGGCGCTTGGCGGCACCGGCATAGCGGTTTCAGCCTTTTCCAAAGCCAGGGATGCCGCGATCGACTTCGCCTATTGGGTCGCGAGCGGCGATGTTCAGCGCGCCCCCTATGCCGCCGCCGGGGGCCAGCCCGGCCATGCAGCGGCCTGGGAAGATCAAGCCGTCAATGAAGCGACCGGCGACTTCTATCGGGATACGCGCGCGACGCTGGAGGGCGCATGGGTGCGGCCACGCCATGACGGCTACATGCCGTTCCAGCAGGCCGCGTCCGAACGCATCCTTTCCGGCATGACCTCCCGGCATCAAGCCCGACAGGTCGTTGCCGATCTCAATCGCCTGTTTCGGGAGAGTTTCCCGGCGCAGGTGTCCGGCGCTGCCGGTGGAGGAGCCTGAACCAACCGAACGGAGGAGAACAAGAATGACAGGAATGATCCGCGGCCTGCTGGCCGCAACGGCGCTTGCCTCGCTTGCAACGACCGCCTTTGCCCAGGATGTGCAAGGCGTCATCGGCGGGCTGCCGACCGAACTCAAGGCGCAGTATGACGGCGCGCCCCAGAAGGTGCTGCCCTCGGCCTGGGACAATTTCACCGCGCCGCCCAAGCCGTGGAAATGGTGCCACTCGGAATCATATCAGGGCAATCCGTGGCGGGTCACGGTGACCAAGGAACTGAAGCGCCTTGTCGACGGGCTAATCGCCGACGGCACCGTCTCCAGCTTCGAGGTGTCGGACTCCAACAATGACGCCAGCCAGCAGATCAACCAGATCCGCGCCTTCATCGACAAGAAGTGCTCGATCATCACCTCGATCCCGGGTTCGGCGACGGCGCTTGACGACGCCATCGACGCTGCCGCCAAGGCCGGCATTCCGTTCATCACGGCGGCCGGCTCGGTGACCAGCCCGAACGCGATCAATGTCGATTCCAACTATGCGCGCTGGGGCTATGACATGATGGCGGCGATCGGCAAGGCGCAGCCGGACGGCGCCAGCATCCTTCTGGTCGAAGGCATCGCGGGACACCCGATCGTCGTGCAGGAGCGCCAGGGCGCGGACAAGGCGCTGGCCGAAAATCCGAAGCTGAAGATCTCGCGCAACGTCAACGGCAACTGGACGGCCAACGTCACCAAGACAGTGGTGCTGCAGGCGATCGCCACCAACCCGGCGCCGATCGATGCGGTGTGGACGACAGGCAGCGAGAGCCGTGTCGTTGCCGAAGCCTTCGCGGAAGCCGGCCGGCCGGCGCCATTGATCACCGGCTCGATCACCGGCGATGCGCTGGGCTACTGGAAGGCCAACCCCGACAAGTACCGCTTCGAAGGCCATGCGGTGCTGCCGCACTGGACCGCGCAAACGCTGTTCCGCGTCGGCGAGCGCATGCTCGACGGACAGAAGCCGAAGCTGAACACGCTGCTGATCCCGATCCCGCCTGTCCACACCGCCGATCTCGGTGCCTGGTACAAGGACTGCATGACGACCGATGCCGTGTCGATCTTCCCGATCCCGCCGAAAGATCCGATGCCGGAGGAATGGCTCGACGCCTATTTCTCGAACCCGGCGCCGACCAAGGGCTGGGATTATTCGAAGGTCCCCGACGCCTGCGCAAAATAACGCTGCGCGAACTAGCCTCTCAGCAGGCCGGCTCCTTTCGCGGAGCCGGCCTGCCAGCATCGAATTGTGACATGCTTGAAATCAAAACCATATCCAAACGCTATGGCGAGACGATCGCGCTCGCGGACGCATCGATCGCGTTCCGGGCGGGGACCATCCACACCATTCTGGGCGAGAACGGTTCGGGCAAGAGCACCATGGTCAAGCTGCTGTCCGGCATCGTCCAGCCGGACAGCGGCGTGATCCTGCTGCACGGCAAGCCATTCCCTGGCGCCAATCCATCGGCCTTCCAGGCGCAAGGCTTCGCCACGGTATTCCAGGAGGTGCTGATCGCTCCGGACCGCAGCGTAACCGACAACATCCTGCTCGGCCTCGACGGACTGGTCCGACGTGCCGTTCCCCGCCATGAGCGCCGTGACCGGGCGGAAGCCGCGCTGAAGCGCTTCGCGGTCACCGACGTCCCCCTCGACAAGCCAGCCGGCCTGCTGCCGCTTGCCGCGCAGCAATTGGTCGTTCTCGCCCGCGCGATCGTGCGCAACCCAAAGATCCTGATCCTCGACGAGGTCACCGCCGCGCTCGACTTCGCCGACCGCGAATCGGTTTTTTCGTTGATGCGTGCGCTTGCCGGCGAAGGCTGCCTGATCCTGTTCATCACCCACCGCATGGATGAGGTGATGTCGCTTTCGGACCGCATCTCGATCCTGCGGGGCGGCAGCGTCGTGCGCACCGAAGAGCGCGGCGCTTCCACGCCGGCGGAACTTCTCAAGGCGATGGCGCCACGTACCGCTGCGGAATTGGCGCATGGCTGATCGCACTGCTCTCGATTTTGGTGGTCTTGCCGTTCGCGAACTCGTCATCGCGCCCGGCGCCAGCCCGATCACGCAGGCCATCGCTCCGGGTGAGATCGTCGGGCTTGCCGGTCTCGATGGTCATGGCCAGGAGCTGTTTCTCAAGATGCTTGCCGGCCTGGAACAGTCCCATGGCGGCTCGATCGAACTCGGTTCATCAGATGCCTCCCGAAAGATTACCGGGTTTCGCAAGGCTGTCGCCAGCGGCATCGCCTATTTGCCGCGCGACCGACGCGCCAACGGCATTTTCCCGACACAGTCGGTGCTCGACAATTTCGCCGTCTCGACCTTGTCGCGCGACACGCGGCTCGGGCTAATCAGCCCGTCGGCACGCAAGGCGCGCTACGACCTCTATCGCGAAAAACTCTCGATCGCCGCACCCCGGCCCGATGCGCCGATCACCACTTTGTCGGGCGGCAACCAGCAGAAGGTGCTGCTGGCGCGGGCGCTGGCGCTGGAGCCCGCGATCCTGCTCCTCAACGATCCGACGCGTGGCGTCGACGTGGCGACGCGGCATGTGCTCTACGACGTGTTTCGCGGGCTGGCGTCCGACGGCATGGGGCTCGTCATCCTATCCAGTGAAATCGAGGAGATTCTTCTCCTGTGCCAGCGCGTGCTGGTGTTTCGTGAGAATGAAGTCGCGGCCGAGATCTCTGGCGACGCGCTGACCACCGACAGCGTGATATCAGCCATGTTCGGACGTGCGGCATGAACCCTGTTGCGCGCCTCCTGTCCCTTGGGCGAAATTTCGGCTTCGCGGTCGTGCTGCTGGTCGTGCTGCTCGCGGTCAATCTCATCCTCAGCCCCGGGCGGTTCCAGCCGGGTTCCTGGGGCGCGCTGGTCGGATTGGCGGCGCCCTTGATCGGTGCGGCCATTGCGTCCACGCCTGTCATCCTCGCCGGGCGTGGCGGCATCGACATCTCGGTCGGGCCATTGATGGGCTTCATCAACGCTTTGGCGATCCAGGTGCTGTTCCTCGGCGCCGGCATCTCATCACCCCTGGTGCTCGTTCCGGCGGCGTTGCTCGTCGGCGCGCTGGTCGGTGCTGCGAACGGCTTTCTCGCGACAATCGTGCGCATCCAGCCGATCGTCGCCACGCTCGGCACCTATCTGATCCTGGCCGGCGTCACGCTGACGATCCTGCCGGCGCCGATCGGCCCGGCGCCGGCTTGGCTCAAGGCCTTGTCCGGCCCGCTCTCGATGCTTCCGCTGGCACTGATGTTCATCGCTTGGTGGCTGGTGCGGCGCACGCCTTACTACGACCAGTTGATGGCGGTCGGCAGCGACGATCGGGCCGCCTACACCGCCGGTGTCGATGTCACGCGCGTGCGCTTCATCGCCTATGTCATGACCGGCATCCTGGGCGGATGCGCCGGGCTGATGCTGACCGCGCTGATCGGCTCCGCCGACCCTAACATCGGGCCGACCTACACGCTGATCGCCATCGCCGCCGTAGCGCTCGGCGGCGTCAGCCTGGCCGGCGGGCGTGGCGGCGTCGCCGGTGCAGCCATTGGCGCCATCGACATCTTCCTGCTGCAAAGCGTGCTGACGACGTTCAACGTCTCGACCTTCGTGCTGCAGATCGCCTACGGCGCGATCCTGGTGCTGGCCGTGATGCTGACAGCGCTGCAGGAACGTCTTGCCATGGGGAGACGCTGACATGTTTTTGCGCCAAAACCTCTTCGCCACAACCAACGCCCGCGTCGTCGGCGCCTTCTGCGTCGCCGCCCTTCTGCACCTTGCCGGCACGCTCCTCATTCCCGGCTATTCGGCGCCGTTTGCGATACGCGCCATGCTGGTGCTCGCTTCGCTGCTTGCCGTCGCCTCGATCGGGCAGACGCTGGTCGTCATCATGGGCGGCATCGATCTGTCGATCCCCTTCGTCATCGGCTTTGCCAATGTCGTGGCGGCGCAGCTCTATGGCGACGGCTGGAATTTTGTCCTCGTCTGCGGCCTCGTCGGCGCGCTGGCGCTCGTCATCGGCGGGCTGAACGGACTGATCTCGCGCAGCCTCGACATCCAGCCGCTCATCGTCACGCTCGGCATCGGCATGGTCGTACAAGGCCTTGTGCTGTTGTGGACCGCGGGTTTCCCGTCGGGCTCCGCACCGCAAGCGGTATCCAGCTTCGTCTCGATCGGCGGATCGGCCGGACCGCTGCCGGTGCCGTGGCTGGTGCCGAGCCTGGTCGTGCTGGCCGCACTCGTCGTGCTGGTGCTGGAGCGAACGCCTTATGGCCGCCGGCTTTACGCGCTGGGCAGCAATCCGGGCGCGGCGCCGCTGGCGCTGATTGACCCGGTTCGCATGTGGGTCATCACCTATGCGGCAAGCGCTTTCTTCGCCGCCGTGGCAGGGGTGCTTCTGCTCGGCTTCACCGGTTCGGCCTATGGCGATGTCGGCCAGCCCTATCTGTTCCAGACCATCGCGGCGGTCGTCGTAGGAGGCGCAGCACTTGTCGGCGGCCGGGGAAGCTATCTCGGCACGATCGCCGGCGTGCTAGTGCTGACCGAGATCAACACGCTGCTGATCGGCCTCGGCTTCCAGCCCGCAGCGGTGCAGGCCGCGCTCGGCTTCGTCATCGTGCTGCTGGTTTCGCTCTATGGCCGCGAACGGCACGTCTCGACCACCATCTGAAAGGACCAGTCAGTCGAGCCGCCACAGCTTGCGGGCATTCCCGGACAACAGCCTGTCGCGCTCGGCAATGCTGCAGCCCGAGAGCAATGCATGGGTCGCCGCCACCCAGGTCGACAGGCCGCCGCCTAGCGTGCAGACCGGCCAGTCGCTGCCCCAGACGACGCGGTCCCAGCCGAATGAATAGACGGTGTGCTCGACGTATGGCCGCAGCGTCTCGACCGTCCAGCTGCCCGGATCGGCATAGGCGACGACACCGGAAATCTTGGCTACCACATTCTGGCGCCGGGCGATCTCGCTCATGTGTTCACGCCACGGATGCTCAGCGCCGCCCTTGATGTCGGGGACGCCGCAATGGTCGAGGACGAACGTCACATCTGGCGCCAGGTCGGCAAGCGCGATCGCCCTGGGGATCTGGTGCGGCAGCACGACGAGGTCGAAAGTCAGGCCGGTGCCGCCAAGCCGCTTTATGCTGTCGCGAAACACCGCACCTTCCGAGAGATCGTCGGGCACGACATGGAGGACGCGGCGAAAGCCTTTTACGAACGGGTTTGCCCGCTGCCGTTCGAGATAGGCCGCGAAGTCCCCTTCCTCAGGGCGGCAGGACGCGATCACCCCGGCCAGCATGCTGCCGGACTGCCGTGACAGTCCTTCCACACGAGCGGTCTCGGCTTCGATGTCGGCCGCATCGACATCGACCTCCATATGCAGCACACGCCCGACGCCGACACGCTGCGCCTCCGTCGCGTAGTCTTCATAAGAGAAATCGCGGTTGAGCGCCGGCACGCCGGCGAGCCAGGGATAGCGCAGGGCCGAGCGATCGATCAGGTGAAGATGGGTATCGATGATCATGGTGACGCTCCTCCCTCTGGCTTTTTAAATCATCTCACGGGGGAATTCTTCATTCAAATAAGAATTCATGCCGATGAGCCGACTGCTGATCCAGCGAGGTGCGACAGCTTTTCACACGTCGCCAGCAACAGTTCGATCGTCCTGGTGATGTCGGGCGCGGAAGGCGCGTTGACCACCGTGATGTAGGGAATCGACAGTGCGGCGATTGCCTTGCCGTCGGAACTGCGCACCGGGGCGGACAGGTTGAAGACGCCGGCTGTCTGCATCGAGGCCATCATCTCGTAGCCACGGTCGCGTATCTGGTCGAGACGGGTGAAGAACTCGGTCGATTGCGCCGTCTTGTCGGTGCTGCGGACGTGTTCGGAAATCATCATCTGGCGCTCTTCCGGTGAGCGGAAGGCGAGCAGCACATGTCCCGATCCGGTGTCGAACAAACTGATATGGGAGCCGACCCGGATCGATATGCCCCAGTAGTTCGGTGCTTCTTGCTGGCCGATGACGACGGCAGAACCTCGATCAAAAACAACGAGTTGGTTGGCCTGCTGCGATGTCTCGGCAAGCTCACGCATCAGCGGCGTCGCATAGGAGACCAGCCGCCGTACCGGCGCGTGCAACTGTGCCAGACCGAACAGCTTGAGCGTCAGCGAATAGCGGTCGCCGTCGAGGCGCGTGACGTAGCCGCGCCGCACCAGCCGGTCGAGCATGCGATAGAATTCGTTGGGACTGCGGTCGAGTTTCTTGGCGATTTCGGCCTGGGTCAGGCCGCCGTCGACGCCCGCCAGCAGTTCAAGGATATCGAGCCCCTTGTCGAGCGCCGGCGCGCGATAGCGCTCGTCTTCGCTGTCGTCCATGGGCTCATCCTCCAGTGAATTTCACCCTTCATATACGCAGGAACGTGCGCGGCGGAAACAAATTTCGCCTTGACGTGTCTATGAATGTTTTGTTTGTATATGAATGTAGCACTTCTTGTCATCAGACGAGTTGCGGTCGCCGCAGAGGCGGCACCAAGGGAGGATACCAATGAACAGACTGCTGTCCGGCGTGTGCGCCGGTGCATTGTTGCTCGCGTCAGGTGCGGGCGCTGCCCTTGCCGGCGACCTGCCCGGCAAGTTCGAAGGCGTGACCGTCGACGTGAAGCTGATCGGCGGCCAGCAATATGAAAAGCTCTACGAGCGCATTCCCGAATGGGAGAAGGCGACCGGCGCCAAGGTCAACATCCTGACCAAGAAGAACGGCTTCGACATCGACAAGGAGCTCAAGTCCGACATCGCCTCGGGTAGCACCAACTGGTGCGTCGGCTGGAACCATTCGTCCTTCGCGCCGCAATATACGGGCCTTTACACCGACCTCAGCAAATTGCTGCCCAAGGAAGAGATCGACGCTTTCGTGCCGTCGACGATCACGTCCGCAACCATCGACGGCAAGCTGGAGATGCTGCCGCGCGCGCAGTTCGACGTTTCGGCGCTCTACTACCAGAAGAGCCTGTACGAGAACGCCGACAACAAGACCAAGTTCAAGGCGAAATACGGCTATGATCTGGTGCCGCCGGATACCTGGAAGGAAGTCACCGACCAGGCTGAGTTTTTCGCCAACCCGCCCAATTTCTACGGCACGCAGTTCGCCGGCAAGGAAGAGGCGATCAACGGTCGCTTCTACGAGATGGTGGTCGCCGAGGGCGGCGAATACCTCGACAAGGACGGCAAGCCGGTCTTCAACTCCGAGGCCGGCATCCGGGCGCTCGACTGGTTCGTCAACCTCTATAAGGCCAAGGCCGTACCGGCCGGCACGACCAACTACCTCTGGGACGATCTCGGCCAGGGCTTTGCCTCCGGCACCGTCGCCATCAATCTGGACTGGCCGGGCTGGGCTGGCTTCTTCAACGATCCGAAGTCATCCAAGGTCGCCGGCAATGTCGGCGTCAAGGTCGCGCCGAAGGGCTCGTCCGGCAAGCGCACCGGCTGGTCCGGCTTCCATGGCTTCTCGGTGACCGAGAACTGCCCCAACAAGGAGGCCGCGGCTTCCTTGGTTTGGTGGCTGACCAACGAGGACAGCCAGAAGCTCGAGGCCGCCGCCGGCCCGCTGCCGACCCGTACCGCAGTGTGGAACTGGGTTTTGAAGCAGGCCGAAAACGATCCTTACAAGAAGGAGGTTCTTACCGCCTTCCAGGAAGAGGCCAAGCACGCCTTTGCCGTGCCGCAGACGCCTGAATGGATCGAGATCTCGAACGCCGTCTATCCCGAATTGCAGGCGGCGATCCTCGGCGACAAGACGTCGAAGCAGGCACTGGACGATGCGGCCGCCAAGGCGACGCAAATCCTCCAGGACGCCGGCAAGCTCTAGAAACGGGCTCCCAGGGCTGCCTCCCCCATTGGAAATGGGGGAGGCGATCGCGTTTCGCGGCCAGCGGTTTGCGCTAACCCATCGCCCCCGGCCCACGCACCGCCGTCCAAATGCAAACACCTCAAGGATTCTGATGAAGGGCTTCAAGCCATCCGCGCCATTCCTGCTGCTGCTTCCGGCCATGATCGTGCTGGCGGCGGTTGTCGTTGTGCCGTTGCTGTTGTCCCTTTACTCCAGCTTCACGCCGTTCCGCCTGACGCGGCCCGAAACGTTCTACGTCTTCATCGGCATCCGGAACTATCTTTCGATCCTGTCCAATACCGATTTCTGGTGGGCGTTCGGCCGCACGGTGCTGCTGCTGACCATCGCGCTCAATCTCGAAATGCTGCTCGGCCTTGGGCTTGCCATGCTGGTCGAGAAAGCGACACGCGGCCAGCGCATCCTGCGCACGCTGATGATGTTTCCGATGATGTTCTCGCCGATCCTCGTCGGCTTCCAGTTCAAGTTCATGTTCAACGACAATATCGGCCTGGTGAACAATGCGCTGCAGTCGCTCGGCATTACGCAAGACGCCATACCGTGGCTGATCGAGGGCCATCTCGCCTTCATCGCCATTTCGATCGCCGAGATCTGGTCGTCGACGGCGATCTTCGCCATCCTGATCCTCGCCGGCCTGCTCGCCATGCCCAAGGAGCCGATCGAGGCGGCGCGTGTCGACGGCTGCACGCCGTGGCAGACATTCCGCTATGTGACGTGGCCGTTCGTCATGCCTTTCGCCTACATAGCCATGACTATCCGTTCGCTCGACGTGGCGCGCGCCTACGACATCGTCAAGATCATGACCGATGGCGGACCGGCGGGCCGCACCGAACTGCTATGGACCCTGGTGGCCCGCACCGCCTACAGCGACGGGCGCATGGGCATGGCCAACGCCATGGCCTATTTCTCGATCCTGCTGTCGATCGCCTTCACCGTCTACTTCTTCAACAAGCTCGCCGCGGCGCGCACGCAGATTGGTGCGGAGTGGTGAAGATGGACGAGAATTCTTCCGCCCGCCTGAAGCGCCGGCTGCTGGGCATCGTCTATCGCATTGGCCTGTTCCTGGCGATGCTGACGATCTGCCTGCCGGGCCTGTGGATCGTCCTCTCGTCGCTGCGGCCGGCAGTCGAGATCATGGCCAAGCCGCCGGTCTGGATCCCGCAGGAGATTTCGTTCGACGCCTATGTCGCCATGTTCAGCGGTATCGGCAAAGGCGGCATTCCAGTGATCGAATATTTCCGCAACTCGTTGATCATCTCGGTGACCTCGACGGTCATTGCAGTGGCCATCGGCATGGCCGGCGGCTATGCGTTCGCGCGCTACCGCTTCCGCGGCAAATCGAGCGTCTTCCTCGGGCTGATGCTGACGCGCACCGTGCCGGGCATTGCGCTCTCGCTGCCGCTGTTTTTCCTCTATGTGCGGCTTGGCATCATCGACACCCATTTCGGGCTTATCCTTGCCTATGTCGCGCTCAACGTGCCGTTCACGATCTGGCTGATCGACGGCTTCTTCCGTCAGGTGCCCAAGGACCTCGCGGAGGCCGCGCAGATCGATGGCTGCACGCGCTGGCAGGCGTTCTGGCAGGTCGAGTTCCCGCTTGCCGGGCCGGGCATCGCGTCGGCCGCGATCTTCGCCTTCCTGACCTGCTGGAATGAGTTCGCTCTGGCCTCGCAGCTGACCCGTTCGGTGAGCGCCAAGACGCTGCCGGTCGGGCTGCTCGATTACACGGCCGAGTTCACCATCGACTGGCGCGGCATGTGCGCGCTGGCCGTGGTGATGATCATCCCGGCGCTCACCCTCACCTACGTCGTCCAGAAACACCTTGTCGGCGGCCTGACCTCCGGCGCGGTGAAAGGCTGATACATGGCAACCGTTACCCTCACCAAGCTGACCAAGCGCTACGGCACTGTCGGGATCGTGCACGGCATCGATCTCGACATCGCCGACCGCGAGTTCATCGCGCTGGTCGGCCCCTCCGGCTGCGGCAAGTCGACGACGCTGCGGATGATCGCCGGGCTGGAAGAGATCAGCGCCGGCTCGATCAAGATCGGCGGGCGCATCGTCAACGATTTGCCGCCACGCTCGCGCAACATCTCGATGGTGTTCCAGTCGTACGCGCTCTATCCGCACATGACGGTGCGCGAGAATCTCGGCTTCTCGCTGAAGATCGCCGGTGCCGCCAAGGAAGACATGGACCGCCGTGTCGCCGAAGCCTCGGCCATCCTCGGCCTCGACACGTTGCTGGATCGCCGCCCCTCACAACTGTCCGGCGGTCAGCGCCAGCGCGTCGCCATGGGCCGCGCCATCGTGCGCGATCCCGATGTGTTCCTGTTCGACGAGCCGCTTTCCAATCTCGACGCCAAATTGCGCACGCAGATGCGCACCGAGATCAAGAAGCTGCATGCCAAGGTGCAGTCGACGGTGATCTACGTCACCCACGACCAGGTCGAAGCAATGACGCTGGCCGATCGCATCGTCATCATGCGCGACGGCCATATCGAACAGGTCGGCACGCCCGACGAGGTCTTTCGGCGGCCGGCAACCCGCTTCGTTGCCGGCTTCATCGGTTCGCCGCCGATGAATTTGCACGAGGCCACGATCGATGACGGCCAGATGGTTTTCGCCAACGGCGAAAAGCTGCCGCTGCCCGCTCAGTTCAAGGCCAATGTCACGACCGGCGACAAGGTTGTGTTCGGGCTACGGCCGGACGACATCTATCCAACCGGCCATGGCATCAGTTCCGGTGGCGCGGCAGACGTCCACCAGATCGAACTGCCGATCACCGTTACCGAACCGCTCGGCAACGAGACGCTGGTGTTCGTCGAATTCAACGGTACGGACTGGGTGTCGCGCATGCTGAACCCGAGGCCACTCCGGCCGGGCGAGCGCGTCGCCATGAGCCTCGACATGTCGCAGGCGCATCTGTTTGCCACTGAGACCGGAAAGACATTGCGGAGCTGATCGGCATGACCAGAATCGAGAAAGTCGACCTTTGCATGGTGGACCTTGTACCCAAGGTCAAACGCACCGACGCGATCCAGAGCTTCGTCAGCCAGGAAACGCCGATCGTCACCATCACCGATTCCGACGGCGCGGTCGGCACCGGCTACAGCTACACGATCGGCACCGGCGGCTCGTCGGTGATGCGGCTGTTGTCCGACCATCTGGTGCCGCGCCTGATCGGCCGCGACCCCGACATGATCGAGGCGATCTGGCACGATCTCGAATTCGCCACGCATGCCACAACCATCGGCGCGATCACCGCGATAGCGATCGCGGCGATCGACACGGCACTATGGGATCTGCGGGCCAAGAAACAGAACCTGCCGCTGTGGAAACTGGCCGGCGGTGCCAAGGATCGCTGCCCGCTCTACACGACCGAAGGCGGTTGGCTGCACATCGAGACGCAGGCGCTGGTTGACGATGCGCTAGCCGCCAAGGCGAAGGGCTTTCGCGGCTCGAAAGTGAAAATCGGCAGGCCGCACGGGTCGGAGGATCTTGCCCGCCTGTCGGCGGTGCGCAAGGCGGTCGGCGACGGCTATGAGATCATGACCGACGCCAATCAGGGTTTTTCGGTCGACGAGGCGATCCGGCGCGCCGCAAGGTTGCGCGAACTCGACCTCGCCTGGATCGAGGAGCCGCTGCCGGCCGACGATATTGACGGACATGTGCGGTTGTCGAACTCGACGCCGACGCCGATCGCGATCGGCGAGTCGCTCTACTCCATTCGCCATTTTCGCGAATACATGCAGAAAGGCGCCTGCTCGATCGTGCAGGTCGATGTCGGCCGCATCGGCGGCATCACGCCCTGGCTCAAGATCGCGCACGCGGCGGAGGCCTTCGACATTCCGGTCTGCCCGCATTTCCTGATGGAACTGCATGTCAGCCTGACCTGCGCTGTTCAGAACGGCCGATATGTCGAGTACATTCCGCAACTCGACCAGTTGACCGGCAAGCGCCTCCGCATCGAGGATGGCCAGGCGCTGGCGCCCGACGAACCGGGCATCGGCATCGACTGGGACTGGGACGCGGTCAAGGCCATGGGCATCGCCGAATTCACCACGGCGATCACGAAATAGGAGACTGATATGCAGCGGATGGGGATGATTCTGGGGCTGAAACCGGAAAAGGTCGATGAGTATGTCCGCCTCCATGCCGCCGTCTGGCCCGACGTGCTGGCCATGATCTCCGCCTGCAACATCAAGAATTATTCGATCTACCTGAAGCGGCCGGAGAACCTGCTGTTCAGCACTTTCGAATATCACGGCAGCGACTACGAAGCCGACATGGCGAAGATGGCGGCCGATCCGAAGACGCAGGAATGGTGGGCGGTCTGCATGCCATGCCAGGAGCCGCTGGCGACGCGCAAAGAGGGCGAGTGGTGGGCCGAGATGGACGAGGTCTTCCATCATGATTGAAGGCGGTTTCGACCCTGCCTTGCTCGTTCAATCCTGGCCAAAACCCTCAAAACCCCGGCCGATCGTCACTTTCGGCGCCGGATCGATCGTCGGCGACGCGCATTTCCCGGCCTACAGGAAGGCCGGCTTTCCAGTAGCCGGGCTGTATGATCCTGATCATGCCAGGGCTGAAAAGCTGGCCAGCCAATGGGGCGTGACGGCCTTTGGCTCGGTCGAAGAAGCTGCTGCCGTCGAGGGCGCGATCTTCGATCTTGCCACCCCGCCGTCGCGTCATGCCGATGTGCTGAAGTTCTTGCCTGATGGCGCGGTGGCGCTGATCCAGAAGCCGATGGGCAGCAACCTTGCCGAGGCGACCGCGATCCTCGAGATCTGCCGCGCCCGGAAGCTGCACGCAGCGGTGAACTTCCAATTGCGCTTCGCGCCGATGATGCTGGCGCTCAAGGATGCCGTCGGCAAGGGCTGGCTCGGCGAGATCGTCGACTTCGACGCCTGGCTGGCGCTGGCGACGCCGTGGGAGCTTTGGGAATTCCTGCTCAAGGCGCCGCGCGTCGAGATCGCCATGCATTCGATCCACTATCTCGACCTGATCCGGCAATTGCTCGGCGACCCCAAGGGTGTGCACGCCAAGACGCTCGGCCATCCCAACCATGCCGTGGCGCAGACGCGCACCAGCGCCATTCTCGACTATGGCGACACCGTGCGCTGCGCGCTGTCGATCAACCACGACCACAAGTTCGGCCGCCGGCACCAGGCCTGCGAGTTCCGCATCTGCGGCACAGAAGGTGCCGCCTATCTCAAGCTGGGTCTCAACCTCGATTATCCCACAGGTGAACCGGATGTGCTGGAGATTTACCCCAAGGGTGGAACGGACTGGGTCGCGGTGCCCTTGGCCGGCGAGTGGTTTCCAGACGCCTTCGTCGGCCGCATGGCCAATGTCCAGCGTTTTGCCACCGGAGAAGATGCTATGCTGATCAGTCCGGTCGAGGATGCCTGGAGCACGATGGCGCTGGTCGAGGCGGCGTATCAGTCGAGTGCGGCACCGGCGACGCCGATTGCGGAAAGACCCTGATGGAACAGATCCAGTATTTCGAAGACTATGAGATTGGCGCGTCGCGCCTGACCAGCGGCCGCACCATCACCGAGACCGACTTCATCGTCCATGCCGGCCACACCGGCGATTTCTTCCCGCACCACATGGACGCCGAGTTCATGAAGACGACGCCATTCGGCCAGCGCATCGCGCACGGCACGCTGGTGTTCTCGGTCGGCATCGGGCTGACGGCAACCGTCATCAACCCTGTCGCCTTTTCCTACGGCTACGACCGGTTGCGCTTCATCAAGCCGGTGTTCATCGGCGACACGATCCGGACGCGCACCACAATTACGGCCAGGGAAGACGACCCGAAGAGGCCGGGGTCGGGACGGGTGATCGAACGCTGCGAGGTGATCAACCAGCGCGGCGAAGTGGTGCTGGCGGCCGACCACATCTACATCGTCGAACGCAGGCCGACGCAGGGCTGAGACTTGGGAAAGTCCTAGAGCATTTCATTATCGTACCCGCCAACCCTGAGTTCTTTTCAGGATACCTTTCGAAACAGCCAAGTGAATGATCCGCGCGAATGCGTTGGTGTAGAAGATCATCATGCCCATGGCAGCAGCAGGCGCGGTGTCGCCAGCGTCGTCCATGTTGAGCACTGCAACCGAGGCGAGCGCCGTGTGTGTTGTATAGATGAAGACCACCGCGGAAACCGTCGTCATGGCGTTGACGAAAAGATAGATCGAGATGTCAAGGATTGCCGGCAGACAGATCGGCACTGTCACCCGCGTGAACAGGCGATAGAAAGGCTGCTTCAGCGAGGCCGCGACCGGCTCGAACTCACGATCGATCTGCTTCAGCGCCGTCAGGGCCGTCAAATGACCGACCGTGTAAAAGTGCGTCACGGTGCAGACGACCAGGATCGCCATTGTGCCGTAGATCGCGTGCAGCGGATTGGCCGGATTGTTGAAGAAGAAAATATAGGCCAGGCCAAGCACAAGCCCCGGCACCGCCATCGGCAGCATGGCGAGGAAGTGGAAGGCTGCCCGTCCGGTCCTGAAGCCTTCGGTCTTTTCGACGATGTAAGCGCCGACGAAGACGATGACGGTTCCAAACACAGCGGTGAGCAACGAGAGCGTGATCGAGTTGTAGTAAGAAGCCCAGCCTCCGCCATCCATGCGACCGAACGCGAAATTCTTCAGGCTGAGACTGAGGTCGTAGGGCCAGAACTTGACCAGCGCGGCGTACTGGCAAATGCCGATGATGCCGGCGATGAACAACGCGACCAGGCTGCAATAAGCCAGACAGACCAGGTCGAAGCGGCGATTGGGTTTTGCCTCGTAAGGCACCGAGCGGGCCGACAGGAGCGAAACCTGCCTACGCTGGACCAGGCGGTCGACGACGAAGGCGGCGATGGCCGGGATCAGCAAGATGACCGAGACCACCGCCCCCATCTCGAAATTCTGCTGACCAATCACTTGCTTGTAGATATCGACGGCGAGCACGTTGAACTGGCCGCCGATGACCTTCGGCAAGCCGAAATCGGTGATGACGAGCGTAAACACGACAAACGCCGCGGAGATCAAACCGTAGCGCGCGCCCGGAATGGTAACGACCCAGAACGTCCGCCACTTGCTGGCGCGCAGCGAAGCGGCGGCTTCATATTGGCGCTGGTCGGAGATCGCCAGTGCCGTCGAGATAATGATCAGAGCATGGGGAAAGGTGAAGAATATCGAGCCGACGACAATCCCCAACGGACCGTAGATCGATATGCCGCCAAGCAGGCTTTTCAACAGGCCCTGGTTGCCGAACAGATAGATGAGGGCGATGCCGGGCAGTAGCGACGGCACCAGGATGGGAGCCATGGCGATGAGCCTGAATAGGCCCTTGAAGCGCATCTTGCTTCGGTTCAAAGCGTAGGCGAAGCCGAAGGCTATGCCGACCGTGATGATGGTGCTGATCAGCGCGATCAGGAAGGAGTTCTGGATCGAGCGGAACAGCGTTGGCGTCGAGAAGTAGGTTGTGTAGTTGTCCAACCCAAGCTCGCGCGCGGGCCTCAGCATAATGCGCCGAAAGGTGTTCGAATCGACTTCCTGCCATTCGGTGCCGCGGTGGAGTTGCGTGCCGATCAGGAAATAAGCGTCATCGGTCGTGCCGCGGACCTTGTATTTGACCGGGCTGCGGAAACTGAAATCCGGAAAGAAGCTGGTGGCCGGTAGCCGACCATCGGAACTGGTCGCAAGCTTTTCTGGCGGGACCGCGGCGAGTTTCTCGTTCAGAGCGGCGGCCGTCACTGGCTCGCCGAAATTGCCGAGCTTGTCGCTGACCTGGAATTCGAACGCGCCAAGATCGATGCTGTAGGTCGAGAACGATTTCGACAGCATCACGTAGAGCGGGGCTGCCAGCGACAGGACCAGATAGAACGAGATGACGACCAGCAGGCCGCGCTTGATCAACTCGTCCTTGTCGAGCGACTGTCGGAGCGCCCGACCGGACGGCATCAGGATATCAGTTGCCGCCGCCATGGCGCTCTCCTTGCGGGAAGACAAGCAGTCGGTCGGCGGGCAGTTCCACCGTTAGCGCTCCGCCTTCGGCGAGGCCGAGACGCCGCGTGGCGTTGACCGAGAAATCGGCGATCAGAATCTCGTCTCCAAGCTCTCCGCCGCGCAGCCGGGTGCGCCAGAACGAACCCAGGAATTCCATTTCACCGACGGTCACTTCGATCAGGTTTTCCGAAGTCTTCACCACATCGGGTGCTCCAGGCGAGCGCGAACCCGGCCCGTGTGGAATCACGTCTTCCGGTCGAATGGCGGCGACGACTGCTTCGCCGTTCGCAAAGCTGTGCGGCGCGCATCTGAAAGCCTTCGTCCCGAAGCCTACCGAATCTGCTCCTACCGTCGCATCGAACTTGTTGGTCTCGCCGATGAAATCGGCGACGAACAGCGTCCTGGGATGGCGATAGATTTCAGTCGGGCTGCCGACCTGCTCGATGACGCCATGGTTCATGACTACAATGCGGTCGGCCAACGACAATGCTTCTTCCTGGTCGTGCGTAACCATGATCGTGGTGACGCCGAGCTTGCGCTGCAGCCCCTTGATCTCGTGGCGCAAGTGCACGCGCACCTTGGCGTCGAGCGCCGACAGCGGCTCGTCGAGCAGAAGCAGGCCGGGCGAGGTGGCGATGGCCCGAGCGAGCGCGATGCGCTGCTGCTGCCCGCCGGAAAGCTGCGCTGGGTATTTCTTCGCCTGATCGGGCAAGCCGACCAGCATGAGCAATTCCTTGACGCGGGCATCGATCTCGGCGCGCGGCCGTTTGGTGTTTTCCAGGCCAAAGGCGATGTTCCTTTCAATCGTCAGATTGGGAAACAGCGCGTAGGACTGAAACACGATGCCGTAGTCGCGTTTTGACGGCGGCAGCGTTGAGATATCCCTGCCCCCCTGGCGGACGACGCCTCTGGTCTGCAGGTCGAGGCCGGCGACGGCGCGCAGCAGCGTGGTCTTGCCGCAACCCGAAGGGCCGAGAAAGCAGATGAATTCGCCTTCGTTGATGTCGAGCGAGATGTCCTTCAGCGCATGGAACTCGCCGAAGGCCTTCCAGAGATGTTCGATCCGCAGGTAAGCCGTGTTGCCGGCAGCGGTCATGGGATGCACCTCGGCCAGCGTTGCCGATAGATCAGCGACGGGTTCGTGTCTCATTTTGACCATCCGGGAAGAGTTACGAGAAGGGCGCCGCTCTGACGGCGCCCTGTCGAAATGCTCTGCGTCTAGCTCTTGGGCTCAGACTTGGCGTCGTAGCGCTTCGTCCACTCGTCGAGAATGGCCTTGCGGTGGTTGGCCGCCCACTCGAAGTCATTGTCGATCATCTTGGACTCGATATCTGCGGGCAGGAATTCGACCGGCTTGGCGACATTCGGCATAGCCAGAACCGCATAACCTACATTGTACATCTCGTTGGCCTCCTTGCTGATCGACCAGTCGAGCAGCGTTTTGGCGGCTTCGAGATTTTTCGTTCCCGCAACGATCGCGGATGCCTCCATGTCCCAGCCGATGCCTTCGGACGGGATGACGATATCGAGGGGAGCGCCCTCCTTCTTCGATTTCGCGGCGCGGAACTCGAACGAGATGCCGATTACGGTTTCACCGGCGGCGGCCATTTTGCACGGCTTCGAACCAGAATGCGTGTAGGCATCAATATTCTGATGCAGGGCATCCATATAGGCCCAACCATCCTTCTCGCCGAACAACTGCAGCCAGCTCGATACATCGAGGAAGCCGGTGCCGGACGAGGCCGGGTTCGGCATCACGATGTGACCCTTGTATTCCGGCTTGGTAAGATCTTTCCAGCTGGTCGGCTCGGCGAGGCCAAGCTTTTTGCCCTCCACGGTGTTGAAGCAGATCGAAGCCGCCCAGGCGTCCATGCCAACCCAGGCCGGTGGCGTGTCCTTGTCGACAAACTTCGGCTTGAGCAATTCGACGCCTTTTGGCGCGTAGGGCTCAAGCATGCCTTCGGTCTTCAGCACCAGAAGCGATGTAGCGGCAAGGCCCCAGACAACGTCGGCCTGCGGATTGTCCTTTTCGGCCAACAGCTTGGCGGTAACGACACCCGTGGAGTCGCGGACAAAGTTCAGTTTGATGTCGGGATGGCTCTTTGTGAAAGTCTCGGCGTAGCGGGCGAGATCTTCGGCTTCAATGGCGGTATAGACTGTCAGTTCGGAGGTTTCGGCAAAGGCGGCGGATGACATCAATGCCGCGGCGAAGGCCATTGCGATAGTTGCGTTGCGCGATTTCATGCTCAGTTCCCCTTTGATTGTTGGCACATTCTGCGATGCACTGTGACGATCGCGCCGGTGGACATTGCGGCCCTGTAGCGCTTGTGGATGTCGTCGTTGGGTCAACTCTGGGGATTGGTGATCGATAAGTAAAATCTATTTATTTTATGACAGACAAACTTCTACTGATAGTCGTCATGGAACTGTCGCATGCCTGTTGCGGCCGCTATTTCGCGCTTGCGAAAGCCCACGATTGGCAACGGAGACGGTTATGGTCAGCCGAACGAAACGCCCGTTGTCTGTGCCCGCAAACGCGGGTCGGACGAGCGGACAGTCACCACCAGATCGCCCCCCCTCGCCCGCAAGCCCGCGTCGATTTCGGGGCATTCGAGCTCGCGGTCGGTGCGCACGGCCTTCATGGTCAGGCCGCCAGCACGGCGGTCTCGAGGATGTCGAGCGCACGATCGAGATCAGCTTTCGAAATGACCAGCGGCGGCGACAGCGTCAGCACATTGCCCTGGCTGACCTTGAAGCTCAGCCCCTGCCCCAGGCAAGCATAGAAGACGCGTTCGGCGAGATCGCGCGCCGGCTCGCGCGTATCGCGATCCTCGACGAGCTCGACGCCGACCATCAGTCCCCTGCCCCTGACGTCGCCGACATGGGGCGAGCGCGCCATCAGGTGCTGCATACGCTCCAGCATGTGCCGGCCAAGTTCGGCCGCGCGTTCGACCAATCCTTCCTCCAGGATGATGTCGATCGTCGTCAGTGCGGCGCGGGTCGTCACCGGGTTCTTCTCGTGGGTGTAGTGGCCGATCGCGAAGCCACCGGTGACGTCGAGGTCGCGGCGCGCGATGACGGCGGCGATCGGCAGGATGCCGCCGCCGAGCGACTTGCCGAGGACGACGATGTCGGGCGTCACATCATCATGCTCGTGGGCGAAGAATTTTCCCGTCTTGCCCAGCCCGGTCGGGATCTCGTCGAAGATCAGCAGCGTGCCGTGCCGGTCGCAGGCTTCGCGAACCCGCTTCCAGAAACCGGGCGGCGGCGGGTTGGGCGTCGCCCGCATCGGTTCTGCGACGACCGCCGCCACGTCCTGTTCGCGGCCGAGCACATAGGCGATCATGTTGGCGCAAGCGAGCCCCGAGGTTTCGAGGGAATCGTGGCCATAGGGACAGCGATAGCCGTCCCAAGGTGCGACGTGCTCGGTGCCGGTCATCATCGGGCCTGATATGTGCGAGCGGAAGGTCGCCTCGCCGCCGACGCTTGCAGCGCCGAAGCCGGCCCCGTGGAACGCATCCCAGAACGACACCGTCTTGAAGCGGCCGGTCGCGGCGCGGGCGATCTTCAGCGCGACCTCGATGGCATCCGAACCACCGGTGGTGAACAGCACCTTGCCGAGATCGCCGGGCGCCAATGCCGCCAGCTTCTCCGCCAGCTCGACGGCGGGCTCGCAGGTAAAGCGGCGCGGCGCAAAGCAGAGCTCATCGAGCTGCTTTTTGATCGCCGTGACCAGCCTTGGATGGCCGTAGCCGAGGTGATGCACGCTGTTGCCGTGGAAATCCATGAAGCGGCGGCCAGCGGTGTCCTCGATCCAGATGCCTTGCGCCTTCGCGATGGTCGAAAGGCAGGGGCTGGACAGACTCTGGTGCATAAAGGCAGCCGCGTCGCGATCGAGCAAGCCGCGGATCCGCGGATCGTCCTGCCCGGCATCCCATCGGCCGCGAGCCGCTGTGGTGTTGGAATCGCCTTCGGTGTGCACAAGCTCTTTGATCGCGGCCATCATGGTCTCCGAAACGCGAATGAGGGAGCGGCGAACGCTCCCTCGGTTGTCTTATCCGTCAATGCCGCCCGGTCAGGACCAGGGCAGCGAAAATGTCTTCACATTGGTGTAGCTCTTCATCGCCTCGATGACGCCTTCCTTGTAACCATTGCCCGAATCCTTGATGCCGCCGAAGGGCGACATCTCGATGCGATAGCCCGGCACTTCCCAGATGTTGACGGTGCCGACCTGAAGGCCGGCGATGTATTTCTGCATGCGCGGAAAAGAGTTGGTGCAGACGCCCGACGACAGGCCGAAGGCGGTCGAGTTGGACAGTGCGATCAGCGCATCATCGTCGTCAGGCGCGCGAACGATCGGGATGATCGGGCCGAACGTCTCCTCCATCACCAATTCGGATGTGTGAGGAACGCGATCGACGACGATCGGCGGCAGCAACGCGCCCTGACGACCCGGATTGTAGAGGATTTCGGCGCCCTGCTCGGCGGCCATGTGGACGCGGGCTTCGAACAGCGCCGCCGCCTTCTCGTGCACGACGGTGCCAAGGTCGGTCGAGCGGTCCATCGGATCGCCGAAGCGGATTTTTTTCGCCCGCTCCAGCACCAGCGGCACGAAGCGGTCGGCGACGCTTTCCTGAACCAGGATGCGCTTGACCGCGGTGCAGCGCTGGCCGGAGTTCTTTGTCGCGCCGGCGACGGCCAGATCCGCGGCTCTGGCCAGATCCTCGTCGGAGAGATCGTTGAGGATGATCAGCGGGTCGTTGCCGCCGAGTTCCAGCACCTGGCGCTTGTAGCCGGCGGTGCGGGCGATCATCTTGCCGACCGGCACGCCGCCGGTGAAAGTGATCAGGTCGATATTGTCGTTGGTGATCATCTCGTTGCCGATGTCTGCGGGCCAGCCGGTCACCACCGACAGCATTTCGGGCGGCAGACCGGCTTCATAGAGAATGTCGGCCAGGAGAAGCGCCGTCATCGGCGTCAATTCGGTCGGCTTGACCACCACGCAATTGTTGGTGGCGATCGCCGGCGCCACCTTGTGCGAGACCATGTTGAGCGGGTGGTTGAACGGCGTGATCGCCGAGATCGCCTTCAACGGCTCGCGGGTGGTGAAGATCTTGCGCGCCTTGCCGTGCGGGGTGAGGTCGCAGGAGAAGATCTGGCCGTCATCCTGGATGCACATCTGCGCCGACAGCGTGAACACGTCATAGGCACGGCCGACCTCATAGAGCGAGTCCGTCTTGGAGATGCCGAGCTCGAGCGTGATGAGATCGGAGATTTCTTCGCGGCGCGACGCCAATGCCTCGGCGGTGCGGAACAGGATCTGCTGGCGCTCGTAGCGCGTCAGCCTCGATTTGTAGCCGGCGGCGATCTCGAATGCTTTTCGCGCGTGCTCGGCACGCCCGGCCGGCACGGTGCCGATGACGGTGTCGTTCCAGGGGTAGCGCACCTCGACGACGCCGTCGGCATCAACTTTCTTGCCGGCAATGCGCATCGGCTCGTGGCGGACTTTGATGGAAGGGTCGAGTTTGGTCATGTGAGTTTTCCCGGTGCTCGGAGAGCACATTGATCTTTGTCGGCGAGGCCATCGCGTCTTTGCAATGGCTTCCCCCACTCCGTCGCCGCTTCGCGGCGCCACCTCTCCCCCCTCCGGAGGGAGAGGAAGGGAGCCAAGGCCGGCGAACTCAGCGCCCTTCCTCTCCCCCGTCGATCGGGGGAGAGGTGGCCCGAAGGGCCGGAGTGGGGGTCGACCAGCGCCATCATGGACGGCGACACGCCCTCCCGGCGATCCAACTCACTCAGCCCGCCAGTGCCGCCGCCATTGTGGCGTAGTAAAAGGCGTCGAAGTTTCTCAACACAGGTTCATCAGGCAATTCCGGCAGCACACGATTGACGATGAACGGCACCTCCTGCTCGGTCAGCCCACCATGCGACCGTAGCGGTTCGTTCAGAGCCGCCAGGTCATGGCGATGTTCTGAGGTGCCGATCGTCTTGTTCTCGGTCGAGATCAGCACGATGTCGCCGATGCGATCTGCCGGCAGCTCAAAGCGCTCGCACGCCGTCGGGCTGTCGACGACCAGCATGATGCCGTCGATCTTCGCCAGCCGGGCCATGATGCCGGCCTGATCTGCGCCATCAGGCAGATAGGCGGTGGCAAACGAGCCGAGCGCGCCGTGATGCACGACATAGGGGTCGGTGATCGGCAGGATGACGCGGGCGGCGTCCTTGCCCAGCCACTCGTCGAGAAGGTCCTGGACATAGACGACGTCGGGCGAACCGTCCGCCTTGTGCTTGGGCTTCATGCCGTGGTCGGCGGTGACGACGATCGCCGCGCCCAGCGCATCAAGCTCGGTCAGGTATTTGTCGAACATCTCGTAGAAGGCGTTGGCCTGCGGCACGCCCGGCGCGTATTTGTGCTGCACATAGTCTGTGGTCGTCAGGTACATGATGTCGGGGCTGAACTCCTTCAGCAGCTGGACGCCGGCGGCAAAGACGAATTCCGACAGTTCGGCCGAATAGACCTCCGGCACGGGCAGCCCAAAATGCTTCGAGGCATTGTCGATGCCGTGCTCGGCCCTGGTGGTGGTGTCGGATTTTTCCGCCGAAAAGCACAGCGCGCGGCCTTCATCGAAGGCAAGGCCCTTGCCAAGCAAGGCACGCAGCTTGTCCTTGGCGGTGACCACGGCGACCTTGGCGCCGGCATCGTAGAAGGCCTGGAAAATGGTCGGCGCGCGCAGGAAGCGCGGGTCATTCATCATCACTTCCTTGCCGGTCTCGCGCTCATAGAGATAGTTGCCGCAGATGCCGTGCACCGACGGCGGCCGGCCGGTGGCGATCGACAGATTGTTGGGATTGGTGAAGCTCGGAATGACAGAGTGCGCAAAACGCACCGTGCCCTTCTGCTTGATCCTGACCAAAGCCGGCATCAGCCCGGCCTCGATCGCCTCGTCGAGATAGGCCGGCTCGCAGCCGTCAAGGCAGATGGCGATGGCCGGCACACGCGGCCAGGCGTAGGTGCGGCCGTTGACCGCGACGTTGATGGGAGACATCTGGTTCATCTGATATCCTCGAAATCGGCCGCTTCAGGCGGCGAGTTTGGCGCGCTCGGCGAGTGCCGCGGCGGGTGGAGCGGCGGTGTCGACGCCCATTTCATGCAGTGAAAAAGCCGCCGCCTCGACGACGCGGCGCATGACATGTTCGTCCATCTGGCCGATGCAGCCGACGCGGAAGCTATCGACGGCGGTCAGCTTGCCCGGATAGATGATGAAGCCCTTGTCCTTCATCAGATCGTAGAAGCGGTCGAAGGCGAAACTGGCATGGGCCGGGTTGAAGAAGGTGACGATGATCGGCGACAGCCAGCGATCCCCGAGCAGTGTCTCGAAACCGAGGTCGCGCATGCCGGCCACCATGACGTCGCGGTTCCTCGTATAGCGAGCGCCACGGCCGGCGACGCCGCCTTCGGCCTCGTGCTGGCGCAGTGCTTCGAGGAAGGCAGCGACGACGTGCGTCGGCGGCGTGTAGCGCCACTGGCCGGTTTTGTTGAGGTGCGCCCACTGGGCGTGGACATCGAGCGACAGCGAATGGCTCCTGCCTTTGGCAGCCTCCAGCTCGCTCTTGCGGGCGATGATGAAGCCGAAGCCCGGCACGCCCTCGATGCATTTGTTGGCGGACGAGACCATCGCCTCGTAGCGGATCTCATTGACGTCAAGTGGGATGGCACCGAAGGCGCTCATGGAATCGACCAGCAGCTTGCGACCCTTGGCATGGACGGCTTGCGCAATCTCGGCGACCGGATTGAGGATGCCGGAGCTGGTCTCGCAATGGATGGCGATGACATGGGTGATATCAGGGTCGGCCGCGAGGGCCGCCGCCACCTCGTCGCCGCGCGGCGGCAGATAGTCGCCCTTGTCGATCAGCGTGTAGGCGCGGCCGAGATACTGCATGGTCTGCGCGGCGCGCAGCCCGTAGGCGCCGTTGGCCAGCACCAGAACCTTGCCATCCCTGGGCACAAACGAACCCAGCATCGCTTCGACGCAGAAGGAGCCGCTGCCTTGCATCGGCACGCAGTCGAACTCATCGTTCCTGTCCCCGGTCAGCGCCAGCAGGCGGCGACGCATATCCGATGTCATGGCGCGGAAGTCGCCGTCCCACGATCCCCAGTCGCGCAACATCGCCTCCTTGACCGAATAGGCCGTGGTAAGCGGCCCTGGGGTCAGAAGATACGGCTCGCCCAGCGCCGGACTGGCCAGCGGCTCCGCGGCAAATTTCGTCTCGGCGAGCATGTTGTCCTCCGCTCGATCTGCGTTCGATGTGGCCTTATTCTTGGCCTGAATGATCTATTTGTAAAATCGTTATTTTGTATCGGTGTATCGATTTTAACGATGGTAAGGATTGCCACTCGCCAGCGGAGAATGTCGCCCGTCAGGCCAGCGCCGGAGCCATCGCTTCCGCGGCCCCAGCGCCTTTCGCCAACCGGCTTTCGAGCAGATCACCGCTCTGCGTCAGCAGCGGATAGGCGACAGAAGCCATCAGCGAGTTGATCTCCTTCAGCGCCCGCACCGCCTCCAGGTGGATGTCGCTGGTGTCGATGCTCTGCGGCATTCCCGATTGCAGGCGCTTGAGGTGACGGTCATGGCTCATGCGTTCCAGTCTGCGCATCCGCTCCTTCTCGACGACGAGTTGCCGCGCCGACTCGAGATCGCTCGACACCAGCACATTGAGTGCAAGCTGCATGTTGGCCATGACACGGTTGTGAAGCCCGGCCAGTTCGCTCCAGCCGTCGCGTGAAAAGCGCAGGTTCTTGTCACGCAGCTCCTGGGCGAGCACGAGCAGGTTCTTGGCGACGATGTCGCCGGCGCGTTCGAGATTGATGGCGAAGTCGGTGAGCTCGATGCCGCGCTGCGCCTCGGCCGCGCTCATGCTGCCGCGATTGACTTCGGCAATGTAGAGCTTGATCTCGGTGTGGGCGCGGTTGACCTCCTCATCGAGTTTTTGGGCTTGGCGAATCTGGTCGGCGGTGCCGGCGTCGAAGAAATCCATCACCGGGCGCAGCATCACCTCGACGACTTCGCCCACGCGCAGCAACTCGCGGGTCGCACTGGCCAGAGCGAGACCGGGTGTGCGCATGACGGTGCGGTCGAGCGCGCTGGTGCGGCGTGACATCAGGTCCCCAGCCTCCCCTGCCTTTGCCGCTGGCCTGTCGGGGATCAGCAAGGTGGCGAGCTTTTCCATCGTGCCGGTGAACGGCAAGCAGCAGGTGACCAGCATCATATTGAAGGCAAGGTGCAGGTTGACCAGTTGGCGGCCTTCGGTTACGCCGAACAGATGCGCCGGGAAGGTCACGGCCTGAAGCGCAAACAAGGCGGCGAGCGCCGTCGTGCCGCGAAAGATCAGATTGCCAAGCGGGACACGGCGCGCCTCGACGGCATCGCCGCGCGTCAGCCACACCGCAATCAGCGCACCACCGCAATTGGCGCCGAGGATGAAGAACAGGCCAACCTCGACCGGCAAGACGCCTTGCGCGGCAAGCGTGACGAACAGCAGGATCGCCGCTACGCTGGAGTGGATCAGCCATGTGAACAGGGCAGCAGCGGCGAAGGCGGTGAAATAGTCCGCGCGCAGGTAGGAGATCACCAGTGGCAGCAAGGTGCTCTGCCGCATGGGTGCGGTCGCCTCGCCGATCATATGCAGCGACAACAGAACGAAGGCGACGCCCATCAGGATGCGTCCGCCCTGCTTGATGCCGCGCGCCTCGAACTTCAGGGCCATGGCGCCGCCGACCAGGATCAGCGCCGGCACCAGCCAGCTCAGATCGAACGACAGCACCTGGACGACCAGAGCGGAACCGAGGTCGGCGCCCAGCAAGATCGCCAGCCCCGCCGACACCGAAACCATGCCGCTGGCGGCAAACCCGGCCGCCAGGATGGCGACTGCGGTCGAGCTTTGCAGCAGCACGGCAAGCACGGTGCCGACGCCCGCCGACCTGATCCGCGCACCCCGCGCCTGTCTCAGCGCATCGCGCAAGGCAGGGCCGCAGGCGCGCTCGACGCCGGTCCGCACCATGCGCACGGCCCAGAGCAGCAGCATGACGGCACCCGCCAGATGCAGCAGGATGATGGAAAATTGCATGGCGACCTCCCGGCCAACGGCCGGCAGAGACGTCGACCCACACTCAGGCTGATGGCTGCCCAAACATAAGTCAAATCGTTCATTTCTATCTTTTCATAATCTTTACTTATGATAGGATATTGGCGATTTCAGAAATGTCGGAGGCACGTAAGATGCGCTACGTCCAATTGCGGGCCTTTCACCAGGTGGCCATCTCCGGTGGCTTTTCACGCGCTGCCGAAGCGCTCTTCCTGACCCAGCCGGCGATCTCGGACCAGGTGCGCAAGCTCGAGGAAGAGTATGATGTGCTGTTGTTCAATAGGAACAAGAAGCAGGTCACGCTGACCCATTCGGGCCAGAAATTGCTCGAAATAACCCATCGCATGTTCGATACCGAGCAACAGGCGCTGGAGTTGCTGACGGAGTCGCGCGCGCTGCGTTCCGGCACGCTACGCATCGTCGCCGATGCCGCACATCATCTGCTTCACATTCTCGGCAGCTTCCGGGCCCGCTACCCCGGCGTGCAGGTTTCGGTGCGCGCCGGCAACACCGAGACGGTGATCAGCAGCCTCTACAGCTACGATGCCGACATCGGCGTGCTGGGCGAGGTGCCGACAGGGCGCGATTTCGAGGTGCTGAAACTCAACTCGACGCCGATCATCGCGTTTGCATCCATAGACCACCCGCTGGCCGCGAAAAAGTCGCTCACCCTCAAGCAACTCGCGCAGGAATCGCTGGTCATGCGCGAGCGCGGATCGAAGACGCGTCAGAAACTCGAAGATCTCGCAGCCGCCTCGAAAATCGAATTGAGGCCGGCGATCGAAGCCGAAGGCCGCGAAGCCGTCCGCGAGATCGTCGCCTCGGGCGCCGGCATCGGCTTTGTCTCGGCGGCCGAATTCGGCCAGGATTCGCGGCTGGTGCCGATCACCATCGATGCTCCCGAGACCCTGATGGACGAAGCGCTGATCTGCCTGCGTGAACGCAGCGGCGGCAAACTGGTGCGGGCGTTCCTGGATATGGCAAGGTCCATGTCGGCGGATTAGGCGGCAGTGCGAACCTCCACCACATCAGCCTTCACCCGCTCCGACTTCGGATCGTAGGGGCTGCGCAGATGTGCTGCCGCGGCATGGCGAACGCCGGCAAGGTCGATCTCGAAACGACCACCGGTGAGAAACGCAGCATCGACGCCCGCCTCGTTCTCGATCAGCCCGAGCGCCACCGAGCGGCCAAGCGTGTGGCCGTAGGCGGCCGAGCGGACTTCGCCGACCGGCTTGCCGTCGCGCAGGATCAGTTCGCCGCCCCACAGCATCGGCTCGGCATCATCGAGCGTGCACAGCACGACGCGTCTTGCCGGTGCTGATGGCTTCGTCTCAACCAGCGCGTCGCGGCCGATAAAGCCCCCCGGCTTGTCCATCGCGATGGCGAAGCCAAGCCCAGCCTGCCAGGGATTGATATCTGGCGTCAGTTCACGACCCCAGGCGCGAAAACCCTTTTCGATACGCAAGGCGTCGAGCGCGTAGTAACCGGCATCGATCAGGCCAAACTCGCTGCCAGCCTCATGCAGTGCCTCATAGACGCCGACGGCGAATTCGGTCGGCACGATCAGTTCCCAGCCCAGTTCGCCGACATAGGTCATGCGGTTGGCATAGGCGGTGGCATAGCCGATATCGATCTCGCGGATGGTGGCGAAGGGAAAGCCGGCGTTGGAAAGATCGGCCGAGGAGAGTTTGCCCAGCAGATCGCGCGAGCGCGGCCCCATCAAGGCAAGTACCGCGTAGGACGAGGTGACATCGGTCAAGATTGCATGCGCGTCGGACGGGATGTTTTTGACGATCCAGTCGGCATCGTGGATGGCTTGCGCCGAACCGGTGACGATAAGGAATTTCTCCACGCCAAGCCGCATCACGGTGAGATCGCTTTCATAGCCGCCACGTGCATTGAGCACGCCCGTATAAACAGACGTACCGACCGGTACGTCGATATTTCCGGCGCAGATCCAGTTGAGCGCGGCGCAGGCATCGTGGCCTTGCACGAGGAGCTTGGCGAAAGAGGTCTGGTCGAAGACGGCGACGGCTTCGCGTGTCGCCTTCATCTCGCGCTTGACCGCCTCGTGCCAGTTCTGACGGCCGAAGGCATAGTCGTTCTCGGCCCTCTCTCCCGGTGCGGCAAACCAGTTGGCGCGCTCCCAGCCCATCTTGGAGCCGAAGCAGGCGCCCCTGGCGGCAAGCCGGTCGTAGAGCGGCGACCGGCGGAACGGCCTTGCGGTGTCCAGTTCGCGGTTCGGCCACGGCATGGCGTAGTGCAGGCCGAGCGTCTCCTTGACACGGTCGTGCAGCCAGCGCGGATTGTTGTTGAAGGAGGCGAAACGCCTGATATCGACCGGCCATAGATCCATGGTCGGCGCGCTGTTGACGATCCATTCGGCCAGCGCCCTGCCCGCGCCGCCGGCGCTGGCGATGCCCATCGAATTGAAGCCGGCGCCGACATAGAAATTCTTCAGCTCCGGCGCCTCGCCAAGGAGAGAATTGTTGTCCGGCGTGAAGCTCTCGGGCCCGTTGTAGAATTTCTTGACCTCGGCCTCGGCCAATTGCGGGACGCGGACCAGCGCGTTTTCCATCAGGATCTCGAACTGATCCCAATCGTCCGGCAACAGCGCGAACTCGAAATTTTCGGGAATGCCATTCATGCCCCACGGCTTGGCGTGCGGCTCGAAGCCGCCCATGACCAGGCCGCCGACCTCTTCCTTGAAATAGATGAAACCGTCGGGGTCGCGCATCACGGGCAGGTCCGGGTGCACGCCCTCGATCCTGCCGGTAACGATGTACATGTGCTCGGCCGAATGCAGCGGCACCGAGACACCGCACATCAGCCCGACCTTGCGCGCCCACTGGCCGGCGCAATTGACGACGATCTCGGCGGCAATGTTGCCGCGATCCGTCTCGACACCGCAGGCGACACCATTCCTCTGGCTGATACCAGTGACCTTGACCCGCTCGATAATTTTCGCGCCGCGATTGCGCGCACCCTTGGCGAGCGATTGCGTGAGATCGGTCGGATTGGCCTTGCCGTCGCCCGGCAGCCAGACGGCGCCGACCAGATCGTCGGTCGCCATGACCGGCCAGAGATCCGCCGCCTCCTTCGGCGAAATCACATCGATGTCGACCCCCTGGGCGCGTGCCGATGCGGCCGTGCGCTTCAGCACCGTCATGCGGTCGGTGGTGCGCGCCACCGACAGCGAGCCGCAATTCTTCCAACCGGTGGCGAGTCCGGTCTCCGCTTCCAGCTCGCCATAGAGCTGCGTGGAGTATTTGATCAGGCTGGTCATGTTGGAGTGACTGCGCAACTGGCCGACAAGCCCGGCGGCGTGCCAGGTGGTGCCACCGCTGAGTTGCCCCTGTTCGAGCAGCACGACATCGGTCCAGCCGAGCTTTGTCAGATGATATGCGACCGAGCAGCCGATGACACCGCCGCCGACGATGACGACGCGCGCCTGGGTGGGGAATTGGTTTGCCATGGGAGATCCTGCCGTTTTGACACGAGCCGGATCATAGCAGTCGAATTCCAAATATCAACACAAAATGCCACAAAATATCACATCAAGATGCAACCATCAGCTCAGGCCCCTTGCGCGCAAGCGCTTCGGCGATGTCGGCCTGCGGCTTCGCATCGACGATCACGCCGGCGGCGTGCTGAAAATTCGGGATCCTGAGCGGCGTCAGCTTTGCGAACTTGCTGCTGTCGAGAACGAAGTAGGTTTTGGCGGCAAGCACAATCATGCGGCTGCGCTGTTCGGCGCCGGCGCGGGTGAAATCGGTGACCTCGCCGTCGGGCGACAGCGCGCCGCCACCGAGGAAGGCGATGTCGACGCGAAAGCGCGCCACGGCTTCGAGCATGTCGATGCCGGAGGCTGCTTCTTCGCCGGGATCGACTTCGCCACCCAGCATATGCACGCGCATGCCTGAGACGTGGCACAGCAGAAGCGCGATCGGGAGGCTCGCCGTGCAGATGGTGAGATCGCGCAGGTCGGTCATGGCTTGTGCGACGGCCAATGTGGTGGTGCCGGAATCGAGGAACACCACCATGCCGTCCTTCACAAGACCGGCAGCTATCCTGCCGATCGCAGCCTTGCCCCGGGCATTCTCCTGGCTGCGCAGGCTCATTGCCGGTTCGCTCGGCTCGAAACGGGCAGCGCCGCCATGGACAATGCCGAGCTGCCCTTTATCCGACAGCAGTTTCAGGTCGCGGCGGATGGTTTCGCGTGAGACATCGAAGAACCCGGCCAACTCGGCGACACTGACAGACCCGTGAGCGCCCAGCCGCCGCAGGATCTCTTCGTGGCGACGTGGAGCAAGGGCGCGCGCCGGCAGGCTGCTGTCGGGGGACATGATGATCCTGGATCGAGTATCGATGTTGCAATATGTGGCAGTAATCGCGCGCAGAGGCAACCGGAGCTCAAGCCACGCCGTCAGGATTTTCGCGACAGGCCATCTTCCCTGATCGCGCTGACCAGCGTCTCGCTTCCCTCGCGAAGATGCTGCCTGAGAATGCTTATGGCCTTGTCCTCCTTGCGCGCCCTGCAGGCGGCCAGCAGGTCGCGGTGCTCCGTCTGAGAGCGGCTGCGATAATCCAGGTTCGACAGGAGGATGCGGACGTAGCGATCTGCGGCATTGTGGTGCGCCTCGATCAGGCCGAGCAATCGACGGTTACCGCAGGCGTCGTAGAGAGCCAGATGAAAGGCGCGGTTCAGCGCACCCCATCGGCCGACATTGCGCTCCGCGTCGATCTGGTCGAGCACCTGTTCCGCCTCGTCGAGCTTCGCGCCGGCGAGGTTGGGAAGCGAAAGCCGCACCGCCTCGCATTCAAGCAGTTCGCGCAGGGCGTAGATTTCACCGATCTCGGCGCCGTCCATCCGGGCGACCTGCGCGCCTTTTGTCGGATGAATGGAAACAATGCCTTCGGCTTCCAATTGGCGAAGGGCGTCACGAATTGGCATGCGGCTGAAGCCAAACTGCTCGGCCAATTCGTCCTGGCGCAGCGGAGTGCCCGCCTTGATGGTTCCACTGGCAATCGCTTCGCGCAGGACATTGGCGACCTGTTCGGCCACGGTTCGCGGCCCCTGCATCACGCTTTCCGCAAATCCTCGCAATCGATGCTCCCGTTTGACGCGGCGCTCAGCTTAACGGATATAGGTATCCTCGTATACGCAGTATCGGCAACGCCCCAAGGGTTCGCCGCACTATTCCGACGGTCTCTGCCCGGGCTATTGGCCACTCAACCAAGGGTCTGCCGCGCTTCATCCCGAACGCTGGAAGGTGCCACGCCATAACGCTTTCGGAAGGTGCGGTTGAAGTAGGAGATATCCCCGAAACCGACTTCATAGGCAGTGGCGCCTATCGAAAGCGTTCCCGTTCCCCGCAACAGCAGCTTGCGCGCCTCGGCCAGGCGCCGTTCGAGAAGATATCTCGAAAATGTCGTCCCTTCGCGCTGAAACAACTTCTGGACATATCGTGGTGTAACATCGAGGACAGCGGCCACAGCGGAAATGCTCAGATCGCCATCCCCCAGGTGATCATCGATATAGCGTTTAACAGGGTGCAGCCGGTCACGTTCCACCGTTGATGGGGTTTCCAGATAGGCGACGACGAGCGGAAGTATTTCGTTGAAATGGGCATTGGCCATCTCCGCCTCGTTGGCAGAATGCGGGCCACGCATCAACAGATAAGCGCCGTAGGTGATCAGAAGCTGGAGCGGAGGAAACGTTCTCGGGATCGGTCGCAGCATCAGCCTGGAAAGCGTCTCGCCGGAAACGCGGAAAGCGGCGCCGGGCAGGCTGCCGCAGTCCAGCCTGCCCCCTTCCGGCAGATACCAGTCGTAGGCCATCTCACCGGATACAAAGAGGAAATCTCCAAGCGCGGCTTCTATCTTCCGTCCATCCTGCTCAACGACCAGCGGACCTTCCATGCTTCGCAACATGAGCACCTTGTCCGAACCCGGCATTCCAATCCCCCGCACCCGTAACGGCGAGGGCGGGAAGAAACACGTCATGACGTTCAGATCGGCGAGGCCACATGTCACGCCACGCACGGCGGAGAGGACACCCAGCCCTGTTTCGATCGCGACCTCCCCGATGACCGTGAAAAAATGGCCGGCGCACAACCGCTCGGTTTCCGCGTCGTCATGACCCGACATGTCGAAGCTCACCGGGCTGATCCCGCTGGGGTTGGTCGACCTGTGATATAACTGCAACATTTTCAATTCGGATCGTCGGAGTTCGTTTTCAGCAGTGCCGGCTTCGCTTCACTCCAAGCGCGCCATCGCCCTGATCGATAACATGAGTAATTGAGACATATTTAATCGATCCGGGAAAAGGGAGCCAGCGATTTGTGGCCCTCAATGCCTTTGCGGCACCCGAGGGGCCAATTTGGGGTGCGACTATGCGGAATGAACTGATCGCGGGAACTTGCCTCGCACTGCTGCCACTTGCTTTCACGACCATGCCCGTGCAGGCGCAGGACACTGGAGATTCGGCACCCGCGATACAGCTGGAAACAGTGTTGGTGACGGCGAGCAGAACGGAGCAGCCGATCTCCAGCATCCCCGGGTCCGTCCAGGTCATCGAGGGTGATGAGCTGGCACAACAGCTCAAGCTGACGAGCGACCCGGCGACCCTGATTTCCAAGCTGGTTCCCGGTTTTTCGATCGCAAACCAGACGATTTCAGGTGCCTCGGAAAGCTTTCGCGGTCGCGGCGTGCTGATTCTCGTCGACGGCATTCCCCGCAACACCCCGTTGCGTGACGTTTCACGAACGCTTTCGCTTATCGATCTCGGCAAAGTCGAGCGCATTGAGGTGGTCAACGGGGCAAGCAGCCTTTACGGCTCCGGCGCGACCGGCGGCACCATCAATTTCATCACCAGGCGGGACGCGACCGAAAGACCAACCGTCACCGTCGAGACCAAGGTGAAGGCGTTCACTGCAAATCCCGGCAAGTCCCTGGCGCCGGAAGTTTCGGTTTCGGCGACGCAGAAGATCGGCAAATTCGACTACATGTTCTCGGCCAGCGGCCAGCGGACGCGCCGGACCTATGACGGAGACGGTCGCGAACTGCCGTCCGACGCCATGCTCGGCCAAGGCGGGGGCGATCGCACCGACTTCGGCAACCTCTATGCAAGACTGGGATATGAGGACGGGGCCCGTCGTTTCGAGGTCTCCGGCGAACTGGTCCGCATGGAACAGAATCCGGATTGGTTTTCCAATTTCCAGGCCACTCCAGCGGCGCCCGACTACACGGCGCCGTATACGGGCGAATCCGTGGAAGAGAATTCAAAATATTTCACCGCGCGCTATACCGACACCGCCTTCGCCTTGGGATCGCTCGAAGTGAAGTCGTTCTACAACGATATGGAGAAGCGCTTTCCCTTCACCCGCTTCGATCGCTTCGTGAACAATCAGGTCTACTATTCGGGCAACCCGCTCAACCCGCAGGCCAGCTTTGCCCAGACCACGCTCTTCAGCAAGCGCGCCGGCCTCACCGCTACGGTCGAGACCCCTCTCGACATGCTGCTGGAGGGGTCGACGCTGACCTGGGGCCTGGACTTCATCCACGACAAGACCTTCCAGAAACTCGAGAACGGCTGGGACGTCATCAGTCCGATGAAGCAGAACTCGGTCGCCGGCTTTGCCCAGTTGCAGGTCCCTGTGACCGACCGGCTGCGCCTGCAAGGTGGATTGCGCTACGAACGCTACTTCCTCGACATCGAGGATTTCAACCGCCCAGCCATCTTTTACATCAACCGGCCATATCCGGCGATCAACGTCATCGGCGGGTCCTTTGACTACGACAATCTGACTTTCAATGTCGGCGGCACATTCGATCTCACGCCCGATGTCCAGCTTTACGGTGGCTTCTCGCAGGGGTTCTCGCTGACCGACATCGGCAGCTTCACGCGGCGAGCCGGCGCCAACAGCAGTGCCGAACTGTGCGACGCCTACGGGGCGCTGGCATGTCCCGGCGCAGGCGCACCCGACTATACGGTCAGCTACGCTGACATCGCTCCCAGCCCTCAGGTCGTCAACAATTACGAGATCGGCATTCGCGGCGGCGATGTCGACTATGGCGGCTCGCTGTCGGCCTTTTTGTCCACCTCCGACCAAGGCGTGAACTACGACATCGCCTCCAACCGCGTGTCGCAGCAGAAGGAGGAAATCTGGGGCGTCGAAGTCACCGCATGGTGGAACCTGACCGGCAACCTCACCGTCGGTGGCCTCCTTGGCTATACCGAGGGGCGCTACGACAATGACGGCGATGGCAATATCGATGCGTGGCTGCCGAACAACAGGATAGCGACCCCGGTGCACGGCACGGTCTACGGGACCTATGTCTTCGACAACGGCCTCAATCTTCGCAGCGAGGTCCAGTTCTTCACCAGCCGGGACAAGATAACGACCGTACCCGAGATCAAGGGCGCGGCACTGGTAAATATCCTTGCGAGCCACAAGGTCGGCAAGGGCGATCTCAGTGTCGGCGTCGAGAACGTCTTCGACACCAACTACATGAATCCGACAGCTAGCGCCACGCGCAACAATGTCGTCAATGGTTTCGGCCGCACGGTATCGCTCGGCTACAAGGTCACCTTCTGAGATGGTTCGTTTCGAGATGCACAAGGACGGCATCGTCGACCTGCGCCTCTACCCTCCGCACGCGGCAACCGACGAGGCCGACTACCTCGAGGCGCTCGACCGGATCGGCAACCTCGATGGACCCTATGCCATCGTGGTGGATATTGCCGGCAGCACTCATCTCTCCCGAGAGGGGGAAGTCCGTCAGGCCGCATGGGCCAAGGCCACGCGGCAGCGCATCTCCAGCGCATGCCGGGCCTTGGCACTGGTGCGTGACAATCCCAATCCACGATCGCGGCAATCGTTCGAGCGGCTCTGGGCTATTCCGGTCCACGTCACCAGCGACAGAGAGGAAGCGCGGCAGTTCGCCGCCAAACATCTCGACAAGGCAGTTCGGCCATGAGCGGGCTCGCATCCGAGACCATCAGCCGGCCGGCAGAGCGGCGGGATTGGCAGCGTTTGCGGCTGTTCGCCGTGCTGGCGGGTCTCTACCTCGCCCAGGGTATTCCGGGTTATCTCCTGGTCGCCGCGGTGCCGCCGATCATGCGCGAGCTTGGCGTGTCGAGAACGGCCATCGGCATGCTTGCCGTCCTGATGATCCCGCTGACGGTGAAATTCCTCTGGGCACCGCTCGTCGATCGGATCAGGCCGATGGCGATCGGGCACCGCCGCGGATGGATTCTTCCCACGCAGATCGGGACTGTGATCGCCATTGCGGCACTCGCCCTTGTGGAACCGACCAATCTGAAAGCCATATTCGCAATAGGTTTCGCGATCGCGGTGCTGACCTCGACGCAGGACATTGCAACCGACGGCTATGCCACGCTCGCCCTGAGGCAAGAGGATCGCGCCGTTGGAAACGCAATCCAGGGCGGAGCGGTCGCACTCAGCGTCATCGTCGGCGGCACCGTTTCCCTGCTTCTCTATGGCTGGGTCGGCTGGCAGGCGATGGTGCTGACCATCGCGGCGGTCTCAGCCCTTCCATTGATTGCGATCGCCTTCATGCCGGAGGACACCGCTACAAAAAACGCCGAACCGCGGGCGAAACCTTCGATCTCCAGCTTTCTCAAGCGCCCGGAAGCCGTGACCGTCCTGATGATCGCACTGACCTACCGGGCGAGCGAAGGGCTGGTGAAATCCATGGAGGGATCCTATCTCGTCGACGTCGGATTGCCGCTGTCGGCGATCGGATATCTGAGCGGTATTTCTGCGGCGACGGCCGGCATTGCCGGATCCTTCATAGCGGCCATGCTTGTTCGACGTTCCGGCGCCGGCCGAACGCTGCTGCTGCTCGGCGCCTTGCGCACGATCTGCTTCCTGTTGTTTGCCCTGCATGCGGCCGGCGAAATCACGGGCATATGGACTCTTTTGGGAGCGGCGGGGTTTCAGACCTTGATCCGCTATATGGAGATTGTGGCGCTCTACAGCCTGTTCATGGCGGTGTCATCGAAAGATCAGCCTGGAACGGACTTCACCATTCTGTCCTGCGCCCAGATCATCATCTACCTGATCGGCTCGATGATGGCCGGTGCGATCGCCGACCGCATCGGCTATGGCGCACTTTTCACCCTCTCGACGCTCGTCTCCGGTCTGGCCGTCGTGCTGACTGTTCACCTTCTTTCGCGGCTCTCGAAGAAAAGCGCGGGAGCGGACTTCGCCTGAAATTCCAGCATGGAAGACATCGAGCGCCACGAGCTGGTCCGGGCCGATTGGTGGCAGCCAGGCAGACAGGCGGGCTCGATGTCTCCAGGACAGCCGAAGGCGCGGCGTCAACGAGAATTTCGTGGTCGAACATGGCCGCTGACCTGCACGCCGTCCTCGGCACGCAGGTACAGGAAGCCGGGGACGGACAGCAGCGGGATGACCGCGGTCAGCAGGAACACCTGGTGGAAGCGTTCCGCTGTCACGATGTGGGTTTCTCCTGCGACAAGGCCCAGCACCATGGCGGCGATCGAAACGCCCAGGGAAACGCTGAGTTGCTGCAGGACGCCGCCGAGACTGGTGGCGCGGCTGAGCTTGTCGTCCGGCAGGTCGGCATAGGACAGCGTGTTGGAGGTCATGAACTGCGCCGACCGGATGACCCCGAAGACAAAGACGTAAAGGCCGATCATCCAGTGCGGCGTATCGGCTTCGATCAAGGCGAAGCCCCCGACAGCGGCGGAGCCGACCACCGCGCTGCCGATGAGCACGACATTGAAGCCAAAGCGCCGCAACAGCGGCGACAGCAGCGGCCGAATGAGCAAGGCGCCGAAGCTGCCGACGAATGTCAGCGAGCCCGAGGTGACCGGGCTCATGCCAAAGCCGACCTGCAGCATCAGCGGCAACAGGAAAGGCACGCCGTTGAGGCCAACGCGGCACAGGCCGCCTGCGAGCGTACCGACCCAGAACGAGCGAAATCGAAACAGTGTCAGATCGACTGCCGGTGCAACGACGCGGCGCGCATAGCGCCCGAAGGCGAGCAGCAGCAGGATCGCCGCGGCCAACACCAACGCTGTCGCCGAAACGGAGATGATCGGCCTCCCGATGCTTTCCAGCCCGAACTGCAGCAGCGCGACTCCGCATCCCACCATCAGGAACCCGGCGAAGTCGAAGCGCTGCACCGCCTCCTCGCGGAAATCGTCGACGAAGCGCAGCGCCGCCAGAATGCCGAGACAACCGAATGGCACGTTGACATAGAATATCCAGCGCCACGACGCGTAAGTGGTCAACAGGCCGCCGAGCAGCGGCCCGATCACCGGCCCCATGATGGCGGGCAAGGTCGTGTAGGTCATGGCGGTGATAAGCCCGCTGCGCGGAAAGCTGCGCAGCAGGATCAGCCGCCCGACCGGCGTCATCATGGCGCCGCCCAGCCCCTGCAGGGCGCGCATCGCCAAAAGCATGCCGAAACTGTTGGCCATGCCGCACAGCGCCGAGCCGAGGGTGAAGGTGAAAAGCGCCAGCGCGAACACTTTTCGTGCGCCGAACCTGTCGGCGAACCAGCCGCTGACGGGAATGAATACGGCCAGCGTCAGGATGTAGGTGGTGATCGCCAGGTTCAGCCTGACCGGCGTCGTGTCGAGGCTGCGCGCGATGGCGGGGATCGCGGTGGTGATGATGGTGGAATCGAGCTGCTCCATCAGAAAGGCGATGGCGACGATGATTGGAATAATCAGTCTCAGCCTCGGATCGCGCTCGGTGGCAAATTGAGGCTGTTCCAATGCTGTTGCCATTCCGTCATGCAGGCGGCTGCCCCATTCCAGATGGCGCGTCCGCGTTCAAAGGCAAGGTCGCCTTCCGTGCGGCAAGCCGGCCGAGGCCCCGATCGCACAGCCTGTCTTATGGTCCGACGGATAGGCAAGCGGTAGTCATTTCCTCCTTGATGGAAGTCAACAATTTTTGACTGCCCCCCTTCGAGAGGAGACCGGCAAGACAGCGCATTGAGCGTCCAAACTGCGGACGCCAGGGCATTTGCGTTTCAGTGAACGCCAGTTCCGATTTCGTGTCGCAACGTGTCGGGTAAGAGGCTGTCTAACAGCCGCCATGAGCGCTTGACGAAGCAGCGAGATTGAGCCACTTGTCGACTAGTATACAAGTGGTGAGGCCATGCTTGAAGTTCTCGTTCGCGCGCCGCAGTCGCTGGAAGTCCGGCAGGGCACGATACCCCAGCCCGGGGCAGGCGAAGTCGTCGTTCATGTCAGCCGTGCCGGCATCTGCGGCTCCGACATTCACATCCTGCATGGCTCCAATCCGTTCGCCGTCTATCCACGTATAATCGGCCATGAATTCGCCGGCACCGTAACAGCGCTCGGACGCAATGTGACCGGCATTGCGACGGGAGACCGTGTGGTGGTCGATCCCGTGGTGTCGTGCGGCCACTGCTATCCCTGCCGGGTCGGCCGCTCCAATGTCTGCGCCAACCTCGAAGTGATGGGCGTTCACCGCGACGGCGGTTTTCGCGCCTTCGTCGCGGTGCCGGCGGCAAATGTCATACCGGTTCCAAGGGATATGCCGTTTGGGCTGGCGGCACTGGCCGAGCCGTTTTCCATCGCCGCCAATGTGCTCGATCGTACCGGTTGCGGACCCGAGGACACAGCGCTGATCTATGGCGCCGGCACGGTCGGCGTCACTGTCCTGCAGGTCGCCAAGCTCAAGGGCGCACGGTGCATCGTTGCCGATATCGACGAAGCCCGCCTGGAGCGAGCGCTCAGCTTCGGTGCCGACAGGGTGATCCACTCTGTGCGCGATCCCGTGCCGGCCGCGGTGCGCGGTGAAAATGACGGTCTTGGCCCGACGCTGGTCATTGACGGCGCCGGCATTCCCGCACTTCTCGACGAGGCTTGCCGGCTGGCCAGCCCGGCGGGCCGCATCGGCCTGCTCGGCTTTTCGGACGCCCCATCCAACCTCAGCCAGCAGGAAGTGGTGCGCAAGGAACTGACCATCGTCGGCTCGCGCCTGAACCGCCGGCTGTTGCCGCGCGTCGTCGAATGGCTGGCCGACAAGCGGCTCGATCCGCAGGGCATGATCACGCAGGTGTTCGCGGCGGCGGATGCACGCGCAGCCTTCGACTTGATCGAGAAGGAACCGGAGCGAACGCTCAAGGTTCAGCTGGACTTCTCGTAAGCCGTGGTTAGCCCTCGACCAGCGCGATGGCGCGCAGCGGTGATCCGGTGCCGCCTTCGATCGCCAGCGGCAAGCTGATCAGGAAGCACCGAGGCGGCAAGTCACCAAGCCGTGCGAAATTCTCGCCGATCAGGATGCCGGCTGAAAGCAACGTACTGTGCGCCGGGAAATCCTCGCTGCCGAAACAATCGATCGACAGGCAGTCCGAGCCAACGATGCGCGCACCGCGCTCGACCAGCAATTCGCTTGCTTGCCGCGACAGGCCGGGCCAGTCGGCGAGAAACGCGGCCGGATCGTCCCAGAACCGGTCCCAGCCGAAATGGAAGAACACGGCGTCGCCCTGCCGTACGCAGCCATGTTCGGCCTCGAAAGCGAAGATAGCATCCGGCTCGACCGCCTGCCGGGGACGACAGCCACGCGCATCGATCGTCACCATGCGGCCGAAGAAACGCTCGACCGGAATGCCGGAGATGGCAGCACCGCCGCGGATGAAATGGACCGGCGCGTCGAAATGCGTGCCGGTGTGCTCGCTCATAGCCAACGCATGATTGCAGGCGACATCGCCGCGGTCATAGGATTCCACCATCTCCTGGCAGTAATGCGGGTGCGTCGGCCACACCGGCATGCCGGGCTTCATCGGATGCGTCAGATCGACGAAAGAAACTGCCTTTGTTTCGAACAGCCCGGCGAGCGTATCGATGGCGGGTTTCATCTGACGCGAGGCCTCGGCACGAGAGCGACGATCAGGATGATCAGCACGCCGGTCAAAAGGAAGCGCACGCCTGCCTGGATGCCAAAGGTGTTGAGCATGGTGGACATCAGGTTGAAGAACAACGCAGCCCCCCATATGCCGACCGCGTTGGCCTGCCCACCAGCGACGCTGGTGCCGCCAAGCACCACCACGGCGATCGATTCCATCAGATAGGCGTCACCCATGTTGAGTGCTGCCCCGCCACTGAAGCCGGCAAGCAGGAAGCCGGCGAGCGCCGCCGCCGTGCCGCACAGCATATAGGCAATCAACCGCACCCGTGCGACGTTGATGCCGGCAAGCCGCGCCGCCGGTTCGCTCTGGCCGGTGGCCAGCACTTGCCGGCCCCAGACCGTGCGTTTGAGAGCGATCATGGCGGCCAGCGTCAGCAGCATCACCGCGATCGGCATGAATTGCACACCGCCAAGGCTCATCGAGGTGAACCGGGAAAGGCCTGCCGGCGGCTTCAGCGTCGCCTGGCCGCCGAGATTGAAGGCAAGCGACTGGAAGACGAAGCTCCAGGCGAGCGTGGCGATGATCGGCGGCAGCCTGAGCGCGACGATGGCAAGGAAGTTCGCGGCACCAGCGACAGCGCCGACGGCAAGTGCTGCAAGCAGGCCAGGCAGCAGCATGCCGTCGGACCCTTGCATGACCGTCATCGACACATAGGCGGCCAGCGTCAGCACGGATGGCACGGAGAGGTCGATATTGCCCGGCCCGGAGGCGACCACGAACATCTGCCCGGTTCCCACCACAACGCTGAAGGCACCGAAGGCGAGCGCGCCCGACAGCGTGGCGCCGGCACTGCCGATGCCCGAGTAGGCTGTCGTCGCCAGCCACATTGCGAGCGCCACGATGAAGCCGTAGGTCCACGGCGCGAGGCTCAATCTCCGGGTCATCGCGTCCGCTCCGACAAAAGCACGCGCCCGGCCAGCACGAGAAACAGGATGACGCCCTGGGCGCCGATCTGCCATGTCGGCGGCACCTGCAGGAAAGACAGAAGCGAGCCCGCGAGCGACAGCGTCAGAGCGCCGATCACCGTGCCGACCGGCGATACGACGCCGCCGGTAAAGGCGCCGCCGCCGAGGATCACCGCGCCGACGCCGAGCAGCGTATAGGCCGGCGCGACATTGGCGTCGCCCGATGTGGTGAGGCCGGTCAGCGTCAGCCCGGCCAGACAGGCGAGCAGGCCGGCGACCGCATAGACCGCGACCCGGATGCCGATAACGGACCAGCCGGCGCGCTCGACGGCGCGCGGATTGCCGCCTGCGCCGCGCAGCACCACGCCATAGGAGGAGCGTGAGATGACGAGATGGCCGGCGAGCGCCGCCAGTGCCGCCAGCCAGATCGACAGCGGCATCAAAGGCGGCTGCCAGCTCATGAAGGCGGCAAGCCATGCGGGTGCCGAGCCACCCGGTGCCGGCAACAGGATAACGGCGATGCCGAGCCAGATGAAGGACATGCCCAGCGTCACGATGATCGAGGGCAATTGCCGGGCATGAATAAGCAGGCCGAAACCGGCATAGGCGGCGATCAGGACGATGTAGCACAGCGCCGCGATTGCCGGCGCGTCCCCGAGATAGAGCGCCGTGACGCAGGTGATCAGCCCGACAAAGGCGCCGTTCGACAGGTCGATGTCGCCCAGCATGATCACCATCATCTGCGCCAGCGCGGCAAAGACCAGCGGCACCGAGAGCTTGAACAGCAGATGGAAGCCGAAATAGCTCATCGCCGCCGGGCGGATGCTGAAGATGATGGCCAGCATAACCAGCAGCGCGATAGCCGGCAGGCCGACCTGCATGGCATTGAGCAAGGCCGAACGCGGATTGGAAGGAGAACGGGCCGGAACTCGGGCAGCCGCGTCAGACATGGTCGCCTCCGAACGACGCCTGCAGGATACGGCCGGTCTCGATGGCCTCATCTTCCAGCCTGGTCACGGCGCGGCCCTCGCGGAAGACATAGATGCGCTCGCAATTGGTCAGCTCTTCGAGCTCGGTTGTGTACCAGACGAAGGCGCGTCCGTTCTCGGCCTCCGCGCGGATCAGCCGGTAGACCTCCTGCTTGGTGCCGACATCGACGCCGCGCATCGGATCGTCGAGGAAGATCACCTCGGCGTCCGACGCCAGCGCACGAGCGAACAGCACCTTCTGCTGGTTGCCGCCGGACAGCGACATGATCGGCGTGTCGATCGAAGGCGCCTTTACCTTGAGCCGCTCCGACCAGGTCTCGGCCAGCTTGCGAGCGGCGGCGCCTGAAATCATGCCGCCCCGCGTCAGCGCATTCAGGCTGCGGATGGTCAGATTGTCGGCGATAGACCACAGTGAGAACACGCCTTCAGAGCCGCGGTCGCCGGCAACATAGGCACCCGGCAAGGCCTCGCGCTGCCGGCGCGCGGCATAGAACATCGCGCGCAGCCGCTCGCGCTGGCCGTGGCCGTCGAGCCCGGCGAAACCGATGATCTCGCCCTTGCCGACTTCGATGGTCAGATCAGCGGTGTCGCGGCCGGCATGCCGGATAACCGGAGCTTGCACCGACGACGCCTTGCCTGCGGAGCGATCGCGGGGCCGCTCGATGCTGCCCATCAATTCGACAAGCGCGGCGCGCGACAGGCCGGCGGTCGCCCGCTCGGCGACGACCTTGCCGTCGACCATGACGACGGTGCGGTCGCAGACGGCGAGGATCTCGTTCAGTCGATGGGTGATCAGGATGCAGGCGATACCACGTCCGGCGGCACGACGAATGTGGGTGAGCAGTTGCTCCGTCGCCTCATGGCCGAGCGCCGAGGTTGGCTCATCGAGAATGACGGCGCGCAATTTGATGCTGGTCTGCGTGAAGGCGCGAGCGATCTCGACCATCTGTCGCTCGCCGATCGGCAGGTCGGCGACCTTCCTGTCGAGGTCGATTCCGTGGCCAGGGAAGATCTCGTCCAGCACCGGACCGATTACCTGGCGCGCGCGCCGCCGCCAGCCCAACCCACGCAAGGACCTGTGCACGATGCGGGCGTTTTCCGCCGACGTCAAATTGGCGCAGAGCGACAGTTCCTGAAAGATACAGCGCAGACCGACCTGCTGGGCACTGGCCGCACTCCAGGCACCGATCTCACGTCCGCCGACGCGAAAGCTGCCGCTGCTGCGCTCGATGGTGCCGGCCAGCACGTTCATCAGCGTCGACTTGCCGGCGCCGTTGTGACCGACCAGGCCAACGACCTCGCCGGGGTTCAGATGAAAATCCACGCCGCCCAAGGCATGCACGGCATCATAGCTCTTGCGGACATTGCCTACCTCGACAAGAGGGCTGTCAGCATCGCCTCTCTCTGTTGCGTCCTTTTTGGGCGACGTGGGATCGTTCATCATTCGGCCATGCTGCTCATTTCGGCGCGGGTACGCCGGGCAGAGGTTCTTTCTTTACGTTGGCGTCGATGATCTTGGCCACCAGCTCCTGCGGATATTCGGCATTGACAACGCCGCCTGCGGGAACCGTCTTCAGCCAGGCGTCGAGGTCAGGCTGATTGATCTGCAGGAGCGGCACCTCGACGAATTTCGGCACCTGCTTGCCGGCCAGGATCTGCTGCGCGACCCAGAACGCGACCTGCGAGACGCTGGGCGTGGCGCCCAGCGAGAAAGTTTCGTAGCCGCCGGCATCATGCTCCTGCTTCCACAGCGCCAATTCGTCCTGGCGGTTGCCCATGATGATGATCGGCAGCGGCCGGTTGGCGGCCTTGAACGCCTGCGCCGCGCCATAGCCGTCGCCGCCCTGCGTCAGCACCGCATCGACCTGAGGCAGCGACGGCAGGATGCCCGACACTTCCTTTTGTGCCACGGTCGCCGTCCACTGGCCATAGACCTCGCCGACAGCCTTGTAGCTGGCGTGCGCCTTCATCGCCTTCTCGACGCCCTCATGCAGGCGCTTGTCGAAACCGTCGCCGGCCATACCGCGGATCTCGAGGATGTTGGCCGGCTTGTCGCCGAGCTTGCTGGAGATGAAATCCAGTTCGGCCTTGGCATAGGAATCGAGGTTGTAGTCGACGACATAGGCGCAAGGCTCGGTGACGCCGCTGGCGAAGGCGACGACCGTGATACCGGCATTGCAGGCATCCTTGATGGCGCCGTTGAGTGCGGTGTCGGAGCCGGCAAGGACGATGATTGCATCGTAGCCCTGCAGGATCAGGTTCTCGATCTGGCTCGCCTGTTCGGTCACCGAATTGTTCGAGCTGACGACGGCTGTTGCGGCGATCTGCTTGTCGGCCACGGCCTTGGCGCCCATTTCCTCGAAGCTCTTGATCATCACCTGGCGGAAGGAATTGCCGGCGTAGGAATTGCTGAAGGCGATCTTCTTGGCCGAAGTGTCGCCCTTGGCGACGCCTTCATCGGCGCGCGCGTCCAGCGTTGCAAAGCTGGTGCAGCCGAGCATGGCTGCAAGGAATAAGGCTGTGGTCCTGCTCATTGTTGTTCTCCTCCGGTTGAAAGTCATAGCGTCCTCCCGCCGATCCTTTCGAACGAAAAATGTCAGCCCAGCCCGAGATCGGGCACGGCATCGTTCAAATGGTCGGCGAAACTGGTGTTGGGCAGCAGCGGATACCAGCCCGGACGGCCAGGATCGCGGTCGTAGGCGTAGCCGCCCAGCGAGCGATAGAGCTCGGCATAGGTTGCGAGTTTGTCGCGATCGAGCTCGACACCGAGGCCCGGTGCCTCCGGCACCGCGATCGCACCATTCTCGTAGCGCATCTTGCCGCCGACGATGATGTCGTCGGCAAGGTGGTGGTAATGCGCGTCGGCGGTGAAGACGAGGTTGGGCAGCACAGCGCCAAGATGCAGCATGGTGGCGAGCTGAATGCCGAGTTCGCCAGAGGAATGCACCGCAATGCCGAGGCCGAACGTGTCGCAGATCTGCGCGGCGCGCACGCAGGCGCGGATGCCGCCCCAGAAGGTGGTGTCGAGCAGGATCACGTCAACCGCAGGGTCGCGCACATTGGTGGCGAGCTGTTCGAAATCGATGACGATGGTGTTGGTGGCCAGCGGGATGGAGAGCTTCTCGCGTAAGCGGCGCATGCCGGCAAGGCCCCAGGTCGGGTCCTCGAAATAGTCGTTCCGGAGATCGGAGATGGCCTGGCCGAAACGCAGCGCCTCTTCGACCGACAGGGCTGCGTTCGGATCGTAGCGCAGTGTGTCGGCAGGAAATTCGGCGGCGAGCGCCCTGAAACATTCCAACTCGTAGTCGGGGTGAAACACGCCGGCCTTGAGCTTGTGGGCGTGAAAACCATGCTCGGCCTTGAGCGCGTGGGCATGTTCGAGCAATTGATCGATGGTGCGGACCTCGCCCTTGCCGCTGCGGCGGTCGGCATAGCGAAAGAACAGATACGAGGCGAAGCCGATCCGGTCGCGCACACGCCCGCCAAGCAGTTGGTAGACCGGCACGCCGAGCTTCTTGCCGATAATGTCGAGACAGGCGAATTCCAGCGCTGCGTGGAGCTGCGTGCGATTGTTGTAGAGCGACGCCGTCGGATTGCAGATGGCGTAGCGCATCCGGTTGAGATCGAAGGGATCGTGGCCGACAAGGTAGGATTTCAGCCCGGCGAAAGCGAGTTCGGCGCCGGCGCCCCCGCCGCCCATCTCGCCGAGCCCAACAATGCCTTCGTCGGTCTCGACCTCGACCACGGTGCGGACAAAGCGTCCCCAATGCGTACCGTTGCTGTGCCGCAATGCTGCTTCCAGCGGAACGGTGATGGTGGTCGCCTTGATGTCCGTGATCTTCATGCCGGCTCCTCTCCCCTGGCCTACCGGCGTCATACACACTACCATGGTAGTATGTCAATACAGCGTCAATCCTGCTTGCCGCTTGAGTTGGGACGTGCGTGGTGTCATGACCGGAGCAGTGCAGCGCCATTCACAGCAACGGATTCGTCATGGGGACCAAGCTTTCGGGGGCGACTAGGTTTTCAGGCAATGCTGCCAGGCTGAAAAACGCCGGTCAGCGCGAACCCTCGCGGGTTCTGGAGCCGGTCAACAATCGCATGCCGATCTCACCGCAGATCTACGAGCGCCTGCGCCGCGCCATCACGACGCTGGCGATGTTGCCGTCGGAAGCGCTCAGCGAACAGGACCTTGCCCAGCAGCTCGGTGTCAGCCGTACACCCGTGCGCGAGGCGCTGATCCGGCTTGCCGATGAAGGGCTGATCGACATACTGCCGCAACGCGGCAGCTTCGTCGCGCCGATCCGGCTGAGTGACGTCGAGGAAGCGCAGTTCATTCGCGAGGCGCTCGAAGTCTCCGTCGTGCAGAAGCTGGCCGGACACGGTTCGAGCGCCTTCATCGCGGCAGGCAGGGTGAACCTTGCCCAACAGGCCAAGGCAGTGGCCGAGGGCGACCGCGAGCTGTTTCTCGAGCTTGACGAGGGCTTCCATCGCAGCCTTTGCGAAGAGGCCGGCCTGCCCAAGAGCTGGCGGGTCATCCAGGTGGTCAAGCTGCAGATGGACCGTGTGCGCTATCTGAGCCTGCCCGAACCCGGCCACCTTAAAACGCTGCTCGCTCAGCATGTGGCGATCTTCGAGGCTGTGGAGACCGGCGAGGCAAAGCAGGCAGGCGCGCGTATGGCGGCGCATTTGCGCGAAGTGCTCCGCACGGTTCAACGGCTCAACGTGGCCCGCCCGGACCTCTTTGGCCAATGATCCATTGACCGCTCATTGGGTGAAGAGCAGCGCCGCGGGCGTGCTGCCACATTTTTGATGAGGAATTCCTGGTGCCAAGGCCTGATCCGCGTATGCTACGGGCGCTTCGCTTGCCTGGCGTCAACCGCCGAAGCGCGGCTCCGCGACGCCCGTGATGCCAAGGCCCGTGATGGCGAACAGACTGCCGCGCAAAACGCCGTCGCTGGGAAAACGCGGCAGCGGCGGCTTGGCCATCGAGGTGACGTAAAGGGTGTCCAGCTTCGGCCCGCCGAACATGACGCTGGTGATCTTCTTGACCGGCATGTCGATGACACGGTCGATGCTGCCATCGGGCGCATAGCGCACCAGTCTTCCGTCATAGACCAGCGCATTCCACAGATAGCCCTCGGCATCGACGGTCGAGCCGTCCGCCGCACCGCCCCGGCTGGTGTCGACGCGCACGAAGGTGCGCCTGTTGGTGGCGGCACCGGTCGCGATGTCGTAGTCGTAGGCCCATATCTCGCCGGTCCAGGTGTCGGCGAAATAGAAGGTGCGGTCGTCGGGGCTCCAGCATGGACCATTGGAACAGATGATGCCGGAATCGATCCGGGTGACGGAGAAGTCCGGATCGAGCCTGTAGAGCCCGCCGGACGGCCCCTCTTCCATCGTATCCATGGAGCCGGCGAAGAAGCGGCCGTACCGGTCGACCTTGCCGTCGTTGAGCCGGTTCATCGGCTTGTCCGGCTCGGGATCGTGGATCAGCGTCACATCGCCGGAGGCGAAATCGAGCAGATGGAAGCCGCGCTGCAGCGACACCACGGCGCCGCTGCCATCCTTACGCAGCGCCATCGAGCCGATCTTCATCGGCACGTCCCATGACCGGATCTCGCGTCCGTCGGCGGTCGCCCGAAACACGCGCCCGTCGAAGCTGTCGATCCAGTAGAGTCGTTCCTGTTCGACGTCCCACAGCGGCCCCTCGCCCAGTGTGGTCTTCACGTCCACCACGACTTCGATCTTCATGCCGTCCTCCTCCGTTTTTGCGTCTCGCGGCGATTGCTCGGGCCGCCTCAGAAAGCGACCTTGTCGCCGCCTTTCAATGACAGGATCTCGCGTGCCTCGTCGGGCGTCGCGACCTCCATGCCTAGCCCTTCGATGATCTTGCGGGCCAGCAAGACCTGCTCAGCGTTCGATTTGGCAAGCTTGCCTTTGCCAGCCCACAGACTGTCCTCCAGCCCGACGCGGATGTTGCCGCCAAGCGCTGCCGATTGCGCGGCGATGCGGAGCTGGCTGGCGCCAGCGCCGAGAACCGACCAGCGGAACTGGTCGCCGAACAGCCGGTCGGCAGTGCGCTTCATGTGGGCGACGTCTTCGGGATGGGTGCCGATACCACCGAGCAGTCCGAACACCGACTGCACGAAGAAAGGCGGCTTCACCAACCCGCGGTCGGCGAAGTGGGAAAGGTTGTAGAGATGGGCGATGTCGTAGCACTCGAACTCGAAACGCGTGCCGTTGTCGTAGCAGGTCGCCAGGATGTACTCGATGTCCTTGAACGAGTTGCGAAAGACGAGGTCGCGGGTCGCTTCCAGATGCGGCTTTTCCCAGTCGAACTTGAAAGTCTCGTATTTGTCGGCGAGGTGATAGAGCCCGAAATTGATCGAGCCCATGTTGAGCGAGGCGACTTCCGGTTTGAACTGGGCGGCCGGGCGCACGCGCTCCTCGACCTTCATGTACGGGCTGCCACCGGTGGTGATGTTGATGGCGGCGTTGGTGCCTTGCTTGACGCGCGTCAGGAAGCGAGCGAAGGCCTCCGGCGTCTGGTCGGGCTTGCCGGTTTCCGGATCGCGCGCATGCAGATGCAGGATTGCGGCACCGGCTTCGGCAGCCGCGATCGCCTCCGAGGCGATCTGGTCCGGCGTGATCGGCAGATAGGGCGACATCGTCGGCGTGTGGATGGCGCCCGTCACCGCGCAGGTGATGATGACCTTGCCCCTGGTCTGCGCAGGCCCCGGCTTGCGGCTGGTTTGCGTCATTCTCCGAACTCCTGATCCGATTTTCTCTTGTGGGCGGCGAGCGCCATGAGCCGGCGGTCACGCCACACCTGCCGGTCGCCTAGGCTTTGCTGTGGCAGTCGCTTGCGGCGATCAGCCTCGACCGTGTCGATGACCTTGCCGGCCCAGTCGACGCGTCGCTGCGTCTGGGGAAAGATGTTGGAATAGATGCCCTGATAACGCTCGACATAGTCGCGCACGCCGCCAGGCGCATTGAGATCGATGGTCTCGAATGGACCCATGAACGACCAGCGCAGCGCCAGCCCGTCGCGGATGCCGATGTCGACATCCTCGACACTGGCGTAGCCGTCGGCGACAAGCCGGAAAGCCTCCTCCAGCAATGCGCCTTGCAGGCGGTTCATGATGAAGCCGTCGAGTTCGCGCTTCATCACCAAGGGCGCATGACCGGCGTCGATGAGGAAGGCGCGGGTTCTCTCGACCGTTTCGGCAGACGTCCATGGCGCCGGCACGATTTCGGCCGCCGGAATGAGATAGGGCGGGTTGATCGGATGCACGACCAGGCAGCGCTGCCGCCCTTGCAGATGGTCGGTGAATTTCGACGGCAACAGCGCCGAGGTGGAACTGGCGATGACTGTTTGCGGATCGGCAAGGCTGTCCATCAGCGAGAACACCTCCCGCTTCACCTCGAGGTTTTCAGGCGTGTTCTCCTGGATATGGACCGCACCAGCCAGCGCCTCTGCCAGCTCGGCGACAATGGTGATCCGGCCGAGCACGGTGTCGACCGCCTGTCCCCGCAGCAGGTCGTTCCGGGCGAGATCGCCGAGCACGCCGGCAATGTAGTCGCGGGCGCCGCCGGCCGCAGCGGGCGACTGGTCCCACATCCGCACGTCATGGCCGGCGCGGGCAAAGCTGATCGCCCAGGCCCGCCCGATAAACCCGCTTCCGACGATCACGACATTGGCCATGGCTTATTCCTCAAAGTGTTTCGACGTTGCCGTCGACGCCGAGCGACTGGCCGGAAATGTTGATCCCCGCATCGGAGAGCAGGAAGGCGACCATCGACGCCACATCATAGGGGCTGGTCATGCGGCGCAGCGAGATGTTTTGGAGATAACGATCCGTCATCTCTTCGTGGCTGATGCCGACCTGCTTGGCGCGCGCCGAGATGACACCTTCGATGCGGGGTCCCTCGATGATGCCGGGCAGGATGGCGTTGACCCTGATGGCGTGCGGCCCGAGCTCCTTGGCGAGGCTCTGCGTAAAACCGATGACGCCGAACTTGGCCGCCGAATAGGGCGTGCGGAAAGCATAGCCATGCCGGCCGGCAGCCGACGACATCGAGACGATCGAGCCGCCGCCCGCCGCCTTGATCAGCGGCACGGCGCGACGGGCGCACAGAAACTGGCCGGTCAGGCAGATGTCGATACAGCGCCGCCAATCGGTAGGGTCGATCTCGTCGACACCGCCGGTCGGCCCGGCAATGCCGGCATTGTTGATCAACGCATCGAGCCCGCCGAGTTTTTTCTCGACCGCCTCGAACAGCCGGTCGACGTCCTCGTCGCGCGAGACATCGGCCTTGACCGCCGCGACGAGGTCGATCTTGCCGGGAGCGGCGGCCAGCGCCTCGTCGGAAACGTCGCAGACGACGATACGGGCGCCGAGGCGCGACAGCGTGTCGGCTATGGCAAAACCGATGCCGCCGGCGCCCGCCGTGACCAGCACGCGCTGGCCTTTCAGCCCGGTCAGAAATTCGTCCGCCGATTCCGGCGCCCTTGTGCTCATGGTCCTGTCCTTTTCATTGCAGCCGCCGTTCGCGCAACGCCATGACGGCGCCCAGAACGACCAGTCCGTAAAGAATTGCCCTCGTGGCATAGGGAAGCGTGGTGCCGGCGAGCAGCATCTGCAGTGCGGTCAGCAACAACACGCCGCCGAGCATGCCGAGATAGTGGCCGCGTCCGCCGGTGATCAGCGCGCCGCCGACCACCACCACGGCGATCGACGGCAACAGGTAGTCGTCGCCCATGCCAAGGCTTGCCTGACCCGAAAAGCCGGTCAGCATGATGCCGACAACAGCCGCGCAGACGGCCGAAAGCATATAGACCAGGATCAGCGTGCGCTCGACGCCGATGCCCGACAAGCGCGCCGCGCGCAGCCCATTGCCGATGCCGTAGACGCGTCGTCCGAACGGGGTGCGGCCAAGCAGCAATACCGCCGCGACGACAAAGACGACCATCAGCAGGACGATTGGGGTCAGCAGGCCGGCAAGCTTGGCCGTCATGACCCAGCGCAGCATCGGCGAGGAAAACCCGGCCGGCGTTCCCTGCGAATAGAGCAGCGCACAGCCTTGCAGAATACCGTTGGTGGCGAGCGTCATGACGATCGGCGAGATGCCGAGATAGACGATGCCGAAACCATTGGCGAAGCCAATGGCGCAGGCCATCACCAGGACGACCGGCAAGGCGTAGACAAGGGCGGCGTCGGAGCCGTTGACCATGCCTGCCAGGATGATGCCGGAGATGCCGATCGTCCATGGCACGGAGAGGTCGAGGCCCCCGGTCAGAATGACGGTTCCCTGCCCGAGCGCCAGGACGGCTAGGAAGGACGACAGCACCAGCAGCGAATTCCAGTACCCCGGATTGAGGATGGCGCGGCCGAGCCAGATCTGGGTGACGACCACGATGAGCAGCAGGCAGACATAGGCCGGCAGCGCATAGCGCAGCGTTTCCGCATTGCGCAGATGGAAGGCAGGGCGCGGCGATGCCGGACTGCGCTGGGCATGGGCTGGCTCGGCGATCTTAAGACGCCGGTCCACGCGCTCGAGTTGCGAGGGCAATATGCCGGCGCGCCAGGCGGCAAGCCGGGCGCGCGCGGCGCGCAATTGCACGGCAAGCACCGATGCATGCGAGATCGAGCCGGCAAGTGCCGCCAGCACCAGAATGGTGCCCTCGGCAATGGTCGAATAGTAGGCCGATACGTTGAGCACCAGCAGGATGTTCACCACGATCATCAGGATAAAGGCGCCAAAGACAGAGCCCACCGGGCCGCCCTGCCCGCCACCGAGGCGCGTGCCGCCGACGACGACCGCCGCGAACATCGACAAGAGCAGCGGATTGCCGACCAGCGGATCGCCGCTGCCGGTCTGGGCGCTGATGAACACGCCGGCAAGGCCATAGCAGCCGCCGGCGATGACATAGACGGCAAAGCGCACCAGCACGACATTGATGCCGACGGAAACGGCCGAGTCCGGATCGCTGCCGACCGCATAAAGTGCTGTGCCGAAGCGGGTTCCCTTCAGCCAGAACCAGGCGAGCAGGACGACGCCGATCACCACCAGCGGCATCGGCAGCCAGCCGGTGATCGCGTCGCCGAGATAAAACGTGCCAAGATCGGGCGACACGAAGCCGCCGGGCTTGTCCATCACCAGCAGCGTCACGCCTTGCAGGATGAACATGGTGGACAGCGTCACCACGATGGGCTGCATGCGCAGCACGGCGATGAAGAAGCCGTTGAAGGCGCCCACCGCCATGCCGACGCCGATGCCGACGGCGGTCCACAGGATGATGCTGGCGCCTGGCGCCATCGGGTCCATGCTCGATGCCAGCACGGCATTGACCAGCGATATCACCGCCCCGGCGGACAGGTCGAAGCCGCCCGACAGGATGACGATGGTCTGACCGATCGCCGCGAGCGCCGAGGTGGCGCCGCCGCTCGACAGGAACGACACGTCGAAATAGGTCAGCGGCCCGGCGCTGATCCAGTCGACGACGAAGAGCAGGATCGCCAGGACGGCCGCGGCGATCAGCGCGCCGCGATTGCGCACCAGCGCACGGCGCAGTCCGAAGCGGCCGGGAACAGGGGATGAGGATGCTGCGCTGCTCATGCGGCGGCTTCCCCGGCATGGCCAAGCGCCGGGCGCATGATGGCCGGTTCGGTGATGGCGTCGCCTTCGAGTTCGGCGGCGATGCGCCCGTCATAGAGGACCAGGACCCTGTCGCATTGGTGAACGAGTTCGGGGATCTCCGTCGAGTGCAGCAGGATCGAACCGCCCGAAGCCACATAGTTTCGCATCATCACATAAAGCTCGTGCTTGGTGCCGACGTCGATGCCTCGGGTGGGATCGAACAACAGCAGGATGCGGCTCTGCGCCACCAGCCATTTGGCGATGGCGATCTTCTGCTGGTTGCCGCCGGAAAACGCACCGGCCCGCGTCCACAGCGCCCGACGGTCGACCTCGACAGTGGCGAATGCCGCCTCGACGGAGCGGGTCTCAGCCTGCGCGTCGACAAGGCCTAGCCGTGTGAAGCGCGATATCACCGGCAGCGTGGCGTTCTGGCTGCCCGACAGTTTCAGGAACAGGCCTTCGGATTTGCGGTCTTCCGGCACCAGGCCGATGGCCATGTTGGGGCGCAAGGCATCGGCCGGCGAACCGAGCCAGACCTTGCGGCCGTCGACGAGGATGTGGCCGCGCTCGATCTCGGCCATGCCAAAGCAGGCCAGGAACAGGTCCTGCTGGCCCATGCCCTGCAACCCGGCGACGCCGAGGATCTCGCCCTTGCGCAGATCGAAGCCGGCGCCGTCGAGCTTGCGCCCGACCTTGAGGTCGCGCACGCCCAGAACCGGCGGCCCGAAAGCCTGGGCGCTGTCCGGCTTGGGCGGGAAGGTCTGCTCGATGCTGCGGCCGATGATCTTTTCGATGACGTCGCCATCCGAGACGTCCGCAACCGGCGCGGTGACGATGTGGCGGCCGTTTCTCAAGATCGTCAGCGTGTCGCAAAAGGCGCGGACTTCGCGCATGCGATGGGTGATGAAGACGATGGTGGTACCCGCCGTCTTCAGCCTGGCGATGATCGCGCCTAGCCAGTCGACGTCGCGACCCGCGAGCGTCGAGGTCGGTTCGTCGAGCAAAAGGATGCGCGGCTTACGGTAGACGGCACGGGCGATTTCGATCTTCTGGCGCACCGAAAGCTCAAGTTCACCCACCTCGGCATCGAGATCGACGGAAAAACCGAGATTTTCGATATGGCGACGGACGGCCTTGCGGGCAGCACCGCGGCGGATCAGGCCGGAGACGCCCACGGGGGCGTAAGGCAGCATCATGTTGTCGAGGACGGAGAGGTCGCGCACCAGTGTCATCTCCTGGAATGCTGTCTGCATGCCGAGCGCATGGGCTGCGCGCGGGGCGCCGTAAGCGATCTCCTTGCCGAAGACACGGACATGGCCTTGGGTCGGCCGGACCAGTCCGGACAGCAGCTTCACAAGTGTCGACTTGCCGGCTCCGTTTTCACCGAGCAGGGCATGGACGCTGCCGGGCGCGATCGCAAACGTCACGCCGTCCAGCGCGACGGTCGGGCCGAACGCCTTGCTGATGCCGTCGATCTCGATGGCGGGGAGCTCGGAATGTTCTGTCATTGTCCTCGATCGCCAAGCTTGGCATGGACCGACGATGCACGGACAGAAAATGTCCGCGCATCGTCAAGATCGCCTTGGGAGGCTTATTCTTCCGGTTGTCCGACGAGGGCAGCCGCGAGGCCGACCTCGGGTGTCTGGTCCGAGAAGATCGAGGCAAACCAGCCCGGATTGGAGACCAGCGACGGCTTGAAGGCGTTGCAGCCGGCCTTCATCTCCGCCCATGTGCCTTCGTCGCACAGCTTGATCGTCTCATTGGTGACGACCGGCAGCGGCAGGATGGTGGTCTTCGGCACGTCCTTGCCTTCGATCGCCTCGACGGCAAGCTTCAGCGCCAGCGCACCCGAATAAGGCGGCGAGGCATAGGAAATGCGTTGTGCGCCGGCCGGCGCGTAGGGCGCGGCCGCACCTTCGACTTCGGTGCCCTCCGGCAGCATCTGGATGCGGCCGCCATTGGAGCCCTCACCGGCACAAGGCAGGAGTTCGCTGGTCTTCTTGCCGGCCTCGAGCTGCATCGAGTTGGCGGTGAAGCAGCCGACCTGCATCCACAGCCCGTTGATGTCGTCCCAATTGCGGGTGGCCAGGATTTTCGAAAGCTCGGTGCGGGCGACCGCCTGGCTCCACATGCCGACAGCCTCGCCGACGATCTTGATATCAGGATATTTGGCGAAGACTTCCTTGGCGGCTTTTGTCCGCTGATCGTCAACGGATGTTCCCGGGACACCCGTGATGGCGATGATGTTGCCCTTGCCGTTGAGCTTCTTGACCAGCCATTCGGCGGTCACCCTGCCGGCTTCCAGCTGGTCGATGTGGACGTTGTAGGCGCAAGGCTCGGTGATCTCGGCGTCGTAGGCAAAGACCTTCACGCCCTTGTCGCAGGCATTCTTGACGACCTGGTTGAGCGCGGTCGGCGAGATCGGATATACGACGATGGCCTCGGCGCCGCTTTGCACCATTGCGTTGATCTGCTGAATCTGGCGTTGCGCGTTGGGGCCAGCGACCTGGACCTGCAGGTCGACCTTGTCGGCCAGGCTCTTGTGGGCGGCCATGGCCTTGACCATGTTGGCCGCCTCCGCCTGCCAATCATTGCCGATGTAGCTCATGCTGAGAAAGATCTTGTGCTTCTCGGCTGCCTGCGCGGCGGACAGGCCGAAGGCGCATGCAGCCATCCCAGCCAGCAGCGCGAGCCGCCGGACTTTCGATCCGATACCCATGTGAAACTCCTCCCAAACAGAACGACCGAATGCCTCCCAAGGGCACAAAACGTAACCCTTGCCATTCGATGCCAGCGACCGTAACATGATTTGATCAAATATCAATGATGAAATCGTTTATATCGAAATGGGCTATGTCGGCCGCTTGACGTGGCACCACGAACCTTGCATTCCGACACAAGCAATAGTGTCGCCCTTGGGCGGGAAGGTTGACCGGAGATGGCTGGATCGGCGTTCAGGAAGCCTGGTGTCGAGATCATTCCACTGTCCAAGGAAACTCTGCAGGACCGGGTCTACAATCAGGTCACCGAACTGATCCTCGACGGCAGCATCGTACCGGGCGAGATGGTCACGGTTCAGAGCCTCGCCGACGCCTTTGGCGTCAGCCCGATGCCGGTCAGGGAAGCGCTGCGGCGCCTGACGGCAGCCAACGCGCTCACCGTGGTATCCGGACGCTCCATTGGTATTCCGGCACTCAGCCGCGAGCGGCTCACCGATTTGCGCAATGTACGTTTTGAGATAGAGGCCATCGCCGCCGGCTGGGCCTCACAGAACCGGAGTGATGCGGATCTTGCGATTTTCGCGCGCGATCTGGACTCACTGGAACGCGCGAATGGCGCGGACGACGTAAAGGCCTATCTCAGGGCGAATTATACCTTTCACTTCGCAATCTACCGAGCAGCGGGATCCGAAACCCTGCTCAAGATCATCAAGGATCTATGGCTGCAGATCAGCCCCTATTTCAATATGCTGCATGGGTCCTACTCGACCGCGAACACATACCATCAACAGATGTTTGCGGCCCTGCGCGACCGTGACGAGCAGGCAGTTCAGGCGGCGGTTCGCGGCGATATCGATGCGGCTTTCGACATGCTGGTCGATCTTTTGAAGTAGCGCCCGGCCCGACCTCCGACCCCTATCACATGCCTCCTATTTCTGGGGATGGCAGAGCAGCGCTCATGCGCACTCAGCGGGCAAGCGCGGGCTTCTTCTGGTGATCCAGAGATCATAACCCGAGCGCGCCATCCATGGTTCTCGTACTGGAGCTTACCGGCGGCAGCCGATGACGCGGCGAACGCATCGCATGGTCATTATCGGATTGCCAAAATCTGGTAGCGTGATTATACCAGTTGATCAGTTGACGACGCGCGATGCCGTCGGCGAAGAACAGGAGTGGTGACCAGATGACAACGATTGCGCTGTTCGGGGCTGGCGGGAAAATGGGCTACCGCCTGTCGACCAATTTTCGCGGGTCGCCCTACACGATACGCCATGTCGAGGTCAGCGATGCCGGCCGCGAACGGCTGAAGACCGGACTGGGTTTCGATACGGTCAGTGCCGACGAGGCGCTCAAGGACGCCGATGTGGTGATCCTGGCCGTCCCCGACACGCATATCGGCAAGGTAGCGGCCAGCATCGAGAGCAAGCTGGCGCCAGGCACGATGGTGGTGGTGCTCGACGCGGCGGCACCTTTCGCCGGCCATCTGCCGAAGCGGCCTGACCTCACCTATTTCGTCACTCACCCCTGCCATCCGCCGATCTTCAATGACGAGACCGACATGGCAGCCAAGAAGGACTATTTCGGCGGCGTGAAGGCCAAGCAGCACATGGTCAGCGCCCTGATGCAGGGCCCGGAAGAGGACTACGCCAAGGGCGAGGCGATCGCGAAGATCATATGGGCGCCGGTGATGCGTTCGCACCGCGTCAGCGTCGAACAGATGGCGCTGCTCGAGCCTGGCCTTTCGGAGACGGTGTGCGCCTCGTTGCTGGTGGTCATGAAAGAAGCCGTCGACGAGGTCGTGGCGCGCGGCGTCGACCAGCAGGCGGCACTCGACTTCCTGCTCGGCCATATGAACGTGCTCGGCGCCGTCATTTTCGGCGAGACCAAGGGCGTTTTCTCGGACGCCTGCAACAAGGCGATCGAATTCGGCAAGCCGGTGCTGATGCGTGACGACTGGAAGCGCGTGTTCGAACCGGAAGAGATCGCCGCCAGCATTCAGCGGATCACCTGAGAGAAGACAGGTGCTTGACGCAGCACCTCAAGGGCCCGGCATGCCATTGCCGATCCTCGATTTTGGTAGCTCATCAGGTACATGTCACCTGAATTTGTGGTTGACTCATCATACCAGTTGGCTTAGCTGTTCATGGCTCGGATCGACAAGGTTTCGCAGGGAGCACGATGCCTGGGCGAGTGGAGGAGGGCTGGGGAGCAACGATCCGTCTTGGGTAAGCCGGCAACGGTTTTCGACCCAAGCGATCCGCGGCCCGCGCTGCCTGACGAATTCGGATGCAGACAAAGCCATTGGCCGATCAAGGCAATTTTTCAAACGGGAGGACTTCATGAAACTCACACGCAGAATGACGCTTGCGGCTTTCGCCGGTATGCTGGCGCTTGGCACGGCAGTGCCCGCCTATGCGGCGGATCTCATCGCCATTATCACGCCCTCACACGACAATCCGTTCTTCAAGGCGGAAGCCGTCGGCGCGGAAGCCAAGGCCAAGGAACTCGGCTATGAGGCGCTGGTGCTGGTCCATGACGACGACGCCAACAAGCAGTCCGAGCTGATCGACACCGCGATCGGCCGTGGCGCCAAGGCGATCATCCTCGACAATGCAGGCGCCGACGCCACCGTCGCCGCCGTGCAGAAGGCCAAGGACGCAGGCATTCCGTCCTTCCTGATCGACCGCGAGATCAACGCCACCGGCGTCGCCGTGGCGCAGATCGTCTCCAACAACTACCAGGGCGCCCAGCTCGGCGCGCAGGAATTCGTCAAGCTGATGGGCGAGAAGGGCAATTTCGTCGAGCTGGTCGGCAAGGAATCCGACACCAATGCCGGCATTCGTTCCAAGGGTTATCACGACGTCATCGACGACTATCCGGACCTGAAGATGGTCGCCCAGCAGTCGGCCAACTGGAGCCAGACGGAAGCCTATTCCAAGATGGAATCGATCCTGCAGGCCAACCCCGACATCAAGGGCGTGATCTCCGGCAACGATACGATGGCGATGGGCGCCTATGCGGCACTTGCCGCGGCGAACCGCAAGGATGTCATCGTCGTCGGTTTCGACGGATCGAACGATGTTCGCGACTCCATCGTGTCGGGCGGCATCAAGGCGACCGTCCTGCAGCCGGCCTTCGCGCAGGCGCAGATGGCGGTCGAGCAGGCCAACGACTTCATCAAGAACAAGAAGTCGCCGGCCAAAGAAAAGCAGTTGATGGACTGCGTTCTGATCAATGGCGACAATGCCGCCAAGCTGGAGACCTTCGCGCTGACGAACTGAGCCAGCGTGATTTCAATAGCGAGGGGCGAACATCGGTTTTCGCCCCTCGCCGCCATTTTCCGTGGGCCGCCCACGATGCTGAACGACAGGCCGCCATGCTGAACACCAAGCCGAACTGGCCGACCCTTACCGTGATGGTCGGCATCAGCCTGACCGCCTGCAAGATCCTGCCTACGAAATCGGAAGCCGGAGACAACGCTCCCGCCTTCAATCCAGACAAGATGGTCGAAGAGACATGGGCGGCAAAGGTCGTGCCCTATCTCCAGCAGAAAGCCGGACCGTTTGCGCAGGTTCACACCCTGGCGACAACCGATCCATCGGCTGCCGGCGCCAAATACGGCAATCCGAACAAGCAGGCGAATTCGCCTTGGACTTTCGCGGTTCGCCTGGAAGGCAAGATCGTCGCGGCCAACACGCAGTCGCGGGCAGCAACCGTCGACGTCGATGTCGACGGCGACGGCAAAGCCGATGCACGAGTGCAGATCGGACCGGCGGTGCGCGGTACCGCGCTGCGCGACAGCCTGGACTTCATCCAGTTCAACGACTTCACCAACCAGATCGACTTCGCCCAGTTCGGCAAGGCGTTCAACGCTTATGCCGACAAGACGGTGCTCTCCAAGCTGCCACGCGATGCGCTGCAAGGCCGCAGCGCCAAGGTGCTCGGCGCCTATACGCTGGGGAGCGGCCAGGACCTGCCGCTGGTGACGCCGGCGGAGGCAGAGATCGGGCCGAAGCCATGAGCGCGACAGCTGAGCGCGAAATCATCCTGAAGCTCGAGGACGTCTCCAAGGTCTATTCCGGCACCGTTGCGGTCAAGCGCGCCAATTTCGAGGTGCGCAAGGGCGCGGTCAACGTGCTGGTCGGTGAAAACGGCGCCGGCAAGTCGACGCTGATGAAGATCATCGCCGGTGTCGAACGGCCGACCGCCGGCCGCATCCTGCTGGAAGGTGAAGAGGTTTCCTTCTCCTCGTCCGCGGACGCGGTGAACCGCGGCATCGGCATGGTGTTCCAGGAGCTGAACCTGTTCGGCAATATGAGCGTCGCCGAGAATATTTTCGCCACCCGGGAGATCACCAACCGCTTCGGCAAGATCGACCGCGAGCAACAGGAAAACCGCGCTGCGGAATTTCTGGAACGCCTGCAAGCCGGCATACGGCCAGACATGCTGGTTGAGGATCTGCGCATCGGTCAGCAGCAGCTGGTCGAGATCGCCAAGGCGGTCTCGCTCGACGCGCGCATCCTGATCATGGACGAGCCGACCTCGGCGCTGAGCGCTGCGGAAGTCGAGATCCTGTTCAAGGTGATCGCCGACCTCAAGGCACGCGGCGTGGCGATCGTTTATATCTCGCACCGGCTCGAAGAGCTGATCCGCATCGGCGACTACATCACCGTGCTGCGTGACGGCCGCATCACCGGCCAGGAAGAGATGAAGAACGTCGACACGCAGTGGATCGTTCGCCAGATGATCGGCTCCGACGCCAAGGACTTCGCCAAGGCCGACGGCCATCTTCCGGGAGAAGAGATTTTTCGTGCCGAGGAGATCTGCCTGCCGCGCGCCACCGGCGGACTTGCCGTCGACCATGTCTCGTTGTCGCTGCGTGCCGGCGAGATCCTCGGCATTTACGGCCTGATGGGCGCCGGGCGCAGCGAGCTGTTCGACTGCATCATGGGCCGTCACGGCCATTCGACGGGCGAGATCTTCATTGGCGGTATAAAGGTCAAGGAGCGCGATACGACGCGGCGCATCCGGCGTGGCCTGGCATTGATCCCCGAAGACCGTCAGCGCGAAGGGCTGGTCTCGATCCTCTCGGTCGCCAGCAATTTGACGCTGGCCAGCCTGTTGCGATTTGCCCGCCTGTTCCATATCCGTGGCGCCGACGAAAGGCAGGCGGTGACGCAGATGGTGCGGGAGCTGGCGATCAAGGTCGCCGACCCTGCGCAGGAGGTGTCGTCGCTGTCGGGCGGCAACCAGCAGAAAGTGGTGATCGGCAAGGCGCTGCTCACCGAACCCAAGGTGCTGCTGATGGACGAGCCCAGCCGAGGCATCGATGTCGGCGCCAAGGCAGACGTCTTCCGCACCATGCGCAAACTGTCCCGCGACGGTTTGGGGATTTTGTTCGCCACCTCCGACCTCGACGAGGTGATGGCGCTGTCCGACCGCATCGCGGTGATGAGCAACGGAAAACTGACCGGCATGTTCGATCGCGCCGAAGCGACGGAGGCGGCACTCGTGGCTGCATCCGCGCTTGGCCACGGACCGACCCCACGCACGGAGAGCACCGCCCATGACTGACATCCCAGCCAAAGCGGCCGCTCCCTCCACTTCCGGCGGCTCGGTGCTGCTGACCGTGATGAAGCTTCGGACGTTCATCGCGCTGATCGCCGTGCTGATCTTCTTCTCGATCGCGGCGCCGAATTTCCTATCGACCGCCAATCTGATCCTGATGTCGAAGCACGTGGCGCTGAACGCATTCCTGGCGATGGGCATGACCTTCGTCATCATCACTGGCGGCATCGACCTTTCGGTCGGCTCGATCGTCGGCCTGTGCGGTATGGTGGCCGGCTATCTCGTGCTCAACGGCATCGACCTGCAGATCGGCTACACCATCTATTTCAACGTCTTCGAGATCGCGCTGATCACACTGGCCGTCGGCATATTGATCGGCGCCGTCAACGGATTGCTGATCACCAGGCTGAACGTTGCACCGTTCATCGCCACGCTCGGCGTGCTCTATGTCGCGCGCGGGCTGGCGCTGCTGTCGTCGGACGGCCGCACCTTCCCCAACCTCGTCGGCAAGCCGGAACTGGGAACCACCGGCTTCGGTTTCCTCGGCGCCGGCCGGCTGCTCGGCCTGCCGGTGGCGATCTGGATCCTGATCGTCGTTGCGCTGGGAGCCGCCTATCTCGCCAAATACACGCCACTCGGCCGCCACATCTTCGCGGTCGGCGGCAATGAACGGGCGTCGCGGATTTCGGGCGTCCGTGTCAACATGGTGAAGATGTTCGTCTATATGTTCTCCGGTTTCTGCGCGGCGATCGTCGGCCTGATCATCTCGTCCGAGCTGATGGCTTCGCATCCGGCGACAGGCGAAAGTTTCGAGCTCAACGCCATTGCGGCGGCGGTGCTTGGCGGTACCTCGATGTCGGGCGGGCGCGGCACGATCGGCGGCACCATCGTCGGCGCCTTCGTCATCGGCATTCTTTCGGACGGGTTGGTGATGATGGGCGTGAGTTCGTTTTGGCAGATGGTGATCAAGGGTCTCGTCATCATCGTCGCCGTTGTCGTCGACCAGGCACAACGCCGGCTTCAACAGCGCGTCACCTTGATGCAGATGGCGAAGGCGGGTTGAGCATGGCGGAGTTGCGTGGAGCGCTGATCGGCTGCGGCTTCTTTGCCGTCAACCAGATGCACGCCTGGCGCGGCATTGCGGGCGCCTCGATCGTCGCCATCTGCGACCGTGACCCGGAACGGCTCAAGATCGTCGGCGACCAATTCGGCATTGCGAAGCGCTATACCGATGCGGCGGAACTTTTTGCCGGCGAAAACCTCGACTTCGTCGATATCGCCACCACCGCGCCCAGCCATCGTCCGCTTGTCGAAATGGCGGCCGCTCATCGCGTTCCGGTGATCTGCCAAAAGCCATTCGCGCCGACGCTGGCCGACGCCAAGGCCATGGTCCGGGCATGCGCACAAGCAGGCGTGCCGCTGATGGTGCATGAGAATTTTCGCTGGCAGTCGCCGATCCAGGCGGTGCGCGCCGTGCTCGACAGCGGCGAGATCGGCACGTCTTTCTTCGGGCGCATCTCCTTCCGCTCCGCCTATGACGTGTTTTCCGGCCAACCCTATCTGGCGACGGGAAAGCGTTTCATCATCGAGGACCTCGGCATCCATGTCCTCGACATCGCCCGTTTCCTGCTCGGCGACGTCTCGACCATCACGACGCGAACCGCCCGCATCAATCCTAGTATCGCGGGCGAGGATGTGGCGACCATGCTGATGGACCACAAGAGCGGCGCGACCTCCGTGGTCGACTGCAGCTACGCGACGAAGCTTGCGACCGAGCCGTTTCCCGAGACGCTGATCGAGATCGACGGCAGCGACGGAACGATCCGGCTGGCGCAGGAATACCGGCTCACCGTCACCGGCAGGAACGGCACGGTCGTTACCGACGCCTCGCCGCCGCTGCTGCCATGGGCGTCGCGTCCCTGGCACAACATCCAGGAAAGCGTTGTCGCCATCCAGCAGCACTGGGTAGACTGCCTGGCAAAGGGGATCGAACCGGCGACCTCGGGAGCGGACAATCTCGAGACGTTCGCGCTGGTCGAGGCGGCTTACGCCGGTGCCGCGAGCCGGCAAACGGTGCAACTCGACGCCTTGCTGAAATGACCGACGACGCCTTCCTGCTCTACGGCACACGTACGGTCGAAGCCGAGCCGGTCAGGCTGCGCGCGGGCGCGCTTAGCGCCGACTTCGTCAACGGCAATCTACGCACCATCAGCCATGGCGGCACCGAAGTGCTGCGCGCCGTCGCCTATATCGTGCGTGACCGCGACTGGGGCACCTATGAGCCAAATTTGACGGACCTGATCATCGACCAGGCTGCCGACGCTTTTTCGGTCAGCTATTCGGCAAGCTGCCTGGCCTCCGATGGAACCCGGCTCGGCTTCCGCGCCACCATCAAAGGCTCCGCCGATGGCCGTCTGGTCTTCGAGGTCAGCGCCCTTCCCGAGAGCGATTTCGAAACCAACCGCTGCGGCTTCTGCATCCTTCACCCGATCGCCGACCTCGCCGGCAGCCCGGTCAAGGTCGAGCATACGGACGGCAGCGTGGAGGCGACAAAGCTTCCCGAACTGATAGACCCCTGGCAGCCTTTCAAGGATATCCGCGCCATCACCCATCAGGTTCGGCCTGGCGTCACCGCCGAATGCCGGATGGAAGGCGATACTTTCGAAATGGAGGACCAGCGCAACTGGTCGGACGCCTCCTACAAGACCTATGTGCGACCGCTGGCGCTGCCCTGGCCCTATGTGCTGCCTGCCGGCCAAACCCTGCGCCAGACGATCAGCCTGCGCATCGCAGGTGAAGGCAAAGCGCCGGCTGCCGCCGTGGCCAGCGAACCGGTCCGCGTCGAACTCGGCGAAGCCGGGCCAACGCTGCCGGATGTCGGCGTGGTCATCTATCCCGAAGATGTCGAGACGGCACTGGCGAACCTCTCCACGCTGACGACACTCGGCCCACAACAGCTGCTGTTTCACTACGATCCGACGCGCGGCCACGGGCTCGACGCCTTGCGCGCTTTCGCCCGGCTCGCAAATGCCCACGCTGCCGCAACGACCCTCGAATGCGTCGTTGTGTGCGCCGGCGATCTTGACGCCGAGATGTCAGGTGTCGCCGACCTGGTGCGCCAGGCCGGGCTAAAACTCTCGGCCATTGCCCTGTCGCCTTCGGTCGACCGGCAGTCGACACCGCCGGGCAGCGCGTGGCCGGACTGTCCGCCGCTCGAGGATGTTTACGCGGCCGCGCGGCGCGCCTTTCCGGATATCCGCCTCGGCGGCGGCATGTTCAGCTACTTCACCGAACTCAACCGCAAGCGCGTGCCGGCGGACCAGCTCGATTTCATCACCCATTGTACTTGCCCGATCGTGCATGCCGCCGACGATCTCAGCATCATGCAATCGCTGGAGGCGCTGCCTTTCATCACCCGATCGGCGCGGGCGATCTTCGGGGCAAAGCCCTATCGGATCGGCCCGTCGACGATTGCCATGCGCCAGAACCCCTATGGCAGCGCGACCAAGCCCAATCCCGGGGGACAGCGCGTTGCCATGGCCGACAGCGATCCTCGCCACACCGGTCAGTTCGCTGCTGCATGGACGATTGGCTATGCCGCGCGTGTCGCACCGGTCGGACTGGAGATGTTGACACTTTCCAGCTTCACTGGACCTTTCGGCGTGCTCGCTTCATCAGGGGAACCTGTCGCGGAAGGATCACACCGGCCAATCTTCCAGCCCATCAAGGGGCTTTGCGAGCTGGCCGGCCTTGCGCATGTGTCGGCAAGGACGAGCGATGAAACCAAGGTGCTGGCGCTGGCCGGGCGCTCCGCCTCGGGCAAGACAATCGCGTGGCTGGCGAACCTGACGGCGGAAGACGTGCAGGTCGACATTTCAGCTTTTGGCCGAGGCCAGGTCGCAATGACGCCTTACGCGATCCTTCGGATCGGCTGAACCGCCGAGATTATTTTTCAGAATTCATCACATAGAGCGCGCGCGAGCGTTCGAGATGCTTGATCATCGCCTTCTCGGCGCCGTCGGCATCCTTTTTCTCGATGCGGCCGATGATCTCTTCGTGCTCGGTCAGCGTGAACTTTTCCTTGCCGGTCCAGATCAGCATTTCGGTGTGGTATTCCTTCAGCCAGCCCAGCATCGCCTCGCTGACGGCAATATAGATCGGATTGCCGGAGATGGCGGCGATCTGTGTATGGAACTTCATGTCAGCGGAGATGAAGGCTTCGGAATCGCCGCGAAAGCCGCGCTGTTCGGCAACGGTGGCCCTGAGCCGCTGCACATCCTCGGCGGTGGCCTTTTCGGCGGCTTCCCTGACCATGCCGCGCTCGAAGAAGATGCGCGCGGTCTTCAGGTGCTCAAGCGTGTCCTTCGACGACGACAGGATGATCTTGGCGGCGCCGTCGACCTGCTTGATGATCGACTTGGCGGTGAGTTGCAGCACCTTGGCGCGTTCGCCATGCGAGATCGCCACCAGGCCCATATTGCTCAGCGCCTGCATCGCCTCGCGAATCGCCGGCCTGCCGACCTCGAAGCGCTCCATCAGTTCGCGCTCCGACGGCATGTCGTCGCCCGGCATCAGCTCGCCGCTGGTGATCAGGCGTTTCAGCCGCAAGAAGACCTCATCGGAAAGCTTGCGCCGGACAATCGGTTCCGAACGGTTCATCGTCGCGAATCACTCCCTTGACCCGGCCTTATCTAACACTGCCGCCACAATTCCCGGAATTGCCGTCTGTCGATCCCGCTGCCGGATATGACTTGCAATACTTATGTACTCATTATACCAGATTTGAAACACCGGTGAACCTTTTTCGAACGCCTCGGCTTGAGACAGCGGACCATGATCACGCTCACCTACCGCATCGAAACGCCTGGAAGCATCGAAGTCCTGGCGGCCAAGATCGCCAGCGATCAGTCGACCGGCACCTTCGTCGCGCTGCCCGGCGAGACCGAGGAACTGAAAGCCCGGGTGGCGGCGCGCGTGCTGGCGATACGGCCTCTGGCCGATGCCGAGCGGCCGTCGCTTCCCGACAGCGGCAACGGGCCGTTCAGGCGCGCCGATGTCGATATCGCCTTTCCATTCGATGCCATCGGCACCGACCTTTCGGCACTGATGACCATTGCCATCGGCGGCACCTATTCGATCAAGGGCCTCACCGGGATTCGCATCGTCGACATGAAATTGCCGGAGGAGTATCGCGGCGCGCATCCCGGCCCCCAGTTCGGTGTCGCCGGCAGCCGTCGGCTGACCAATGTGATGGATCGTCCGATCATCGGCACCATCGTCAAGCCGGCGCTGGGCTTGCGGCCACATGAGACGGCGGCAATGGTGGCGGAACTGATCGCCGCCGGTGTCGACTTCATCAAGGACGACGAGAAGCTGATGAGCCCGGCCTATTCGCCCCTGTCGGAACGAGTGAAGGCGATCGTGCCGCTGATCCTCGACCACGAGCAGAAGACCGGCAAGAAGGTGATGTATGCCTTCGGCATCTCGCATGCCGACCCCGATGAGATGATGCGCAACCACGATATGGTGGCGAAGGCTGGCGGCAATTGCGCTGTTATCAACATCAATTCGATCGGCTTCGGTGGCATGGCGTTCCTGAGGAAGCGCTCCAGTCTGGTGCTGCATGCTCACCGCAACGGCTGGGACATCCTCACCCGGCACCCCGGGCTAGGCATGGACTTCAAGGTCTGGCAGCAATTCTGGCGACTGCTCGGCGTCGACCAGTTCCAGATCAACGGCATCGCCTCGAAATACTGGGAGCCGGACGACTCTTTCGTCGAATCGTTCAAGGCGGTGACGACACCGATCTTTTCACCCGAGGACTGCGCCTTGCCGGTGGCGGGCTCTGGCCAGTGGGGCGGCCAGGCTCCTGAGACATATGCGCGGACCGGACGGACCGTCGATCTTCTCTATCTCTGCGGCGGCGGCATCGTCAGCCATCCGGACGGGCCGGGCGCCGGTGTGCGTGCCGTGCAGCAAGCCTGGCAAGCGGCGGTCGACGGCATTCCGCTGGCGGACTTCGCCCTGAACCATCCCGAACTGGCGCGGTCGATCGAAAAATTCGGCGACGGCAAGGCAGCCTGAGACGATGCAGGACCTGCTTCTCAGCTATTACGGCGACGACCTGACCGGCTCGACCGATGTGATGGAGGCGCTCGAGCTCGGTGGTGTGCCGACCGTGCTGTTCATGCGCCAGCCGGACGATGCCTTGCTTTCACGATTTGCCCATTGCCGGGCGATCGGCCTCGCCGGCACCAGCCGCAGCGAGACACCGCGATGGATGGACACATATCTGCGCGATGCCTTTGCCTGGCTGAAGACACTGAATGCCGAGATTTGTCACTACAAGGTCTGCTCGACCTTCGATTCCAGCCCGACGATCGGCAGCATCGGCCGGGCCACCGAGATCGGCCGCTCGGTGTTCGCGCAAGCCAGCGTGCCGCTGCTGGTCGGCGCGCCGCAGCTCAAGCGCTACACCGCCTTCGGGCACCTGTTCGCCGCCTATCGCGACCAATATTTCCGCATCGACCGCCACCCGGTGATGAGCCGCCACCCGACGACGCCGATGGATGAGTCGGATTTGCTGATCCATCTGTCGCGGCAGACGGCGCTGAGCTCGGGGCTGGTCGACCTTGCGACGCTGCAGTCGGCATCGCGGTCGGCGGCGTTCGATCGGCTGACCGGAAACGGCACCCCCATCGTGCTTGTCGATGTCGACAATCTGGAAACGCAGGCTCTGGCCGGCAAGGAGATCTGGCGCGTTCGCAAGCCAGGCGGTTCCTTTGTCGTCGGCTCATCCGGAGTCGAGTATGCGTTGCTGGCCGAATGGGCGTCGAATGGCATTGTCGGCGCCGGACATGGCTTCACGCCACCGGGCGCAGCCGAGCGGATAGCCGTCGTGTCGGGCAGTTGCTCGCCGACCACGGAACGGCAGATCCGGCATGCCCTGACCGACGGTTTCGACGGCATCGAGGTCGACCCGGTCGAACTGGTTTCGGAGGCTTCGCAGCAGTCGATCACGCGCGCAACGGCAAGCGGCCGTGCCAGTCTGCAAGCCGGGCGCAGCGTCATCCTCTACACCGCGCTTGGTCCCACTGCCGACAGGGGCGCCGAAATCGACCGGCAGGAAGGCGCCCGCCACAGGCTTGGCCGCGGACTCGGAGAAATCCTTCGCAGCCTGACGATCGAACAGAGCCTGCGGCGCGTGGTCATTGCCGGCGGCGATACGTCGAGCCACGCGCTGGGCGAGATGGGTGTCGATGCCCTGACAATCCGCATGCCGCTGCCCGCTTCGCCGGGTTCGCCGCTCTGCGTTGCTCACGCGCGCGTCAAGGCGATCGACGGCTTGGAGGTCGCGCTCAAGGGCGGCCAGGTCGGAACCGATCGCTATTTCTCAGCCATCCGCGACGGCCTCGGCGGTTGAAACAACTAACGCCTACGTCCAGGTGATAGCCTGCGGGAACACCTCTGCGCACGAAATGCTCCTTGCCGGGTGGAAATCCCGGTAACACCCGGTATTATCTGCGAAAATGCCGAAATCGGGAGGATGCCGGGTGCAGACCAAGAAGATCATCAATGCCGGCAACCGCGCCGTCGACGAGATGCTGGAAGGCATCCTGGCAGCCCATCCCCGCCATCTCAAAAGCGTGGAGGGTAGCCCACGCTCCATCATCGCCTGCGACGGACCGCGCCAGGGCAAGGTGGGCCTCGTCATTGGCGGCGGCTCGGGCCACGAGCCGAGCTTTCTTGGCTTCGTCGGCAAGGGATTGGCCGATGCGGCGGCCATCGGCAATGTCTTCGCCTCGCCACCGCCGGACCCGATCCTCGAATGCGCAAAGGCAGTCAGCGGCGGCGCCGGCGTGCTGTTCATGTACGGCAACTATGCCGGCGACGTGATGAATTTCGACATGGCGGCCGAGATGGCCGCCATGGACGACATCGAGGTGCGCACGGTGCTGAGCACCGACGACGTCGCCTCGGCACCGCGCGACCAACGGCACAAGAGGCGCGGCGTCGCCGGCAATTTCTTCATCTTCAAGGCGGCCGGTGCCGCCTGCGACCGGATGCTGTCCTTCGACGAATGCGAGCGCATCGCCGGCAAGGCCAACGACCACACCTTCACCATGGGCGTGGCGCTGTCGCCCTGTTCGCTGCCGCAGACCCGCCGGCCGAATTTCGAGATCGGGCCGGACGAGATGGAGATCGGGATGGGCATCCATGGCGAGCCGGGCATCGCGCGCGAAAAGTTGAAAACAGCCGACGAGATCACCGACGAGATGCTGGACAGGATCCTCGACGAGATGGCGCCTACGCGCGGCGACAAGGTCGCGGTGCTCGTCAATTCGCTGGGCTCAACGCCGCTGATGGAACTCTACATCATGAACCGGCGCGTGAAGCAGAGGCTCGATGAGATCGGTGTGTCCATACACGCAAGCTGGGTCGGCAATTACTGCACCTCGCTCGAAATGGCTGGTGCATCGATCACGCTGCACCAACTCGACGGCGAGTTGCAGACGATGCTGGATCACCCCTGCGACTGCGCCATGTTTCGCGCCGGCTAAACCCACTTCTGTGGCAAGGACTAAGACATGACGACAATCGACACCGCCCACCTTGTCGCGATGTTCGCGGCGATCGCAACCGCCATGTCCGCCGACCGGGACCGACTGTGCGCGCTTGACGGGGTTATCGGCGACGCCGACCACGGCATCGCGATGGAGCTTGGATTTTCCGCTGCACGCGATGCCGTCGCCGCACTGGATGCAGAGGCAACCGACCCGACCACCTTGCTGAACACCGCTGCCAAATCGTTCCTGAATGCCGTCGGCGCCTCCTCCGGGCCGCTCTATGCGACCGCGTTCATGCGGGGCGCGGCAGCCGTCAAGGGCAAGACGACGCTCGACGATTCGGACGTGGTCGCCCTGTTCCAGGCTATGGCCAAGGGCATTCAGGATCGCGGCAAGGCCGAGCCTGGCGAAAAGACGATGATCGATGCATGGGCGCCGGCTGCGCAGGCAGCGGGCGAAGCGCTGACCTCCGGCAAGGATCTGGCGGGCAGTCTCGAAGCTGCTGCACAAGCGGCAAACGCAGGCGCGGAGGCGACTAAGTCGATGGTCGCCACGAAAGGCCGGGCATCGCGCCTCGGCGAACGCTCGCTTGGCCACATGGACCCGGGCGCAGCGTCCGCCGTTACCGTGATCGAGGCGATGCGGGTCGCCTTGACCAGTTAACTCAGTAACGGGTTCCCCGCGTCTTTCAGCGCTTGGCGTCGAGCTTGTCGATGGCCTGCACGTTTGTGGCGGAGGGGCCATTCGGATCGAACTCCGAGGCCAACCATGCGTCGGCGATCGATTTCGCTAGTTCGGGACCGATGACGCGGGCGCCCATGGTGATGATCTGGGCGTTGTTGGACTTGGCGGCGCGCTCGGCGGAATAGGTGTCGTGGGTCAATGCGGCGCGAATGCCCGGGACCTTGTTGGCGGAGATGCTGACGCCGATGCCGGTGCCGCAAAACAGGATGGCCCGGTCGTAATTGCCGTCGAGAATTTCGTGGCCGACCGAGGCGGCGATATCGGCGTAGAATCCGGCCTGGCTTAGGTCGACGACCTGCAGTTCCGGCTTGGTGGCGAGATGCTTGGCGATGACGTCGAGCAGCGGCTTGCCGGCGCTGTCGGCTCCGAGTGCGATCTTCATGATGATGAGCTCCTTTGCTAGGTCTTTTGGCAGTCAGCGCGCGATGGCGGCCGACGCCTTTTTCAGAATGTCGATATAGCCTTCCGCTTGCCACGCCGAGCGGCCGATGAACAGGCCATCGATATGCGGCTGGCCGATGAGTTCGGCCGCGTTGCCTGGATTGACGCTGCCACCATAAAGCACAGGTGGAGCAATCGGCAGCCGGTCGGCGGCAACCTTCTTGATCAGCTGTTGCTGCCTGTCGGCATAGTCGGCGCTTGCGGGAATGCCCTTCTCGCCGATTGCCCAGACGGGCTCGTAGGCAAAGAGGATTTCCGCCTTCAGTTGATCGCCGCTCAGCTCTTGCAGCGCGCCGAGAACCTGTGCCGTCAGCACCGCCTCGGCGCGGCCTGATTCACGCTCAGCCAGCGTCTCGCCGACGCAGATCAGCGGCACGAAACCGTGCCTGACAGCGGCCGCCGTTTTTAGTCCCACAGTCGCATCGGCCTCGCCGAAATGCTCGCGGCGCTCGCTATGGCCGAGTTCGATCACATCCAGCCCGCAATCTTTCAACATCACCGGCGAGATCTCCCCCGTCCAGGCGCCAGCATCGGCCCAATGCATGTTCTGGGCACCGATCTTGACGCGGGTGTTGGCCAGCGCGGCCTTGACCTGGCGCGCTGCGGTGAACGGCGGAATGACGAAGGGCTGTATTGCCAGATCGAAATCGGGCACAAAGGCCGCCAGCGCATCGGCGAACTGCAACGCCTCCGACAGCGTCTTGTTCATCTTCCAGCTCGTGCCGACCCAATATGGGGCCATTCTTCTTCTCCTTCGATACTTTTGCGGCCGAAGCCGGCTTTCGGGCGACGTATTCGCTCAGGTCCGGGGCTTGAGACTGTCGCGACCGCTGTCGATATGAGGGGCCCAGAAATCCACCGACTCGCGGATCATCTCGATAACCTGATGGTCGACTGGTTCCCTCTCCCTGAAGGAAAGTTCAAGGCAAATTTCATTGTCGGTTCCACCGCCCTGCCGAACCGCGTCCAGCAGCTTCTGCGGCACTATGCGGCCATCCTTGTTGTAGGCGGCCGTGAACGGCCAGTGCCCGCCCTTATTCATCGACGACTGCTTGATGTGGATGATCGGCGATTGCAATGGAAACGCTTTCGCCCAAGCATAGGGATCGGTATCGGCAGGATCGGCCGAGGTCACGTCGCCATGGTCGATATCCACCATCATCTTCATCGGTATGGGCAGCTTCGCCGCATCGATGGCGCCTTGCAGCGTGGCGCAGCTTTCGATCGTGTGGCCGAACTCGCGGCCGACCGACATCGGCTCCCAGAACAGATAGGACAGACCCGCCGCCTTGGCGTGCTCGGCCACCTCGCGCCAGCATTCGAGCGCGATATCGAGCAGTGCCGCCCGCCGTTGCGGATCGTCAAAGTCCTTGTGGGTGAAGATGGCGAACTGCGTGCCCATGCCCGACGCACCGAGTTCCGCGGAAATGTCGGCGAAGGTCTTGAACCAGTCGACATAGTAGCGCCGGACATCCGCATCCGGATGGCCGAAATGGTTGAGCCGGCCGTAGGGTCCGGTCATGCCGGAGGTGATCCTGACACCGGTCCGCGCCAAGGCGCTGTTGAACAGGCGCAGGAATTTGGCAATCGTCGCCGCTGGCCAGCCCGGATTGACGAATTCATGCGTCAGCTGCACGTCGCGGATGCCGATGCCATAGGCGATCGCGTCGATCAGATCGTCCGGATCGGCGAAACGGTTGACCAGTGGATTGGTGTTGAGGGAAAGCGTGAAGGCCATCAGTCTGCCGTCGCCATGATGTTATCGAACCAGTCTTCGAATGCTTTCCGCTCGGCCGCATCGAGATGCAGGCCATGTTTGGTGCGGCGTTCCAGAATATCGGCTGATGTGCCGGCCCATTCGGTCTCGGCCAGGAACCTTGCCTCCCGCTCATACAGGTCGGGACCGAAGCGGCGGCCGAGATCCGCCTCGCGCTGTGCGCCAGCGAGCAATTGCCTGGCGCGGGTGCCATAGCTTCGCGCGTAATGCTTCACCAGCGACGGGCTGAGCCATGAAAACTCGGAATGCAGATCGCTCAGGAACTGCTCGAAGTCCGCATTGGGCAGGTCGCCTCCCGGCAAGGGAATTTTGGCTGTCCAGGCTTTCTTCATCGTCGGAAAAAACGGCTGGATCTTTTCCAGCGCGTGTTCCGACAGCTTGCGGAAGGTGGTGATCTTGCCGCCGAACACCGAAAGCAGCGGTGCGTTGCCATTGGAGGCGTCGAGTTCGAAAATATAGTCGCGCGTCACCGCGCTTGGATTGTCGGCATTGTCGTCATAGAGCGGACGCACGCCCGAGAAACTGTAGACCACGTCCTGTGGCGTCAGTTGCCGCTTGAAATAGCGATTGACCACCTTGATCAGATAGTCGACTTCGCTGGCCTCGGCGACCACTTCCTCGGGCCTGCCTTCGTAGGGAATGTCGGTGGTGCCAATCAGCGCCAGATCGTTCTCATACGGATTGACGAAGATCACCCGCTTGTCGTTGTTCTGAATGAGATAGGCTTGCCGCCCCTCCCAGAATTTGGGCACGACGATATGGCTGCCCTTCACCAGACGAACATTGCGGGTGGAATTCTGGCCGGCGACGCGGCTGACAATGTCGTTGACCCAGGGGCCTGCCGCGTTGACCAGCGCCCGCGCCCGGACCTTCGTCACCGAACCCGTGCGACCATCCTGCATGTCGATCGACCACAGTCCGTTTTCGCGGCGGGCCGCGACACAGGCGGTGCGCGTGAGCACTCTGGCACCGCGCTGCCTGGCATCCAGGGCGTTGAGCAGCACCAGGCGCGCATCGTCGACCCAGCAGTCGGAATATTCGAAACCGCGCTTGAACTCGTCCTTGATTGGCGCGCCTTCCGGCGCAGTCTTGAGGTTCAGTGTTCTTGTCCCCGGCAGGCGTTTACGGCCGCCAAGGTGGTCGTAGAGAAACAGCCCGAGCCGGACCAGCCATGCCGGCCTGTCTTGCGGGCTGTGCGGAAGAACGAAGCGCATCGGCCAGATGATGTGCGGCGCCGCCTCGAGCAGCACCTCGCGTTCGATCAGTGCTTCGCGAACCAGCCGGAATTCATAATATTCGAGGTAGCGCAGGCCGCCATGCACCAGCTTGCCGGAGCGCGAGCTCGTGCCTTGCGCGAGATCGTCCTTTTCGCACAGGATGACGGACAGCCCGCGACCTGCCGCATCACGCGCTATGCCGGCTCCATTGACGCCGCCGCCGATCACGAAGAGATCGACGACATCTGTTGTATTGCTCAAGATCCTGCTCCTGTGCGGTGCGCCATGCCCTTCCACACCGGCCGAAGCGCCTGACGCGCTGCAACGAAGGAAGGGAAGAGGGCATCGTAGGTTTGCGAAAGCGCCTCGTCATAGGCATCGCAGTCGCCGAGAAGCGGCGTTACCCACTCGGCGGCACAGTCTTCCATCGAGCCATAGACGCCGAGGCCGACCGCAGCCATCATCGCGGCGCCTGCCGCGCCGGCTTCCTGGCGACTGCTGGTGCGCACCTGTGCCCTTGTCGCCGCTGCGATGATGCGGCGTAGGGACGGGCTGCGCGCTGCGCCGCCCGACAGGCGGATTTCGCCCGGCACGGCGCCCATCGCCTGGTAGCAATCGCGTGCGGCGAAGGCCAGTCCCTCGAGGACGCCGCGTGCCAGATCGCCAAACCCGTGCTTGACCGAAAGGCCGATGAAGCCAGCGCGTGCGTCAGGATCGACGAACGGTCCTCTTTCACCGGCCAGCGATATATAAGGCTGGTAGATCAGCGATCCCGGCTCCGATGCTTCCACCCAAGCGTCGAGGGCCTTCAGCAACTCGTCATGAGAAGGCTTGCCGCCAGCCGTGGCGAGCACGTCGCGCGCAAGGCCAAGCACCCAGTCTATGTTGAGCGTCGCCGCCATGTTGGATTGCAATTGGGCAAAGGCGCCCGGAATAGGCATGGCAATCGTGTAGCCGGAGCCATCGTCGTTCAGCACGACATCGTCGGGCGTGGCTGCGAAGCGCGTGTGTATGCCGGTCGAGCCGATGACCGTGCAGCCGACATTGCCCGAGGGATCATAGAGGCCGGCTCCGAGCGCCGTCATGACCATATCGACGTAACCCAGCACCACCGGCGTGCCTTCGAGCAGGCCGGTCTCTGCCGCCGCCGACCGCGACAGCGGATGATGGTCGGTGGTGCCTTCGAGCATGGGAGGCAACAGGCAGCGATGCGTCGTCAGATCCAGGATGTCGAGGGCTTCGTCGGAATAGCTGCGCGACCGAAAATCGCCGAAGGTGAAGGTTCCCTCGGAGGGATCCGTGGCGCGTTCGCCTGTCATCTTGAAGTAGAGCCAATCCTTGCAATGCAGGGCGGTCGCCGCCCGCTCCAGCATGTCGGGATGGTTCTTTTTCATGAAGGCAAGCTGGGCGCCTTGCTGGCAGGAATTCAGCCCCGTGCCGGTCAGCTCGAACCGCCTGCGATCCCGGGGATCCGCGCGCATCTCGTCCACCAAATGGCCGGCGCGGGCATCGAGCCACAGCCAGGCGCGCGAGACAGGCAAGCCCTCGCCATCGATCAGCCAGGTTCCGTCGCCCTGCCCGGTGATGGCCACCGCTGCGGTTCGTTGCGCGAGGTCGGGAACCTTGGCCGCGAGATCGCGAACGGTCCGCGCCATGTCGCGCCAGGTCTGGTCGAGGTCCTGCTCGGCGCCGCCGCCTTCCAGCGTGACGAAGCTGTTGGGCACCGACGTCATGGCGAGCTGCCGCCCGGACAGGTCGAAAGCGATCGATTTGATCACCGACGTTCCCGCGTCGATGCCGATCAGCAGGTCTTTCATGCCGCAAATTCCGGTTGGTTGCGAAGGCAGTTCACGAGGGTAGTCATTTCGTAGAAGAGGCAGGGAGTGTCCGCAAGGACACCCCCTGTGCAGGTTTCATTCCGACAGGACGAAGGGAGCGGTGTACTTGTCGACATTGTCCTTGGTGATGAGAAGGCAATCGAACAGCTGCTTCTCGGTCGCCGCGCCGGTGGCTCCGGTCTTGATGAACGAGTCCGCCTGCTGCACGGCCTTGGCCGAGAAGATGGCGACCGGCTGAAGCACGGTGTACTGCAGTTCGCCGGACTTGATCGCCGCAACCGCATCCGGGGAGCCGTCGAAGCCGCCGACCTTGATGCCGGCGAGCTTGCCGGCTTCCTTCAGCGCCGCAACCGCGCCAAGCGCCATCTCGTCATTGCCGCTGATCACGGCGATGATGTCGGGATTGGCCTGCAGCATGCTCTGCATCTTGTCGTGGCCCTGGGTACGATCCCAGTTGGCGACCTGCGAAGCAGCCTTTTCGAGATCCGGGTACTGGCTCAGCACAGTCGCGTAACCGTTCGAGCGCGTAGCGGCGTTGTTGTCAGACGGGGCGCCGAGCAGTTCGACATATTTGCCCTTTTCGCCGACGGCCTGCACCCACTGCTGGGCACCGAGAGCAGCGCCTTGCGCGTTGTTGGAAACGAGCTGACCCTTGGCGAGGCCTTCCTGATTGATCTCGGCATTGACGAGGAACACCGGGATGTTGGCTGCAATCGCCTTCTTCACCGCACCGACAGAGCCGTCAGCGTTGGCCGGATCGAGGATGATCGCCACCGACTTGTTGGTGATGGCGGTGTCGATCAAATTGCTTTCGGTATTGGTATCGCCCTTGTGGGCGCCGACATTGGCTGTATAGCCAAGCTTCTCGGCCTCGGCCTTGGCGACGTTGCCCTCAGTCAGCCAGTAGGGGTTGGCCGGATCGTTGACGATGATCGAGATCAGGCCCGCGGCTGACGCGGCGGCCGTGAACCCGACGACCATCGCGGCGGCGAGCAGACTTTTCAGCATGGTTTTCATGTACATTCCTCCAATGATTACGCGGTGTTGCTGCCAGTTCACCTGGCAGTCTTCCCTTGGGCAGGATTGGCCGGTTCGGCCTTCCCCCGTTTCTGAGAAGTCGGTTGGCCACCTGTCGCGCTTGGGAGCTTGCTACGGCGGCGATACTGAACGGCATTGAGGAGCACGGCGAGCACGATGACCGCGCCCGTGAACACTGTCTGCCAGTAGGATGAGATGCCGATGATCACCAGACCGTCGGACAGGAAGCCGATGACGAAGGCCCCGAGCAGGGTTCCGCGGATGTTGCCACGGCCGCCGGTCAGTGCCGCGCCGCCGATGACGACGGCCGCGATGGCCGTCAATTCGTAGGTGGTGCCCGCGGTCGGTCCCGCCGACGTCAACTGCGATGACAGGATCAGGCCGGCAATAGCGGCGCAGATGCCTGACAGCACATAGACCGAAATCTGCACCGTCTTGACCGGAACGCCGGACAGTTCGGCCGCGCGCTCGTTGCCGCCCGAGGCGTAGAGCCAGCGCCCGAAGGCGGTGCGGTTCAACACGATGCTGCCGATCAGCGCGATGACCACGAGAACCACGACGCCCGTCGGCACGCCGAACAAGCGGTTGAAGCCAAGCGCATCGAAGCCGGTGTTTCCGAGCTCCGGCTTGCCGCCGAGATTGTTATAGGTCAGGCCGCTGGTCATCAGCAGCGCCAGGCCGCGCGCCATGTACATGACGCCGAGCGTGGCGACGAACGCCGGAACCTTGAAGCGCGCAATGAGCACGCCGTTGATCAGCCCGACGACCGCGCCCAGCATGCAGGCCAGCATCGCAACCACCCAGACCGGCGGATAGAGAACGACGCCCAGCCAGGTCAGCGTCACCCCTTGCATCAGGAATCCGGCAACGACGCCGGCCAAACCCAGCGTCGACCCCACCGACAGATCGATGCCGCCATTGAGGATGACGAGCAGCATGCCGATCGCGAGGATTCCGAAGATGGCGACATGCGAAGCCATGGTCAGGAAGTTCGCCACCGAGAGGTAGTAGGGCGACAGGATCGAGAAGACGACGATGATGACGATCAGGGCAAAGAAGGCCCGGCCCTCGAGCAGCAACTTGGCGAGATCGAAGCCTTCGCTCGCGCTTGGACTGGACTGTTTTCTGGCCTGGCTGACGTCGGTCATGGGTCTGGGCTCCGAAATTCTGGTGATCAGGCGACCACGGCTTCGCCGGAGGCGGCCATGATCTGCTCTTTGGTGGCGTTGGCGCCGAATTCAGCTGAAATCCTGCCACGCCGCATGACGACGATGCGGTGGGCAATGCTGAGGCATTCGTTGACCTCAGAGGTCGAGAAGACGACCGCAAGCCCTTGAGCGGCGCGTTCGCTCAACAAGCGGAAGACCTCGGCCTTGGCGCCAACATCGATGCCGCGGCTCGGCTCGTCGAGGAGGATGACCTTGGGGTTGGTCGTCAGCATCTTGCCGATGACGACCTTCTGCTGATTGCCACCCGACAGCGATCCGATCATGGCGTTGCCACCTGCGGTCTTGACAGTCACCTTGCGGATCGAGTCTTCGACCAGCTCTCGCTCCCTGGAACGGGACAGAAACAGCCCCTTGGCGAACGCCTCGATGCTGGCAAGCGAGAGATTGCGGCCGACGGTCATCGTTTGCACCAGCCCGTCGCGCTGGCGGTCCTCGGGGACCAGCACAAGCCCTCTGGAGATGCGCTGGGCAATGCTCAACCCCGAGACGTCCTCGCCTTCCAGAAGCGCGCGACCGCCCGCCATCGGCACTCGTCCGGCGACGGCCTCCAGCAATTCCGTGCGCCCGGCGCCCATTAGCCCATAGATGCAGACGATCTCGCCGGCCCTGACGTCCAGCGACAGGTGATCGACGACGGAATAGCCCGAGCCCGAAGTGTCAACGACGCTGACGTCCTCGATCGAAAGGGCGACCTCGCCGAACGCATGACCGGTCGGCGGCGAGCCGAGATCGAAATTCTCGCCGACCATGTTGCGCACGATCCACTCAAGGTCGATGTCCCTGGCTTCGGCCGTTGCCGTTATGGCGCCGTCGCGCAGGACAACGGCGTAGTCGGTGATCTGCAGCGCTTCTTCGAGGTGATGTGAAATGTAGACGATGGAGACGCCGCGGCTGGTCAGATCGCGGATCACCTTGAACAGCACCTCGACCTCGGTTGCACTGAGCGCGGAGGTCGGCTCGTCCATGATGAGGATGCGTGAATCGACCGACAGCGCCCGCGCGATCTCGACGATCTGCTGTTGACCCAGGCGCAGATCCTCGACGAGAGTCATCGGGTCGATGTCCTCTTCGAGATCGGCCATCAGCGCGCGCGCCTGGCGCGATTCTTCGGCGAAGTCGAGGCCGGTTCTGGTGCGCAGTTCGCGGCCCATGAAGATGTTGTCGCGAACGCTGAGGTTCGGCGCCAGGCTGAGTTCCTGGTGGATGATCGAGATGCCGCGATCGCGCGCGTCCGAGGATGAGGAGAAGCTGACGAGATTGCCGTCGAGCACGATGTCGCCGGACGTCGGCGTGACGACGCCGGACAGGATCTTCATCAGCGTCGACTTGCCGGCGCCGTTCTCGCCGAACAGCGTCGTGACCTTGCCGCGATGGATGTCGAAATTGACGCCCTTGAGCGCATGAACGCCGCCATACGACATGACGATGTTGCGCGCCGAAAGCACGGCGTCGCCGGTCGCGGGTCCGGTGTCTGCAGCCGCGCTCATTTGACCTCCAGCCTCACCGGAGTGACCAGCCAGCTCTTCGGGTTGACCAGCTTGAATGCGCCTACCACCGATACGGTCTTGCCGGTCAAGGTGCTGGTGTCGACCTTGGCCAGGACTTCCTTCTTCATCTCGTTGTTCAGCGCCGAACCGGCGTCCTGGTATTCGATCTGGTTGGTGAACTGGCCGAATGTGATCTTGCCGGTGGCGTCGCGAAGCTCGGTGCCGTTGATCGCCGGTCCCGTTTGCACCCGGATCATCAGCGTGTCCGGCACGCCTTCGACGGCGACCTTGTAGATGCCGGATTTTCCTTCGCCGACGACACCGGTGAACTTGACCGAGATGACCGGTCCGACGCCCGCCGGCACGCCATATTCCTTTTCCGCCGTCGCCCTGTCCTTGGCGATAGCAGCAGCCACCGTCACCGCGTCGGCGGCGCGTGCCTCGACATCGGCCTGCACCTTGGGAAACTCCGACTTGCCGTAGTCAGCGGCGGAAAACACGGCGCTGCGGACATCGCCGGCAGAGCCGATCCTGACCACCTTGGTGTCGAGCGCCATGGCGCCGAGCAGGACGGCAACCGCGGCGCCGGCAAGTGCCCGACGCAGGGCGGGCGAAGCCGGCCTGGTCGATGCGGTGGCGGCTTTCGCGCTCATGACGCAACCGCGAGCAAGGCTGATCCGCGCTTGTCACGCATTTGACGATCCTCCGTTCACATGGCGCTTCGCGCCATTGGGTTTGTTCTGTTCGACAAGGGCACGAGCGGTGGACTCGTCGGTGATCAGGCCGCTCAGATAGCGGCTTTCGAGCACCGCCTTGATGGCGCGTATTTTCACCTTGCCGCCGGCGACGGCGACGATCCGGCGGCCCTTCAACTGGTCCCGCGGAAGCGCGAGAATTCTGTCCGACAGCGCCGTTTCCACCGGGCGCCCCTTGTCGTCGAAGAAGTGGGCGAGCAGCTCGCCGACGCCGCCATCGCGTTTCACCTCATCGATTTCGGAATGTTCGATCATGCCGGTAGCGACCAACGAAGCTTCCCGCTCGGCGGTCCCTATGCCGACGAACATCAGGTCGGACCGGCTTGCGAGGTCGAAGACATCGCTAATGCCGCGCTGGCCAAGCAGCACCTCACGGTCCTCGGCGGTGTTGGCGACGAAAGGCACCGGCATCACATAGGCCTGCGCGCCGGTCCGCTCGGCCAGCCGATGCATGACGTCGTGCGGGTTGGCCGCAAATTTGCGCGTCACGCCGCCAAGCAGCGAGACGAAACGGATATGGGCAGCGGCGGTGCGCGTCAGATACTCGACGCTTGCGGCAAGGGTACGGCCATGGCCGACGCCGATCAGCATGTCCTCGCCGCGATCGATCTCCCGCTTCAGAAACTGAGCGCCGGCGATGCCAAGCGCCTTCAGCGGCAGCTCGTCCTGATCGAGATCAGGAACAACCTCGCAGTAGTCGAGCCCGTAAGCAGTGATCAGCTGCTGCTCGAGGTCGATGCATTCGCCGACATCGCCGTCGATGATCACCCTGACAAGGCCATCCTGGGTGGCCCGGGTGATGAGCCGATGCGCCTTGAGGCTGGTCAGGCCGAGCCGCTTGGCCACCTGGGCCTGCGTCAGACCCCCGGCATAGTGAAGCCAGGCCGCGCGGGTGGCGAGGCTGGACTCATGATCGCGGTTAGTGGCTCCGCCGGATTTCAAGACATCTCCTCCCTGAGATGATATTATTATCTTTGTGTGCAAAAATTTTCACATCCCTGCATCGCTGTCAATCCCTCGCCGGATTTGGCGCATGCACATATGGGCGATTCACAGGTCTCGCCCTTCCCGAAACGCCGGTCTGCCGGCATTTCGGCGGGCAACATCGACCCATTAGGAGGTGAGCATGTTACTCGATCATACGGCTATGTTAATTTAACGTCAATCTGTGTTATTTCGTGCCTGAGCCAGTAGAATTGCACAGCCATCGGCTATCAAATTTTTTGCTAACTAGCTGTTTCTCCAGAATAATATCTGACATCGGCAAAATCCCAATCCACCTGTGAGTTGAGCGATTGGGGATGCGACGCATCCTTAGGCAAACCGACCGGATTGCCTTGGGAAAGAGCATCGGCGACGGAATGATCAGCCCAGCCGCATCAGGTTCCGGTCCTCGAGTTCCAGGGCGGCGGCCTCGACTTCCTCTGCGAGGCGCCCGGCACTCCAGCCCAGCGCCCGTCCGGCAATCGTCGCAATCTCCTGCAGATCCCGGCCCGTCAGTGACCCTGATATCGCCAGGGTGCTGCGGCGCATGACGATATCGGCCAGATGTTCGACGAACTCGGTGCGGACGATGTAGTCAATTTCCGATCGGCTGTAGCTTTCTGAATCCGGCAGTCGGCCCTCATCATCCGGCTCATGTGTGGCGATCTGCGTGGCTCTGGTGCCATATCGCGACAGCAGCGCCTCGAGACGCCGTTCTCCAGCGCCCGTCTCCGAGTGAGCCAGAGCCAGCCAACTTGCTCGCGATGCAGCATCAGCCGGGAAATCCCTGCCGCCGCCGATCGGCATGGTCTGCGTCGTCACCTTGCGGCTGCGCTGCAGACGGCCGAGCACGGTGTCGGCGACTTCCTCGGCGAAGCCGCGAAAGGTCGTCCACTTGCCGCCGATCAGCGAGATGACTGCGAAAGGTCTGTTCCGATCCGGCTCGGCGACGGGCGCCGAGTGGTCACGGCTGATCAAGCCGGGCACCGATGCATCCGAGGCCGGCAGCGGCCGGATGCCGCTATAGGCATAGACGATCTGGTCGCGCTCGAACGCCATCCCCGGCAGCAGCGTCCGTACGCTGTCGAGCAGGTACTCGACTTCGTCAGGTTCGCAGCGCACCGCGTCGGGGTTGTCGGCCTTGATGTCGGTGGAGCCGACCAGCGCCAGGCCGAGATAGTCGTAGACAAGGCAGATGCGGCCGTCATCGGCTTCGAAATACAGCATGCGTCCGGCCAGGCTTTTGACCAGCTCGTCGTGCTTCAACAGGATGTGCGAGCCCTTGGTGCCGCCGATCATCTTCGACGGCGCGCCTAGCGAATCGTTGACATCGTCGATCCATGGGCCGGCGGCATTGACCACCAGCTTCGGCCGCACCGAAAAGGCCGCGCCGTTTTCCGGCTGGAAGGTCAGCACGCCATCGGCGGACTTCGCCAGCGCCGTGTAGTTCGCGCTGGCCGAGGCCTCGTTTGCCTGCAGCCCATCGAGGATCAGTTCGAGCACGAGCCTCTCGGGGTGGCTTATCTTGGCGTCGTAGTAGGTGCCGGTGGCGACGATCGAGGGGGCGAGCGCCGGCATCTCACTGAGCGCCTGGCGCCGCCCGACCATGCGGTGACGCGGCATGACCTGATTTCGCGAGCCATAGAAATCATAGATCATCAGGCCGATCTTGATCAGGACGGCGCCACGGCTGCGCGGCGCGCTGGTCGAGCCGAACAGCGTCCGCAGCGCCGCCAGCATGCCTTTGCTCCAGGAAAAGATCGGGATGACGGTCGGCAGCGGGCTGACATAGTGCGGCGCGTTTTTCAAAAGCAGATTGCGTTCGAGCGTCGACTGCGCCACCAGCCTGAACTCGCCGGTTTCGAGATATTTCAGACCGCCATGAATGAGCCGCGATGGCGCAGCACTCGTGCCGGAGCCGAAATCCGCCTTGTCGACGATCAGGCAGCTGACGCCTTGCGCGCACAGATCGCGAAACAGCCCTGCCCCGTTGATGCCGGCGCCAAGAATGACGACGTCGACCTCCCCGGCTCCGGCCATGGCGGCCAGACGCCCGGCTGGATTTTCCGTACGTATTGCTTCGCTCGAACTCATGGCGCTTTCGTCTTGACGATGCGCAGCTTCACGCCGGCCCGTTCGAGGGCTTGCGCCCGCGCATCGCCCAGGCCTTCGGTCGCCAGCACGACATCGAAGCTGGTCAGATCATCGAAGACATGCAGCGCGATCCTATCGAACTTGGCATGGTCGATCAGAAGGATACGCTTGACCGATGCAGCCATCATCGCCTGCTTGACCCGCACGACATTGGGATCCTGGATGAAGGCGGTGGTTCCGGTGATGGCCGAAGCCGAACAGATCAGCACATTGGCGCGAAGCTGTGCCACCGCGTTCTCGCAGACGATGCCGATATAGGCGTTGTAGGTGTTGTGGTACTGGCCGCCGAGACAGATGAAGTCGAGTTCGTCGACATGGGTCAGCAGTGCAGCCGTCGCCACTGAGTTGGTGATGACGGTCAGCGGCTTGACGTCGAGCAGGAGCGTAGCGACCGCATTTGCCGTTGACGAATCGTCCAGCATCACCACCTGGCCAGCTTCGATATAATCGAGTGCTGTCCGCGCCAGAGCATCCTTTTCGGCCCGGTTGACCGTCACCCGGTAGCGGAAGGCGCTTTCGTAGAGACCGGAAGGCTGAACCGTGACCGCACCGTGCAGCTTACGCAACACGCCCTGCTGCGCCAGCCGGTCGATGTGCCGGTGGATGGTCATGCGCGACACGCCGAAATGCTCGACCAGATCGTCGATGCGTACCTGGCCGAGCTTGATCACATAATCGGCGATCTCTTCGCGTCGTTCGTCGGCCTTGATCATGCGGTCCCCTCGGTGTCTGGCCGCGCCAGCTTCTCGATGTCGGGCCAATGCGGCACGAGCGCACCGGCTATGCGGCCATAGAGGGAAAAGCGCTCGTTGAACACAGCACTCGAGGCCGGCACTGGCTCGTATTGGCGCGCCGTCATGCCGACCTGCCGGGCGCCTTCTTGCGGCGTCGCGAAGATGCCAACCGCCGCACCCGCGCAAAGCGCAGCGCCAAACGCCGCGGCCTCGTCGGTCGAGGTGACGGTGACCGGGGCGTTCAGCACATCGGCAAACATCTGGACGAAGGCCGGATTGCGCGAGCCGCCGCCGGTCAGGCGGATTTCGCTGATGGCAAAGCCGTCGCGCAAGGCTTCGACATGGGTACGATGATTGAAAGCAATGCCCTCCAGAACCGCCTTGAGCATATCGCCACGATTGTGCCAGCCATGAAGGCCGACAAAGCTGCCGCTGGCGACATCGCCAAAGGGGGAGCCGAACAGATAGGGATGAAACAGGATGGTCGACCGCTTTTTAAGCGCCTCGTCGATCTCTGCTGCCAAAACCTCGTGGATCGATCCACCACCGACCGATGCCCTCTCCTGTTCCGAGCGGCAGAACGTGTCGAGAAACCAATCGTAGTTCGCGGTCGAGGCCGGCGAGATCGCCATGTTGTTCCAGCGGCCGGCGTCGATGGCGTTGCGACAGAGCCAACGCGGGTCGACGCGCGGTTGCGAAGAGACCACTTCGTTGATGGAATAGGTCCCGGCGACAATGGCAAGCACACCCTCCTCATGGCCGCCCATGCCAAGTGCGGAGGCAGTTACGTCATGCAGGCCGCTCGCCACCGGTGTCCCCTTGGCAAGGCCGGTCATGTCGGCGGCCTCGGCGGTAACGTGGCCGGCGATCTCGGCCGAATGCGCCATCGGCGGCAGCGCGTCGAAAAGATCGTCCAGTTCGAAGATGCGCATCGCTTCCAGCGCGTAATCCTGCGTGCGGAAATCCGTGAATGAGGTGCTGGCCTCGGTACGGTCGGTGCCGATCGTGCCGGTCAGGCAAAAGCGCAGCCAGTCCTTGCAGGCCAGTATATGCCCGATGCGGCCATAGCGGGCCGGTTCGTGCTCTCTGATCCAGGCCAGCAGCGCCGACGGAGCCGAAACGTGCGGCGCCTGTCCGGTACGCGCCAACGCATTTTGGAAGACCCCATCCGCCGACCATTGTTCGACAATCTCGCCGGCGCGGCTGTCAAGCGACAGGATACCGGGGCCTAGCGGCCGGCGATCCTTGTCGAGCAAATAGAGACCGTCGCCGTGTGCGGTCGCCGCCACCGCCTTGATATCGTTGGCGGGCCGGCCGCACAATGCGATCGCTTCGCGGATGGCATCGGCGGTGGCTTGCCATAGCCTTGCCATGTCGCGCTCCACCCAGCGCGCATGGGGCATCGACTGCGGGACGCGCCGACGCGCCACCGACAACTGCGTGCCATCGGCATCGAAGATCACCGCCTTGGTGACCGTGAGACCGTTATCGATTCCGAGCAAACTGGGCATGGGCGCCGCCGCTTTCAGCAACTGGTGAAGGGCGCTGCAAGGCAAACCTGCAGGTTGGGATAGGGATGACAGGCATGACGACAATCAACGAGCAACGGTGATACAAAAGCGACGCATCCGACGCGGTAAAAAGACCATAGTAGCATGTTAAGTTAACGTCAATACGTGAGATATTTTGCGGAAATGTCTGACGTCATCTGCGACAAAAATTGCCTTCCCCCTTCGTACCGCATCCGATGCGGATGAAGTGCCGGCTAGTGCCCAACTGGCCGGATAGCCCTTAACTCCGCGCTGGGAGCCAGAGAGCACGGTACGATTGACGCCGAACGCGCTTCGACTGGCTTTCCGAGTTCCGTGCGCAACGACCTGATAACCAGCGCCGCTTCGGCGCCGTTCAAAGAAAACGCGACGACTCAAGAAGCTCAGCCACCCCGTCCAGTTCCTTGTGCAGGCGATGCCAGCGACGGTCGAGATAAACCAGCGAATGCGCCTCCGGAGGGACCTCGTCCGGCAGCACCTCGCCGTCAAGGAGTTCGGCCGCGACAAGCGTCGCGCCCTCAATCGGCAGAACGCCGAGCCGACGGGCGCGGAACCAGGTCGAAACGCCGGTATAGCGCGGTTCGCCGGTGGGCAGCCGCGCCCAGGCGCCTCCCGGCGGGAAACGTTCCGCGCCGCTGGACGCGCAGAGCTGCGCCAGGTCGATATCAGTGAAGCGCAGCAGGTGGATCACCATGGTCTCGGCCCGCAGCAAGGGCTCGGACGAAGTCGATTTCATCGAGAGCGAGAAGGCGACGACCGGCGGCGCGGCACTTACCGAGATCAGCGAGGATACGGTCATCGCCACCGGCCTGTCGCCGGGATCGGCCGTGATCACGGCAACACCGGCCGGATGGTGGCGAAAGGCTTCGCGGAAGGCGTTGGTCATCGGATGCGGGAAGCTCATCGACATCTCTCTTCTGCAGCGTGAAATAGGGGCCGGACGGCGTCCGCCGTCCGGCCCTTGCGACTACTTCTTCTCGATCAGGTCGTAGAACTGCCAGGTGTGATCGCTCCACAGGCCGCCGATGTCGCGACCAGCCGAGGTGACGATCGACGGCGCGATCGTGAAATGATTGGCAGCCACCATCATCTCGCGGAAGGTGCGCTGGATCACGCCGGCGCGCAGCGACGCGCCGCCGCCGGCGCGGTAGGCGAAATTGCAGATATCCACGCCAACCTCGTGAATCTCGGATTTGGCCAGATGGACAAGGCTGATCTGTCGCGTCGATACCCTGTTGCCGGCCTCGACCGTCGCCTCGATGTCGCGCCAGACTTCGAAGACAAAGGCGCGGGCAGCGCGATATCGAGCTTCGGCGCGGCCATAGTCGTGCCAGAACTTCTCGCTCTCGCCGATCAGCCCAGCGCGGCCTGACTTCGTGCGGGCGAACTTGGCGATCTCGTCCAGCATCCGCCGCCCAGTGCCGAGAGCCCAACCGGTATGCCCGATTGCGGCGAGGCCGACGACACCGAGACTGAAGAACTCCTTCTGACGCAGCGGCGGTGCGGTCAGGATTGGGAAGACGAGATCGTCGGCGATGAAGACGTCCTCGGCCGCATAGTCGATGCTGCCGGTGCCGCCGAGGCCCAGAACGTCCCAATTGCCGAGTTGCTTGTGCTGAGAGATCGGGGCATGGGCGCACATGATGATCAAGTTGCCCTTCTCGTCCTTGGCGGGCTTGCCGGTGCCGTCGTCGACGAAGGCGGCACTGTGGCTGTAGGTGGCGTGGCTGAAGCCGCTGCCATAGCTCCACTTGCCATTCAGCCGGTAGCCGCCATCGACTTTCTTCAGCATACCGAGCGGCGCGCCCTGCCCCGAGAACCGGTTTTCGGTGCCCGGCGCGAACAACCGCTCGACCGCGCTGTCCGGCAGAAAGGCTGCCGACATCGCACCGATGCAGCAATGCACCATGGAAACCCAACCAGCCGCCCCAGAGTGCCAGGTGATCGCCGCCAGCAGTTCGAGACCCTGGGTGGGTCGCAGCTGCGCACCGCCGAGGCTCTCCGCGGCGAAGATATGCGACATGCGCAGCGGCTTCAGCAGCTCGAACGTGGCCGCAGTCAGTTCGCCATTCTCCTCATCGGCGGTAGCGTTGGCTTCCAGGGCCGGCCCGATCTCCGTGATCTTGCTGAGCAAGTCGCGATAGTCGGTGGTCGTCCCCCACGAGCCGTGCTTGATGGGTTTGTTCATTGTCTTCTCCTCCTTTTCAATGCGGTCAGCCGGCGAGGAAATCGCCGATCTTCCTGAGTGTTTCGGGTTTCTCCTGCATGACGAAATGGCCGGCATCCTCGACCAGGATCAGGCGTGCGTCGGGCAGGGCTTCGACGAAGAGCGGCGCCTGGCCAGCCGGCAGCAGACGGTCCCTGGTGCCCCAAACGACCAGCGTCGGATTGGCGATACGCGCCAGAAAGCGCCGCAGGTTCGGATGGCCCATGCCGAACGGCGCCAGCAGCCGGCCGAGCGTGTCGCCTTCGCGGACGCGGTCGGCGCCGAAGGCCTCGGCAAAGGGGGGGTCCGAGCCGTCCGGGAAATAGCGCAGCGCCACCGGGACGTCATGCGCCAGATAGGCCGGCAGCTCCTGCGGCGCGACCGCGCCCAGATCGGTGGCCGGATGCGCGGGGTCGTTGAGCCCGGCGGGAGCGATCAGCACCACCTTGTCGAAACGCTCGCGCGCAAGGCCGGCGAGTTCGGTCGCCATCCAGCCGCCCATGGAAAAGCCGATGAGATGAGGCTTCTCCGGCAGGTTCAGAACATCGAGCAGGTTCAGGTAGTGCAGAACCATGTCGGACATCGCAGCGACATGCGGCGCCGGGCCAGAAAAGCCGAAGCCCGGATGGCTCGGGCAGAGCACGCGGAAGCGGTCGGCGAGGCCCTCCGCGAAGCCGAAGCCTTCAAGCGTCGAGGCGCCGTGCAGGAACAGCACGGGCTTGCCTCTACCGATGGCCTTCACCACCGTTTCCGTGCCGCCGATATCGTATTCGAGGGTTTCGAATTGAACGGCCATTTTCACTCTCCTCAAACAGGTGCGGCCTCAAACAAGGTCCGGCTGGATCAGCACTTTGCATTGCGTGGTGCGGCGGCGAAGGCTCTCGAATATCTGCGGAACTGGCGAGAGGTCGATCCGGTCGGTGACCAGAGCTTGCGGTGCGAAAGGTCCGCCGCGCAGCGCATCGAGGGCGACGCCGAATTCGTTGTGCTGATGGAAGAAGACCGAGAACAGCAGGTTCACTTCCTTGGTCAGCGCAATGAACGGATCCCATTCGTCGCCGCCGATACACAAGCCGACGCCAACCACCGTGCCCTGCAGCCGCACCGCTTCGACCGCCGCGCCGATGAGGCCGCGCTTGCCGACGCATTCGAAGACAATGTCTGGCGCTCCGCCACAGAGATCGGCGAGGTTTTCGGTCAGCTTTTCGCCCGAAAGCGCGAAGCCGGTCGCGCCGAGAGCAAGCGCACGCTCGCGCTGATGGCCATGGATGTCGGCCACCACGACACGCGACGCCCCCATCCGCCGCGCCCAGAAGGCGACGAGCAGTCCGATCGGCCCAGCGCCCAGGATGGCGACCCGATCCCCCGGCTTCATGCCCGAGCGGACGATGCAATGCAGAGCGACCGACAGTGGCTCGGCCAACGCACCATCCTCGAGCGCCACATCGCCGGGCAGGATATGACACTGGCGTGCGGCCACGGTCGCGTATTGCGCATAGCCGCCGCCGATCAGCTCCATCTCGCGACAGCGCGCCGGATCGCCGCGCTCGCAGGCTTCGCAGTGTGCGCAACCGCGCATAGGCGCGACGGCGACACGGTCACCGATCCGAAGGCCTGTTGCCTCCGATCCGACCGCGACGATGTCCCCAGAGAATTCATGGCCGAGCACGAAGCCTGCCTCGATGCCGAAAGGCACGGGGTCCTCGGTGATATGCAGATCGCTGCCGCAGATGCCGCAGGCGGCGACACGCAAGACGACCTCGCCCGGTGCCGGCGTCGGGTCCGGCACCGTGCCGATCCGCAGCGGGACGCCGACCCTATCGAAGATGGCGGCTTTCATGAATCCTCCTCGTCAGCGGTTCGGGTCGACAAGCTTGCGCCGGATCGGGAACCATGGTGCATCCCACCGTTTCGAGATCAGGCCCCAGATGCCCGTCCGGGCGTAGAGCGCTACCAGAAGCGTCATCAGGCCGAGGACAACGAAATAAGTCGCGCCGTATTCGCCGAACCAGCGGTCCGCGATGAAGAAAATCAGGGATCCGATCAGAACGCCCTCGATGGAGCCGATTCCGCCGACCATGACGATGAAGATCGCGACGTTCGCCCACATCGGATCGAAGGCCGAACCCGGGGTGATGCGGAGCTGCGCCATGAAATAGATCGCCCCGGCAAGACCGCAGCCGACCGCCGACGCGACGTAGATCAGGAAGCGCAGCTTGACGACATTCACGCCCTGGCTCGCGGCCGCGACCGGATTGTCGCGCATGGCGATCAGCGCAAGGCCGAAGCGCGAGCGAAGCAGCCAATAGCTGCCGCCCAGCGTGACGAGCAGCATCCCCGCGCAGAGCAGCGACATGGCGACATTCCGCTCGAAGGCCGAATAGTCCTTCATCACGGGAAGCGACATGCCCGCGCCGGAATTGACGAGCGGCAGGTTCGAGGCGGTCAGCCGGAAGACCTCGGCCACCACCCATGTGCCGATCGAAAAATAGGGGCCATCCAGGCGATGCAGCAGCAGGTAGATCGGCACGGCCAGCGCGGCCGGCACCAGCAGCGAAAGGAAGACCGCCACAAACGGATTGATGCCGTAAGTCTGGGCCAACACGAAGAGCGCATAGCCGGCCGCTCCCATGAAGGCATGCTGACCCACCGAGACGAGGCCGGCATAGCCGGCGAGCAGGTTCCACATCTGAGCGACGGCGATGTAGCAGCACAGCACCAGAATCGACCGGATCGTGCCGGTCGAGGCCCACCATGGCATGGCGGCGACACCGATCAGCGCCAGCACAGCCAGCGTCATCGCGATGCGACCGGACCGGGTCTGGCGTTGGACCAGGACCTCAGGCACCTCGGTTGCCACATAGGGGATCGCACTCATGACAATGCCTTTCCGAACAAGCCCTGCGGGCGGGTCGCCAGCACGATCAGGAAGACGATATGTCCGGCGAGCACGCCGAAGCCCGGATCGATGCGGAAGCCAATGGCCTGCGAGATGCCGAGCACCATCGAGCCGGCGAAGGCGCCCCATACCGTCCCCATGCCGCCGATGATCACCGCTTCGAAGGCGTAGATCAGCTGGGCAGGTCCGTCGGCCGGCGCGACGGTCGACCGCAACGCCTGGAAGACGGCTGCAAAGCCGAGGATGCCGACCGCTGCCGCTGTCGCCATCGCATAGACGGCGCGCGGATTGATGCCGGTCATCGCCGCTGCCTCGACATCGGCCGACGCGGCGCGGAGCGCCCGGCCGAAGCGCGTGCGCTTCAGAGTCAGGTCGAGGCCTCCTGTCAACCCCGTGGCGACGGCCAGCACGATCAGCGGCAGGAGGCCGACATAGATACCGCCGATCTCGATGGATTGACTCTCTATTCCATGGCCGGGCAACGATCGGCTGTTCGCGGACCATATCTGGAGCATCAGGTTCTGCAGCGCGATCGACAGTCCGAAGGTGGCGATCAGCGAGGGCAGCGGATCGCTGCCCACCACGCGGTTCAGCACGGCCTTCTGCAGCACCCAGCCCATCAGCACCGCGAGCGGCACCAGTAAGATCAGCACAGGCAGCGGTCCCAGACCCCAGGCCGTGGCTATCGAAATGCCTATCAGCGACAAAAGGATCACCAGATCGCCATGGCTGATGTTGACGATCCGCATGACGCCGAACATCAGCGCCATGCCGAGCGCATACTGGGCATACATGCCGCCCAGCAGGACTCCCTGCACCAAGGCGTCAAACCACTCCATGGCCTGCTCCAAAATAGGCTTTGCCGATCTGCTCGCGCGTGATTTCGGCGGACCTGCCGGTCAGGGTCACGCGCCCCTCCAGCATGCAGTAGAGGCGGTCCGTAGCGGTTCGAGCGAGGCCGACATCCTGCTCGACCACGATCATCGCCGTTCCGGTGGCGCGGATTTCGGGCAAGGCGGCATAGATCTCGCGGATCACCTTCGGCGCAAGACCAAGGCTGATCTCGTCGCAGAGCAGCACGCGAGGCTGGCAGAGCAGTGCGCGGCCGATCGCCACCATCTGTTGCTGCCCGCCCGAGAGGCTCTGGACCTGCGTGCGGGCCTTCTCCTTTAGGATCGGGAACAGCAGGTGCAACCGCGGCAGCGTCCATCCGCCCTTGGCGCCCATGCGCGCGGCCTGGTCGATGGCGACGCGCAGATTGTCCTCGACCGACATGCCGGTGAAGAGCCGACGGCCCTCCGGCACGATGGCGACACCCTTCTGCACCATGCGGTCGGTGGTGGTGCCGCCAACGGCCTCGCCGTGCAGCAGCACCATCTCGCGCGCAACCGGGAGCAGGCCCATGATCGAACGCAGGAGTGTGGATTTTCCTGCCCCGTTGGCGCCGATCAAGGCCACGGCCTCACCCTGGTGCAGCTCGATGTCGACGCCGTAGAGCGCCTGAAAATCGCCATAGCGGGCCAACAGCCCGTGGGTGGAAAGAACGGCCGTCATGCCTCGATCCCCATGTAGACGCGCTGGACCTCGGGCAGCGCAATCACTTCGGCTGGCACGCCTTCGGCGATCTTCTCGCCGAAGTTCAGTACCAACAGCCGGTCGGCCACCGCCAGCAGCGCGTGCAGCACATGCTCGATCCACACGATGGTGATGCCGCGGTCACGAATGCGGCGCACCAGCGCCACCAATGCCTTCGATTCATCGTCGGTCAGCCCGCCCGCGATTTCGTCCAGAAGCAGCAGCTTCGGATCCGAAGCCAGCGCGCGCGCCAGTTCCAGCCGCTTGCGGTCGAGCAGGGTGAGAGCGCCGGCCGAGACATTGGCCTTGTCGGAGAGCTCGCAATCGCGCAGGACCTGGGCGCAGAAGGCATAGCTTTTCTTCTCCGACCGGCCGCCGCCGAAAGCGGCGGCGACCAGCAGGTTTTCGAAGGTGGTCATGCCGGAATAGGGACGCGGGATCTGATAGGTTCGCCCGATGCCCATCTGGCAGCGCCGGAAGGGCGGCTCGCCGCGAAGCGCGGTGTCGCCGAGCTGGATCTCGCCGCCGGACGCCTTCAAATCGCCGCTGATCATGTTGAACAGCGTCGTTTTGCCCGCCCCATTCGGGCCGAGGATGCCCAGCACCTCGCCCCGATGCACGTCGAAGCTCACCTCATGCAGGACGCGGACAGCGCCGAAGGACTTCGACACGCCGTGCGCTTTCAGCAGGATTTCCCTACCCATAACTCTGCCCGCGTTTCCCGCTCATGTCACCAGGCGATCGGCTGGATAGCCTGCTGCGGCGCGAAGAGCTGATTGACCGTGTTGTCGACGATCTTCAGGTCATAAGGCCATTTCTCGCCCTTCACCCACTGGCCGCCGAAGATCGGCGTCTTGCAGATGTTCTTGTGGGGCGAGCCGTCGAACTTGATATGACCGACCAGCGTCTGCAGATCGGTAGCGACCAGAGCGTCACGATTGGCCGCACGGTCGAGCGGATTGGAAGAGCGCTTCAGTATGTCGAGGGCGACCTCGAGCAAGGCATGCGAATAGCCCAGCGGCTGCGTCCACTGGCGCTTCGTATCGGCTTCCCATTGGCTGGCGATGTCGCTGCTGACCTGGCCGGTCAGCGACGACTTGAACGGGAAGGCCGGTGTCCACCAGACCTCCGAGGACATGCCGTTGCCTAGAGGACCCATGGCCTCGACGCCACCCGGGAACAAGAGCGCCGCCGCCACCGTGACCGCCTTCGGCTTGAAGCCCTGCTGGTTGCACTGGGTGACGAAGGTCTTCAGATCGTCGGGATAGGTGATGCCGCCGATGATCTCGCAGCCCTGCTTCTTGAACTCGGCTATCTGTGCGGAAAAATCATTGGTGCGGGGCTGGAAATAGCCGGGCACCACGACCTCGTAGCCGGCCTTGCGGGTCGGCGCTGGCAAGCCATATTCGTCGTTGCCCCAGGTCTCGCCGTCGATGTTCTGGGGGAACAGCATCCCGACCTTCTTGTTGGTCTCCAGATGGTTCCAGAGCCCGACGAAGGTGTTCAACGCCTCGTCGAGGCCCCAGAAGAAGTGATAGGTCCAATCGAAGGTCTGCTTGCCGCCGCCGCGCGGCATGATCACCGCTTGCCAGGGAGCGCCCGAGGAAATGCAGGGCGTTTCATAAAGCTCGGCCTGCTCGGCCGCGGGCAGGATCGTGTCGGTGGTCGAGGCCGGCACGAGCAGATGCACCTCGTCGTTCAGGATCAGATTGCCGGCGATTTCCGATGCCTTGTTCGGATTGGACTGGCTGTCGCGGTCAAGAATCTCGATTTCGTAAGTATTGCCGTCGGCGCATTGCAGCTGGCCGCCGAGCAGGGCGCGGATCTTCTGCAAGGTGTAGCCATCCGTTTCACCAAAGAGGGCGAGCGGTCCGGTCGTCGGGCTGAGATAGCCGAGCTTGATCTTTCCCGCCGTCGCGGCGCGCACATAGGCCGGCATGCCAAGCGTGCTGGCCGCAAGGCCGGCTCCAATCCCCTTCAGGACGCTTCGGCGGCTGGGCCGCAAGCCCGATTTCACCAGTCTGTTGTAGTAGCTCATCGTCGGTTCCTCCCTGGGTTAAGTTTCTCCGGCCCACGGGACCGGTCTCAGTTCAAAGCGGCTTCAGGTCATCCTCAGCAGTGAGCCGCCATCGATTACGATCAGCGAGCCCGTGACGTAAGACGCGGCCGGCGACGCCAGATAAAGCGCCAGGCCCTTGATCTCTTCCGGGTCGCCGATCCGACCGAGCAGCGACTGGGCCTCGAAGGCCTTGCGGTCCGCCGGATTGCGCAGCCGGCCGCCGGCGATGTTGGTGATGAACGGTCCGGGCAGGATGGCATTGATGCGGATGTTGTAGGCGCCGAGCTCCATCGCCATGTGGCGAACGAGATGGTTCACCGCGGCCTTGGCGGGCATGTAGGGCGTGCCCACGATGCTCTCGTTGATCAGCGATGCAATGGACGACGTGACGATGATCTGGCCGCCGCCATTCGGCTTCATGTGCCGGACGGCATGCTTGATCGTGGTGTAGACCGAGGTCAGGTTGATCTCCATCACCTTGTCCCAGTGCTCGTCGGGCAGGTTCTCGATGGCGCCCTCGGGGTTCCTTTCGCCCGTCGGGGTGTTGAAGCCCGGCCCGGCATCGATCCCGGCATTGGCGAACACGACATCGATCGAGCCCGCCTTCCCGGCGACCTTGTCGAAGGCTGCGGCCATGGCCGCGCGGTCGCCGACATCGACAACCTGGCCCCAGACATCGCCACCCACCGCCATGATCGCGGCCACGGTCGTGTCAAGCCCGGCAGGGTTCAGGTCGAAGATACAGACCTTCGCCCCGTGCTCGGCCATGATCTCGGCATAGGCCTGCCCGATGCCGCTGGCGCCCCCGGTGACGATCACCGACTTGCCTCTGACATCGAACATCTTTTCAAGTGCGGCCATCAGTTTCCTCCCTTGTGCGACAGCACGAAATCGAACTCCACGTCGTAGAACGGGGCCGCAACCTCGACCCTGGCGGCAGCTTCGGCGTCCTCGACCTTGCGGAATTCGGCGAGCAGGCTCTTCTTCACGCCGAAGACGGCATCTGAATCGATGTACGGGTCGTCCGGGTCGAAGATGTGCGTGGTCAGCGCTTCGAAGCCCGCGGCCTCGACGATGTAGTGGAGATGCGCCGGACGATTTGGGTGACGCCCCAGCGCGCCGAGCAGCTTGCCGACCGGGCCGTCGTCCGGGATCGGGTAGTATTTGGGCTTCACGCCGCGGAACCAGTAGCGCCCGTCCGCGCCGGTGCGGAAGACGCCGCGCAGGTTGAAGTCGGGTTGGATGCCCTTCTGCTGCACGTCGTAGAAGCCCTCGTCATTGGCCTGCCAGACGTCGATCTTGGCGCCTGCGATCGGCTTGCCCTCGGTATCGAGGATGCGGCCATGCACGAACATGGGCTCGCCCTTCTGGTCGAGGCAGATGTTCGAGCCCATCGGCAGTTCGGGCGCATCGGCGACGTGGAAGGGTCCCAGCACCGTCGATTCCGAGGCGCCCGACGGCTTGCGGTTGTTGATCGCATCGACCAGCATCGAGACACCGAGAACATCCGACAGCAGGATGTATTCCTGCCGCCACTCGTTGCAGATCTGGCCTGTCCGCGTCAGGAACATGATCGCGCCGAACCATTCCTCCTGTGTCGGCTCGATCTCCTTCACCGCCTCGTGCAGCTTGCGGGTGATGACCTCCATCACCTCTTTGAGTCGCTCGTCCTTGGCGTTCCTGTTCCGCGCCACCACGACCTCGGCCGAGTTCGCTTCGGTGAAATAGCCGGATTCGTGTTCGTCGATCATGCGATCCTCCTCAGCGCGCCAGAACGGATTTGAAGACCCGGCGCAGTTCGGCCGCCGGATCGGCCGCCAGCGTTTCGGAACGCCAGGCAACATGATGGTCGGGACGAACGATCAGGCAGCCGTTGTCGCGGATCTCCCGCGCGCCGGCCCAGTCGCCGGTATGATCCTCGATCGCGCGACGCGGGCCGATCACATGGCTGCGGATCGGCAGACCGAGTTCCGCGCGCACCGTCTCCGCCGCTGCGACCCACGCCTCGCCGCCAATGCCGGTCAACAGCGTGAACTCGCCATGCCCGCAAAGATCGAGCGTCGAGACTTTCCTGCCGGAGCGCTCGAAGACCCAGACATGGGGCAAGCGCGCACCGGGCCACGTTGTCGGCGCATAATGCAGCTCGCGATCCTTCTCGAAAGGCGGCTCGCCCTGGCCGTCGGTCACCACCGCGCCGGAGGCATAGCGCTGGTTCATCTCGACGCCATGGGCGTCGAACTCGTACTTCTTGAAGGCGATGGCCTTGCGGAGCGCCTCGCGCTGCGCTTCGGCGACGGGCGTCGCATCGGCGCGAGCCTCCATGTTCCTGTGGATCTTGTCGTGATCCACGCCGCCGTCCATGCCGAGCGCCTCGAAGATCGGTCCGAATTCGGCGATGGACTGGTTCGCCCGTGTCACGATCTGGCGCGCGATCGGTGCGCGCTCGGCCGAGAAGCTGTCCAGAAGCCCGACCCCCGCCTGCCCCTTGATGACCTTGGCAAGCTTCCAGGCGAGGTTGAACCCGTCCTGGATCGATGTGTTCGAGCCGAGCCCGTTCGAGGGCGGATGCCGGTGCGCGGCATCGCCCATGATGAACACCCGCCCCTTCTGCATATGCGTGGCGAAGCAGTTGTTCACGGTCCAGGTGTTGGCGCCCAGGAGCTCGATCTCGAGCGCGGGATCTCCGACCAGTTGACGCGCGACGCTGGTGGCTAGTTCCGGCGTCACTTCAGGCGGCGGCTGGTTGATGTCGTAGCCCCAGACGATCAGCCATTCGTCCCACGGCCGCACCATGCGCACGAGACCCATGCCGATGCCGCCGACGTCGGCGCCGGGCTGCATGACCCAGTAGAGGACGCTCGGCCGGTGGGCGACATATTTCGAGAGATCAGCCCTGAACAGGATGTTCATCGAGCCGCCAACGCCCATCTTGCCCTCGAGCGGCAGGCCCAGATGCTCGGCCACCAGCGAGTTGCCGCCGTCGGCGCCGACGAGGAACTTCGACCGCACGGTGAAATCCTTGCCCGACAGCCGATCGTGGCAGGTCGTGGTCACGCCGTCCGCATCCTGGACATGGCTGACATATTCCGTGCTCATGCGGGCCTGCGTGCCGCGGGCGCAGGCCGACTTGAACAGGATCGGCTCCATGAAGGTCTGCGGCAGATCGTTCATGAAGCAGGGAGACGACAGGAGATGTTCGGCCTTGGAGAGCGGATGGACGCCCCAGCTCTTCATGCGGCCGATCTCCTCGCCGGCCAGGCTTTCGCAGAACACGTTCTCGCCCATCAGCTCCTGCGGGGAGGCGTGCATCATGGCTTCGGCCTCTACCTCCGGCCCAAGGTCGCGCAGCACTTCCATCGTGCGCTGGTTGGTGATGTGGGCACGCGGCGTGTTCGACAACCAGCGATAGCGATTGACGATCATGTTGGCGACGCCATAGCTGGACAGCAGCGCGGCGGTGGCCGAGCCGGCCGGGCCAGTGCCGACGATCAGCACGTCGGTTTCGATATCCGCCATTAAATTCCTCCCTCGATCTTCGGACCGGTCAGCCTGCGGCGAACCGGAAACAGGTGCAGGCCCTTGCGGGACGCGATCAGGCCCCACAGCCCCTTTGGTGCAAAAAGCATCACGACGACGGCGATGAGGCCGAGCGTCATCAAGTACCAGCTGCCGTAGTCGGCCAGCGCCGAGCGCAGCGCAAAGAAGACCAGCACACCGAGGATCGGCCCCTCGATGGTGCCGATGCCGCCGATGACGACTATGAAGATGACGTTGGCGGTCCAGTCGGTGACGGCAAAGGCCGCTCCCGGCGAGATGCGGGCCGTCTGCAGAAAGATCAGCGCGCCGGTCAGCCCGGTGGCGGCCGCGGCGATCAGAAAGACCGCCCATCTGAGCCGGCCGGTATCGACGCCGACCGATTGCGCCGCGTCGACATTGTCGCGCACCGCCGCCAGCGCCAGCCCGAGGCGATTGCGCAGCAGCCAATAGATGCCGCCGGTCACAGCTACGACCAACGCCAAAGCCAGCCAGTAGGCCAGGACGTCGCGTGCCGCGGCCTCGCGGACGCCGAACAGCGCCCTGATCGCATCGGTGCCCAGGATGCTGCTCGTCGCCTCGCGCGGCAGCGAAGTGCCGGTGCCGCCGCCGAGCGCCTTCCACTGCGCGACCAGCAGGCGCGTCACTTCAGCGATCACCCAGGTGCCGATGGCGAAATAGGCGCCCTGCAAACGGAATGCGAAGAAGGCCGTCGGAACCGCCAGCACCAGCGCCGCAAGCCCCCCCAGTGGGATCGCCAGGACCGGATTCCAGCCAAGCAGGATCACGCCGGCGAACATCGCGTAGGCGCCGATGCCGACGAAGGCCTGCTGACCCACCGAGACCAGGCCGCCATAGCCCGCCAGAAGGTTCCATATCTGCGCCAGCGTCAGCATGGTGAGGATGAAGAACAGATCCTGTATGACGCCCCGCGAGGCCACGGCAGGCAGCGCGAGCGCGGCGACGATGACGATCGGCACCGTGATCGCGGTTACGGTTCCGGCGCGGGTGCGGGTTGTCAGTCGATACATGCCGCCCCTCAATCCACTGCGCGCGGAAAAAGCCCGCGCGGTTTGAGCAGCATCACGGCCAGGAAGGCGATGTGGCCGGCCAGGATCTGCCATTCCGGATTGAGCGCGGCACCAAACGTCTGCGCCACGCCGATGATGATCCCGCCCGCGAGCGTTCCCCATAGGCTGCCGAGGCCGCCGATGATCACCGCCTCGAAGGCATAGATCAGCCGCGCCGGCCCGATCGAAGGATCGAAGTTTGCCCGCATGCCGAGATAGAGGGCCGCCAGCGTCACCACGATCATGGCGATCCCGGTGGCGATCGCGAAAATCCGCTTCGGCTCTATCCCCATCAGCCCCGCCGTCACGGCGTCGTCCGAGGTGGCGCGGAAGGCACGGCCGAGCGCGGTGTGGTAAAAGAGCCCGTTCAGGGCAATGATCATCACGATCGCCGAGGCAAAGGTCATCAGCGGCATGATCCCCACCGTGACCAGCCCGAGATCGAGCGATGCCCCTTCCAACGCGCCCACCGGAATACGGCGGCTGTCGGCGGAGAAGGCCTCGAGCAGGCCGTTCTGCAGGGCGACCGACAGGCCGAAGGTGACCAAAAGCGGCGGCAGGATGTCCTTGCCCAGTACGCGGTTCAGCACGGCGGCCTGCAGCAGCCAGCCGAGCGCGAACATCGCCGGCATGGCGACCAGGGCAGCGATCCAGGGCGACAGGCCGAGCAGCGTGACGCCCATCAAAACCAGATAGGCGGCAAGAATGATGAGGTCGCCATGGGCGAGATTCACCAGCCGCATGATGCCGAAGACGAGGCTCAATCCCGCTGCAAACAGGGCATAGAGCCCGCCCAGCAGAATCCCCTGCACGAGAGTGTCCAGCCAGATCATCGCCGCGCCACCTCGATCAGGCCATGAGAGCGCTGTGCGAGCAGATGACGGAATCTCGGATCCCTGGTCATGACGCCACCCCGAAATAGGCAGAATGGATGTCTTCGCGCGTGACCTCGGCCGTCCTGGCGGCCAGCGTGACGCGGCCCTCCATCATGCAGTAGACGCGGTCGGCGACCGCCAGCGCCTTGCCGATATCCTGCTCCACCAGCACGATCGCGGCGCCGCTTTCGCGGATCCTGGGAAGGGCTGCGTAGATGTCGCGGATGACGACGGGCGCGAGGCCGAGGCTGATCTCGTCGCAGAGCAGCAATTGGGGGTTCGACATCAGCGCCCGGCCGATCGCCACCATCTGCTGCTGGCCGCCCGAGAGCGCTGTGCCGGGGCTCTTGCGCCGCTCGCGCAGGATCGGAAAAAGATCATAGACCGCGTCGAGGTTCCACGGCCCCGGCACCTTGCGCGCCTGCCCGCCGACCAGCAGGTTTTCCTCGACGGTGAGCGAAGGGAACAGTCGGCGCCCCTCCGGCACCATGGCGATGCCGCGCTTCATGATCTCGGCCGAAGACAGCGCGCCGATCGGCTCGCCCCTGTGCAGCACCATGCCGGGCTCGTTGCCGATCACGCCCGTGATCGAGCGCATCAGCGTGGATTTTCCTGCGCCATTGGCGCCGATAATCGCCACGCATTCGCTCGCGGCCACCCTGATATCCACACCGAACAGCGCCCGGAACTGGCCGTAATTCGCGGTGAGGCCACGCGTTTCCAGCATCAGACCTCAAGCCCCAGATAGATTTCGCGAACCGCCTTCGAGGCCATGATCTCATCAGGCGCACCGATCCCGATCACACGCCCGAAATCCAGCACGAGAAGCCGCTCTACCACCGAATTCAGGGCGTGTAGCACATGCTCGATCCAGATGATTGTCGTGCCCCTGGCGTGGATCGCCTTGATCGTCGCGACCAGGGCCTTGCATTCGCCCTCCGTCAGACCGCCGGCGATCTCGTCCAGAAGCAGAAGCTCAGGGCCTGTCGCCAGGGCGCGGGCGAGTTCGAGGCGCTTGCGGTCGAGAAGGCTCAGCGAGCCGGCCACGAAATTGGCCTTCCTGAGAAGCTCCGTCTCCTCGAGGATACCAGCGCAATCGTCAACCATCTCGGCCTCGCGTCCGCCGCGGCCGAAGGCGGCAGCGGTCAAGAGATTTTCGAACACGGTCAGCCCCTCGAAAGGCTGCGGAATCTGGAAGCTGCGGCCAACGCCCATGCGCACCCGCTCCCTCGCCGGAGCACGGGTCACGTCGCGGCCGAGCAATTCGATGCGCCCCTCATTGGCAAACAGATTGCCGGTGATCAGGTTGAAGAGCGTCGATTTTCCCGCGCCGTTCGGGCCGATAATGCCCAGCGCTTCGCCGCGCGGCACGCTGACGGTCACGGAATCCGCAACCTTCAGGGCGCCGAAGGACTTCGAAACGTTTTCCAGCCTGAGTATCATCACTGTCATCCTTGGGTCGCGCCGAACGAGGGCGGCGGTATCAGCCGCCCTCGGCAGCGTCAGGCCAGGGCTTCCATCTTGCCGGCGGTGGGTATCTCGGAGGCGCCGGCGTTTTCGACGATCACCAGATCGAAGCCGCCACCGGCCTTCTTGCGCCACTGCCCGCCAACGAGCGGTGTCTTGCAGACGTTCTTCGCGGCGAAAGGTGGCAATCCCGCACCGCTCCAGGCCACTTTGCCCACCACCGTCGTCATGTCGGTGGCCGCTATCGCCGCCGCGATCGCCTCGGCATTGGTTGGATCCGACACGCGGCCCATGACATTGGCCGCCACCTCGAACAGCGAATGGACAAAACCGATCGGCTGGGTCCAGGGACGGCCGGTCTTGGCGGTAAAATCCGCCGCGAGTTCCGCCGAGCTCTCGCCCGTCACGGACGATTTGAACGGATGCGAGGCCGACCACCAGACCTCGGACGAGAGGTTGTGGCCTGCGTCGCCGAGCGTCTCGACCGATTGCGGGAAGAGGATCGCCTTGGCCACCGTCACCGCCTTGGGCTTGAAGCCCTGCTGACGGGCCTGGTTCCAGAAGGTGGTGAAATCGGGCGGAATGACCACACCGGTGACGATCTCGGCATTGGCCGCCTTGAAGACGTTGACCTGCGCGGTGAAATCGTCCGAGAGGTTCTGATAGCGACCGGGATCGGCAAGGCTGAAACCGGCGGCATCGAGACCCGGCTTCAAGCCGTTCTTCGGGTCGCCCCAGGCATTGCCGTCGGCATCGTTCGGGAACAGCCCGCCCACCTTGCCGTTGGTGGAAAGCTGTTTCCACATGCCGGTGTAGACGGCGATGATGTCTTCGAGACCCCAGAAATAATGATAGGCGAAATTGAAAGGCTTCCACGAGGACGGATCGGCCGGATTGCCCTGCTGGCCGATGAACCAGGGCTGCCACGGCGCCATCGTCGAGATGACCGGCACGCCCTCCGCCTCGCAGGTGGTGGCCACCGGGTTGGTGTTCTCGGGTGTCGAGCCGACGAGCATCAGGTTGATCTCGTCATCGACGATCAAGCTCTTCGCCACCTCGGCCGCGCGATTGGGATTCGACTGGCTGTCCTTGACGATGACCTCGAAGTTCTTGCCCGCCTCGGAAGCGAGGAAGGCCTTGATGTTGTAGGCATCGCTCTCCGCGAAGCCGGCAAGCGGCCCGGTCTGCGGCGAAACATAGCCCAGGCGGATCTTGGCGCCTTGCGCGATGGCCGGCGTCGCCAGGCGCGAACCGGCCAGCGCCAGGCCTGTCGCCGCCGCGGCTTTCAGTAGGCTGCGTCTTGTGATCACTGTAGTTCCTCCCTCTTGTTTTATTCTCAAGCCCCCGGACGGCGTCCCTCCCACGCCGCCTGAAGGAGTTCCCTTATCGATCCCCGATCGATTGGCCTCGGATTCGCATAGGCATTCTTGACCGCGATCGCCGCCGCGCGGTCGAGATCGGTCTCCTCGATGCCGATCGCCTTCAAGCTCAGCGGAGAGCCGACCGACTGTGCGAAATCCCAGAGCCCGACGCCCGCCGAGCCACTACCGAATGCTTCGGCGATCGGGCGCAGCAGATCAGGCACCGCCGTTTCGTTGAAGGCGGTCGTGTAGGGCAGCAGGATGGCGTGGGTTTCGGCATGCGGCGTATCGAACGAGCCGCCGAAGACATGCGCCAGCTTGTGATGCAGCGCCATCGAGACATAGCCGAGTGCGGTCGAGCAGCACCACGCCGCATAGAGCGCCTGCGTCCGCGCCGCGCGATCCTGCGGGTCGCCGATCAGCCTTGGAATGCCGTCCTTGAAGGCAATCATGGCATCCCTGCACATCAGCACGATCACCGGGTTGCGATCGGGGGCATACAAGGCCTCCATCGCATGAGCGATCGCGTTCATCGCCGAGGTCACGGTGAGACCTACCGGCAGGCTCAATGTCAGATCGACGTCGTAGATCACCGTCTCGGGGCGGATGCCCGGCGAGCGGCGGGTGGTCTTCTCGCCGGCCGTGGTCTCGCCGAGGATGTCGGTCATTTCCGAGCCGGCATAGGTGGTGGGAATGACCACCTGGTCGGCGCCGGTGCGCACGGCAATGGCCTTGCCGAGCCCGGTGGTCGAGCCGCCGCCGAGGCTGACGACCGCCGAAGCGCCGCTGCTGCGGAAGGCATCGACGGCCTTTTCCGTGACATCGACAGGGGTATGCATGACCGCGCCGGCAAAGATCCCGGCCGCGAGGCCACCAAGGCTTGCGGCCAGTCTTTCCGCATCGCCCTTCTGGTGCGGCGTCGACAGCACCATCACCTTGTCATGGCCGAGCCGCCGGACTTCCTCCTCGACGCGAGCCATGCTGCCGGCACCGAAGACTACCCGTGTCGTCAGGCCCGGAAAGGTGAAGCTGTCCATCATCGCGCCGCCTCCATGCGCGGGCCGCGTCCGGCCGCGAGGTCGTCGAGGATCGTGCCCAGCATGGCGATCTCGGCGTCCGAGACCTCATGGCCGCGGCCCGGGAACAGATCGGCCCGCAGGCTCGCGCCAAACCGGCCCAGCGATTGCGCGGCATCGGCAAACGCCGAGACCGGTATCCAGGGATCGGCATCGCCACCGGAAAGATAGATCGGCATTCCGGCCGGCGCCGCCTCGGATCTTTCGTCCGCCGGAACGCCGACACGGCAGCCCGTGAAGGCCGCCAAAGCGTCCGGCGGCGGCAGCCCCGCGCAGAGATATTCGATCGACAGACACGCCCCTTGCGAGAAGCCCGCGAGAAGAATCGGCAGTCCGGGCAGTTCGGCCCGCGCCGCGACCATTGCGGCCGCAAGGTGGTCGAGCGCGTCGGAAAGCTGCGCGCGGGCGACCGGCGTCAACGGGTCGACGGCACGCGCCTCCCACCACATGCCGTGTGGTGCACGCGGCAAGATAAAGGCCACGGCGGTCGCGGAAAGCCGCGACAGCACATGCGACTGCATCTCTTCGGGCGATTGGCCGCGGCCGTGGACGAAGACGCAGATCGCCTTCGCCTCCGGGCCTCTTGGCCCAAGCCGGAGCGGACCGCTGCCTGAACTCACGTGAAATCCGCCTCTTCCAGGCCGGCCTGCAATTCGCTCTCGCGGTCCTTGAACCACGGCGGGAAGACCAGCGTCTTGCCGATCTGGCCCGGAGGCTCATCCTTGGCCCAGCCTTCCGGCGTGGTCCAGGCAATTTCGAACAGCGCGCCTCCGGGCGAGCGGACATAGCAGGACTTGAAGTAGTTGCGGTCCTTCTGCTCCGATATATCCGTGAAGCCGAGGCCCTCTATATGGGCGCGCAGTTTCAGCTGGTTCTCTTCGTCGCCGGTGTTGAGGGCTAGATGGTGGATGGTGCCGCCAGCCAGCGTCCAGGTGCCCTGCGGGCTGTCGCGATCGACAATGACCTCCACGCGCTGAGCGACGCCGGCCGCGTCGGGCACGCGGAACACCAGCCCTTCGTGGTCGTCGGCCTCTTTCTCCATCGGCAATGCGATGGTCAGGAAGTCGTCCATGGCGGTGCGGTCCATCACCGCCACCACGGCGCCGTAGATTCCCTTGATGCCGTGGGCCTTGCCGATGCCCTGCGTTTCGTTGGCGATGGGCGCGCGTGGATCCCTGTCGCTTTCCACCAGCTCATGCGGGATGCCGCAGGGATGTGCGAAAGCCGCACGGTCGGCGCCAAAACGAGTTATCTTGATGGCCTCGATGCCGCGCGCGTTCAACCGGTCGACCCAGAAATCCACGGCCCCCTTGGGGATCGACTGCATGATGGTGCGCGACTGGTTGGACCCGCGGCGGCCATAGACGCCTGGCTTGCGGAACGGGAAGGTGGTGATGATCGTCGAGGCATCGCCGTTGGGCGAGCCGTAATAGAGGTGGTAGACAGGGATGACGCCATCGAACAAGACGGTGCGCTTGACCGAATGCAGGCCCAGTGCCTTGGTATAGAAATCAAAATCTTCCTGAGCGCTGTCGGTCGAGAGCGTCAAATGGTGGTAGCCGCTGACACGTGCCATCGGTCATCTCCTCCCAGAGGTTTCGGTTTCGCCCCGCCGCTGCGGGCAGAGCACGAGGTTGAGGTCGAGCGCGTGCTTCCGTTTTCCTCCGTTGGGCGGCAGCGCGCGGAACTCGGCCATGAGTTCGGGTTTGACCCCGAAGATGGCATCCCGGCCGATCGCGGGGTCCGACCGGTCGAAGATGTGGGTCGTCAGCGTTTCGAAGCCCTCCGCCGAGACGCGAAAATGGATGTGGGCCGGCCGCACGAGGCCAAGGCCAAGTGCCGACATCAATTGGCCGACTGGGCCGTCCGACGGCAGCGTGTAGCCCTTCGGCTTCACCGTCGTGAAGCGGAACCGCCCCTGCGGATCGGTACGGAAGCGTCCGCGCAGATTGAATTCAGGCTGCCTATCAGGTTCCTGGTTCTCGTAGAGACCCTCGGCATTGGCCTGCCAGATCTCGACCACCGCATCGCCGATCCCCGCGCCGTCGAGCGCGACGATCCGGCCGGCAACTTCCAGCGGCTCACCCTTGTGATCGCGCGAAATGTTCGCGCCGAGCGGCATCTCCGGCACGTCGGCCCGGTAGAAGGGGCCGGCCAGGGTGTTTGGGGTCGCCCCAACAGGGCGCGGGCTGTTCTGATCCTCGATCAGCGAAGACACGCCCAGGACGTCGGCGAACAGCACCCATTCCTGGCGCCGCGCATCGGCGTAGTGGCCAACCTCGGTCAGAAAATCGATCGCCTGCCGGAATTCCTCGCCGGAGGGCCGCAACTCGACGATCAGCGCGTGCAAACCGTCGACGGCTGCCTGTGCCGCCGCCGCCAGGCGGGACTGGCCCATTGCCGTCAGGCGCCGTGAGAATTCCTCGGCCTGCGTCGAGATCGCCTTGGGGAATTCATCTCGCTTCGGGTCGTGCTGGCCGTGCATTCCGCCGGGGCCTCCCTTCCCCTTGCCAAGCGGGATAGCACGGCCCGACGCGATGCTTGATGAGATGTGGCGTCCCTTGTATAGCGTTTTGCTATGAAGCTGAACGAGCGCCACCTCATGCAGCTCGCCGCGGTGCTGGATGCAGGCGGCGTGTCGGAAGGAGCCGCTATGCTGGGCCTGACCCAGCCGGCAGTCAGCCGATCGCTGGCCATGCTGGAGGCACGGGTGGGCGAGCCGCTTTTCCTCAAGGGCCGCCGGCCGCTGCAGGCGACACCGCTCGGCTTCCAGCTGGCGGCGCAGGGCCGCACGATCATCACCGCGTCGCGCAAGGCGTCGGATGCGGTGCAGGGCTTCATGAAAGGCACCAAGGGCGTCGTCCGTGTCGGCGGTGTGCCTTTCTTCATGGATGCGATGATCAGCCGGATGATCGGAGAATTCCAGAAGCTCGAGCCCGAGGTCACCGTCCAGCAAAGCTATATGAACCTGCCCGAGATGGTCGCGGCGCTGGAGAGCAACCAGATCGATCTCGGGATCGTGCCGATCGGCGTGCTCGACCTGGGACCCGGCTTCGAATTCACGGAAATCCTGCCCGGACGCAACGTCGTGGCTTGCCGGCCCGACCATCCCCTGCTGCGAAATCGCCGCCTCAGGGCGCATGACCTGACCAGCTTTCCCTGGGTTGCCCCCCTACCCGGCTCTCCGCTGATGTCGGACCTGCAGATGATCCTGATGAGCATCGGCATGTCGGACCTCAACGTCCGCTATTCGGGAGGCTCGCTGATGAGCGTGATCAACTTCCTTGCCGAAACCGATGCGCTGGCGGTGCTGCCATTCTCGGTGGTCTTCGCGCAGCGCAAGGAAAACCGGGTGACGGTGCTACCCTATGAAATTCCGCAGCCCAGCCGCTCGCTTGGAATCCTGCGCCGGGTCAGCGGGCCACGCTCGCCCGCGGCAGAGCGCTTCGCCGGCCACGTCACGACCGCCTTCGAGAATCTGAAGCACATCATCAAACGGCACGAGAATGCCGTCGTCTGGGGGCGGTAATCCGGCCTCGCTATTCGAATGATGCGGTGGCGTCACATAACGCGCATGTTTCCTCCAGCCGGAGGCGCTTCATCCCCGCGTCGCCGGTTAGGCTCGACGGCCGCCCGCCCCCAAAAGCCGTCGGGCCGCCAGAAATCCCGATATCCTATTGGCTCTCCCTCCTCCACCTCGCCATCACTGCGTAAACGCCTTGGACATCTGGTCCACAAAGGGTTTCAACAGATAGGACCAGACATTGCGTTCATCGGTGCGGATATGAACCTCGGCGGGCATACCTGGCCTCAGCACCTTCGCTTCGGTCAGGCAGTTCGATTTGCTTTCAACCTTGATACGCGCCGAGAAATAGGAAAGCTGACGTTGCGGATCTTTAATCAGATCTGCCGAGATGTGTTTCACTGACCCTTGGCAGACCGGAGTGGTTCCCACGTCGAACGCCGGAAAACGGATCGATACCGGCTGCCCCGGGCGGACGTCGTCGACCCGCGACGGCGGGATCAGCGCGTCCACCACAAGATCATCGGCATCAGGTACGATGGTCATGAGCATCTCGCCAGGCGCGATAACGCCGCCGACGGTATGGACAGCCGATTCCTGTATCGTTCCGGACTGCGGCGCGCGGATCGTTGTCTTGGTCAATTCATCCTGGGCCACAATCCTCCGTTCGTTGAGTTCGGTCTGCTTAGCTTCCGTCTCGCGGAGTTCGGTCGTCACGTCAGTGCGCCTTTGGTCATCCAGTTGCAGCATCTGCAACCCCGTTTCGCTGATGCGCGCCTGCGCTTCAGCTACTGCTGCAGCGAGGCGCCCCGATTCTCCCCTGGCCCGGGTGGCATCCAGCTTGATGTTGCTTAGCCTCTCCTTGGAGACGAGTTTTTTGGCGTAGAGGGAATCAACGTCCGCGAAATCCTTGTTCAGCAGAGCAACCGATTCATCCACCGCGCTCTGCTGCGCCTTAAGGCCGTCGATCTGACGTTCAAGTTGCTGGGATTGGCTTCTCAACTGTGCCTTCTGTCCAGCCAAAGCCGAAGCGCGCGTTTCAAAGAGAGCGCGCTCGCCATTGACGAGCGCAGCCAGCTCCGGCTGGTTCATTCGCGCCTTCAGGCCGGCCGGCAGCTGCATTTCCGCCAGGCCCGTGCGCTCGGCCTCCAACCGGGCGAGGCGGACGGTCGCGCGATCGAGATCCTCACTGATGATTTGCAGGTTCGCACGAGTCAGCGTGTCATCCAGTCTGACCAGCACGTCGCCGGCTCGTACATGATCTCCGTCCTGCGCGAAGATCCCGCCCACTGTGCCTCCGGTTTGATGCTGGACCTTCTTGACGTTGGTTTCCACCACCACGGTGGCTGGTGCAACCACAGCGCCGGCGATGTTGGTCAACCCCAGCCACAGGCCACCGCCAAGAACCAGCAGACCGGTAATCGCCAAGCCGAATATCAGGTTGGCCCGTATACCGTCCGACAGATCTGGCGCGCTCACGGCAGGCGGTTTGCTGCCACGAAGGGTCCGAGCATACGACGAGAAGGTGACGAATGTTTCGAGCAGAGCCTCATGCATGCCCGGCAACCCCCGGTATCGGCGCCAAAGAAGATGGCCGAGGTGGAACAGGCGGTGACGGTCGGAGCACGTTCGCCAAGACCTCTTCGCGCGAGCCAAAGGCATGAACCGTCCCATTCGACATAACCAGTACCTGATCGATGTTGGCGAGAGCTGAGGGACGATGCGCAACGACAATGACGATGCCTCCGCGCTGACGCACTGCCCGTATGGCGCCGGCCAGGGCAGCGTCCCCGTCCACGTCGAGGTTCGAGTTCGGTTCGTCGAGCACGACAAGAAACGGCTCGCCATAAAGTGCTCGGGCGAGACCCACGAGTTGCCTCTGCCCTGCCGACAGGGCCGCTCCGCCCTCGCCGATGCGGGTCTGAAATCCCTGAGGGAGTTGCATTATCACTTTCTCGACGCCGGCTGCTCTTGCCGCCGCAAGGACGCCTTTTGGATCCGTCTTGCCTCGGAACCGCGAAATGTTGTCTGCTACCGTGCCGTCAAACAACTCCACATCCTGCGGCATGTAGCCGATATGGGCGCCGAGCTGTTCCGAGTTCCATTGATCGAGAGAGGCGCCGTCCAATCTCACCGAGCCATGGAGCGGCTTCCACACCCCGACCAACGAACGCACCAAAGTTGTCTTGCCGGAACCGCTTGGGCCGATTACGGCCATCCCAGCGCCTCTCGACAGATGGAAGCTCACATTGACCACGGTTGGCTTTGGCAAGCCGGGAGGCGCAATGGTCAATTGCTCGACCGCAAACCGCGCCTGCGGCCGAGGCAACTCCATTGGCTCGTCCTGGCGGCCGAATGCCGCCATGACCGCCGCCAGCTCGGAATAGCTGCGCCGGGCCGACAGAAAGCCTCTCCAGTTTGCGATCGCAGCATCGACCGGAGCCAAGGCGCGGCCAAGCAAAATGGAAGATGCGATGATCACCCCAGGTGAAGCCTCGCCGCCGATCACCAGGTAAGCGCCGAGACCGAGAACACAGGACTGCAACGCCATCCGCAGGGCCTTCGACAGCGAACTGGCGCCACCAACGACGTCCGAGAGACGTTCCTGCTGGGCGAGATAGGCTCGGCTGACCTCGCTCCAGCGTCGAGCCAGTCGACCAGAAAGCCCCATTGCGTGAACGACTTCGGCGTTGCGGCGGCCGGAATCGGCAAGCGCCCGCTGCGACAGCAGCTCCTCCGAGGCACGCGCGGCGGGGCCTCGGCTAAACACTTCCGCAATCGCTGTTAAGAGGACCACGGCGATCGCACCGACCGTCGCCAGCAGGCCGAGCGAAGGATGGAGCAAATAAATGATAAGCAGATAAAAGGGGATCCACGGGGCGTCGAAGATGACCGTGGGTCCCGTTCCGGAGAGAAAGCCGCGCAGTCGGTCAAGATCATGCAAAGGCTGCAGACGGTCCGCATCACGCCCTGCCTTGAGCGGCAGGGACAGGGAGATGGAGAACACCTTCTGCTGCAAGTTCCTATAGAGCCGGCTGCCGATGCGGACCAGCACGCGAAGCCGCACGAAATCCAGAAGCCCGTATACGGCATACAGGCCCAGCATTCCGATCGTGAACCCCACCAGGGTGGGAACACTCTGCGACGGCAGAACGCGATCATAGATCTGCAGCATGTAGACCGAACCGGTCAGAGCGAGAATGTTTATCACTGCCGAGAACAGGGCCACGCCAAGCAGCCCAGGCATGCAGGCGAGAATGGCGGAACGGAGCTCGGGAGAACCGGCCCCCGATGTTTTCATGACCAGCGGTCGTTCGCGCGACACTGCCGCGCCGTTACTTCCGTAAGTTGTAATGGCTCAAACCTTTCTTAGTGCGCATAGCAGCCGCTATCCGTCGCCCCCCTTATTACGCTCTGCTTACATACGTCGACTTTGAGGAAAATGCAGCGGATTCGTGGCCTGAACCAGCGAAACGCGACCGCCGACGTCTCCCTGTCTGGGGATAACTTCCCGAAAGATGACGATTTTCGCTAAAGGAACTGGTCAGAACGGAGCCGGCCAAAGAGGCGTATGTCCTTGCTCCCAAACACTTTCAAAGGTGCCACGATCGGCTGAGCAAAATACCTGCTACTGAGTAACAACTTAGATCAATCAAACATTCTATCCCGCTGTGTTTCGTATTTGATTTCATCCTAATGTAGCAATCACCTAAGCAGACGCGGGGCATAAATCGAATCAACCAAAGGATCATTGGATGACACTCCATTATGCGTCCGGTGGATCAGCCACCGAAGTCGCAACCGCCGGGTTCAACCTGGTCGATGTTCAATATCTCTCGCAGGTCAATGCTTTGCCGGACGGCATGAAAGGCCTCGTCTATCTCAGCGCCCACGACGGCGTCACCTCCTCTTTCATCGAACAAGTTACGCCTTTTCTCAACAATCCCAAGGTGTTCGGGTTCTTCCTGATGGACGAGCCAGATCCCACCGGCAGATGGGGCACATATGCAAGTGCCGAAACCCTGAAGGCGGAGTCGGACTGGATCCATTCCCATTTTCCGGGCGCCAAGACGTTCATCACCATGATGAATATGGGCTCTCCAACAAACCCGGATTTTTCCAACACGTATAATCCGGCAAATACCGGCATCGACTACTATGGGTTGGACCCCTACCCGGTGCGCGATGACGTGAGCACGGTCGACTACAACATGATCGACAGGGCCGTGGCTGCGGCCGTCAAGTCCGGCATCCCGATGGACAAAATCATTCCAGTCTATCAGACTTTTGGCGGTGGCAACTGGACCACCGACACGGGCGGGAAGCATCAGATGCCGACGCCGGAACAGATGCAAACGATGATAGATCATTGGGCAGCACTGGTTCCGTCGCCTGCCTTCGATTATGCCTATGCCTGGGGCTCGCAGAACGGTGACACAGCTCTGGAAAATTCGCCGGAGTTGCAGGCTTTGTTCCAACAGCACAATCTCCAAAGCACCGGTGGCTCGGCCGCCCCCCCTGTAACCGATCCGATCGATACCACGACCCCGCCTCCAACCGACGTCGCCGCCCCTGCTCCGGCCACGCCTCCGACAGACGCCGCCGCTCCAGTTCCGGCCGCGCCGGCCCCGTCGGACAGCGATCATGTCTTCCATGGCACGCGCAGCGCAGATCGTTTTCACGCCACGACGGGCGATGACAAATATTTTGTCAACAACGCTCGTGACAAGGTGATGGAAGCGCCAGGCGGCGGCACTGACAAGGTCATGGCCTCGGTCAGCTACGCTCTTTCTGCGGGCTCACATATCGAGCAGCTCTCCACTGCTAGCTCTGGGGGCAGGACGGCCATCAACCTGACCGGCAATGAATTCGGCCAAGCCATCTACGGGAATGGCGGCGCCAACAAGATCAATGGTGGCGGTGGCGCCGACAAGATGACCGGATATGGTGGCAATGACACCTACTCCGTCGACAATGCTCACGACAAGGTGGTGGAGCAGAAGGGCAGCGGCATCGATAAAGTCCTCGCCTCTGTGAGTTTCGCCCTATCGGCTGGCTCGTACATCGAACAACTCGCGACCAGCAAGGCGTCCAGCAAGGCCGCGATCGACCTGACGGGCAATGAGTTCGCTCAGACCGTCAAAGGCAACGCCGGCGCCAACAAGATCGACGGCGGCGGTGGAGCCGATACTTTGACCGGCGGCCGCGGCAGTGATGTCTTCGTTTTCAGTACCGCTCTTGGCGACGGAAATGTCGACAGGATCACTGATTTCAACAAAGCCCAGGACAAAATCCACCTCGATCATTCCATCTTTGCCGGTCTCGATCAGGGGGGCCTCTCGTCGGACGCTTTCTTTGCCGGCAAAGCCGCGCATGACAGTTCCGATCACATTGTCTACAACAGTTCGACGGGAGCTCTTTCTTTCGACAGCGACGGCGTCGGAGGCGCAAACCAGATCCATTTCGCGAGCCTCTCTCCGCATCTGTCGATTACCGCATCGTCTTTCCTGGTCACCTGAACCAGCCCAGCGAAGAAATGCTCTAAGAAGTGGGGGGGGGGGGGGGGGGGCGGGGGGCGCCGCGGCGGGGGGGGGGGGGGGGGGGGGGGGGGGGGGGGGGGGGGGGGGGGGGGGGG
>NZ_JBVVQM010000006.1:0-142256 GCF_055811155.1 Mesorhizobium sp. WSM4822 | reverse complement strand
CCCCCCCCCCCCCCCCCCCCCCCCCCCCCCCCCCCCCCCCCCCCCCCCCCCCGGCGGGGCCCGCCCCGCCCCCCCCCCCCCCCCCCCCCCCGACAGATGTTCCGGATGAGTGGACCAACAGCTGACGTGCCGGTTCCGTCCTGAAGACCGGCCACGCAGGCCGAGGGCCGACTTGACGGCCCAGCGCAACTACGCGTCAAAGATTTTTTGCCATCAGCGAACCGCGGTGCTCAGGCACCGCGCCGCCGCAATTGGACACTCGAAAACCTTGGACAACCAAGGTGATGCAGACCAGCCACCCCTACCGGCTCAGGCAAGCACCGCGCTCATCCCGCAAGACACGAGTCGCATGAACGCTCCGGCAATCGCGAGGGAATCTCGCCTCGCTGGTCGCTACCCTTCCAAACATCCCTTGTGTCATTCAAACGGACGAGGACAGGCACCTGGTGTCCCCCTAGCGTGCACTCGGGCGGCATGCGCTCAGAGGTGATGAAACCTGGCCATGGCAGCATCGAGAGCCAATCGGTCAGTGCGCTTGGGAGAGGCAGATGAACCCGCACCTGGTCTGCGTGGGAGGCGAGGATCACGCCTTGAGAGTTCCCTTCCTCATCGCGCTGCGAGAGAAAGGCTTTCGCGTTACGGCGGTCTCGAGCGGTTCTCCCGTACCATTTCTTCGGCATGACATTTCGCATCACAGGTTCTCCTTCGACCGCTTTGCAAGCGGAGGCGGGGAATGGCGCACTCTCCGAACGATGCGCCGCTTGATGCAGGAGCTTCAGCCTGACATCATCCAGAGCTTCGACACCAAGCCAAATCTGTTGACGCCCCTTTCGGTACAGGGAACTGTTCCGGTCATTCGCACCATCAACGGACTGGGGTGGACGTTCTCATCGCTGGAGCCTCGAGCCCTGGCCTTGCGTCCGGTCTATTGCGCACTGCAATGGCTTGCGTCTTCCTGGACGGCAGCGACCGTATTCCAAAATCGCGACGACCAACTGTTCTTCGAGCGCTTTCGGCTGATCGGCCGCGGAACTTCGCGACTGATACGCAGTTCCGGAATCGATGTCGATGCGTTCGCAACGGTGCGCCATCTCGGGTCCTCAGCAACGAAGATGCGAAAGGACCTCGGCCTTCAGTCCGCCGAAGTGGTGATCTTCGTCGGCCGTTTGACGCGCCAGAAAGGCGTGGCGACCCTTCTCAATGCGATCCCCCGCATCCTGTCCGCAAGGCCCGCGGCGCGGTTTGTGCTCGTCGGCCCACGAGAATCCGAGGGCTCATTCGCAATCGACAAATCGGAGCTCGATCGGCATGCACCTCATGTGCTGGCCTTGGGTCCACGACGCGATGTCGCCGATCTCCTTGGCATGGCCGATGTATTCGCCTTTCCCACTCAGTATCGCGAGGGGGTTCCGCGTGTATTGCTGGAGGCGGGGCTGGCGGGATTGCCCATCGTAGCCTCAAGGATGCCTGGCTGCAGCGACGTCGTCGAAGACGGATGGAATGGCTACCTGGTTGCGCCGCATGATGCCGATGCCCTCGCCTCGCGAACGATAGACTTGCTGTCCGACCGCGCGGCGGCCAAGGCGATGGGCGCCCGTTCTGTTGAACTTGTCCGGAGGCAATTTGCCCTGCCACTGGTGGTCGACCAGTACTGCGATCTTTACGACAACACACTCCGCGCGGGGCACATGCGACCGCTCCCTGCCGTTGGGCTTGGAGGCGGCCTCGCAAATCACCGGGGCGGGGCACATCAATGATCCGGGACGCCTTGCTCGCCCTGGGAGTTGCGATGTCTTATGCGACGCAACTTGGCGTTCCGGGATTGCCGCTCGGATATGGCGAATTGTTCATCGCGATCTGGATCGTTCTGGCGATTGGACGAATACTCGCCGGCGGTCGTCTCCAGATCACACCCGCTTTTGTCCAACTGGCGAGCTTCTGGCTGCTCCTGTCGCTCGCTTTGGGGATCGGCACGATCGTCGGTTACCTGACCACCGTTCTTTACCTGGCCGGGCTGGTACATGACGTTATGGCCTATGTGTTGCTGGCAAGCTTTACGTGCCTGGCCGCGGCGGAGCCGGACGCCGATCGGCATCTGCGCCGCAGCGCATGGTGCGTGGTCGCGTTTGCCAATGGGGCCTTTGTGATACAGCTTGGTTTGGCTTATGGTGCGATCCACCAGTCCGGCGTCGATCCCTGGTTCTGGGACCGGTTCCGTGGCTGGTCCGAGAACCCGAACCAACTTGCGCTCTATTGCGCGCTGTTTGGCCCACTGGCTTTGCATCTTGCTACGACCACCCGCAACCCATGGGCTCGTTTGCTTGCATTCTCATGCCTGCTCCTGACCTTCTATGTCGGCCGGCTGACGAAGAGCGACACCTATCTCTACACCAGCATCCTGAGCTGCCTCATCTTTATCGGATTGCGGCTTCGTGCATGGATAACAACGAGTGGCCGCGCCAGCATGCCCCGCATGGTGGCAATTCTGCTGTTGGCGGGTTCGTTGCCTCTAGCGCTTGCAATGACGCCGTACGCGCTCACCGAAGAGACCAGCGTCGCCAATTTTGCCAAGAGCCTTACCAAAGACGAAGGCGGGGAACGGACCGTCGAAACGTTCGAACTCCGGCTTTATCTGTGGCAGGAGGCTGTGGAAATAGGATTGAAATCCGGGTCCCTGGGACTGGGCCCTGGGCCCCACCTCGAGCGGCCTCCCGTCGCCGACCGTCAATTTCTGCAGCGACCTTTCGAGGCCCATAACACCGTTCTCGACCTTTACCTGCAGGGCGGATTGCTTGCCGTTATGGCGTTGGTCTGGATCGTGGGAGCCGCCATGTCCTTCGCCTGGCGAGCGGGATTCGACGCCCTGCTGGTGCTCGGGGGCTCGACGATAATCTTCAGCATGCCTCATCTGATCATCCGCCATCCGATCGTGTGGTTTTCTCTGGCTTTCTGCCTCGTTGCCGGAAATCCGACCGCACTTCGGCGGCAGCTTGCTGAACCGAGGGTGTCCTAATGTGTGGGATCGCGGGAATTCTATTGGCTTCCGACGCCGCGGACATAAAGCCGCTCGGAGCGATCGGGCGGATGACTGCATCGCTGCGTCACCGGGGGCCGGACGGCGAGGGGCTCTGGATCGACCGCGAAGCTGGAATCGCACTGGGCCACAGGCGGTTGGCAATTGTCGATCTGTCAGCCGCCGGGCACCAGCCGATGCATTCCGCCAGCGGTCGGTACGTGATCACCTTCAACGGTGAGATATACAATTTTCGCGACTTGCGTTGCGAACTCGAGAGTGCGGGCCAAACCTTTCAAGGCGCCAGCGACACCGAAGTGATGCTGTGCGCAATCGAGCATTGGGGGCTTGAGGCCGCCCTCAATCGCTTTGCCGGGATGTTCGTCTTCGCATTGTGGGATCTCAAGACAAGAACCCTGCATCTGGCCCGCGACAGAATGGGCAAAAAGCCCCTCTATGTCGCATCGATCCGAGATGCGCTGGTTTTCGCCTCTGAGCTGAAGGCGATCAATTGCTTTCAGGGCTTTTCTCCCGACCTTGATCTTGATGCCGCCGCGGCAATGCTTTCGACGGGATGGGTGCCGGACCATCGCTGCATCTGGCGAAGCGTATTCAAACTGCCGCCTGGTTCCGTCCTTTCCGTCACGGCGGCGAATTTTGCCGAAGACCGCAGCGCGGACCGTCTTTCCCAAAGCGTTCACCGCTGGTGGTCGCTGGCTGACGTCGCTGCCGATGGGCGACGGAACCCCGTCATCGGCACGGACGAAGACCTCATTGACGAACTGGACAACCGGCTTCGGCTGGCTGTGCGGGAACGCATGATCGCCGACGTGCCTCTGGGCGGCTTCCTGTCGGGCGGGATCGACAGCTCAGCCGTGATCGCCTTGATGCAGGCCCAATCCTGCAAGCCGGTTCGCAGCTTCACGATCTCATTCGCGGAGGGCGGCTTTGATGAAGCTCCATACGCAGCGGCCATTGCCCGTCATCTGGGTACCGACCACTCCGAACTTCACCTCTCGCCAAGCGCCGCACGTGACGTCATTCCCGAGTTGCCCCAGGTCTGGGATGAACCCTTCGCCGATGAATCGCAAATACCGACCTTGCTTGTTGCCAAGCTCGCTCGTCAGCACGTCACCGTAGCGCTGTCGGGCGACGGTGGTGACGAGTGCTTCGCAGGATACGGCCGCCACTTCATGGCGGAGCGGCTGAAACGACACCTGCGCCTGCCCCGACAACTGCGCCGAACCTTGGCGGCAGGAGCAGGTTTTTTCGCACGCGCCGGACGTGACGATGTCGTTGGCAAACTGCCGCTCTCTGCGAGCGCGAGGCATTTTATCCGGAGCGACCGAATGGAACGCCTCGCCCGGCTGCTCACGGCGTCGAATGAAGACGAATTGTTTCAGCGGCTGGCGCGGCCACAGGCTGAAAACCTGGGATATCAGCGGCCGACCGAACCAGCCTACGGCTACGGCGATCCGCCGCTTGACGACCTGCTCTCCCGTCTTCTCTACGATGACATGGCGGGCTACTTGCCTGGCGACATCTTGGTGAAGCTGGACCGTGCCACCATGGCCAACAGCCTTGAGGGTCGGTGTCCTCTCCTTGACCACCGCGTTGTCGAATTCTCCTGGCGGCTGCCATCCAACATGAAAGTTCGTGATGGCGCCGGCAAATGGATCCTTCGCCAATTGCTACGCCGCTATCTCCCGCAGCACCTGATCGAGCGTCCGAAACAAGGCTTCGATGTCCCTATTGCTGGATGGCTGCGGGGTCCGCTGCGCAACTGGGCCACCGATCTTCTCGCCGACATGCGAACCGAAAGCAGTGACGTATTGGACACCGCGAAGATCGACGCCTGCTGGCGCGATCACATTGATGGCCAGAACCGCTCGCGCGAATTGTGGTCCGCGTTGATGTTCCAGGCCTGGCGGAGCAAGGCCAATCGGCAAGCACAGCAAACCGGCCCAACTCATGAACTCGACCTGGCAGGAGTGTAAGATGGTAGGTTCCGCAATCAGCCCGATCCAGCTGCCACGGGTCAATCAACTGCCAGCACCGGTTCTCGAAGGCAGAGTGCACGTGCGGTCATTGCGTGAATATGTCGAGCCGCCCACCGCGTCGCGCCAACTCTTCGTGATTTTGGCAAGGAGAAAATGGTCTATTATTGCTTTCGCTGTGTTGGGCGGCTTGTTGGCGGGGTTGCTGGGAAGCCTTCGACCAGTTCTCTACGAGTCAACAACCCAGCTTATCGTCGACGCCCCCTCGCGCGGTTCACTGCCCGTCGGCGCCCCGTCTTCGCAGGACCTCGTTGATTCAAGCATAGATGACCACATCACGATGCTATCGTCGCAAGATCACCTGCGCCGCGTCATGGCGGCACTGCGCAAGACAGGTGCGGCGGAAACCGGACAGGACAATTCCGCTAGCAGGAATTCACGGCTTGAACCGTCTGCCACCCCTCCCCCGAGGACACGCTCACTTGCCGACGGTCTACTGGACCGGCTGTGGCCAGGGGCGGACCAGGCAGCCAACGGTCCACAAGCCGTGGATGCCTCCGAGTTGAGAGCTTTGCGGCGAGGCATGCGGGTCGGGCAGGAGCTGCGATCGAGAGTGATCTCCGTCGCTTTCGCCGATGACAGCCCCGCCCGGGCGGCGCTCGTGGCCAACACATTCGCTCAAGTTTATGTCGACACCCTAACGAAGAAAAGGCAGGCATCCGACCAGCAAGAGCTCGATGCAATCACCGCCAGTCTGCCCGGGCTGCAAAATGATCTGCAGGCAGCGGCTGACCGCCTTGAGAAATATCGGCTGAGCCACGGAGCCATCGACCAAGGCTCGGCGGACAATGCAGCCAGGGAACGGGCCGACCTCAGCCAGCAATTGTCGATGTCAAAGGCGGATCTCGCCGCCGTGGAATCTCGGCTACGGTACGTCCAGCAGCTTCGAGAGCAAGGGGCCTCTCTCATCGCCCTGGCCGAAGCTATTGGCGCGCCTGAACTTGCCGACCTTGCGGCTCGACAGGCTCTCGCGCCGGCAGACCAGGAACTCAGAGCCACGACGCAAAGCAAGATCGAACAAGGCGTCGACAAGATTGCTGCCGATGCAAACATTTTCCGTGCACAGATCGCCGCTCTCGAAAGCCGAAAGAACATCCTGGATGCGGTCATGGCCGACACCGCCAGCCGGCTTTCCGGCTTGCGGGCTCTCGAGCCGCAGGTCAGCCTGCTGACCCAGCGATATAACGAACTCCTTGGTCGACAACAGGATTTGACGCGGCGTATCGGAGTTCCCTCGGCTGGAATTTCGATCCTGTCTGCGGCTTGGCCGCCGACTATCCCGCAGACATTGCCAGCCATCTTCCTGGTTCCCCCCGGGATGATCCTATTCGCTATCCTTGGGGCGATGTACGTCACGATGCGCAATCATTTTGACCGGACTTTCCGTGGCGAGGCCGAAGCGGAAGCGGTGCTCAAGGTTCCATGTATGGGGCAGATCCCCGAAGCATGCGGAATGCATGCCAAACAACTGCGAAACCTCGTGCTGGGGGAGCGCAGGTCCGCATATAGCCGCGCCGTGACGTCGTTGCTGATCGCGGCGGCACCAAATGCGCTAAGGGCTCGTTCGTCGTACACGGCGCTTGTCACCTCCAGTATGCCGCAGGATGGCGGGACCGAGCTCGCGTGGAGCCTGGCGCTCGCCGGCACGCGACTGGGCGGTCGAGTCCTGTTGGTCGATCTTGAACGCAAGGGCGTTCAGCTGACGCTCGAGTTCCTGCACCAGTTCAGCGAGCGCAAGAACCGCCATTCCTTCGCTGACTATGTTTGCAATCGCTGCGACCTGGAAGGTGCCGTTGCCAGGCTGCATGAAATCGGGATCGACGTAATGACCGCCGCTCCGTCGGACGACCTGCTGGCGCTGCTATCGTGCGAGGATGGAGGCAAAGTGATGGCGGATCTGCACGCGACCTATCGCATCGTGATCATAAACCTGCCGTCGGCGCTGGGGCGGCCGGAAGCCAAATTTCTGCCCGGATGGGCGGACGTGGTTCTTTTCGCCATCCGGTGGAGGAAAACGCCACGCACCCTCGCTCGCGGGGTGCTGGAACTCCTTCAGGGCAACGGTTCTCTTGCGATACCTGTCGGCAGTGTCCTCACGCGCGTGAATCTGAAGAAACATGCCGGATATCGGCTCGAGGACAGCGCTGACCTCTTGCGCGAGCAAATAGCATGACGGCCACAGGCTCGTCCTTGGGCTACGAACGATCCGGGGGTGGTTCATCCAGGGAGCGGCCAGGACGATTCACGGTGCAGCCTGTCAGCAGAGCGCGTCATTCAGGTGAATGATGGCAAGGTCCGGTGTGCATCGTAGGCTCCGGAAATCCCCGATATTTGCCTCCCTCGGAAGCGCGAACCGATGGCACCAAGCGACCTTCTGAGACCCAAGACGGTTCCTGCGGCCGGCACAGCCATCATCGTTGTTCGGCCGAGCCCGATCGGCTCGATCATTCGTGCGGCAAGCGGAGTGTCGGCAATGGCGATTGTCGGCCAGCTCACCCTTCTTGCTGCAATCCCGGTTTTGGCGCGGCTCTATTCGCCGGCCGATTTCGGCGTCTTTACGATTTACCTGTCGATCGTGAATATACTCGCCGGGGTCGCGGCATTGCGCTTCGAGGCTTCGCTCTATGGGGTCAAGGGGAGCGCGCAGGCCTATGTGACGGTCAAGCTTGTTCTCTTGGCTGTGTTCGTGACGACCGTCCTGGCCTTTTCGGCCGGACAGATGCTGTCGAACCTTGCTCCCGATCGCCTCGGCTCGCTCGCCTGGCTCATTCCGATTGGAATGGGAGGCGCAGGTCTGGTCGAAGCCATGAACTGCTGGAGTCTGCGTGCCGGGCTTTTGCGCGATTTTGCTCTCGGGCGCCTGATCCTGCCGGCGAGCATGGCTGCACTGCAATTGGCTTTCGGCATCGCCAACCTCGGCGGCGAAGCCATGATCCATGCGCATATTCTGAGCCAGTTCGTCTTCATCGGGCTGATCGGCTGTCGGGTGATGAGTTGGGAGGATTTGCGTGGCATCGCCTGGGCACCTTGGCGTGCGGTGCTGGAAAAGGCTCGGCGGGAATACAAATTTCCTCTGTTCGATATTCCCGCAACGCTCGCGAGCATAGCAATCAACAATCTTCCAGCAGTCCTTGTCGGCGGGCTGTTCGGCACCGCATTTGCCGGATATTTGGGCGTGGCCGCGCGGCTGGTCACCGGTCCGGTGACGCTGATCGCCACACCGCTCAGCAATGTTTTTGTCGCCGAAGCAAACCGGAACAGCAATCGTGGACACCTGCTTGGTGTGGCGCGCGGGCTTCTCCTGCTGGCCGCCGCCTTTACCGCGGTGCCAATCTTGCTGCTCGGCCTCGCCGCGCCTTATGTGGTCGTTCCGCTTCTGGGCGAGCCTTGGATGCCCACTGCGGAAATCATGACCGCACTGGCGCTGATGGGCGCGGCACAGGCGTTGTCGACTCCGCTCAGCGACGTTCCCGCTCTGTTACGGCGGCAAGGAACAAGACTGGTCATCGACCTCGCACGGGCGGTTCTCGTGTTTGGCCCACTGCTCGCCGGCGCCCAGGCGGGCTGGCAGCCAGTCACCGTCATCTATTTCATGGCCGCCGGCGGCGCGTCGGGTTTCGCTCTGAAAATGGCAGCATCACTGTACCTGTTGACCCACGACCCTCAACCAGCAGGCGCTGCAACGTGCGTCCAACATGAATGTCTCGAGGAAAAAACACCATGAATTCGTCGTCGATTGACAACCTTCAAGCGGCAGTTGCGGTCACCCAGCATGACCGGGCCGATGTCTCATGGTCACGCCCTTTTATCTCGGTCGGGATACCAACTTTTCGTCGACCGGATACGATCCGCAGGGCGATCGACAGCGTCTTGGGCCAAGATTACTCCGATTGGGAGTTGGTCGTGAGCGACGACGAGGGACCGGAGGGCGAGACCTGGGCTATCGTGACCGACTACGCACGGAGCGAACCTCGCATCCGCATTATCGAAAACAGTCGAGGTCGCGGTCAGGTGGAGAACACCAACAACGCTATGCTGGCTTGCTCAGGACGATGGATCAAGTTGCTGCATGACGATGACTGGCTTGCGCCAGGTGCACTCAGGACATTCGCCGAAGTTGCCAAACAGTACCCCTCAGTCGCCTTCATGACGTCAGCGGCAAACATAATCGAGGACAAGCGAGTGCGATTTCGCCAAGTCCCCAAGGAGCAGGAACCGATCTCGCTTTATTCCAGCCAGCAGTGCCTGATGGACCTCTATCTGGTGCGTGCGACACGCTGCCTGGGGATTATTCCATCCACATTGTTGATCAACAGCGACGTCATTCGTGCCGGCTGCTTGATGCGCACGCACAAAGAGATTCCGGCCGGAGTGGATCAACTGTTCTTCGTCGATCTAGCCAGCCATGGGGACATGGTGGCGATAAGCGATCCGCTTACCTTTTACGATGCGACGAACCATCCAAGCATTACAACGTCAAAGAGTTTCCGCGAGGTCGACGAAGTGACCCTCGCCGTCAAGCAGCTTAACTGGAATCTCATCAAGGACCGCAACCATCTCCCGCCTCCCGAGACATTGCTGCGGGCATTGCGGGTTGCTCGTATTCCCATGAGGTTCCACCAGCAGTCCTGGTTGACCACGTTCCTGGACGGGATTCAGATCTTCCGGCCTTCCGTCATGAAGGTGGCGGGCTGGCACGTGCTTAACCACGTGTTTGCAATCCGCCCAAGATTGGGCCGGGTGCGCACACGACGGCGGTAGGGTGAGTCTGGCGGACAAGCACGCCGGCAACAGATTGCGCGCGCACAAGCCTGTTGCGCGCGCGCATGGTACGGCCGTTATCTCACGGCAGGACGCATATGCGCCCAAGAAGAGCTACCAGTTCCGCCTGGCGCCGAGTTTCGGTCTTGGCGAACAGCGACGCCAGCTGTGACCTTATCGTGGTCCGGCTCAAGCGCCGCTTGCGGGCTATCTCCAAAGGGGCATCGCCCTGCGCCAAGCGCAGCGCGAGTTGCGTTTCGGCACTCGTCAGACCAAACATTCTTTGCAGCGTCTGGGGATTTGGCCCGGACCTGTTTTCACGATCCAGCAGCGCCACGATACTCGTCGCGTCAGGCGTTGCTATGCCCTTCTCGTTCAAAACCAAGGGCCTGTCGCCCATGCCGCGGATAACCACCCATGAAAGCGTACCGGGAAGAAAATTCCCCGGCACGTTTGCGATCAGCCGCCTCAGAGCAACCGACACCTTGCCGGCCGTATCAGCTGCCTCGCCCTCGCGCTCCAAGGTGTTTTGAGCGGCTGAATTCCACTCCATGACCTTCCTGTCGCTGTTCAGGATCAGATAGCCACACCCGATGCGATCAAGCATTCCCACAACAGATGCAAGGCTGCTCTGCTTTGGCTCGACGACCACGCCGTCGAACCTTTGTGGTGCTTGGTGCCAGGCGGAACCATGGTCACCCTGCGTTCTCAAGGCCGAGACGGGCTTTCCCCCGAAACCTCCATATTGGCGACCAAGAACTCCATCATCTTGCCTACCAACCAGTGCCATTTTCTTACCTCCCGCAAAACGGCAACGCCTCCCTGTCAAAAGGAGGTGCCTTCAACATGTCAGTCAGGTCGCTTGGAGAATTGCGGTCCGATCCGCCCCCGACATCGGACAAAATGCGCGCTACAATCCCAGGGAACAATCCTGCGGTCGGACTAGTCTGTACGCTTTTCGGTCTAATCTCGACGGACTAGTCAGAAGGTTATAGTTTGGCACATGCGTTTGCTTTCGCTCAATTTGCATCCGAACAGCTCAAGCAAGTTGCTGACCCACCTTGCCTCGATGTCGCTCCTGATCGCGACACTTGCGGTCGAGACGGCGCTGCCCGCCTCCATGGCATACGACATCGGCTTTTTTGAATTTGTTCCCACCATTATTGCCATCTCATATCTCGAAGATCGCCTGATTGCCCTTGCGGCAACGTTTGTGATGGTGGCCGTCGGCTTGTTGGCGCGGGATATCCTGAGCAACCCAATTAACGTCGAGGTTTGGATTAGGGCCATTCTGCTGCTGGTTGCAGGGGCGATGATCGCCCTGACTTTCCACCGGCAGAGGCAGGACTACCGCACCCTTTTGCAGGTTGCAGAGGCTAGACTCGTGGCCTTGGAGGCAACCGAAAACAGCTATCGCTGGGCATTCGAACGTGCCGCTATCGGCTTTGCCAACATGAGCGAGAACGGAGAGTTGCAACGGTCCAACAAACGTCTCTGTGAGATGACAGGGTATGTCGAGGAAGAGCTTTCGAGTCTGCCGCTCAGGGCACTCGTCCACCCTGACGACAACCACACTTTGGCGGAAGCGTTGACTCGCCTCAAGGACACGACTTCTTTCGGCTCGGAGATCCGTCTCCTGAAAAAGGACGGCACGGTTTTGTGGACAAGATTGGCGCTGTCTTTGGCCGTGCCAGCCGATGCTCTCCCTCAAAGCATCTTTGTAATGGTGGACGATATATCTGGAGAGCGAACCGCCCGCGAGGCACTCCGGGCTCAGAAGGAATGGTTGGACCTGGCGCTGTCGTCCAGCCGGTTGGGAACGTGGCGTATAGATTTCGAGAACGGATCCGTGAACGGCTCAGCAGCGTTCTGGGAAATGATGGGACTGGCACCCGCGCCGAGCCGTCCGCTGCAGGAACTGGCTGCGGTCGTTCACCCGGCCGACTTGCCTAATCTGACGGCCCCGGGAGAGCCTGCATCAGGCGCCAACTATGACGCGGAGATCCGCATCAGGCGAGCTGGCGGACATATCCGCTGGATTGCTCTTCGGGGACGGGACGAATTGCGCGATGGTCGTGCACAGCGAATAGGAGTCGCCGCTGATCTCACCGATCGGCGCATAACCATTCTGCTGCGGGCTGCGGCGAAGAAGCGAGAGCGGGCCATGCTTGAACAACGCCATAGGCTCAACAATCTGTTTCCGGTGATCACGGCGCTTGTGAATATGGTTGGTGCCCCCGACAACGATGTCGCCCGCTATAAGCAGACACTGATCGAAAAAATCGGCGCACTCCAGGCGACGCATCTGCTTCTTTCACGCGATGGCAGCCTGTCGGCGTCCTTGCGCGACCTCATCGTTCAGGAACTGCAGCCCTACCTGGGAACGCACAGCATTTCGATCAGTGGACCCGAAGTAAAAGTCGCAGAGGGTTCGGCTGAGAGCTTCGCAATGATCGTTCACGAGCTTACGACCAATTCCGTGAAGCATGGGGCGCTCGGCACTCCGGCAGGCCGGATCGAGGTCGCGTGGCAATTCACAGCCCAGGAGCCCGGCGCCGACATCGTGTTTGAATGGTTGGAATGGGGAGAACGCCGGGTCTCCACCTCGGCTCGGCGCGGTTTTGGGTCGTTGATCATTGGAGCCGGCGGTGAGCCTATCGTGGGGCACTCTTCCAAGCTTGAGATGCTGGATCGCGGACTGAAATATTCGGTCCGGCTGCCGCCAAAAGCAATCGGCGCTAGTTGATGTCTCTGGCGGCCCATGTCTTCAGCAGAACCGCGGCTTCCGTCCGATTTCGCGCTCCAAGTTCGCGCAGGACGGCGGCAGCATGAATCTTCGTCGTCGCTTCCGCAATTTCAAGAGAGCGGGCAATCTCTTTGTTCGAGTAACCTTCGGCCATCAACCTGAGGACTTCCTTTTGCCTGGACGTAAGCCTGCCCAGATTGTTGACGCTGGTGGTCCTGTGGGGCATTTGCGTGGGTGCCTCGGGTGGAAGGCGTGCCGAGTCCTTGGACCTTTGTGAAAGAAGTGCCGGAACGTAAATACGACCGGCCAGGATTTCCTTCACCGCCAGGACCACCTCCTCGTCCGTTTGGGACTTTACGATATAACCATGAAGCCCAATCGAGAGGGCAGTCAGAATCTCGGCGCGTGAATCGGTCCCTGAAACAATTGCAAACCGTGTGTCGGGATGAGCCGGTAAGACGTCGCGAAGATCGTCCTGGCCGGACAGTCCCGGCATGTTCAGGTCGATGACGGCGAGATCAACGGGCGCCTGATCTTCAAGCAGGCTTATGACGGTATCGAAACACGCCGCTTCGAATATTTCCAAGTCTGGAATGCCGGCCATCAATGCCAGTCGCAGCCCACGACGATACAAGCCGTGATCGTCGGCGATGATAATACGATACATGAACCACCCACCTTTTGGCAGCCCGCATGTGTCCCTAGCTGCCGAACCCTCCCTTTGGATGGACTGTACGGTGACCCAACACAGATCAGCCGCCCGCTGATCCCCCGTATGTCGACGCTCGCCGTCGCCCATCCGCACATTTCAACCTTCTAATATAGCTTACAATCGCACACATTTCAGGGCCAGATATTTAAGTGTTTTTTTCGTACGAACGGTGGCGATGCCTTTGCGAGAAGGTCGTTACCGACGCCGAAAATCTGCACAGGTAATTGCCATTCAAGCGGCTACAGCTCCCAGCCCTGATTGATCACCCTGCCGCGCCCATGCCCTACCGGCTGGAATATTGAAATCAAAACGCAGGGAACGTGCCATTCAAATGCACGACGACGCCTTCTCGGGCGCCACTTACCATCGCTGCACTCCGGAGAGGTGAAACCAGCACTGGCGTACCTTCCGGCCGGGTGGGCTGGACCCATCACACCGCGACAGTCGTATCAATAGGAGGACGAGATGAAAGCGGTCATTCAGTGCGGTGGAATGGGAACACGCCTTCGGCCTTTCACATCCATCTTGCCCAAGCCTCTCATGCCGATCGGTGCTCGGCCGGTTCTTGAATTGCTTTTGAAGTGGCTGCGACGGAACGGCATCCAGGAGGTCTACGTAACGACCGGCTATCTGGGGCACCTGATCCGCACCGTATGCGGAGACGGATCACAGTGGAATCTAAGGATACGCTATACCCAGGAGCTGGAACCTCTGGGCACTATTGGCCCGCTCTCCCTGATCAGGGAGGAACTGGACGAGCCGTTCATTGTTCTCAATGGGGACGTACTTACCGATCTCAGTCTCAGCCGGTTTGTGGCGTCACACCGGACTCATACGGATCCAGTCACCATAGCCACAGCTTCCCGCATCATCAAGATGGACTTCGGCGTCATCGACGAGGTCGGCAATACTGTCCAGGTATTTCGCGAGAAACCGACGCTGTCTCATCTGGTAAGTATGGGTATATATTGCATGAATCCAGATGTTTTCCGTTTTATACCTGACGGCATCGCCTTCGGATTCGACGACCTCATGCTGCAGATGATGCAAAACGGCACGAATGTGCACGTCTACAAACATGACGGGCTTTGGCTGGATATCGGACGCGTTGAAGATTTTCAGAACGCACAAACGATTGCCTGGGAAGAGCAGTCCGCATCGATCGAGGTCTCGGCAGCGGCCGCTTGAGGGCTGAACGCCCTGCCGCGCCAACATGAGGAGGTCGTAATGCTCTTGGTCAGCGCTCCTATTCTTGGCTTTCCGGAAAAGGCAGCCCTGGCCAAAGTTGTCGACAGTGGGTGGCTGACGATGGGGGACCAGGTAAGAGCCTTTGAAGAGGCCTTCGCAGCCGTGCATGATGCGGTCGATTGCGTCGCCGTCAGCTCTTGCACCGCCGCCCTGCATCTCATTCTCCATGGACTTGGGATCGGCCCCGGAGACGAAGTGCTGGTTCCCTCGCTGACCTTCGTGGCGACCGCGAATGCAGTGCTCTACGTAGGAGCAACACCGGTATTCGTCGACATAGAGTCGGCCGAAGTGCCACTGATGTCCCTAAGTGACGCGGAGGCCAAATGCACCGGACGTACCAAGGCTGTCATTCTCGTCCACTTTGCCGGCTATCTTGCCGACCGGGAAGAATGGCAGAGATTTGCCCGTGTGCGAGGACTGCATATCGTCGAGGATGCCGCGCATGCCCCCGGCCTTAAGGAGGTGGGGACTTACGGTGCGGCCGCGGCCTTCAGCTTCTACGGCAACAAGAACATGACCACCGCGGAAGGTGGCGCCGTTATCGCCCGGGATGCACAGCTCCGTGAAGCGATCCGCCAGGCTCGCGGACATGGGATGACCAGTGGCACGCATCAGCGGCTGAACAGCCGCACGCCGCAATACGACGTGACGATGCTCGGTTTCAATTATCGCATGGACGAATTGCGCGCCGCTATTGGCTTGGTCCAACTTCAAAATCTGCAGGAATGGAATGAAATCCGGCGCATATTGGTCGTCCTCTATCGGCGTCTGATCGCAGATTACTGCTCGGCTGTGACAGTCCCGTTCGGCAAACCGCGGACCTCGGCCTACCACATCATGCCTGTCCTCCTGCCGCATGACGTCGACCGGCAAACGGTAATCGACCATCTGCGAACGAAGGGAATACAGACCACAATCCACTATACGCCCGTGCACCAGATGACGCTTTATCGCCAAATGTTCAGTGAAATCCATCTGCCGAAGACCGAGGACTTCGCGCAGCGGGAGCTGACGATTCCACTACACCCGCAAATTACGGCAAGTGCGATCGAGTCGGTGGTTGTTGCACTAGCCACCGCGATTGAAAGCAGCGGGCGTGCGGGAGCCGCGGCATGAACGCACTCGACGTGACGATGCATCGGCCCGCCGTAGCTGGCACCAGCCACGGAATTGCCAGACGCGCGATGGACATCATCCTCGCTGCAGCAGCGGGAATGGTACTCGCTCCACTGATGCTCCTGATTGCCGTTGCACTCTTTGTCGAAGGTGGTTGGCCGGTGTTTTTCGCACAGACGCGCCTGGGCGCCGGCGCAAAGCCGTTTCGCATGTACAAGTTCCGCAAATTCAAGACAACAGCCGATCCTTTCGGGCTTGCGCTGACCATGAACGATGACAGCCGCATGACGCGGGTAGGCCGTTTTCTCGCGGCAACGAAACTTGATGAGTTGCCCCAACTGTGGAACGTTTTCACGGGGGACATGGCAATTGTCGGGCCGCGGCCGGAAAGCCTTGCCTTCGCCGATTGTTTCCGCGGCGGCAATGAAGCTGTCCTACAGTGGAAGCCTGGCCTGCTCGGCCCGACCCAGGTTCTCTTCCGTCACGAAGCCTGTTTTTACCCGCCCTCCCTTGATCCGCTCCTGTTTTATCGAGAGGTCCTGTTCCCGGCCAAGGCAACGATCGACCTCGCCTACTATCCGCGGCGCACGATTGCATCGGACCTCGTCTGGATAATGCGGGGCTTCAGGGCGGTTTTCGGTGTGTCCCTGCCTCCCGCGGCAAGTGGGTAGAGTTGGCAAGCGAGGAGTTTGGCATGAATGGATTGTTGTTCGTTCGCCAGTTTGACGGCTCACACGATCGAAGGAGTGCACGGTCGTGAGCTATCGCGGCAGGAAGGTCCTGGTCACCGGTGCGGATGGATTTATCGGATCCCACCTCACGGAAGCGCTGGTGCACGAAGGTGCCGATGTCACGGCACTGGCCCTCTACAACTCGTTCGACAGCCATGGCTGGCTGGATGATTTGCCCGACCACGTTCGAAGCCAGTTGCAATGCATTCGTGGCGACGTTCGTGACAGCGCGTTCATCAACCGGATCGTGCGCGGCCAGGCGGTGGTGTTTCATCTGGCTGCGCTGATTGCGATTCCCTATTCCTACGCTGCTGCCCAATCCTATGTGGAGACCAATGTGCTGGGCACCGTGAATGTCCTCGAAGCGGCACGCCACTGGGAAACCGAGCGCATTGTGCATACGTCCACGAGCGAGGTTTATGGCACCGCTCTGACCATGCCGATCCACGAATCCCACCCGTTGCAGGGACAGTCCCCCTACTCCGCATCCAAGATTGGCGCGGACATGATGGCGGCGTCTTATGCCAGGTCCTTCGATGTGCCGGTGGTCATCCTGCGACCGTTCAATACATACGGGCCGCGCCAGAGCGAGCGGGCCATCGTGCCGACCATCATAAGGCAGGCTCTGGACGAGAACTGTCCGGCGATCATGGTCGGCGACACCAGCCCTATCCGCGACCTTACCTTTGTGGAAGACACTGCGGCGGCATTTGTGGCGGCAGGGGCGGCCGAGCTTGAATTTGGCCATGCCTACAATGCCGGCAGCCAGCGCGCCGTCAGTGTCTCGGACGTTTTGGAGTTGGTGCTCGAGTTGAGTGGCACCAGGAAACCGGTACGTCGCGACGAAAGCCGGATGCGGCCGCAGAACTCCGAGGTTCGCGCGTTGCTCGCCGATTCCTCGAACCTTGAAAGTAAAGTCGGATGGCGGGCGCATACAAGCCTGCGTGACGGTCTGGAAAGAACCATCGAGTGGTGGCGTTCGCGCCTTAGCGAGGGCCGCGTCCGTCGCGAAATGAGCTATATGACATGACCTTTCCGCGGCTCATACCAGCTGTGCTGCTGATGGCCGCTCTGCTGGCGCTACACACAGCCGGAAACCGGCCGAGCGGTGCGGCAGGCACGGAGCCGGCAATGGATCTGCCCGCTTACCTGAAACCTGCAACCGATCCGGCGACAGGGATCAGCTTCACTCGGATCACCAAGCCCGGAGCTCTTGGCGGCGGAATTGTCTGCGGCAAAATATATTGCAGTCATCGGTACTCGAGCGCGCAAGCGTGGAATGCCGATCAGAGCCTCCTCGTCCTCATGAACGGCTGCGACGGCATGTGCTTCCTCGACGGGAAAAACTACGTTCCTTTGTTCCATCGCAACAAGCCGGGTGAGTGCGAATGGCACCCTCGAAACGCGGACCTGATGATTTGTGTCGATGATCAGAATATCTCGACCTGGGCGCCCCGCAGCAATCGTGAGGACATAGTTTTTGCCGCTGCGAAATATCGGGATCTCAAATTCGGCCCGTCCAAGGGAAATCCAAGTCGTGACGGCAGCCGCATTGCCGTACGCGCGACCCGCGATGATGGTGCTGCCGTCGCCTTCGCATATGATCTCGACCGGCGTCTGAAATACCCGGACATCAATCTCGCCCAGGTTGCCGGAACGACCAGTTCCTGCACCATTTCTCCGCTTGGAGAAAACATCCTGTGTTTCCAAAACCTGGCCGACGGCACCGAGCAGCGAGCCATTTTCGCAATCGACGGCACCTTGCGCCAGACGTGGAAGGACCATCATCGGCCCGGCCATGGCGATATGACTCTCGACGCGGACGGCAGCGAAATTTACGTCGGAATCAGCAAATCCAGCCCCGACAAATATCAGGTGATCAAACGTCGGCTGTCCGATGGAAAGGTCACGTCGCTCATGAAGTTCGGCGAGGCCGAGCATGCGTCGCTGCGCGCTTTGGACCGGCCCGAATGGGCATTCATGAGTTACGGGGGCAATCCCGAGGAGGTTCGAAGCCAGCCGGACTGGGCTCCATACTCGCGCGAGGTGATCGCGCTGCGTGTCGACGGCAGTCGAGAGGTCCGACGGATCGTGCAGACGCGGAACGCTCCGTTCGATTATTGGAGCGAGACACACGCCTCCCCGTCCCCTGATGGGTCGCAAGTGATCTGGTCTAGCAATTGGGGGGTACCGGGCGGACCGGTCTACGAATTCGTCGCCCATCTCGATTGGCCGCCGCAGCCGGATCTGAATCAAAAGGAGATTGCCACCAATGGCCTTCGTTAGCCGAATTTCCTTTGCAGCACTTGTCGGATGCCTGGCCTTGAGCAGCGCAACCGCGGCCGAAGCGCCGGCCGCCTACAAGCTCTCCCCCGGCGACACGGTGGAGATAGGAATTGCCTCCATAGCGGAACGAACGCAACGCGCGGTTGTCCAGATGGATGGCTCGATCGCGCTGCCCGAGTTCGGGATGATCCCGGTTGGCGGGTTGACGCCGGCCGAATTGCAGACGCGCATGGAAGCGGTGCTGCCAACCAAGATCGTCCACCAGCGTCTGCCTGATGGACGGGAGCAAATGATCGTCATCAAGCCGAGCGACGTCACGGCCGTGATCGCGGAGTACCGGCCGATCTACGTGACTGGCGATGTGCTGACGCCAGGGCAGCAGGCTTACCGGCCACTCATGACAGTCCGGCAGGCGATTGCGGTCGCCGGCGGTTTCAGCCTTCTGCGGTCGCGGGCAAGCCAAAGCGGACCTGATCCCGTTGATCTGCGACGCGACTACGAGTCGATCTGGGGGGATTACATCAGGGACTACTTTCATGGCGCCCGCATCCGCGCCGAACTTCAGAACCAGGCAGAATTTGACATGCAGCCGCCGCAGGGCTCGCCCCTGTCGAATGCATTGATATCGGCGGTCGCGCAGGCGGAAGCGGAGGGTCTCAGAATTTCGCTGAACAATTTTCAACAGGAGCAAAGCTATCTCGACAAGACCGCCAAGGATGCCGAGGCTGAGGTCGAGGTTCTGCTCAAGCGCGAGCAGACGGAAGCGGCAGCGGTGAAACAGGATGAGGACGATCTGGCGCGGGTCACCAAATCGTTCGAATCGGGCAATCTGACCAACAGCAGGCTCGCCGATGTCAGACGTGCGGTGCTGATGTCGTCGAGCCGGGCGCTCGAGACCTCGGTCGAACTCATGAGAACGCGGCGCCAGCAGGAAGACTTCGTCAGGCAGCAGGAACGCAATGAAAATCAACGAAGGATCGGCCTTCTGAACGAGTTGAGGGACACCGACCTTCGCCTCGCCGAGACCACTGCAAGGCTCCACGCAGCCAGCCAGAAGCTTCAGCCATCAGGGGCGTCCGCTCTTCCGCTGCCGGTCGCCGGCGAAACCTTCCAGGCGCGGATCACAATAACCGGTGGAGCCGGCGACGCGTCGAGAGGTCGACCGGTCGACCAGGACACTGAGGTCGCGCCTGGAGACACCATCGAGGTGAGGTTCAGCAGCGACCTGCAGAGCGCGGCGATCCAGTAGTTACGCAACGTGAACCGACTCGGGAACGACGGTGGCTGATGCCTCGCCTCACGGCATGAAGACCCGGGCGACCTGAGAAATCGGGCATGGGAAAATCAAGAAAGCGGGTTTGTCGTGATTGGTGAAATAGATGTCGCCAGCGCCTACATCACCGGCCGCATCGGCTTCATGGGGCTGAAGTTGGTTGTCGCGCCCGGCGCGCTCGTCCCTCGCCCGGAGACGGAATTGCTCGGCAGCACCGCCCTCAATGTGCTTCGTGAACTTAATCGGCCGGTCCCGCGTGTCGTGGACATGTGCTGCGGAGCGGGCAATCTCGCCTGCGCCATTGGATACAAGGTCCCCACCGCGCGCGTCTGGGCGAGCGATCTCACTGACAGCTGTGTCGAAACCACCTGCCGGAATGTCGCCCATCTTGGCCTGGCCGGACGCATTTCGGTGCTGCAGGGCGACCTGTTCAATTCCTTCTCGGGTCTGGAGCTCGAAGGCACGATCGATCTGGTCGTTTGCAACCCGCCTTACATCTCCGAGAAGCGGCTCGAAAACGACCGCGCGCATCTGATGGAACTTGAACCACGTGAGGCATTCGCTGCCGGGCCTTACGGCCTGAGCATTCACATGCGGGTGATCAAGGAGGCGCGGCGCTATCTGCGGCAAGGTGGCATGCTGCTTTTCGAGGTCGGGCTTGGCCAGGACCGGCAGGTCATGAGTTTGGTTGAGCGTTCCAAAGCCTACGAGAGCATTCGCGCGGTTGCAAACAAAGCCGGTGAAGCCAGGGTGGTTTGTGCACGGGCCAAAGCGCCAGCGTGAGCCGCGCCATTGGTTTGCGCGCTCGGTTGGGAGGACGCCCTTAAAGCGGCCCAGCGATCAGTTTTCCTTGCTGAGCACGTAACGTGCAATTCCCTGGATGGAATCGAAATTCTCAGGCAGAAGTTCACTGTCCTCGACAGTGATGCCGAATGTCTCCTCGACGAAGCCGATAACTTCAAGCACTCCAGTCGAGTCTATGATGCCCTGGTCGAGCAACGACGTTTCAACCTCCAGGGCACGCGGGTCGGCCACGTAGAAATTTGACGCCAGAAAGGCGCGTATCTGATCGCTGTAGGTGTCAATTCTGTTGTTCGTGCTCAGCATTGAATTGGCCTCCGATCCAAATGATTTCCAGGTGTCGCTTTATGAAAGCGCTATTTTCTTGAGCTTGCCCGTGTCCGTCATCGGTAGACTGGACACAATCTGGATGGACTTCGGAATCATGAAGTTTTCCAGCCGCTTCTGACATTCCATCCGCAGCTGCTTTTCGCACATGATCGTTCCTTGCTCCATGACGACAAACGCTTTCACTGCTTGCCCTAGCAGGTCGTCGGGAACTCCAACGACCGCGGCTTCCCGTACTCCCGGGATTTCCATCAGCACGTTTTCGACTTCCCTGGGCGCCACCTTTTCTCCCCGCGATTTTATGATCTCATCGCTGCGGCCGACAAAATAGAGGTAGCCTTCCTCGTCCATTCGGCAGTAGTCGCCGGTGTACAGAACCTGCTCGCCGGGCAAAGGGCCAGGCTTGAGCTTCCTCGCGGTAGCCTCCGGCTTACCCCAGTAGCCCTTCATGACCGTTGCCCCGCGAATGACCAGCTGGCCGACGACATTGGGACCGACCCTTCGGTCATCCTCATCGACAATCCACATTTCGGTGTTCGGGATGGCGATCCCCACGCTCAACGGTTTTCGAGCAAGATCTTCCGGCGGAAGATAGGTGCAGCGTTTGCATTCGGTCAGGCCGTACATCGAATAGATGCGAGCATCGGCAAACAGTTCCTGGAGCAGGCGAATGTGCTTGAGCGGCAGTGCCGCGGCAGTGTTCGTGACATACCTTATGCTTGCAAAATCATCTGCCTTCAGCGTCTTGAGATCCGACAGCGCGGCAAAGATGGTTGGCACGCCGGGAAAGCCTGTAACTCTCTCCCTTTCGATGATCGCAAGTATCTGTGCGGGGAAGGCAAACGAGCGCTCGAGGACCAAGCGCGCCCCGGTACGGAATGCCATTATCATCTGATAGAGGCCGTAGTCGAAGGCCAGGGGCAAGACATTGAGGATCACGTCGTCTTCGCCAAGTTCGAGGTACGAGGCAATCGACGTGCAGGCTGCCATCATGTTCCTGTGCGTCAGCATCACGCCTTTGGGTTCGCCGGTCGAGCCCGACGTGTAGATGATGGCTGCGAGATCGATATCGATGCGGCGGCGGGCCGGCGCTTTGCCGTGGCCGGCAGCCGCCTCATCCCAGCGCACGGCATGCGGCAATCCCCGGAGCTCGGCGACGTCCATCGGACCGGAGACGATGAGCCGCCGCAGCGACGGACAGTTACGCGCCGGTTCAGTAAAGATTGCCTGCAAATGTTTGTCGGTGATCAATGCTGCCGGCAGGCAATCGTTGAGCAAATACCCCAGCTTGTCGCTCTTGGTGAGCGGATTGACGATGCACACAACGGCGCTCGCCTTGAGAACCGCCCAGAAGCTGACCACGGTCTCGACGGTGTTGTCGGCGAAGATCATGACGCGGTCACCGGGGGCGACCCCGGACGTGACGAGATGATGGGCGACCGCGTTGGAACGTGTCTCGAGCTCATCATAGGCGAGCCGGTGCCCGCCGCACACCAGCGCCACCTTGTCGCCGAGTCGGCCGGCCGAATGGCTGAGGTAGTCGTGCAGCAGAGGGACGGCGCCATGCATCATACCAGCACCTCTTCCCTGTGCAGGCGATCGACATCTATCCTGAGGTCGACCGCACGCCCGCTTGATGGACGGCTTGCGACAAACTGCTGATGGAGGAGCTGCGTCGACAGCACGCCGACCAGCGCCATGTTGTCCGAGTTGGACAGATCGCCATCGCCGGTCTTGGCAGCGCATTTGTCCAGCAGGCGCGCGACCGAGTTCGGATCAAAGACATTCGCCGCGCGCAGGGTAGTCTCAGAGAGTGCTTCGCGGACATAGGCGGGTGCGCTATCGCCCATGAAGCAAAGTGCGTTGGGCGCCCGGTAGGGCTGCTTCTTGCGGGCCACGACTTCCGCGGGGACGATCGATTTCGCCACACGCTTCAGCACGTGTTTCTCATCCAGAATGCGCAGCTTGTAGTCGGCCGGTAGCGAATTCGCCAAGGCCACGAGCTTGTCGTCCAGGAACGGGAAACGCCCTTCGACGGAGTGAGCCATCAGCATCCTGTCTCCTTGCGAGGAGAGCAGGTAGCCCGACATCAGCGTCCTGATCTCAAGGTACTGGTCCTGCGCGAGAGGACCCCATCGTTGGAACTCTTCGGGCAGGCGGCCGAGCAGGTCAGCCACCACGTCGCGACGCGCCGTTTCGGCGTGCATGTCGGCCGAGAACAGCCGTTTGATGGCGCTGGTGGTGCGCCAGCGGGTATCATGCGCGAAGCCGGGCGCGCCATATGCATGGAGACCGTGTCCAAAGAACTGGCGCGCCATCGCCTGCTGCTTGACCGGCGAGCGGCTCAGATAGGGATACAGACGTTCCAGCAGTCGGGCGCGTCGGGCGGAGGCGGGTTGCCGCCCCCAGAAGCGGCGGACCTTGCCTTCCCGGAACAGGTCGTAGCCGGCGAACATCTCGTCGGCCCCCTCGCCGGTCAGCACGACCTTGATGCCATGTTCGCGCACCAGCCTCGAGAGAAGGAACAACGGCGCCGGCGCGGTCCTGAGAATCGGACGCTCGGCATGACGGATCACATCCGGGAAGATGTCGGCGATGTCACCGCGCGAAACCATCACCTCGTGGTGCTCGCCGCCGCTCGCACCGGCAACCAGCCGCTGGTAACGGGTTTCATCATATTCGGCGTCAGCAAAACGCAACGAGAAAGTCTGGAGCGGCGCGCCGGCGAAGCGCCTCCCGAGCATGGCGACAAGTGAGCTGTCGAGCCCGCCGGAAAGGTAGCAGCCGACCGGCACGTCCGCCTTGACCATTCTAAGCGCCGTCGCGGCCTGCAAGGCGCCGCGCACTTCGTCCACCGCATCCTCCAGCGAGCCCCTGAAGGTGCCATGGGCCAGGTCCTCGCTCTCGGGATAGCAAGGTTTCCAGAAAGCGTGCTCACGAACGCTGCCATTGTCGTAGATGCGGACATGGCCGGGGGTAAGTTCCTGTATCCCCTGAAATACGCCTTGCGGCGGTACGACCGTCCACAGCGTGAAAGTCTGGTCGACCCCCGCCGGATCGAAGGCCCGCGGTATCGCCGGGTCGGCTGCGAAGATGGCCTTAACTTCGCTGGCGAAATGCAGGCGGCCAGCGTGTTCGCACAAATGCAGCGGGCAGATGCCGAACCGATCGCGCGACAGGACGAGGCGGCCTATCAGCGAGTCCCAAATGGCGAGTGCCCATTGCCCGTTCAGCCGCTCGAACGCGCCCACACCCCAGGCGCGGTAGGCATGCACGACGACCTCCGTATCGCTGCGGGTGCGGAAACAATGTCCCAGGGCTATGAGTTGGTCACGCAGCTCGACGTAATTGAAGATCTCGCCGTTGAAGACGATCCAGGTGGTATTGCCTGTGTCGGCGAGAGGCTGCTGTCCGGTCGAGAGATCGATGACCGACAGGCGGGTATGCGCCAGCCCCGCTCGCCTGTCGCGGTAAAGGCCGCTTTCGTCCGGACCTCGATGGGAGAGCGCGGCTGCCATTCGTAGAAGCGCGGCTCGTGAAGGAGGCTCCGCAGCCGCGTTCAGCGCCACAATTCCGGCGATGCCGCACATGGGTCAATCCCTGTCCATCGCAGCGGGCAGCTGCGGCCGTGCGTGAAGATAGCGGGCGGCGCGGCGTTTGCTGACGATATCCTTATAGACCTTCTCGACCTGCTCGGCGGTGAGGCCAGCGGCGGCGGCAACCACGCCGGCCGAAATTCCGTGATTCATGCCATAGAGGCACAAATCCATCAACTGATAGGGCAAAGCGAAGTAGAACTCCTCCTGGGTTTGCGCCATGGAAAACGTGTCCGTGGTCGGCGGCCTTGTTCGGACCTCCTTGTCAATACCGAGATACTCCGCCAGCTGGTAAACCTGGGTCTTGTAGAGATGGACGATAGGCATCACATCGGCGATGCCGTCGCCCTGTTTGACGAAGAAGCCCTGGTCATATTCGAGCCGGTTTGGCGTGCCTGCCACTGCATAGTTGAGGCGGTCCGCATGATAATACTCGGTCATCTTGCGAACCCGCTGCTTGTAGTTGGTGGCAGCGACGATCTGCAGGTAAGCCGCCGGCGACAGACGCACGGTGTCGATCTTTCCGTGCGGATCCTCGACCGTAAGGCGCGTGATATTGAGGCCGCTGCTCTCCAGCACCGATGCCATGACCAGCTTGCATTTCCAGCCTTCGCCATATCCAGGGACGGCAGTTCGGATGGCCTCGATCTGTCGGGCGTATGCGCCGATGCCTTCAAGCGCCGGCTCGATATCTTCAAGGATTGTGTCGATGCCAAGCTGCCCGGCGACGCTGCGGCCAAGCCTCAACGAGTCGCCTGACGAATGGCGCTCCGGCATGAACAGGCCGAGCACCTTGTCCTTCCCGAACGCCCGTGCGCACAGCGTTGCGACGACCGAACTGTCGATGCCTCCGGAGAGCCCGACGACCACTCCGCGACGCCGTTGTGTGCCGAGAACCTGCTCGCGCAAAGTCTCGACGATGCGATCGATCTCCAGCCGGGCATCGAGCGCCAGCACATCGCTGCTGAATTCCCCGATCAGGTCGATGACACTGCCTCCTGTTGGCGTGACTCGACTGAAGAGTAGGTCTCGGTCACAGCGTTTTCGATGAGTGGGCGATTGATGGTCAGATGGGGCTCCACGACCATGTCGATGTGAGTGCCGGCGATCGGAATGACGTCCAGATGGACGAATGCCCGGTCCCACCCGAGTGCAAGCGGCATTCCGGGCCGCGCGCAACGGAACAAGGTGCCGGTGATCGGCAGTATCGGCCTGGGTTCTGCCAGCCATTGGAAGAAGGCGCGCGCCCGCAGAACCTCCTGCAGTTCCAGTTTGGTTCTGAAGCTCGTCGGGTTGAACTGACCCTCGGCATAGCGGTCGAGGAAGCTGGCAAGCCGGGATTCGCAGTGCATTTTGACCGCGACCTTGGCAAGCGCGCGGCACGCCACCCGACTAGCCGATATACGATTGGTTCGGATCCGGTGAAATGTCCGGGTAATGGTCTCCCAACGCTTGCTGCGTTCGCCAACCAGACTGGTATCCAGAATGCCCGTGAACGCTACCGCTCGCCCTTGATCAAGCAGACGCGCGGCAACCTCAAAAGCGACCGCTCCTCCGAGCGAGTGGCCAAGCAGGCGAACACAGCCGGTAGGCTGCACGCGGTTGATATGATCGATTGCAGCTTCGACCATTGCGGCGACAGTGTTCTGACCTTGCAGGATCATGCCCAGGGCCGGATATCTGATGGGAGACACCCTGGCGACCTTGCTTATTGCCGAAGCGAACGAAGCAAGGCTCGGACCATAACCGACCGACCCGGGGAAAAGGAAAAGCAGCGGAGGCTCGTGTTTCCAGGCGGGCGCGTGCTCTCCGCCTCGTTGAGCGGAAATGACCGCTGCAACCATCTCATCGAAGCTCATTCCAACCGTGAAGGCTTCCAATCCGAGCTCCTGCCCGATCGCGCTTTCGATTTCCATCACGCAATGGAGCAGCTTAAGCGAATCTCCCCCCGCTTCATCCCAGCACCCCAGGGCGACCCGCGTCTTAAGGACCTTGGTCCAGGCACGCCGTACTATCTGATGAGCAGGAACTTCATTTCCCGCATGGGCGATTTGCGGTGGGGGCGTTGTTTCCCGAACCGAAAGGTCGATTGCAGCCAGCATTGCCATATCGATCTTTCCGCTGGCCAGTCGCGGTATCTCGGCGCTTGCATGGAGCCGCAGCGGGCAAAGCGCCGGCGGCAATTTTGTCCTGGCAAGTTGGCGCAGCTCGTCGCAAAAACTGGCTCCCGCCCCGCCGTGCGGGACGGCGAACGCAACCAGTTCATTCGCCGGGGTGACGATAACCACGGCATCCTTCACCGACGGCGCGCCACGCAGAACCCGTTCGAGTTCGGCCGGCTCAACGCGCCGCCCATTGACCTTTATCTGGCGCCCTTTGCGACCGATGATCCGCAACAGGCCATCACTCCCAATTTGCACAAGATCGCCCGTCGCAAAGATGCGAAGCGTCTGGTCGTCGGGATCTATTTCAAACGGAACGACTGCCCCGTTTTCCCAATATCCGAGGGCGACATACGGACTTCTGATCAACAGTTCTCCGATTTTGCCGGGCTGAACCGGGTAACCTTCTTCATCGACCACTGCGAAGCTGATACCCGGAAGCAGCCAACCGACGGGAGCTGAGGAATCGAATTCCGGCCAATCGTGCGGCAAGAACCACTGCGATCCAGTCGTTTCCGTCGATGAATAGCCGATCTGCACCAGGCAAGTTGGCGGGACAGCCTTGCGCACCAGGCGGATGTCGGCCGAGGACACCTTCTCGCCTCCAATTCGGGCAACCCTGAGTGAACCAAAGGCGTCCGCGGGCTCATCCGCCAGGAGAGCGCGAAGCAATGCCGGCACCAGATAGGTGATCGTCACGCCTTCCGATTGCATGCGGCCGCGAACCGCGCGCAGGCCGACGGCTTCGACCTCCACAAGCTGCAACGTAGCACCCGTAAGAAGAGCGGCAAGTATTTCCCGACAACCGGCGATGGTTGCCGGGCCGGTCAGGGGCAAGAAAACATCCTGCGCATTGATGTGGCACGCGTCGACATATTGCTGCACCCGGCACAGCAAGCTCCGCTGGCTGTTGACAATCCCCTTGGGGCGGCCCGTGCTGCCGGAGGTATAAAGCACGATTGCCGGTGCATCGACAGAAACGGTACGGTGTCCAGCTGGACGAAGCGTTGCCTGCAACGATTGCGCTATATCGATCCGGGCAACGTGCTGGGGCAGATCAAGGCCGTGGAGGCCTTTGTCGCCAATTATGGCGGAGAGCCTCGCGTCGGCGACGATTTCGTTGATGCGCGAGTCCGGATCTCGCACGTTAAGCGGCACTGACGGTCGACCGGATGCCATGCTGGCCAGCATCGCAACGGTGTACCAGACCGAGTTGGCCTGAAGTATTCCAACCGCATTTCCGTCGGGAACGACGGCTTCAATCCGGCTGGCCAAGGCCTCGACCGCCCGAAAAAGCTCGGAATAGGTCAGTCGGTTGGTGCCGTCGCTGGCGGCTAATTTTTCGGAATAATGCCCGGCGATTTCCCTCAGGTGATCAAAGACCGGAATATCGACGAAGCCAGTTCCCATCCGTTGATGCAGACGTAGAACGGGCCCGCCCTCGTCAAGAGCATGATCGGGAACTTTTGACCATCGACAAGAGACCACCGCTTGGTAGTCAGCCTGCACCGTTTGAATCGCCCTCGAAGATTCTAAATGCGCCAGAGACATAAGGGCCCCACGCTAGGATTGTTGCCGCTTATCGCCCCGTGGCATGATCTTTTCATCAATCATTCGGATGATGCGCGAGGCGGTCTTGATCGCTTAAATCGTTCGAAGTTGAGCATGCCAGCCTGCGCTCGCTCGGCTGTGCTACCTTACCGAAGTGTCGGGCTGTGCGCTGCGGTCCGCTTCGCCAGTGCCTGAAATGAAGCAGTATGCGAATACTTCCCCTCCAAGCTCATCCGTGACACGAACCCAGTTGTTTTCCCATGTCCTCAGGGTAACCTGGCGTCCTGTTGATATAGTCGCCGCCGTGAACGGGCTGGACGCATTGACATTACTCGCCGCAACCACGTCGTCCCCTTCCATTTGCTCTACCAGGTATGTTTGCATCACTGCTCCTGACTGCAGGGCATGGCCGGTTCAATTGCGTGTAGCTGGAGGCATGACCTTCCAACCGCAGGGAACGGATTTCGTTCCATGCGACAGGCAACCCTGCCGCCGGCAGTCAGCGTTCAGTCGCCCCGCCGCCCCTGGCAGGACCATGGCCTAGCCGCTGAATGACTTGGTCAGGACTGAGCTATGCTTTGGCGGAGGTGGAGCCTCGCGCTGCGCCGCATACTTCTGGAACAGTGCAATCTTGTCGGGATAAGTAATCCGGATTTCGCTGTGACATCCCTCGCAGCGATATTTCGATGCAACCTGAAACCAGCGCCCGGGTTTCAGCAAAGCCAATCCGCAACGCGGGCATTTGAACGTCATTTCAAGAGGGCATAGATTCTGACACAGCGGCATTTCGCAACTTCCATAAGAGATATCTAATGTTAGGCAACGGCAGCCGGCCGGAATCGTTCCTAGACGCCGTTCTTTTCGTCAGGCCGATGACCAACCCGGACGCCGGGAGACCATTTGCCCGCGATGCCAGCTTGACTGACGCAGGCCTGAACTCAGGCGCATCCCGCTTTCATGGTGACGTCGCGCCTGAGCGCCGATCGAACGGTCGTCAGAAGGTTTTGTGGGAACTTGTTCACCGGACCTCGGCACCGAGCGTGATCGCTTGGGGCGACGACGGGCCGCACGGTCGACGACACGACCTCTAATCCGGACGCCGAAACAGCGCCGCGCGCCAGCACAAGAAGGACGAAAGCAGCGCAACCAGGCGGCACTCCTTGAGCATCTCGCCTATACCGGTGCGCTCGACAGCCGCGATCCCGACCGAATTGATATGGATATGGAGGCGCTATTGAAGAGAACCGACGCATCCCTTGGGGAATGCGTCGGTTCCAGAAGCTTACGCGTGGCGGATTTCCGTTCCCAGCACCTTCAAACATTCGCGGATGAACGCAGCAAGCGCCGTCCAGCCTTTGGCAGAAACCATTGTCCCGTCCACATAGGCCTCGGTCGGCGACAGGTCGATATAGGTGCCACCCGCCAGTGTCACTTCAGGCTCGCAGGCGCCGAGTGCTGCGACCTTCTTGCCACGCACCACGCCGTCGACAGCGATCAGGATCTGCACACCGTGGCAGATGGTGAAGATCGGCTTCTTGGCCTCGTGGAAATGGCGCACGATCGCCTGCACGCGCTTGTCGGTGCGGATGTATTCCGGGCCGCGGCCGCCCGCGCAGTAGACGGCATGATATTGATCGAGCTGCCTCTCAGCTTCCGAGAAAGTCTTGTTGATCAGCGCATAGTGGCCGAGCTTTTCGGTGTAGGTCTGGTCGCCCTCGAAGTCGTGCAGCGAGGTCTTGATCAGATCTCCGGCGTTCTTGTCCGGGCATACCACGTGGATGGTGTGACCGACGGCTTCCATGGCTTGCTGATAGACAAAGATTTCGTATTCTTCGGTGAACTCACCGGTCAGCATCAGTATCTTTTTGCCTGGCATGGCTCTTCCTCTCAGTGTTTGAGCTAGGCAAGGCGCAGACCGCGCCCTGCCTTTCGGTGAAATCGGACAGGGTTAGAATGGCGAGTCAGGGAAATAGTATTCCTTGGCGTTGGCTTGGGTGATCAACGGCGCGTCGAGCTTGACGGTGCCACGGACGGGTGCCTGGCCGATCAGGTTGGCGACGGTCATGTAGATCGCGGTCTTGATCATCGACGGCGGATATGGCGTCTCGACCGGCGTCATGGCGTCGCCGTCGATCACCTTCTTGACGATGTCCTTCATGCCGTTGCCACCGAGCGCCAGCTTGATATCGGTCCGGCCCGATTGCTTGACCGCTTCGAGCACGCCAAGCAGCATGTCGTCGTCATTGGCCCAGACCGCATCGATATGGGGGTACTTGGCCAAATAGTCCTGCATCAGCTTGAAGGCCTCGTCGCTGTTCCAATGCGCGTACTGGATGTCGAGGACTTTCAGGTTCGTACCCTTGATCGTGTCCTGGAAGCCCTTGATGCGCTCGTCGTCGATGACGGTCGGAATGCCGCGCAGCACAACGACGTCGCCCTTGCCGCCGAGCTTGTCGATCATGAACTTGGCTGTGTTGGTGCCAACCGCGATATTGTCGCCGGCGAGGTAAAGATCCTGGACGGAGGCGTCAGTCAGACCGCGATCGACGACGGTGATGAACGTGCCCATGTCCTTGATAGCCTTGACCGGCTGAGTCAACTCTTCCGAGCTGTAAGGCAGGATCACCAAAGCGTCCAGCTTGCGGCTGGCCGACAGGTCCTCAAGCGCGCTGACCTGCTCCGCCGCCGACGGCGACGTCTTCACGACCACTTCGACGTTCGGGAACGCGGCATTGATTTCCTTGGCCGCCGCTTGTGCGTGATAGACGATGCCCGCCGTCCAACCGTGGTCGGCTGCCGGTATCGACACCGCGATGACCTTCTTGTCTTGCGCCATGGCCTGGCCGGCCAGCAGCAGCGCGCCAAGTGTCGCCGCCGCAATCCATTTTCTACTGAACATTGTCTTCTCCCTTGGACCTACAAGAACGTTGATCCGCGTGGTCCGGACGCGGCGCTATTTCGAATTCGAAAACCGCTGGATGAGCATGGCGATGATGATGATGACGCCCTGAACAGCGGCGACGAGGTATTCGGAGACGAAGTCCGACAGCACCATGAGGTTGGCGATGAGCTCCAGGATGACGGCGCCGGCGACTGTTCCCCACACATGGCCCTTGCCGCCGCGCAGCGCGGTGCCGCCGATCACCACTGCGGTGATGACCTGCAGTTCCCAAAGCTGTCCGGTCGTCGGCGTTGCGGCGCCCAGGCGCGGCACGTAGCAGATCGCGGCAATGGCCACGCAGACACCCTGGACGATATAGGCGACGGTCCGTGTCCTGATCACCGAGATGCCGGAATAACGGGCGACATCCTCATTGGCGCCGACCGCCGCGCATTTGCGGCCGTATTTCATCTTGTACAGGATGAAGGATGCGACCGCGGCGACGGCGATGGATATGAGGATTGGAACCGGGATGCCGGCAACCGTGCCGAAATAGACAGGCCGGTAGGCCTCGCGCAGCGATCGGTCGATCGGTATCGTGCCGCCGTCGGTCAGATAGGTTATCAGCGCCCGGAAAATCCCCATCGTGCCCAGCGTGGCGATAAACGGTTCGATCCTGCCGACCGTGACGATGAGGCCGTTGGCAAGCCCGCACAGCAGGCCGACCAGGATCGCCACCGCCATGCCGGCGGGAATAGCCCAGATACCGGCATGCGGCGCCACCGTGTTCATGAACATGATGGTGATGCCGGTGATGAAGGCGGCCATCGAGCCGACGGAAAGATCGAGCCCGCCGGACGAGATCACAAATGTCGCGCCGACCGCGATAATGGCGATGAAGGCGCTGCGAGTGATGACGTTGGCGAGATTGGTGGCGGACAGGAAATCGGGGTTGATGAGGTAACCCACGACCAGGAGGGCCGCCAGCGCAAGGAAGGGTCCGATGTCGGTCCAACTGACATTGAGATCCAGGGCGCGACGCCCGGGTGCGGATTCGGTCATGACAGCCATTCTGTGCCTCCCTTGGCTTTTGGCCCTGGCTTGGGGCCACTGGTCGCCAGTACCGCCACGTTGCTTTCGGTCATTTCGGCGCCGCTGACCTCGCCGGTGATGCGGCCTTCGCGCATCACCAGGATGCGATCGCAGATGCCGATCAATTCCTGCATCTCCGAAGAGATGACGATGCAGGCCTTGCCCTTCGCCACAAGCTCCTGGATGAAGGCATAGATCTGCGCCTTGTTGGCGATGTCGATGCCGCGCGTGGGCTCGTCGATAATGACCACCGAAGGATCAGTCAGCAGCACCTTCGCCAGCAGCAGCTTCTGCTGATTGCCCCCGGAAAGCTGGCCCGCTTTGGCGCCGAGGCTCTTCAGCCTGATGTCATATGCCTCCACGGCCTGTTCCAGGGCCTCCGCTTCGCGGCGCCGCCCCATCGAGAGGCCGGGATGGAACACACCGAGCGCCGACAGCGTCAGGTTAGGCGCCAGGCGCTCCTGCAGCAGCAGTCCCTTGCCCTTGCGATCCTCGGTCAGGTAACCGACGCTGGCGTCGATCGCCGCGCGCGGCGATTGGAAATGGATCGACTTGCCCTCAAGTTCGACCTTGGCGGCCGCCGGGCGCAGGCCGATAATGCCCTCGAAGAGTTCGGTTCGGCCAGCGCCGACCATGCCGGCGAACCCGAGGATCTCGCCTTTGTGAACCGTGAACGACACGTCCTCCGCATAGCCGGGAACGGAGGCGTTCCTCACGCTCAGCATCGGTACATCCGAAGGCGCTGCGGTCCTTTCAGGATAGAGTGCGGCTAGTTCGCGACCGACCATCAGCCGCGCCATATCCATCTGGCTCAGCGTCTTGCCGGGATAGGTGCCGACCATCTTGCCGTCGCGCAGAACGGTCACCTTGTCGGCCACCCGTTGCACCTCGTCCAACCGGTGGCTGATATACAGCACGGCGATGCCGTGAGCCTTCAGTCGCAGGACGATCTCCAGCAGGCGCTCGACCTCGCCACCGGTCAGAACGGCGGTCGGCTCGTCGAAGATAACCAATTTATAGTCGTCAAGCAGAGCGCGAGCGATCTGCACCATCTGCCGGTCTGCCAGCGAGACGTCGCGCACCAGTGCCCTTGGCGAGACCGCGCAGCCGATCTGCGCCAGTTTCTCGGCCGCCAGCCGGCGCATGGTGCGGTCATCCACGACAAGGCCACGCGAAAGCTCTCGCCCGAGAAACAGATTGTCGGTGACCGTGAGCCCCTCGGCGAGCAGGATCTCCTGGTGAACCAAGGCGATACCGGCATCCTGTGCCTGGCTGGGCTTGGCAAATTTCACCGCATGTCCGTTCATCGACAATATGCCGTGGCTTGGCTCGACATAGCCGGACAGCAGCCGCATCAACGTCGACTTGCCGGCACCGTTCTCGCCAATGATGGCGTGGATCTCACCGGGCAGGACGTCTAGGGTGATGTCCGACAACACCGTCACCGGGCCGTATTGCTTGGACAATTGCTGGGCGCGCAGCACCGGTTCGAGCGAACCATGCGCATTGCTGGACAACGTGCTCCCGCCCTCCCCGGCGATATTCGCGGCAATGGACATCCGTTCCGACCTCAATCGAATGCCGGGAGCAGGCGATCGCGCGAGTGCTCTATATGGATGCGCATCGCCTTTGCGGCGGCATCGGGATCGGCAGAGCCGAACGCGGCAAGAATCGCCTCGTGTTCGTCAAGTGCCTCTTCGGTCACACGTGCATGAAACATCAGGCGGAAGATGTGGAAGTGCGTGTGCTGGTGGCTCAACGTCTCGCGGATGAGTTCGTTTTGAGAAAACTCCAAGATCTTGTCGTGGAAGATCGCATCCTGCCTGGCGAAGTTCGAATAGCGTACGCGATCATCCTTGCCTTCGCGGCGAGACATCACGCCGGCGGCTTCGAGCAACAGATTGAACTTGGCCTCGTCCATCATTGCGGCGGCCTTTGCGGCGCCATGCGGTTCGAGCAGCAGACGCATCTCGTATAATTCGTCGAAACGGCGCCGGGTGATCTGGGGTGCGGCACGATAACCGATCAAATGCGTCTTGAGCACGAGGCCTTCGCCTTCGAGCCGGCCAAGGGCTTCGCGGATCGGCGTGTGCGAGACGTTGAATTCCTTGACCAGGCTATCGACTGTAATGCGTGAGCCTGGCGGGATTTTCAGCGCCATCAACTGCGCGAAGATGGCTTCATAGACATCTTCGACGAGACTGTTGGCGCGCTGGATGCGACCAGCTCCAATGGTGGCGTCGCTTGGGTCGGGTAAGTTTGCGGTCTGCATATTTTGCCTCTTGACAGTGAGGACTGCTAACACGATGGTTCCGTCGATGCAATCCTATATCCTATACGATTTTAAAGCGGATATTTTGTAGGGGCGAGAGACACGCTCTTAGACCGTCCGATCCAAGCCCAGTTCAATGCCTCCGTTTCCAGTCAGCCGCCGTCAAAGGACCGATCATGACCCTCTTCGCCGCCCTGCGGTTGCCGCGTGAAATCCTGTTCGGGAAAGGGCAGCGCCATGTGCTGCCGACGGTCGCCGCCCGGTTCGGCCGACGTGCGCTGGTCTGCACCGATGAGCGCTTCGCGGGCACAGCGGTATTCGCCGACATCATCAAGTCCCTTCAGTCGGCTTCGATCGAAGTCCTTGTGCATGACCGCGTTCTGCCCGACGTGCCACGCGACACGGTCGGCATCTGTGTCGAGGAAGCGAAGGGGTTCAGACCGGACATGGTGATCGGCATCGGCGGCGGCAGCTGTCTCGATTTCGCCAAATGCACCACCCTGCTTCTCAGCCATGGCGGCAAGCTCCAGGACTATTACGGGGAGTTCAAGGTGCCGGGTCCGACACTGCCGCTGATCGCCGTGCCCACCACGGCCGGCACCGGCTCCGAGGTGACGCCGGTCGCGGTGATTTCCGACCCGGACCGGACGCTCAAGGTGGGCATATCGAGCCCTCACCTTATCGCCGCCGTCGCTCTGTGCGATCCCGAGTTGACAATGACCTGTCCGCCTGGCCTGACCGCGATCGCCGGCGCTGACGCGCTGACCCATGCGATCGAGGCCTTCACCGCCATGCGGCGCGGTGAAGACCCCAATCTGCCGCAACAGCATGTCTTCATCGGCAAGACTGCGCTGACCGACCATTTCGCGTTGCTCGCGATAAAACTGCTTGGCCGGAGCCTGGAGAAAGCCTGCAGCGACGGCACCGATGCCGACGCGCGCGCCGATGTCATGATGGGCGCGCTGGCGGCGGGCTGCGCATTCGGCACCGCCGGCACGGCGGCGGCGCATGCCGTGCAATACCCGGCAGGCGCCCTCACCCACACCGCCCATGGTTTGGGCGTGGCGACAATGATGCCTTACGTGATGACCTATAACAGCCGCGTCGCCGCTCACGAGATGGCAGAGATCGGCGCGGCACTTGGCTTGGAGACCAAGGCCAGAACCGCCGCCGAGATGGCAGCCGCCACAATCGAGGAGATCAGGCGATTGTTCGCGGCGATCGGTATTACGCCGACACTGGCGGATTTAGGCCTCCCCGCCGATAAGCTTGACTGGACCGCCGAGCAAGCGCTCGGCATCGACCGCCTGATCAAGAACAATCCGCGTGCCTTCGATCTCGGCACGATGCGACGCCTCGTCCAGGCTGCCCATGACGGCGACCTCGCCGCCTGCGTTATGTGAAAAACGGAACAAAGCGATGAATTTGAAGGCTCAGCAACTCGACCAGGATGGCTATGACGTGCGCGGTTTTTCGCACGGACTTTACATCGACGGCACCTGGCGACCGTCCTCCGACGGTCGGCTCATCGATGTCGTCGATCCCTCCTCCGGGGCGGTGATCGCGGCGGTTCCCGATGCGACGGTCGAGGACGCCACCGCCGCCGTCGAGGCGGCGGCCAAAGCAGCTAAGGGATGGCGGGAAACTGCGCCGCGCAAACGCTCGGAAATCCTTCGGCGTTGTTTCGAACTGATGGTCGAACGCTCGGAAACGCTTGCCATGCTGATCTCGCTGGAGAATGGCAAGGCGCTGCGCGACGCGCGCGGCGAAGTGGCGTACGCCGCCGAGTTCTTCCGCTGGAATGCTGAGGAAGCGGTCCGGATCACCGGTGAATTCGGCACTGCGCCATCCGGCACCAACCGGATCGTGGTCGATTATGAGCCGATCGGAATCTGCGTGCTGATCACACCGTGGAATTTTCCGGCCGCGATGGCGACCCGCAAGATCGCGCCGGCGCTGGCGGCAGGCTGCACTGTCGTCCTGAAGCCGGCCAGTGAAACACCGCTGACGGCCTATGCGCTGGCGGCACTCTACAGCGAAGCCGGCGTGCCTGCCGGCGTCGTCAACGTGCTGACCACGACCAGTCCCGGGCCGCTGACTTCGGCCATGCTCGCCGATCCACGCGTCAGGAAACTGTCCTTCACGGGGTCGACGGGTGTCGGCCGAACCTTGCTCGGCGAGGCTTCAAAGCATGTCATTTCCTGTTCGATGGAACTCGGCGGCAATGCCCCGTTTGTCGTTTTCGACGATGCCGATCTCGACGCCGCCCTCCACGGCGCGATGATCGCCAAGATGCGCAACGCCGGCGAAGCCTGCACCGCTGCCAATCGCCTCTATGTGCAATCGGGAATCTATGATGCTTTTGCCGACGGGCTCCGCAAGCGCATGGCGGCACTTAAGGTGGGAGCGGGTCCGAATGCCGACACCGAATGCGGGCCGATGATCACCAGAAAGGCTGTCGACAAGATCGACCGCCTGGTCAAGGACGCGGTGGGCCGGGGAGCCAAGGTGCTTTGCGGCGGGTCGATTTCGGAGGAAGAAGGATTCTTCTATCCGCCCACAGTGCTGTCCGATGTGCCGCCCGACGCGGAGATGGCGCACGAGGAGATTTTCGGCCCGGTAGCACCCATCACACGCTTCGACACCGAGGCCGAGGCGATCGCACATGCTAACAACACGGAATATGGCCTGGCCGCTTACATATACACACGCGATATTGGACGCGGCATGCGGGTGGCGTCCGGGATCGAGGCCGGCATGATCGGTCTCAACCGGGGACTGATGTCGGATCCGGCCGCACCATTCGGAGGCGTCAAGCAGAGTGGCCTTGGCCGCGAAGGCGGCCAGCACCACGGCATCGCCGAGTTCATGGAGGCTAAATATATTGCCGTCACCTTCTGAACCGGCAGTCATGTCAAAGGATGCTTTTCGCACGCGCGACCATGTGGCCGACTTTGACGATATCGTGGCCGACATAGTAAGCCGCAGCGCCGAAACCCGGGCGACCCTGCCAATGTCGGCTGATATCGCCTATGGCGAGGGCAAGGCCGAAAGGTTGGACCTCTTCTTTCCGCCCGGCGCGCGCAGGGATCTTCCCGTGCACATCTTCATCCATGGCGGCTACTGGCGCATGTTCTCCAGGAGCGACTATTCTTATGTAGCGAACACAGTCACCAAAGCTGGGGCGATCGCGGTCATCGTCGACTATGCGCTGATGCCCGAATTCAGGATGGCGGCAATCGTCGCCCAGGTCCGGCGCGCCAAACAATGGGTGCTGGACAATATAGCCGCTCATGGCGGTGACCCGGCCCGGCTAAGCGTAAGTGGTCATTCGGCGGGCGCACACCTGGCAACATTCCTGTTCGAAAAGACGCCAATGCCATCGCGCATACGTGCGGCGCTGCTGCTAGGCGGCCTTTACGACCTCAAGCCCCTTCAGACGTCCTTCCTCCAGCCGCTAATCGGAATCACCGATGAGGAGGCAGCTGCCTTCACCCCAATGACGCGGTGGCATGACCCGGAGACGGCAGCGACCATTCTCGTGGGAGATCAGGAAACGTCACCTTTTCACCAGCAGGCCGCCGACTTCGTAAAGCGCTTGCGCGCGCAGGGGCACCTTGTCTGCGACCTCCGCCTGAATGACCGAAACCACATGAACAGCGTGCGTGATCTGGGCATCAGCGGCACACAATCTGGCGATTGCCTGATGGCGATGATCGAGGGAAACTGCCTATAGGACGGAACCTGGGGAAGCAGAGCCGCTTGACTGCCGGGCCAGACACTCCCGTCACTCAAGAAAGTACCGTCACGGGATCGCGGCACGCTACCGGCATCGGACTGAGCTTAGCGGCAGGTGAAATCCGGCAGAGGACACAAGCGACGATTCCTCATCCTCTTTCTCCACACTGACGAACTGCACAGCGCATCAGAAAATCGAAATTGCCCCTGCCGCCCTGAGTCGCGATGGTCTTAACGCAAGCAGCCGGCTTAGGGCTGTGGAGGAAACGTCGTCGCGGCAAAGCCCCTGGGGCAAGGCCGCTTTGGCACGCCGCTGGTTCAAACCGGCAGCGAGGGAGGAACTGACTTGGCTGGTTCGGGCAAATCCGACACCGCGCGCTTGGGCATCAAAATGTCCCAGGAACTCGTCGTCGGCGCGATCTCGGCCGTCCTGTTCCTGGTGTTCTCGGCGACGCTCAACAATTTCCTGAGCCAAGGCAACATCCTTGCCATTCTCAAGAATGTCTCGATCCTCGGCACGCTGGCCGTCGGCATGGGGTTCATCGTCGTCGGGCGCGGCATCGACCTGACCATGGTGGCGGTGATGGTGGTCGGCGTCGCCTTCAGCATTTGGATCTCCACCTGGGGCGTCGACTTCACGCTGGCCATCATGTGCGGCGCCATCCTGGTCGCGGTCATCGGCCTGTTCACCGGCGTCATGGTGGCAGTGGCCGAAATTCCGCCGATCTTCGCCACCCTTGCCATCGCATCCTCGGTCTACGGCTCTGGCCGCATCGTCTTTGCGTCCGACGTGCTCTATGCCCCCTCCGATATTGGCTGGCTGAAATTCGTCGGCAACGGAACCATCCTCGGCATCCCGATGTCGGTGATCATCTTCGCGGCGGTGGCCGCGCTCATGGGCTTCTTCCTGAGGAAGACCCGCTTCGGCCGGCTGGTCTATGCCACTGGCGACAACCCGAACGCGGCCCGCACCACAGGGCTGCCGACGCGCCCGATCATCGTGACGCAATATGTCATCAGCGCCCTCATTGCCTATACCGCCGGCATCATCATGCTGGGGCTGGTCACCGGCATCGACACCCGCCTCTACAATTCCAGCCTGATCTACGACGTGCTGCTGGTGGTCGTGTTGGGCGGCATCGGCCTCTCCGGTGGCCAGGGCGGCGTACGCAACGTCATCGTCGGCACCATTCTGGTCGGCATCCTGACCAACGGGATGACGATCCTGAACTTCAGCTACACCAGCCAGAATCTGATCAAGAGCGTGATCCTGCTGGGCGCGCTGGCGATCGACGCCATCATCAATCCGCGCGACGAGCAGACCTCGCAAAGCGGCGACATCTGAAACAAGAACCGAGACATAAATCTGGGAGGAGAAACATGAAGTTGTTCAAGAACTGCCTGTTCGCGGGCATGACAGCGCTCGCGCTGCTGGGCGCGGCGAAAATCACCACGGCGCAGGAAACCGATCAGGTCGGCCGCTCCACGTATCTCGAGGCGCTCAAGGGCAAGAAGGTCATCTTCGTGCCGATCTCACAGGGCATGGACCTCAACCAGGCATGGGTGGTGGTGTGGCAGCGTCACGCGGCACGCTACGGCTTCAGCCTTGAAGTGCGTGATCCCTCCGGCGACACCAATGCCGGCATCCGCGCCATGCAGGGCGCCATCGCCGAGAAGCCGGACCTGATCATCGTGCAGAACCCCGATGTCCAGACCTACGCACGCCTGTTGAAACAGGCGCAGGCGGCCGGCATCAAGGTGCTGCAAGTCAACATGCAGTCGGCCACCCAGACCGACAGTTATGTAGGCAACGACTGGATCGAAATGGGCCGTCTCGAAATGGGCGAACTGGCCAAACACTGCACCGGCCCCAATGCCGTCTCGCACAAGGTGGTCTGGCTCGCCGGTGTCCAGACGGGCGCCGCCAACATCTACATGCGCACCGGCATCGACGAGGTGCTGAAGGCCAATCCCGAGCTGCAGCTCGTCTCCGACCAGCCGGCCGATTACATGAGCGAAAAGGCCCGCCAGATCACCGAGACGGTCCTCCAGCAGCATCCGGACCTGTGCGGCATCATGGGCATCTGGGACAATGCCGAGGTCGGCGCAGGCGCCGCCGTCGCGGCCGCCGGCAAACAGGACCAGGTGACGATCGTTACCAATGGCGCCGGCAGCGCCACGGGCTGCGAGAGCATCAAGAACGGGCTGCTCGACGTGATCTTCAACTTTAATGCCCCGATCCAGGCCGAGATCGCCGCACAGCAGATTTCCGAGCTGCTGCAGCAGCCCGAGCGGCAAGCGGGCAGCGAGAAGACCATCTTCTTCGGCCCGATCACCCGCGTCGACAAGGCCAATGCGACCGGCAGGAATTGCTGGAAGCTGGACGAGCTCAAGTAACGGACTTCCTTGATGAGCATGGCCGAAAGCCTTGTGCGCTGGCGCTACCGCCTGCTCCCCGACCACGTGGTCGGGGAGATCCTGACCAAGAAGTGGATCGACAGCGTCATCCCCTTCACGGCGCTGGTCATTTTGTGCGCGATCTTCGGCTCGATCGTGCCGGGCTTCTTCGATCTGGCGACGCTGACCAATCTCAGCGGCCAGACCGCCGAGCTTGGCCTGGTGGTGCTCGGCATGACCATCGTCATGGTATCGGGCGGCATCGATCTGTCTGTCGGGTCGACCTTCGCGCTCGCCGTGCTGGTCACGCTCTATGGCATGAATGTCGAGCAGTGGAGCTTTGGTACCGGCCTGTTGGCGTGCCTGGGCCTCGGCGTCGTCTGCGGCGCCATCAACGGCTTCCTGGTTGGCTTCCTGCGCATGCGGGCCTTTCTCACCACGCTGGTGACGCTCATCATCTACCGCTCGACCTTCGACATCGTCTTCCCGCAGGTCTCGACGCGGATCGTCACCAGCGGTTCGGATTCGCCGGCCTATGATTTCCTTGGTTTCGGCACGATCTGGGGCGTGCCGACATCCTTTGTGGTCTTCGTCGTCATCGCGCTGATCATCCATCTCGTGCTGTCGCGCGCCCGCTATGGCTGGCGGCTGTTCGCGGTCGGCGGCGCGCGGCGCTCTGCCTACAATGCCGGCATCAATGTGCGCTTCATCTTGTTCAGCGCCTATGTCTTGTGCTCGGTGCTGGTGGCGCTCTCCGGCTTCTTCTTCTCGGCCCGCATCGGCAGTGCTGCTTCCGACATCGGCACCGGGCTCGAACTGCAGGTGTTGACCGCGACCGTGCTCGGCGGCATCTCGCTCGGCGGCGGGCGCGGCTCGGTCGCCAAGGCGCTGATGGGCACCGTTTTCGTGCTTGTTCTGTCGAACAGCCTGCTTGCGCTGGCCGTGCCCGGCCCGGTCAATTTCCTGATCCTCGGCATCGTGCTGCTCTTGTCGGTGCTTCTCGACGTACGCTGGGTGAAGAACCGCCACAAGATCCTGCGCAGCGTCTACATCTCGCCGACCTTCGCCAAGATGCCGCAGGCGATCTCGACCGCGCCCGGCGCGCCGATGGCGGTGAACGACCGGTTGAAGGACGTCGGCGTCATCGGCCTCGGCTTTCTCGACGGCGCGGAAGATGTGATCTTCGACCGGCAGGACCGCCTCTACACCGGCAGCCGCCAAGGCGATATCCTGCGCTTCCAGCCGCCGTACTACACCGACAGCGAAGTGTTCGCACATATTGGCGGCTCGCCGCTCGGCATGGCTTTCGACCGCGACGACAATCTCGTCATCTGCGTCGCCGGCATGGGCCTCTACCAGGTCTCGCCGGTCGGGGATGTAAAACTGCTGACCGCCGAGACCAACCGCTCACTGACCTCGGTGGTCGACGACTCCACCATGAAGCTCGCCGATGACTGCGACATCCTGCCGGACGGCCGCATCGTCTTCTCGGAAGCGACAGTGCGCTTCGAGATGCACGACTGGTATGCCGACGCGCTGGAAAGCCGCGGCAACGGACGCATCATCGTCCATGATCCCAAATCCGGTTCGACACGCACACTGCTGTCAAACCTCGTCTTCCCCAATGGCATCTGCACGGCCTTCGACGGCCAGTCGGTGCTGTTCGCCGAAAGCTGGGCCTGCCGCATCAGCCGCTACTATTTCGATGGCCCGAAGAAGGGCCAGGTCGAGCGCGTCATCGAGGGCTTGCCCGGCTATCCCGACAACATCAACCGCGCCTCCGACGGCACCTACTGGCTGGCCCTGATGGGCATGCGCACGCCGGCATTGGATCTCTCGCTTGAAATGCCGGGCTTCCGCCGCCGCATGGCGCGGCGCGTATCGGAAGATGCGTGGCTGATGCCCAATCTCAACACCGGCTGCGTGCTGCGCTTCGACGAAAACGGCCAGATCCTCGAAAGCCTGTGGGACCAGGCCGGCGAGAAGCATCCGATGATCACCTCTATGCGCGAGCACAAGGGCATCCTCTATCTCTGCGGCATCTTCAACAACCGCATGGGCACTTTGCCCCTGAAAGGCGTCGATCCCGACTGGTTCAGCTCGGATTCCTACTGGGGCAAAAAGTCATGAGCGGTTTGAACCAGCTTCTTGACCGCTTTCTCGGCCGTGGCGAGTGGGCCGTGACCGTGCCGACGCTCGACGGGCCGTTGCTGCCCAACCAAGGACTGGAGGAAGCCGGCCAATTCGCCGGCCTCGCCGAGGCCGACAATCTCGTGCGCACCGAAAAGGGCCTCCTGGCAAGCAGCGCCAACCGGCTGATGCGCTTTAGCGCCGACGGCCATGCCGAAACCTTGCAGGAATTTCCGGGCGAGATCACAGCACTCGCCCATGCCCGCGGCATGACCGCGATGGCCATCGACGGCAAGGGCGTCGTCATCCGCGGCGGCCTGCATGACGGGCGCGAGGCGACGGGCGAGGAGGCTCGGCGCCTCTCCTGCATCACCGCTCTCACCTTCCTCGACAGCAACACCTTACTGGTGGCCAACGGCTCGGCCTCAGTGCAGGCGAGCGGTTGGCGTCGCGACCTGATGCAGAAGAGCGTATCCGGTTCGGTCTGGCGGCTCGATCTGAAAAACGGCCGGCTGGAGCTGATCAGGGATGGCTTGGCCTGGCCGGCCGGCATCGCCACCACCGGCTCCAACCGCATCTACGTCTCGGAGGCCTGGCGCCACCGCGTGCTGGCGATCGACCTTGCCACCAAGGCGACGCTGCCCGTGCTGGAGCATCTGCCGGCCTACCCCGCGCGTATCGCTCCGGCCTTCAACGCCGGCTACTGGCTGACCTTCTATTCCGTGCGCAACCAGCTGGTGGAGTTCATCCTGCGCGAGGACACCTACCGCACCCGCATGCTGGCGGAAGTCCCCGAGGCCTACTGGATGGCGCCGTCGCTCGGGTCATGGCGCGACTATCGCGAGCCCATGCAAGGCAGCCAGTTGAAGCAGATGAACGTGCTGAAGCCATACGCGGTGACAAGGTCCTACGGGCTGGTGGTCCTTTGCGACCAGAACATGAAGCCGCTGTCGAGTTTCCATTCGCGCGCCGACGGCAAGGTGCACGGGACGCTGAGCGCCTGCGAGCTGGGCGATGACCTTCTGGTCGCCTCGCGCGGCGGATCGCGGATCGTGCGCGTGGCGAGCGCCGCCAGTGGCAAGCGAGGCTAAGCGATGTCGGACGCCAACATCATTGAACTCAGGGACGCCGCCAAGGCGTTCGCGCGCATTCCGGCCTTCAAGAATGTCAATTTCGACCTGCGCAAGGGCGAAATCCATGCGCTGCTCGGGGAAAACGGCGCCGGCAAGTCGACGCTGACCAAGGTCATGGCCGGTGTCTTCAAGCTGACCGAGGGCAAGATGACCTTCGACGGCAAGGATGTGTCCTTCGCCACGCCCGCCGAAGCGCTGCGCGCTGGCATCGCCATGGTGTTCCAGGAAACCAACCTGGTGCCGGCCATGACGGTGGCGCAGAATCTCTATCTCGGCGAAGAGAAGATGTTCAACCGGTTGCGCGGCCTCTACATTCAGGCGCGGCAGTTCCTCGCCGGCATGGGCTTCCAGGTCGACCCGTCCGCGCAGGTCAGCACGCTGGGCGCGGCGCACAAGCAGATGGTGGAGATCGCGCGCGCCGTCCACCACAAGGCCCGCGTCATCATCTTCGACGAGCCGACCGCGACGCTGACGCCCGAAGAGAAAAGCCACTTCTTCAAACTTTTGCAGCGGCTGGTGAAGGAGGGCATCGCCGTCATCTTCATCACCCATGCGCTGGAAGAGGCGCTTGCCGTCGCCAACCGCATCACGGTCATGCGCGATGGTGAGATCGTCGCGTCCGGCGAAGCCAAGGGCTTCACCCGCGCTTCGATCGTGCAGGCCATGGTCGGCCGTACGCTGACCGAAACGCTGCATGGCGAGGTCAAGCGCACGGCGCGGCCCTATGGCGACAAGGTGCTTTCGGTCGAGAACCTGTCCTGCGCCGGCCTGGTGCGCAACTCTTCCTTCTCGGTGTTTTCGGGCCAGGTCACCGGCATGTTCGGCCTTGTCGGCGCCGGCCGCACCGAAATGGCCAAGGTCGTCGCCGGACTGTTGAAGCGCAACATCTTCCACGGCGGCGAGATCCGCCTGCTCGGCAAGTCGGTGCGTTACCGGGTGCCCAGGCCTGCGGTGCGCGACGGCATCGTCTATGTCACAGAGGATCGCAAGGTCGACGGCTTCTTCGAAACCATGACTGCGGGCGAGAACCTTCAAGTGGGTGAACTGACCGAGGGCGCCAATCCCGTCTCCATGGTGTCGCTGGCGCGGGCCAGGCAACTTGCCCGCGAATGGGGCGAACGTCTGAGCCTGCGGCAGACCAGCGACCGAGCCCGGATGATCGAGCTCTCCGGCGGTAACCAGCAAAAGGTCGTGATCGCCAAATCGCTGATCCAGAAGCCTAGGCTGGTGATCTTCGACGAGCCGACACGCGGTGTCGACGTCGGCGCCATCGTCGAGATCCACCAGCTCATCAGCGATCTCGCCGAGCAAGGCATGGCCGTCGTTGTCATCTCGTCCTATCTGCCTGAAATTCTCGCTGTTTCGGATCGCATTCTGGTGGTCAAGCGCGGCCGCGTGGTCGAGGAGATGATGCTGTCGGAGGCCACCGAGGAGCGCGTCATGTTCGCCGCGGTTCATTGAGCGGCCCGACAAGAGAGACACTTTTGCCGGTCAAGCCAGGACCAATGTCTGGCCGGTCCTATTGCCTTGCAATCGGTTCCGCGTCTGAATAGGTCAGGGGTCAGATCACCCTGCCCGAGCGGATATGCCCAGCATTAACCTCAAACTTCTGCAGACGTTCCTGCTTGCCGCCGAAAACGGCAGCTTCCGTCGTGCTGCCGAGGAGAGCAATCGTTCGCCATCGGCGGTCTCGATGCAGATTCGCGACCTTGAGGAGCAGATCGGCATCTCGCTGTTTATCCGCACCGCACAGCGTGCAAGCCTGACGCCGGAAGGCCAGATCCTGTTCGAGGAGATCGCCAACGTGATGTCACAGGTGCAGACCAGCCTCGACCGGCTGACGGAGGTCGCCGCTCGGCGCAAGGGCAAGGTGCAGATCGCCTGCGCCCCGACGCTCGCGGCAAGCCGGCTGGGCGATATCCTGGCGACATTCAAGTTGCGCTATCCCCGCAGCATTGTCGAGGTCATCGAGAGCCCGCCGCAGGCCGCGCTTGGCCTTTTGCAACAGCAGGAGGTCGAGTTCTACATCGGCCCGGAACTGCCAAACCTGACGGACTTCCAGTTCGAGTCTATCCTCGACGATCCGCTGATGGCCTGCATTCCCACGGAAATATACGGCGGCGAAAAGAAGCTGCTGCTCTCCGACCTGCTGCGCTATCCGCTCATCCTGCTCAACCGCAAGACCGCCGTGCGCGGCCTTGTCGATCGGCTGACGGCGGCGGAAGGCATCGAACTCAAGCCGCAATACGAGGTCGAAAGCGCACAGACGGCGGTAGCGCTGGTGTGTTCGGGACTTGGCGTCTGCGTGGTGCCCGGCATCGCCATTTCGCGCAATGACGAGCGCATGCGAGTGGTACCGATCGACCATCGCGACGCCCACCGCTCCGTCGGCATCATCACCGCGCGGGGCTATGTGCACCACTCCTTCTCCGAACAGCTGATGAACCTCATCCGCACCAATTTGCGCGAACTGGCAAACTGAGCATCGCGCCTTCGGACAGGCACCTTGCACGAGCGCCGAGAATAGTGCGGGAACGCCGTCATTCGCAGCCGGCCTCACCTGAATATCAGCGCACCCTCAGTCGGTCTGGATCCAGACCGATTTGGTCTCCAGATATTCATGCAGATGTTCGATGCCGCCCTCGCGGCCGTAGCCGGACATCTTCATGCCGCCGAACGGCACCGCCGGGTCGATGGCGTGGTACATGTTGACCCACACCGAGCCGGCCTTGATGCGGCGGGCGAGCTTGTGCGCGGTGCCCAGATGGGTGGTGAAAATGCCGGCTGCCAAGCCATAGGGCGTCGCATTGGCCCGCGCCACGGCTTCGTCGAGCGTGTCGAACGGCATCGCCGAAATCACCGGACCGAAGATTTCTTCACGCGCGATGGTCATCTTGTCCGACACCGCGCCGAAGACGGTCGGCGCGATGAAATTGCCGCCATCGTAGGGCTCGCCCGTCAGTCGAGATCCGCCCGCTATCAGTTCCGCCCCTTCGTCGCGGCCGGCCTTGATATAGCCCACCACCTTGCCGGCCTGCCTGGCATTGATGAGCGGGCCGATTTCGGTTTCCGCCTCGATGCCATGGCCGATGCGAAGCCTGCCGGCAAACTCGGCGACCCGGCGCACGAATTCGTCATGGATTTCGCGCGCCACGAACAGCCGCGATCCGGCGATGCAGATCTGGCCCGAATGCACGAACACCGCCATCGCGGCGACAGGAACCGCCTTGTCGATGTCGGCATCGCGGCAGACGATGATCGGCGATTTGCCGCCGAGTTCCAGGGAAACGCGCTTGAGGTTGGTCACGCTCGCCCGCGCGATGGCCTGGCCGGTCAGCGTCGAGCCGGTGAAGACGATCTTGTTGACGTCGGGATGTTCAGCGAGCCGCGCACCGGCCTCCGTCCCGGTGCCGGTGACGACGTTGACGACGCCGTCGGGAACGCCGGCCTCCTGCATCAGCCTGGCGATCAGCAGCGGCGTCAACGAGGCATCCTCCGAGGGCTTCAGCACGATGGTGCAGCCGGTGGCGAGCGCCGGTGCGATCTTCCAGATCGACGCGGCGGTCGGAGCGTTCCAGGGGATGATCGCGCCGACAACGCCCACCGGTTCGCGCCTTGTGAAGCTGACGATCTCGCCGGGGATCGAATTGTCTATGGATTCGCCATGCAGCGCGGTCGCCATGCCCGCATAGAAGCGCAGCATGCCGATGACGCGCCGCCGGTTGGCGAGCGTGCGCGTGATCGGCAGTCCCATGTCGAGAGTGTCGGAAACGCTGAGCTCTTCCCAATGGGTCTCGAAGAGATCGGCGATGCGCAGAAGCACGCACTGCCGCTCATAGGGCGAGAATTTTGACCACGGCCCTTCGAAGGCCGTGCGCGCAGCGGCCACCGCCGCATCGACGTCGGCGGCCGAGCCGCGCGGGACGGTGGCCAGCACTTCGCCAGTCGCCGGGTTGAGCGCCTGCATCTCCTGGCCGGATTGTGCCGGAACCCACTTGCCGCCGACGAACATCGGCCGGAATTCGCCGTGGTAGAGCGCCGTGGCCTTCGCCCGCGGGTCGAAATTCAGCGTCATCCCTTCCTCCTCACAATTCCGTGGCGACTATGCCTCCGACGCCGGTCGACCTCAAACAAGGAAAGCTAAAAGGGCGTTCAGATAATCGGACTGTGCAATGTACGCGACTTCCCCGATGGTGCCGGCAATGGAGGAACAGATATGAGACTTGCTGGCAAGGTCGCCATCGTCACTGGCGGCGGTTCGGGATTTGGCGAAGGCATCGTCAGGAAATTCGTCACCGAAGGTGCGCGGGTCGTGTTGATGGACCGTGATGAGGCCGCCGCGGCCCGCGTTGCTGCCAAAGTCGGCAAAAATGTGCGGCCAATCACTGGCGACGTCTCGACACTCGCAAGCTTCGAAGCGGCGGCAGACCTGGCCCGCTCGGCCTTTGGCGGTCTCGACATACTGGTCAACAATGCCGGCGTGGCCCAGCCGCCCCTGGCGCTCGAGACGATGGACGAAGAGATGTTCGACCGGATCGCCAACGTCAACATGCGATCCATCTACAATGGCGCCCGTGCGGTCGTTGCGCATTTCAAATCCATCAAATCGGGCGCCATCCTCAACGTCGCCTCCACTGGCGGCGTCTCGCCGCGCCCGAATTTGACTTGGTACAATGCTTCCAAAGGCTGGGCGATTGCCGCCACCCGGGCCATGGCCGTGGAACTCGCCCCCTTCGGCATCCGCGTCAACGCCATCAACCCGGTTGCCGGCGACACGCCGCTTCTGTCCACCTTCATCGGCTCCGGCGAGGAAAACCGCGCCCGCGTCGTCGCCACCATTCCGATCGGCAGGCTGTCTACGCCGGCGGACATGGGCAACGCCGCGGCATTCCTGTGCTCCGACGAGGCCAGCATGATCACCGGCGTCGACCTCAATGTCGACGGCGGCAAGTGCATCTGAGCGTTAGACCATTTGGGAGTTGGCGATGAAGCCTGTCTACGAAATCGCCGCGGTGCATGGCGACGGCATCGGCCCGGAAGTCTGCGCCGCAGCGGTTCAAGTGGTGAAAGCAGCGCTTGGTCCCGGCAACCCCTTGCACTTCAGCGAATACCCGGCCGGAGCCGAGCATTTCCTGAAGACCGGCCAGAGCTTTCCCGAGCCGACCTTCCAGGCCTGCCGCGCGGCGGACGCCATCCTGCATGGTGCGGGCGGCTTGCCGGGCGTCGTCCATCCCGATGGAACCGAAGCAGGCCTGGATTTCACGCTGAGACTGCGCTTCGAACTCGATCTCTATGCCAACGTCCGCCCCATCAGGCTCTTCGAGGGCGTGCCTAGCCCGTTGAGCGGAGTGAAGGCCGGCGATATCGACTACATCATCTTGCGCGAGAACAGCGAAGGGCTTTACGCCGCGCGGGGATCGGGCGCCCTGTTGCGCGGCGAAGTGGCGGTCGACACGCTGGTGCAGACCCGCTCCGGCATCGTGCGCATCGTGCGCAAGGCCTTCGAACTGGCGCGCCAGTCGGGCGGCGCGCCTCGTGACGGCGTGCGCCGGGTCACCTGCTGCGACAAGGCCAACGTGCTGCGCAGCTATGCCTTCTTCCGCTCCGTCTTCGACGAAGTGGCGAAGGACTATCCCGATATCGCGACCGAGCACGCGCTGGTCGACGCCATGGCGATGCATCTCGTGCTGAAACCGGGCCATTTCAACGTCATCGTCAGCGAGAACATGTTCGGCGACATCCTGTCCGACCTCGCCGCCGCGACGGTGGGCGGGATGGGCATGGCGCCTTCAGCCGAGATCGGCGCGGCCAACGGCTTCTTCCAGGCCGCGCACGGCTCGGCGCCCGACATTGCCGGCCAAGGTATCGCCAATCCGTATGGGACGATCCTGTCGGCAGCCTCGATGCTCGACTGGCTCGGCCACAAACATGGCGACGAGAGGCTCAACCAGGCCGCGGCGCGCATCCGTCGCGTGACCGAGGACTGCCTGGCCAACGGGCTTCTGAGCGCCGACCTGAAAGGCAGGGCGTCGACCAGCGAGATAACCCGCTCGATCTGCGGCCGGCTCGCGGCAGCGGCGTGACTGATGATCAAGGTGAAGATAGATCTTGTTGGACCTCGCAAGATCGGCCAGACGCTCATGCGCCGGATATTCATTGCCGACCGGCACGAGGGCGAGGCTTGAGATGGGCGCTCTCGATCGCCAGGTTTCGGTCGAGGATTTTCGCAGGCTTGCCCGTCGTCGCCTGCCGAAATCCATCTTCGAATTCATCGATGGCGGGGCGGGGCAGGAACTCACCCTTAACGCCAACCGAAGCGATTTCGAAAAGATCAGACTTTTGCCGCGCGTGCTTACCGATGTTTCGCATCCGAACGTTTCCACGACGCTCTGGTCCGAGACCTTGCCGACACCGCTCGTGATCAGCCCGATGGGTTCCTGCGCGCTGGTCAGGCCCGGAGCCGACATTGCCATCGCGAGGGCGGCAACCGCTCGCGGCATCCCCTACACACTCTCCACCATGGCCACGGCCAGCATCGAAGGCATGGCGCGAGCCGTACAGGGGCCGCTGTGGTTCCAGCTTTATGTGCTCAAGGATTTCGACTTCAATCGCCAACTGGTGAGGCGAGCGGAAGAATTTGGCTATTCGACGCTGGTGGTGACCGTTGATCTGCAAGCCGGGGGCAAGCGCGAAAAGGATCTTAGGAACGGCATATCCATCCCACTGCGGCCTTCGGCCCGGCATCTCTGGGAAGGCATGCTTCATCCTGGCTGGTCGCTGCGCCTGCTGCGCGGTCGTCTGCCCCAGTTCGAGAACGTCCGCGGCTATCTCGGTGACAACAGCGCCGGCCTGACGATCGCCGCGCGTGTTGGCGGCAGCCTCCATGCAGGTTTCGACTGGGACGATTTCCGCCAGATCCGCGACTGGTGGAAAGGCCGGCTGCTGGTCAAGGGCGTCCTGCACCCGGGCGACGCGTCGCGACTGGTGGCGGCTGGTGCCGGTGGCATCTGGGTGTCCAACCATGGAGGCCGTCAGCTCGACGGTGCTGTATCGAGCATCGATGCCCTGCCCGCCATCCGTCAGGCACTTGGCGCCCAAGCCCCGATCCTCATCGATTCCGGTATCCGCACGGGCACGGACATCATCAAGGCCAAGGCACGCGGCGCCACCGTCGCGGCGATCGGCCGGGCCGCACTGTTCGGCGCCGTGGCTGGCGAGGCCGGTGTGGCCAAAGCACTCGATATCCTCCTGGACGAAGTGGTGACTTGCCTCAGGCTCTGCGGGATCCCCCGTTTTCAGGAAGCGGGATCAGAAATCATAGCATAGCGCCAAGACGTGTGCTCACGCTTGGTCGCAAAGTTTCAGCACCAATTGCCGCCCTCGCACGCCGCTCTTCCCAGGCCCAAAAGCCGCCGTCCATCCAGACGACGGCAGCCTATTCAGAAAGCGTTTGTTTGATGCACACGGGCTGGCGGCAGTCGTTATGAATTCGAAAGGCTGCGCAGTCGGATAGGCGGACTAAACTCGGCCGCCCGGTGCTGGTTTCGGTTCTATCCACCCGTTCTTCAAGACGTCGCGAAGCACGTTCCGTGTGTCTTCGCCCGCTGCCGTTGCGCCGCTCGCCCAAGCGATCGCCAGTGCTCCGAAAAAAATGTCGCGCCCAGCCATCGTCCGTCGTGCGAGCCCTTCGTCCTGTGCAGCCTTCAGGATTCGCTCCGTCGTCGTGATGACAGCATGGCAGGTCGGCGTCAGCGGGGATTCTACTCGGCAAGCCGCCCGTAACGGTTCAGGCAAGCCCTCATAAGCCAGCATCCAGTCGCCGAGAGCTTCAACCCAGAGTTCGAGTGCGCGGCCTGCATCGCTCTCCCCGGCTTCGATTTCAACGCGACGATGGTCGAGGCTTTCATAGTGAAGAACTAGCAGCGCAGCCAACAGGGCGTCTTTGTTTGGAAAATGGCGGTAGAGCGTCCCTGCCCCCACGCCCGCCAGCTTCGCGATAGCATCCATCGAAACGTCAACACTGTCGTTGCCGAACGCTTGTCGCGCTACTTCGAGGATGTGCGCCCGATTGTGTTGCGCGTCCCTGCGGAGGGCTGATGCGGTCGACGATTGAGACATGACTGACCTTAACCCTTGCACATCGGAGACACTCTCCGTATTTAGAACGAATCGGAGATAGTCTCCATATAGCGCGAGGTCGATTATTCTAACAAGTCGGCATTAGCCGGCAAAACGAGGACACGATGATCAGGCAGATGATACCAGCATGCGTCTGCGCAACGGTACGACAACCTGCCTGGGGCCTGGCGCGCGCAGTCAGTAGATGCCGCGGGCTATACGAGTTTCGAGGCGGGCTGTTCCATTGGGAGCACCATCCTGCGCGACCATCTGGATGTCCCGCTCAATACGGGATCGATCCGAGCATCGTGCGCTGAGCTCATAATCACAATATCTGGAAGGAAATCGACATGAACATCGGCATTATCGGGGCGGGAAATATCGGCACCACCCTTGCACGAAAGCTGGCAGCGGCCGGGCACGCGGTGAAGCTGGCCGGCTCGAAGGGGCCTGATGATATCCGCGAGAAGGCGATGAAGGTTGGTGCGCTCCCGGTTGCCGCGCACGAAGCAGCCAGGGATGTCGAGGCGATCGTTCTATCGATCCCGTTTGCGAAGATTCCCGATGTCGCCAACATCTTTGCCGATGTACCAGCCGACGTGGTCGTGATCGACACCTCCAATTATTATCCTATGCGCGACGGGAACATCGCGGAGGTTGACGATGGCAAGCCGGAAAGCGTCTGGTCCAGCGAACAACTCGGCCGGCTGGTGGTCAAGGCGTTCAATGCGGTCCTCGCCCAAACGCTCGCCGAAGGTGGCGCAGCGGCCGGAACGGCTGGACGGATCGCGATCCCCGTCGCAGGCGATGATGCGCATGCCAAAGCGATCGCACGCGAACTGGTGAACGAGACCGGTTTCGACGCACTTGATGCCGGCGATCTCGCGAGTTCCTGGCGCCAGCAACCGGGCACGCCAGCCTACTGCACGGAACTGACGTTGCCTGATCTTCAGCATGCGCTGTCCACGGCGGAAAAGGCGCGCGCACCCGGAGCTCGCGACGCACTGATCAAGGGCTTCATGGAGGCGACGCCCCCCCTCCGCCACGAGCAGATCGTAGCCCGCAACCGTGAAGTCACCGCCCTCCGATGAGAGACTTTTCCGGTTCCGGCCCGAGGTGGTGACCAAGAAAACTCTCCAAGAGTTCCTTCTGTTTGTCGGGAACAACCTGCCAGCGACGATGACGAGGCCGGCGTGAACCGGCTCTTTAGAGTTTTGTGAAGCCCTTGGCGTTATTTGCGACAAAGGTGAAATCCCCCTTGATGATGCGAGGCGTCAACTCCCAAGCTCCGCTGCTCATCCAGCGAGCCTGAGCCATAGCGCCTGCCTGACGGCAGGCGGTTAGCCGCCGCCGCCCATGGTCACGGACATGAAGGCCCGGAAGGCCGCCGCTGCCGGTTCGATTGATCTGTCACGCGACCAGGCCAGGCCGACATCCATAGTGGGGATGGGCTCGACAAGCCCGCGCACTTCGATGCGCTGCCCCTCCAAGGACCAGGGGCGGTAAACCATGTCGGACAGGACAGTGACCCCCATGCCGGCAGCCACGAGCGACCGCACGGCCTCGACCGAACTGGTGGTAAGGACGGCGCGGAGCGAAAGGCCCGCGGCATCCCAGTAACGGGCGGCTGTCGTGCGTGCCTCGTCCACCGTCAGCATGACATAGTCTTCCGCCGCCACATCGGCGAGGCTGATTTCCCGCCGCGCGAGCAGATGATGATCAGCCGAAAGCCAGAGCCGGCGGTTCGACCGCATCAAGACCTCCTGCGCCAACTCCTTGGTGTGCTCCAGGTTGGACACCAGCATCACGGCCATGTCGATGTCCCCGCACATCAACCCGCTTTCGAGAGCGTCTCGGGGCAGTTCCAGCACCTCGACCTCGATCTCGGGATAGGTCTTTCGAAACCGCGCGTAGTGGCGCGACATGTAGTAGCCGACGACCGTGTAGGTCATGCCCAGCCGCAGCTTGCCCGCCAGGCCTTTCCTATCGCGCAACGGGCTTCGGACGGCGGCAGCGACGGCCCCGGTGATAACACGCGCATGTTCAAGAAACCGCGCGCCCTCCATAGTCAGTCTTACGCCAGCGTGGTTACGCTCCAAAAGCCGTACGCCCAGGTCAGCCTCAAGCGTCTTTATCGCCGCGGTGACGGCCGATTGCGAGATGTTGAGTTCGACCGCGGCATGACTGACCTGTCCGCTCTCGGCGGTCGCGATAAAATAATCAAGCTGTTTCAAGGTGATGGTCATGGTGCGCTCCGGCCCGGCACCATTATCTGTTTTTTTGATATGACAATCAATAAACTACTATTTCACAAACGCCCTCGCATGCGCAAAAAATGCTGCAACGCCGCAAAGACGGCAGCTTCGAGGGGTAACAATACGATGGCGGTGACGCTAAACTGCGACATGGGCGAAAGCTTTGGCCTCTACAAGGTTGGCGATGATATGGGCATGATGCCCATCATCGACGTTGCCAATGTCGCCTGTGGTTTTCATGCCTCCGATCCGGATCACATGCACGCCGCCGTCCGCAGCGCCAAGGCGAGTGGCGTAAAGATCGGTGCCCATCCAGGCTTGCCCGACATTCAGGGTTTCGGCCGGCGCGAGATGCGGATGACCCGCGAAGAAGTCAGGAACACCATCATTTACCAAGTGGGAGCGCTTGCCGGCTTCCTCAAGGCCGAGGGTGTGGAACTCCACCACATCAAGCCGCATGGCAGCCTTTACTTCATGGCCATGCAGCAGGAAGCAATCGCCCATGGCGTGTGCGACGCGGCAGAGATTTTCGGCGTACCCCTCTTCGGCATGACGGGCACCCTGCATGAGAAGATCTATCAAGAGCGCGGTATCCCATTCGTCGCCGAGTTCTATGCCGATCTCGACTACGATGCCTCCGGCAAGCTGATCTTGACACGCGTTCATGACGCCAAGGACCCCGCAGAGATGGCCGAGCGGTGCGTACGCGCCATCAGGGAGGGCGAGGGCACGGCAGAGGACGGCAGTTTCTTCCCCGTACGCTGCGAAACCATCTGCGTGCATTCCGATACGCCGAACGCCATCGATATAGCCAGGGCCGTGCGCACCGCAATCGCCCCCTGGCACTGAACTCGACCGAACCCGCCCGCGCGGGCGGTTCCAAATTAGTCTGTCCGCAGTTTTCCGGAGCTTTTTATGGCCCAGATTCTTTCACCTCTTCCCGGCACTTTCTATCGCAGCGCTTCGCCAGACCAGCCGCCCTACAAGGCGGATGGCGACGCGGTATCCGCCGGAGATGTAATCGGTCTCATCGAAGTGATGAAGTCGTTCCACGAAGTGAGGGCCGAGACGGCCGGTACGAACATCCGCTTCCTTGCCGACAATGAAGACCCTATCATGGCCGGCGCACCTATTGCGGATCTCGACTGATGCTGAAAAAGCTTCTGGTTGCCAACCGGGGCGAGATAGCGGTCAGGATCATCCGGGCCGCGCAAGATTTGGGGATCGCCACCGTGGCGGTGTATTCGGCCGCAGACGCCGAGTCGCTCCACGTCCAGCTTGCGGACGAAGCGGTCAACATCGGCCCACCAGCGGCAAAGAAGTCCTATCTCAATGTCGAAGCAATTCTGAAGGCTGCCAGCGATACCGGTTGCGACAGCGTTCATCCAGGCTATGGGTTCCTTGCCGAGAATGCCGCGTTTTCCGACGCGGTCACAGGCGCTGGATTGGTCTTCGTCGGCCCGTCGGGAGATGCGATCCGGATGATGGGAGACAAGGTCTCGGCGCGATCGGCCGCTGCCGCTGCAGGTGTCCCTGTGGTGCCTGGCTCGGCTGGCCGGGTCGAGGGCCTCAAGGCTGGCCACGAGGTGCTGACCGCAACCGGTTTTCCGGTGATGATCAAGGCGGCGGCAGGCGGCGGCGGGCGGGGCATCCGCATCGCCAACTCGCTCGCCGAGTTCGAACAAGCCTTTCCTCAGGCCGAAGCAGAAGCCCTCGCCGCCTTTGGCGACGGTGGCCTCTACATGGAAAAAGTGATCGGCAAGGCCCGCCATATCGAGGTGCAGGTGCTGGCAGACGGAAGCGATGCCATTCACTGCTACGAGCGGGAGTGCTCGCTGCAGCGGCGACGCCAGAAGGTTTGGGAGGAGGCGCCGTCGCGCGCACTTTCAGACAGGCTGCGCGAAGAGCTCTGCGCTTCGGCGGTCGCATTGGCCAAGGCGGTCAAATACTCTGGTGCCGGCACGGTAGAGTATCTTTATGACGATGAAGCAGATCGCTTTTACTTCATCGAGATGAACACCCGCATTCAGGTCGAGCACCCGGTCACCGAGGCGATCACCGGCATCGACCTCGTTGCGGAGATGCTTCGCATCGCCGGCGGCGAGAAGCTGAGGTTCAGGCAGGGCGATGTCTCCGTCAAGGGGCATGCGATCGAAGTCCGGCTCAATGCCGAAGACCCGGCGAAGGAGTTCGCTCCATTCCCCGGGCAGGTGGCCGAGCTTCGCATTCCCGGCGGTCCGGGCGTACGCTTCGATTCGATGCTCTACCAAGGCTATCAGGTACCGCCCTTTTATGACTCGCTGCTTGCCAAGCTGATCGTGCATGCAGAGACGCGCGAGGCGGCGATAGTGCGCCTGATCCGCGCGCTCAACGAGTTGAAGATCGGCGGGCTCAAGACCACCAAGCCGCTGTTTCTTGCGCTGGCCGCCGATCCGGCGGTACGGGCGGGAGACGTGCATACCCGCTGGCTGGAAGGCTGGCTCATCGAAAACGCCGCAGCATTGGCGGGTTAAGGAGGACCGATGTCGATACGATTCAACTTCGGCGGTGACGAACATATCTTCGGCGAGGTGTCCGAAGAAATGTCGCTCACCTCCTTCTTTACCGGCCTTTCGATGACGAACGCGGTGCGTACGGCAGGCATCCGAGGTGTCACCGAGATCTGCCCAGCCAACGCCAGCTTCCAGATTCGCTTCAACCCCGACATCGTCAAGCCGCAGGATTTGCTCAGCGAACTGAAGTCGATGGAAGAGGCGGCCTCGAAGGCGGACCCGGTGCTGAAGACCCGGATCATCGAACTGCCGGTTTATTTCCAGGATCCATGGACGCGTGAAACCTGCCTGCGCTTCCGCGAGCGCCATCAGGACCCCTCCTCCACCGATCTTGAATATTCGGCACGCATCAACGGCTACGCCACGGTGGAAGAGTTTATCACGGCCTATTCCGGCCAGCCCTGGTTCGTGTCCATGGTCGGCTTCGTCGCCGGACTCCCCTTCCTGTACCAGATGGTTGAGCGCAAGAAACAGATTCAGGCGCCGAAATACTTGCGTCCACGCACCGACACTCCCAAGCTCACCATTGGCCATGGCGGCTGCTTTGCAGCGATCTATTCGGTGCGCGGCGCTGGCGGCTACCAGATGTATGGCATAACCCCGGCTCCGATCTACGACCCGACCAGGAAGGTGCGCTACCTCTCCGATGATATGTGCCTGTTCAAGCCAGGCGACATCGTCAAGTTCAAGGCCATTGGCCGCGATGACTACGACGCCACGCTGGAGGAAATCGAAGCCAATCGGTGGCAGCCGACGGTTCGCGAGTGCACCTTCAGCCTGAAGGACTTCAACAGCGATATTTACGGCACCAATGCAAAGCTGATGGAGCTTATCAATGGCCGTTAAGGTAATCTCTCCCGGCCTCTCCACTTCCGTGCAGGACCTTGGCCGACCAGGCCACTACCATGTCGGCATTCCCGAAGGCGGCGGCATGGACCGCTTTGCCACACGCATCGCAAACCTGCTTGTCGGCAACGATCCGGGTGCCGCGGTGCTCGAAGCCACCTTCATGGGCCCCGAACTCGAATTCACCCAATCCGCGGTCGTCGCCGTCACGGGAGGAGAACTCCCCCCCAAACTCAATGGCGAGGAACGGCCGACCTGGGAAAGTTTTCCGGTGAAGGCCGGTGACCGGCTTTCCTTCGGCTTCCTCAAGGGCGGCGCGCGCGCTTATCTGGCCGTCTCCGGCGGTATCGACGTACCCGTGGTTCTCGGTTCGCGCTCGACTTACATTCTGGGCGCACTCGGCGGCCATCAGGGCCGCACGCTGAAGACGGGTGATGAGCTTCCCCTCGGCGAAGGTTCCGGCAAAGCCGGTCTTTCACTGCCTGCAAATCTGCGCCGCGCGGGCAATAGTCCGGCGGAACTCAGAATGCTTCCCGGCATGTACTGGCATCGGATCACTGAAGCTGCCGGCACTCGGTTCTTTGAGGAAACCTGGAAGGTCGCACCCGAAGCCGACCGCATCGGCTATCGCTTCCGGGGTGGGACGCCGCTGGAATTCGTCGAGCGCGAGCAGCCTTTCGGTGCGGGCTCCGACCCCTCGAACATCGTCGATGCCTGCTATCCCTACGGATCCGTCCAGGTGCCGAGTGGCACGGAGCCGATCGTTCTTCACCGGGACGCGGTTTCGGGTGGCGGGTACATGATGCTGGGCGTGGTGATATCGGCCGACATGGACCTTATCGCCCAGCTCCAGCCGCACACCCCGGCACGCTTCGTTCCGGTGACGCTGGAAGACGCGCTTGCCGCGCGAACCGAACAGCGCGCCGCGCTGGCGCGTGCTGAAGGGCATCTGGCCGGCTGACGTCAGCCGGGAAAATGCCGGCGGAGGAGCCGGTGGCGAGGAGATCGGCCGGCCAAAACCGACCGTGCGTGGCGGAAGACAAAATCCGGTGCGCGAAACGACAAGACGACGCCGGGCAACGGCGTGAATTTGGCACCCGAGCAGTCCGCTAGAGACCGCCGGAACCGACAGGGGAAGACATTTGCAACGTGACTGGCCGCAAGGCCGGATGCTTCGCGCCTTTCCGTCGGTAGAAAGAAGGAAAGGGTCATGAGTCATCTGAGCGCGGAGAACGTCTCGGTATCGTTTGCGGGGCTGAAGGCCCTGTCATCGGTAGACCTCCAAATTACGCCCGGCCGCATCAGTGGCCTCATCGGCCCGAATGGCGCTGGCAAGACCACGCTCGTCAACGTGCTGACCGGCTTCCAGGCACCGACGGAAGGCACCATCAAGCTCGACGGGGCAGCACTCACAGGTCTCAAGCCGCATCAGGTCCGGCGGCGCGGCATTGCCCGCACCTTCCAGGGTGGGCGGCTCTTCCGCGACCTGCCTGTGCTGGACAATTTGGAGGTGACCGGCGTTGGTCTGGGAATGAGCCGGCGCGCTGCCATCGCCGAAGCGGAAGCGATGCTCGACTGGATAGGCATCGGTGCGCTGGGCACCCGCATCGCCGGAACGTTGCCATATACGGACGAGCGCCGCGTCGCCATTGGCCGCGCCCTGATGGGACGGCCCGCGTACATCCTGCTCGACGAGCCCGCGGCTGGCATGAGCGCGCTGGAGGCGCGGGAGCTTTCGGCCCTGATAAGACATATCGCCAGCGATCTCGGCTGTGGTGTCCTGCTCATCGAGCACAATGTCGGGCTGGTGCTCGGCCTTTGCCAGCATATCGTCGTGCTCGATTCCGGAGCGATCATCGAGGAAGGCCCGCCTGCCGCGATCCGCGACAGCGAGAAGGTGCGCCACGCCTATATGGGCACGGCCGCGAACACCGACCTGCCTGTGCTGGAGGCGATGGAATGAGCCTGCTCGCCCTTTCCGATATCACTATCCGCTACAGCCGTCTCACGGCGGTCCGAAATGTCTCCTTCTCCATGGACGAGGGAGAAATCCTGTTCATCACCGGCCCGAACGGAGCCGGGAAGTCTTCGCTGCTGCGCGCGATCGCCGGTGTTACGCCAGTGGCGGGCGGCCGGATCGACCTTGCAGGTCATGAGATCACCGGCCAGGCGCCGGAGAACATCGCCCGGCTCGGATTCTCCATGGTGCCGGAGGGGCGCGATGTCTTCGGCTCGCTGACGACCGAAGAGAACCTTCTGGTCGGAACCGGCATGCACGCCCGCGAACGCGGCTGGCGCAGCCGAGCGGCCGACGAACTCGAAGCCGTCTACGCAACCTTCCCGATGCTGAAAGAGAGGCGGCATGGGCAGGCGGGATTGCTGTCCGGCGGGCAGCAGCAAATGCTGGTCATCGGACGCGCGTTGATGACCAATCCGCGGCTTGTAGCCATCGACGAGCCTTCGCTGGGCCTCGCCCCCAACATCAACGACCAGGTCTATGAGCGGCTGATCGCGCTGCGTGCGCAGCGCCAGCTCACGCTCCTGATCGTTGAGCAGAGCTCGGCCCGGGCGATGATGGTGGGCGGGCGGATGATCCTGATGCGTGGCGGACAGATCGTGCTCGATGGCGACGCGCGGACGCTCGGCAATGGCGAGGCGATCCAGGCTGCCTATTTCGGTTACGAGGACCACTGAGATGCTCCAGATCCTGTTCGACGCACTCTCGCTTGGCTCGCTCTACGCGCTGGGCGCGCTTGGCATCGCCCTCATCTTCGGTGTGATGCGGCTGGTGAACTTCGCGCATGGCGACGTCATCGCCTTCTGCGTCTTCGCGCTGCTGTGGCCGTCAACCGACGCCATGGCCATCGTCTTCGCCGGCCAATTGCCGTGGTACCTGCTGGTGCCCTTCGTTCTCCTCTGCGGGGCCGGGCTGTCGGTGCTGTGCGAAGTCGTCGTCTTCAGGCGGTTCCGCCAGGCAAATCCGGCAACCATGATGATCGCCTCCTTCGCGCTCGGTTTCGTCATTCGCTACTTCCTGCTCATGCTTTTCTCCAGTCGGCCGAAATCAATCTCGCTGCTGCCCGAACTGTCCCAGCCGGTGGAGATCCTGGGTGCCAGGCTTCCCCTCCTCCAGCTCATAACAATCGTCGCCACGATGGTCATCCTGATCGGCCTGACACTGTTCCTGCGTCAAACCCGCTTCGGCCTGGAGATGCGGGCGGCGGCCGAGAACTTCTCGATGGCCCGCATGCTGGGTGTGCGTGCGAACCGGGTTATCATGGGCGCGTTCGCGCTCTCCGGCGCGTTGGCCGCCGCCATTGCACTGATCTTTGGCGCCCAGACAGGCACGCTGGACATCCAGATGGGCGCCTCGATCATGTTGATGGCCTTCATCGCCACCGTCATTGGCGGCCTCGGCAGCCTCGGGGGAGCCGTGCTCGCCGGCTTCTTGCTGGGTGCCGCCTCGGTGATCATGCAGGTCATGCTGCCCATCGACGCCCGGCCGTTCCGCGATGCCTTTGTCTATGGAGCGGTCATCCTCGTTCTCCTCTTCCGCCCGCAAGGGCTTATTGCCGCGCGCGGCACCAAGGAAAGGGTCTGATTTCATGGGTGTCGCCGCCTCCCTCACCAACTCTACCGCTGCCGGTGCCGCGGCTGCCGAGCGAAAGCCCGCCCGCTTCGCGCTTGCCCGCCGCACAATCCTGACGCCGGTCCTGCTTTCTCTGCTGCTGCTGGCCATCGCGCTGATCACGGTGATGACCGGATCGCGGCCCTTCAACCAGACGGTGATCGACGTGTTCGTCCGTGTCATCCTCGTCGTGGGCCTATACATCTTTATCGGAAATTCGGGCGTTCTCAGCTTCGGGCATATCGGCTTCACCTGCCTTGGCGCCTACGCGGCCGCATGGCTAACCATCAATCCGATGATGAAACGCGGTTCGCTGCCGGGATTGCCCGAATGGCTGCTGGCGACCCGTTTGCCGTACTGGCAATCGGCTGTGCTGGCGGCATTGTTCGCCGCCCTCGCCGCTCTCATTTTCGGGCGGGTGCTGATGCGGCTATCGGGCATCGCGGCTTCGATCGCGACCTTCGCGATGCTCGCCATGATCAACACCATCTATTCCAATTGGGAGAGCGTGACCGGAGCGACCTCATCGGTCGTCGGCATTCCGATCGTTCGCATGATCTGGCCGTATCTCATCGGCGCCGTGGTCGCAATCTTCATCGCCTGGGCGCACGCGATCTCCCGGTCCGGCCTGGCCCTTCGTGCTGCCCGCGACGAACCCACCGCCGCCGCGGCTTCCGGTATCGACATTCCCAGGGAAAGACTCGTGGCGTTCGTCGTATCGGGCGCGGTGATGGGGCTGGGCGGTGCGCTTATGGCTCATTCCATCGGCGTGGTCACACCCGATACATTCTATCTCGGTCTCACCTTCATCACCCTTTCCATGCTCGTCGTCGGCGGCATGGGCAGCCTGTCGGGGGGTGTGGTGGGTGTCGTCCTGCTGTCCGCCCTGATCCAGGCGCTGCGCTGGCTGGAGGCAGGCGTATCGCTCGGCGAGTCCACTTTCGCCCTCCCGAAAGGGGTCCAGGAAATAGCCCTCGGCGTCATCATGATCGTGATCCTCGCGCTTCGCCCATCCGGACTCATGGGCAACCGCGAGCTCACCTTACCTCGCAGCAGTCGCAACAAGTGACCGGCGGCACAAGCCCGACCGGAAAACAAAAAAGGAGACGTGCATGACATACAAAATGAGAATTGTCGCAACCGCTCTGGCCTCGATGTCCATCGCATATCCGGCGCTGGCCGATGACAAGACTATCGTCATCGGCTTCGCCACTGCGGAGTCGGGCTTCATGGAAGCTTATGACAAGCCTGCGCAGGAGGCGGCCTTGATCCGCATCGACGAGATCAATGCGGCTGGCGGCCTGCTTGGAAAGCAGATCAAGGTTGTCAAGGCCGACACCAAGTCCGACCGGGCCGAAGGCGCCAAGGCGGGCCTCTCCGTGCTCGACCAGGGTGCGGATCTCGTGGTCGTGTCCTGCGACTACGACTTCGGATCGCCGGCTGCGCTCGCGGCCGAGGACGCGGGCCGTATCTCCTTCTTCCTGTGCGCGGAATCGGTCAAGGCCGGTATCCAGGGTGTCGGCCCGCACAGCTTCTCCGCGTCGGTGCTGGCGGCCGTGCAGGGCGCAACCATGGCCGAGTGGGCATTCAAGGAAAAGGGCGCAAAGGACTTCTACCGTCTGCTCGATACTTGGACGGCCTACAACAAGGGCATCTGCGACGGCTTCGACTGGATGATGCCGAAGCTCGAAGCCCAGGGCGCGAAGCTTGTCGGTGAAGACACCTTCAAGAACGAGGACGCCTCCATCGCCGCGCAGATCACCCGCATCAAGTCTCTGCCGAAGGAGCCGGATGCGATCATGCTTTGCACGATGATGCCGGGCGCTGTCTCGGCCATCAAGCAGCTTCGCGCCGCGGGTATCAACTCCATGATCCTGAATGGATCGGGCGTCGACGGTAGCTATTGGCTCTCGGCTGTGCCCGATCTGACGAACTTCTACGTCCCCGTTCAGGGATCGATCTATGGCGACGATCCCAATCCGGCCGTGCTGAAGTTCAATGCCACCTACAAGCAGAAGACAGGCGCCGATCCCTCGAGCCAGTATGTCTTTCCGGGTTACGTCATGGTCGACGTCTGGGCCAAGGCGGTGGAGCGTGCAGGCACGGCCGATGCCGACGCGGTCGTCGCGGAGCTGGAAAAGATGAAGAATGAGCCGACGCTGTTCGGGCCTCGTACCTTCTCGCCGGAACTACATCACCAGAACCAGACACGGTACCTGATCGTCGAGACCAAGGCCGGCAAGCCGGGTGTTGTAGGCAACTGGACGATTTCCGAGCCGGTACCGATGGAAGCCTTGCTCAAGTAGGAGAAGATGGGCCGGGTAAGCCCGGCCCTTTCGTCCTTTGAGGATCTTGCTTTTGGACAAAAAACGAGGGCGGCCCGCTTGGGCCGCCCTTGTCGCCCGATGAATTCAGATTTTCGCTACCCTCGCGCTTTGCGGTAGGAATCCTTGAGCGCTATGAGCTCCCCCGAGAAAGCGAAGATATCGCAGCCGTCGACTTCGATTTTCTGCCCCGCTGCCGTGGTGCCGACGAAGCGCCATGATGAAAGCCCGGTGTCGCCCGTCACGACGTGCCGTCCCCTGGTCCACTCGGCTTTCGGGAAGGCATCGAACAGCGCTGCATAGGCGGCGCGCACGGCGTCACGCCCCATATGCTTGCGCCCTTCGGCATCGGGTCCAGCCGAGCCGTGGAAAGCGCAATTCTCAGCCATGCAGTCCATCAGCGCGCCCACGTCGCGGGCGTTCCAGGCCGCGAGGAACCGGTCGAGCACGGCCAGCCGCCTGGCTGCGAGATCGCCGGCTTCAACGACCTCGACCTCCAGGAAGGCGAGCGGTGCATCGCCGGCATTGATGACGTTGTGAGCCACACCCGTCCGCCGCGAATAGGGCACCCCTTGGGTGAGAGCGGCTTGCGACTGCGCGCCGTCCGGGCCTTCGAGACCGAGTTTGCCGTCCGTAAGCGGCACGATGACGTAGTCATGGCCATGGATGTGCCAGCCGGTCTCGGCCCCGGTGGCAAAGCGCCATTCGGTGACCCGGAAGCGTTCGTCGTCGATATGGACGACCGGTTCGGCTTTCATGCGGGTCATTCAAGTCCCTCCTTGGCGACCGCACCGGTCAGGCGCTCAAGCGTCCGGCCCATGCGCGTCATGATTTCCTTCACATCGTCTTCTGTCGAGATCATCGGCGGACAGAGCGCGAGCTGGTCGCCGATGGCGCGGAAGATGAGGCCTTCCTCGTGGCCGATTCCTGCTGCGATAGCCCCTACACGCCCAACTTTGGCGAAGGGGCGTTTCGTCGCCTTGTCTGCCACCAGTTCAACGGCGCCGATAAGACCGGTGCCCCTCGCTTCGCCGACAAGCGGGTGATCGGCGAATGAGCGGATGCCGGCCTGGAACGACGTCTCAAGGCGGGCCGCGTTTCCGATCAAGTCCCGCTCCTCGAAGATGGCGAGGTTTTCGAGACCCACCGCCGTGGCGACCGGATGTCCTGACGCGGTGAAGCCGTGGCCGAAATTGCCGATCGTGGCGGTGTTGTCGGCGATCGCCTGATAGATCGCATCGGAGAAAATGACGGCGGCAAGCGGCATATAAGACGACGTGATTTGCTTGGAGACCGTCATGATATCAGGCGTGAAGCCGTATTTCTGAGCGCCGAAGGGCGTACCAAGCCGCCCGAAACCACAGATCACCTCGTCTGCTACCAGGATGATATCATTTGCCCGGCAGATTTTCTCCACGCCTTCCCAGTACCCGACCGGCGGCGGCAGAACGCCGCCGGCTGCCATGAGCGGCTCGCCTATGAAGGCCGCGATAGTGTCAGCCCCTTCTTCCGCGATCACCGCTTCCAGCTCGGCGAGCAGACGCGCCGTGAAGGCGGCTTCGTCTTCGCCTTCCATGCCGAAGCGATAGAAGTGCGGGCAGGTCAGGTGGCGAACGGGAATCGCCGGAAGATCGAAGTCGCGATGGTTGACCGGCAGGCCTGTCAGGCTGCCGGAGGCGACGGTGATGCCGTGGTAGCCCTTGGTCCGTGCCAGGAATTTCTTCTTTTTTGGCCGGCCCAGCGCGTTGTTCATGAACCACATCATCTTGACGATGGTGTCGTTGGCTTCCGAGCCCGACGACGTGAAGAAGACACGCGTCAGGTTTTCCGGCGTCATCTCCACGAGTTTCTCCGCGAGCCGGATGGACGGTTCATGCGCCTTGGAGGAGAAGGTGTGATAGTAGGGCAGCTTCAGCATTTGCTGATAGGCAGCATCGGCCAACCGCTTTTCCGAAAAGCCGACGCCCACCGACCACAGCCCGGCGAGCCCTTCGATGTATTCCTTGCCGCGTTCGTCATACACACGGATGCCGTCGCCGCGGCTGATGATCAGCGGCCCGGTTTGTTCGTGCTGACGCAGGTTTGTGTAGGGGTGCATGGTGGTGGCGATGTCGGCGGCGGCGAGAGAGTTGGAAAGCGCATCCATGGAAGTCCTCAGCGGCTTGGGGAAATGGTTCGGGCGGTGAGTTCGAGATAGTCCTCGATCCCATGCGTGGAGCTTTCACGATTCGGGAAACGAATCATGGCAGGCTGTTGGAATGGGTGTCGATGATCCGCCGCATCAGCGCGGCGACGTCGCGCGCATTCGGAGGATCGGAGTGGATGCAGACGGTGTCGAAGTCGACCGGGCGGATCGTACCGTCTGTCGTGACGAGTTCGCGTCGGGTAAGCGCCCCCACCATGCGATGCTCGGCAAGTGTCAGGTCGATGGCCGACTGGACGCGCGGGATGATCAGGCTGCCGCCGGGAGCGTAGGCAAGATCGGGAAAGAACTCGCCCACGAAGGCAACGCCGAGCTCGGCTGCCGCCGTCTCGTGACGGGTTCCCGCCAGGCCGAAGAGCGGGACGCCGAACGGCTTGACCGCCGCGGCAATTGCCCGGGCAGTGTCTATGTCGTGCGCGGCCATGCCGTAGATGATGCCATGCGGCTTGACATGGCTGAGCTGCCCGCCCTCGGCGGCCAGCATCCCCGTCAGAGCACCGATTTGGTAGAGGAAGGCGGCTGTCAGTTCCTCCGGTTGAAGTTTCATCTCGCGCCGGCCGAATCCCTCGCGATCGGGAAGGGACGGATGCGCGCCAACCTTCTTTCCGTGCGAAAGCGCGAGCCGCACGGTCTTCAGCATCGTCCATGGATCGGAGGCGTGGAAGCCGCATGCGATGTTGGCGCAATCGATGTGAGGCATGATGCCGGCATCGTCGCCGAAACGCCAGTTGCCGTAACTTTCCCCCATGTCGCAGTTCAGGGTGACCATGGTTTGCTTGCCTCAGCCCAGAGTGTTCGACGCCCAGCCGGGGGCGATGTGCGGGAATTCCGGCGGTGGTTCGCGCTCATGCAGCAGTCGAAGCACGCGCGGCGGCGTCAGTGGCAGCTGCCGCACCGGTTTGCCGATAGCGCGTGCCACAGCGCAGCCGATCGCGGCGCCCACGGCCAGGATCGGGACCTCGCCCGCGCCCTTGGTGCCTAGAGGCCCCATCGACGGTGCGCCCTCGTAGAGGTCGGCGGCGACCGGAACCACGTCCTGCGCCAGCGGCAGGCGATAGGTCTCGAAATCGTCCTGCGCGATGCGTCCGTCAGCGGTGATCGTCACCTCCTCATGCAGGGCGTAGCCGAGACCCTGCACGACACCACCCTGTATCTGGCCCATGACCGCGCGCGGGTTGAGTGCGCGGCCGACATCCTGCACCACGCGATAGGCCAGCACCTCGACATGACCGGTGTCCGGATCAACCGCCACCTCGGCCTCGTGAACGACGAAGACGGGGATGTCGAGCGCATCGATGAAGTGCCCCATCGCGCAGCCGGACATTGCCGGAGTGTTCCTGGCGGTAAAGGCTCCGCTTCCGGCGACCGGGCCGGTGGTTGCCTGCGCATGGGCGACGACAGCGGGGATCGACATGCCGGAACCGGGACGTCCCGTGATCTCGACACGACCATCCCGCACCACCAAGTCTTCCGGTCGGGTCTGGAGCATCTCACCGGCGGTCCGCAGCAGCTTCTCCCGCACTTCCGCGCAGGCAGCCACACTTGCCGCACCGATGGAGACGGTGGTGCGCCCACCGCCAACGCCGACATCGAGACCGGCGGCATCCGTATCGGCTTCGCGCACGATCACCTGGTCGGGAGCGAGGCCGAGCTGCCCAGCCACGATCTGCGGCAGGGATTGCACCATCGTGCCGGATCCGATCTCCACACCCGAGGTGACTAGCGTTGCGCTACCGTCGGCGTTCAAATTCACCGTCGCCGCCGAAGGCCCTACGAAAACAAACCATGTGCCGACCGTGGTTGCAATTCCATAGAGCCTGCCGTCGGCCTTGGCCTCTGATGTACCGGTACTGGCGCGTAACGCCTCCATGCGATCGAGCATCGGACCCAGCACATCGGCCTCGAAAACCTGGCCCGTGGCACCGAGATCGCCATCTCCCAGGACATTTTTCTTCCGGAACTCCATAGGGTCGAAGCCTAGCGCATCGCAGATTTCGTCGGTATGTCGCTCCAAAGCGAATGTGTTGTAGACGCCGTTGCAAGCTCGGAAAGCACCGTTGGGTGGTGTGTTGGTGTATACGGCGCGGCTGACGAGCCGCGTTGCGCCAACCCTGTAATTGCCGCCCAGCGTGTGCGCCGTCATCGTCGTCAGAAAAACCTGTTCGCCTCCATACGCGCCGCAGTCCATCAGCACGACCGCCTCGCGCCCGGCAATGTATCCTTCGGCAGTGACAGCGGACCGGATGCGGATTTCCGCATTCTCGCGGCAGAGGCAGGTTGCCATCTCTTCCTGCCGGGTATTTTCCAGGACCACCGTGCGCCCGGTCATTCGCGCCAGAAGTGCCGTGATAGGCTCGATGGATGCATCGAATTTCAGGCCGAACCCGCCGCCGACAGGGGGTACAGTGACCCGCACACGCCCGGGCGGAAGCTGCATGACCCTTCCGGTGACGTTGCGCACGGTCCAAGGCACCTGCGTCGAGGTCTGGATGTGAGCACGGCCGTCCTCCCAGGAGCCGATGGCAACGCGCGGTTCGAAGGGCACATGGTTCTGCCGGCCGACGGTGAAGCTGCTCTCGACAATGCGAATGTCGGGACGGGAGAAGGCCGCATCGACGTCGCCGCGACTGGATTTTGCCTCCCAGGCGATGTTGCCGGCACGTGCACCGCCCTCGGTGATCACCTCATAGCCGCGCCAGCCCTCGTGAACGAGACGGGCGGCGGGCTGGAGCGCTTCGGCCATGGTGGACACCGGTGCCAGCGGTTCGACCTCAAGCACGACGACTGCAAGCGCCGCCCGCGCCTGCTTCTCCGTTTCGGCGGCGATGACGGCGATTGGTTCGCCGTGATAGCGGATCGTGTCGATGGCCAGGAGCGGATGGTCGGCAATGCCGATGCCGTACAGCCCTGGCGCATCGGCGCCGGTCGCCACCGCGCGCACACCAGGAAAGCGAAGTGCTGCCGAAACGTCGAGCTTGCGGATCCGCCCAGCGGCAACGGTCGAGCGCAGCAGCACGGCATGCAACATGTCGGGGCGAACCCGGTCGTTGGTGTATTTCGTGCGCCCGCGCAGCTTGTCCTGCGCATCGCGGCGGGGAAGGTTCATCACCGTGGCGGACAGCTCAGACATGGATGCCTCTTACCACCTGGCCAGCCATCCGCGCTTGGTCGAGCCAGTCGGCCACGGCGTCGACGATCCGCTCATATCCCGTGCAGCGGCAGATGTTGCCGACCATCGCGGCCTTGATTTCGGGACGGCTCGCATGCGGATTGTCGCGCACGAACGCCGAAAGGCTCATGACCATTCCCGGGAAACACATGCCGCATTGCACGGCATCGGCCGCCTCGAAATTGGCCTGGAGCGGGTGCAGCGCCTGGTTTCCGGAACTCAATCCCTCGATGGTCGTCACCGCGCATCCCTGGACGAGGCCAATCGGCTTCAGGCAGGACGGCACCGCTTCATCGTCGACATGCACGGTGCACGCGCCGCAGAAGCCTTCGCGGCACACGGCTTTGGTCCCCGTCAGGAATCGTTCCTGCCGCAGGATGTCGACGAGCGGCGTCATCGGATCGCCATCAAAGCGGCAGTCCTCGCCATTCAGCTGGAATATCACGGTCATGCCAGGCCCCCGGTCTTGAGAAGTGCGGCAACACCGCGCTTGACCAGTGGCGCAAGAACCTGGCGCCGGTACCAACCCTCCGCTTCCTTGCCGTCGCGGCCCTGAAAATCATTGTGCTCCAGCGCAAGCCCGGCGGCGCGTTCCGGATCGAACGCAGAGGCCGAGTCCGCCGCCATGGCCTGTTCGAGCGCCGTCCAGCGCCGCGCTACCGGCTCCACCGACCCGACGGCGATGCGACATCGTTTGTCCTTGTCTACCGCAAGCGAGACGATGGCGACCGGATAGTCGCCGGCTTTTCGAAGCGGCAGGCGGATATGAGCGCTGGCGACAAGGTCGCGGCGCAGATGAATTCTCGTCACAATCGCTTCGGCCAGCAGCGCATGCCTGTCTTTGAGGAAATCCGAAATACCGATGAGTTTTGGGCCTTCGAACGTCTCCAACTCCACCGTCGCCTCACAGGCGAGAAGCGCGGGAGCGAGATCGGCGGCGGCAAAGTCGAGGGCACAAAGGTTGCCGCCCACGGTGGCGACCTTTCGGATGCCAGGATTGGCCGCATTCTCCGCCGCGGCAACCAGACCTTCGAAGCCCACTGCCCCGTGCAACGCACGGCCAAGGACTGCATGGGTAACGGCTGCGCCGATCACGACATGGTCCGGTTCGATTTCGACCTTGGACAAGGCGGGTATTCGGTGGAGTGCGACCACCGCCTCGGGAAGATCGACCCCGCGCCGTGGATCACGCATCATCCAGGTGCCGCCGGCAAGCACCGCCGCGCCTTGCCGGCGTGCGGCCATTGCCTCTTCAATCGTGCTGGCTGCGGTGAACGATCGTTCCACGCTTGGTGCCATCTGTCATACCCCTCGGAAGCAGCCAACTTTCGCGGCGCTGCAGCATTGTTGCTCCAGCTTTAGGCTCCTGTGAAATAGTAATTCTTTGAATATCGTATCGAAAAAACAGATAACTCGGGCATCCCGCGAGCGCCCGCAAGATTGCGGCGCGCTCGTTAGTGCTCAGACCCAGTGGGCGACGGTCCGTTTCTCAAAACTTTCCCGGAACTGGGCGGTGGTTTTGGGGAGCAGTTCGCCAGTCTCCCAGTCGAGGATCACGGCATAGTGCCGAACCGCATCGAGCGTATCGATCTCGCCGGAGCGGTATTTGCGCGCGACCTCCTCGGGATCCATGCGTGCCCAGTCCTTCCGTTTCGCCCGGATGTCGGCACGGCAGGCTTCGGTTGCCGTCCCGTCGATTTCGTACTGGCACAGGTCGCGGTCGATTTCGCGGATCACCACGCCGTAGTCAGTCCTGGCGCGCTCCAGGGAAACGTAGTCGTCGATCACGTCCTCCATCACCTTGCGGGGCTCGCGCTCCAATGGATCGCCGAAACCGCCGCCGCCGGCCGTCGGACGAGCGAACTGGTCGCCTGTGTGGACGGAGTAATCGGAGAATACGGAGCCGAGCCAAATCTCGGTCTCTTCTCCGGCGCGCTTCATGGTCAAGCCGTGGGGCATCGACGGCAGGCCTCCTTCGACACCCCAGACGACAGCGCGCTCACGGTCGCAAATATAGGACATGACGGCATTTTCAGCCTCAAGCAGCAACGAAGTCTTCTGCACGCCGACGCCGCCCCGCCATTTGCCGGGCCCGGCTGAATCCTGCTTGATCTGGAACTCGAGTGTCCGAGTGGGATTCACCCGCTCGTTGCCTTCGTTCGGCTGCGACATCAGCCCGGTTCCGAAGCAGGCGGTGGTGACATCGGCACCATCCTTGCCGTTGCGCCCGCCCCAACCGCCGGGCAGCCATTCGTAGAACATGAAGATCGGCTTTTCGGGTTTGCGCGCGTCCCGTCCCCCGGCCAGCAGATATTCGAGGTTGAAGGCGCAGGCGATAGCGCGTTCGGGCATGATCTTCGACCACATCTCGAAGATCGCGTTCATGATCTTTTCGAACGGCATCAGGAACCCGGTCACCGCCACCGGCCATTCCGCGCTGACGATGCTGTTCTTTGGCGCGGTCACCTCGATCATCCGGTAAAACCCGCTGTTGAGTGGAAGGTCCGGAAAGAAGGTCTTCATGCCGGCGACCACGGCAGAGAAGGTCGCGCCCGGGGCGGAATTGTACATCGAGGCAATGGTCGAATGGCTTCCCGTAAAATCGTAGTGGATCGTGTCGCCCTTGATCGTCATCTTGATGCGGATCGGGATCATGCCTTCGCCGGCACCGAGATCCCGGTCGATGTAGTCGACCGTCTCCCAAGTGCCGTCGGGCAGCTCCGCGAGACGCTTTCGCACCGCACGTTCGACGTAGTCCTGAACCTCCTCCATCCCGCGCATGACCTGGCCGCGTCCGTACTTCTTGACCAGCCGCAACAGTTCGCGCTCGGCGGCCTGCGTCGCCTGCGCCTGGGAATGTATGTCGCCAATGATCGATGCGGGATCGCGCGTGTTGGCCGCGATCATGTTGGCGACGTCGGAGCAGAAGCGGCCGCGCTGGAAAAGGCGCAACGGCGTGATCCGCAGGCCTTCGCGGAACATGTCGCGGGCGGTGACGTCGAAGGAACCCGGCACCGAGCCGCCGAGATCCGACCAGTGGCCGTTCGACTGGGAGAAGCCGATCAGTTTGTCTTCATCGAAGATCGGCCGGACGAGCCTAACATCGCTGAAATGCGTACCGCCGGCATAGGGATCGTTGATTGCGTAGACGTCACCGGGTGCCATATCGCCTTCGAAGACCCGGATCACCTCCTTGCACGTGTTGTGCAGTGTGCCGACATGGACCGCGATGTCGTAGTTGCCCTGGGCGACGGAGTTGCCATCGGCGTCGTGCAGGGCATTCGAAAAGTCTCGGTTGTAGATGACGAAGGAATAGCAGGTGCGAAGCATCTGTTCGGCCATCTGGTCGACGGTGGTGATGAAGGAGTTCTTCAGCACCTCGAACGTTACCGGATCGAGGCCAGGGCTCGTTTCAATCAGCTTTGTCATGTCTCAGCCTTTCGTCACGATGAGAATGTTCAGGAAGCCGTCGACGGTCGCGCTCATTCCCGGCGGAACCACGGTGGTGGAATCGAACTGTTCGACGATGGCGGGTCCCGCAAAGGCAGCGCCGGCCCTGAGTTGGTCGCGTTCATAGACAGCCGCATCATGAGATACGCCGTCGAACCAGACGCCGCGGCGGCCGAGCGGCTCGGGCACATGAGGCAAGACTTCATGCCGCGGCATCTCGGCTTTCGGTACGATGCCGATCGCCTTGACCGCGATGCGGAAGATCGACACCGGCGCCTCTTCGCGGCGGTAGTTGAACTCGCGTTCGTGCTCGTTGTGGAATGCCTCTATCAGCGAGCAGATGCTCTCGATCCGTGCCGGGGCTGACACCGCGAGCGAGCGCCACTGGCCCTGGTACATCATCTCGACCGTACGCTGCAGCGCCATGTCTTCGCGCGCCACGCCCTCATGGGTCAGGCGCTCAACGGCCTGTTCTTCCATCAGAACAAAGGCCGCCTGCATCTCGGCGGGCGAGACCGTCGAAGCATCGGCCATGAAGCTTTCGGAGAAATCATGCTGCACGTCGACGAGAAGGCAACCGAGCGCGGAGGTGACGCCGGGATTGGGTGGCACGATCACGGTTGGAATCGAAAGCTCCTTCGCCACGGCCGCTCCGTGCAAAGCGCCTGCACCGCCGAATGCGACGAGCGCAAAGTCGCGTGGGTCATAGCCCCGGCTGATGGAGAGAAGCCGCACGGCATTGCCCATGTTGGCGTTGGCGACGGCGATGATCGCCTCGGCCGCCTGGTGGAGTTCCATGCTGAAGGGTGTCGCCACAGTCTCCTGCACCGCCTGGGCGGCCAGGGCGGGGTCGAGCGTGATCTTGCCGCCCGCAAGGCTGGTGCCGAGACGGCCGAGCACGACATTGGCATCGGTGTTGGTGGCGGTGCGGTTGCCATTCTTGTAGCAGGCCGGGCCCGGAAAGGCGCCGGCGGACTGCGGTCCGTTGCGCAAGCTGCCGCCCTCGTCCTGCCATGCCAACGACCCGCCGCCCGCGCCGATGGTCAGCACCTCGATGGAGGGGAAGCGGATGGGGTATCCGAATTCGATGTACCAGTCTTTTGTGATGCGCGACTCCCCGTTCCATGCGAGCGAGACGTCGGTGCTGGTGCCGCCCATGTCGAAGCCGATCGAGTTCGGGAAGCCACAGAGATTTCCGATGAAGCGGCTTGCGATCGCGCCGGCAGCGATGCCGGATCCCGCGAGCCGGGCCGAGAAATCCCTGACGCTCGCGGGCGTCATGACCCCGCCACCGCTGTGCAGCAACAGGAGATCTCGTTTGTATCCGGCGGCCGCGAGCTTTTCTCCGAGACGCGACACGTAATCGACGACGACCGGGGCGCAGACGGCGTTGGCCATGGTGGTGGAAAAACGTTCGTGCTCGAAGATTTCCGGCATCACCTCCGAGGAGATCGAGACCGGCAGATCCGGCATGGCCTCCTTCAGAATCTCACGCATGCGGCGCTCATTGGCGCCGTTGACATAGGAGTTCATGAAGCAGACGGCGATGGACTTGACCTGCCGTTTGACGAGAATTTCCGCGACGCGATGAGCGGCCTCTTCGTCCAGTGCTTCCAGGATCGTGCCCTCGGCACTGACCCGTTCCCGGACTGTCAGCCGGTCGCGGCGCGGGATATACGGCTTGGCGACATCCTTGTAGGTGTCCCAGAGGTCTTCCTTGTTGGCGCGGCGGATCTCGACAACATCACGGAAACCCTCGGTGCAGACCATTGCGGTGCGTGGCAGGCGGCGGGTGATCAGCGCATTGGTGGCGACCGTCGTACCATGAGAGAACAGCGTCACCTCCGAAAGATCGATGCGGCCCTGCTCCACGCCATTCATGATCGCCTGCATGGGATCGTCAGGCGTGGAGGCGGTCTTCTCGATGCGGATCGCGCCGCTGTCTTCGTCCATGATGCAGATGTCGGTGAAAGTCCCTCCGACATCGACGGCAACTCTTATTCTGCTCATGACAGTTCCTTCGCGGGATATTTGCGGGCAAGGCCCGGCTTTCGCCGCCCTTGCCGGGGCGGCGTCGCAATAGATTATGGAATTGGCCCGGATTTCGCCGGGTCTAGTGCCGCTCTCTTGAGGTCGAAGCGCGGCCTGCCCGGTTCGCTGCTTCGCGACGGGTATCGGTCGGTGCGCAACCGAACCGCGTCCGGTAATGCTTGCAGAATTGAGACTGGTCGGCAAAGCCCCAGCGGTAAGCAATCTCGGCAACGCTGCTGATGTTGGTCACCGACATCAGTTCCTCGGCGCAAAGTTCAAGCCGGGCGTCGCGGATGAAGCCGTTGATCGACTGGTTGCTGTCCTGAAAAAGAACCTGCAGGTAACGCAGGGAAATCCCGCAGGCATCGGCCACCGCCTGCGGGCCGAGGCCGGAATTCTTCAGATTGTCGCGAATATACTGCTCGGCACGATGCAAATGGCCGGCCCGGATCGACGAGATGCTGCTGTCCAGCACGCGATCGTCGCTCACGATCGACAGGCACAGCATTTCCAGGATGTGCCTGCCCATCATCTCACGAGCGACTTCAGTGATCTCATCGACATGGCCGATCGTGGTTCGCACCGTGTCGAGGAAGAGCGCGGCGACGCCCTGGGTCGCGTCGAAACTGAGCGCACTGAGCCGTTCGGCAGACCCGATCCGCGCCCGAACGCTCGACGATGGCACCTTCAGGACCCACAGCGCGTTTGGCTTGCCGTGCCAGAATTCGTAAGGCGCGTCTCCCCTCTCAACGAGGAAGCCCCCCGGACCGCAATTGACGGTCCTCGACCCTTGCGAGAAATTCACCTCCGACATCTCCGGGATGGTGATGAGCAGGCTGGCGTCACGTTCGTTGAGGAAGTGGCGGCGATGGCGGCGATAGCTTACGGCATCGCAGCGCATTTTAGACACGCTGACGAGCCCAAGCGAGAAGGTTTCCAGCGTGCCCGAAAATTCACGACGGTTCCGATACTCGGTGTCGAGCGGAAAATAGGCTTCGGTAACAGCGGCTTGCCAGGCATCACCGCCTGTGGGACCGCCGATCGTATCGACGACGTATTTCATTCCCCGACCTTTCTGGTTGGCCCCGGTTAGCCCGGTGTTTTTCTGAAGATTACAGGAATCCGCCGGCGCGTATTGGTCAAAAACGAATAAACTTATGTGGCCGCTTGGCCCAAGGGCCGGAGCTCGCGACGGTTTCAGTTATCGTCACGGTCCTGGTGTGCAGTTGATCAAACCAGCCTTGGGCGCGCAAACCGCAAGCCAAATTGGAACCATGCATCGGCCTCGACCGGCTCGTGCACCTTGGGCACGGTCGTCGCCGTGTTTGGTTTCGCGCGATGAGGATGGCGGGACACAGCGCGCACCCGAAACTTCTTCGCCAGGCAACTTTGCGCGAGCCCGCGGCCGAGAAACCCTGTTCCGCCAAAAATGGCGCCGATCCGCTCGGCTCCTCGGTCGTTTTGGCATGAGCCCAACCCTTCCACGCGCCGAAGCGATGCGCCGGCCTAGTCGGCCGCCGGGATAACCCGCCAAATCTTGTTGCCCACATCATCCGCGATCAGCAATGCGCCAGTTCGGTCGATGGCAACGCCAACCGGACGGCCGAATGCCTTGTCATCGTTGCTCAGAAATCCGGTAAGCACGTCCTGCGGCGGCCCCGACGGCTTGCCGTCGGCAAACGGCACGAAGATCACCTTGTAGCCGCTTCGCGGCATGCGATTCCATGAACCATGCTGGCCGACAAAGGCGCCATTCTTCATGTGCGGGCCGAACAGGTCGGCGGTGTTGAAGGTGAGCCCAAGCGACCCGGTGTGCGCCCCGAGTGCGTAGTCGGGCACGATCGCCTTGCCGACGAGGTCCGGACGCGGTGGCTCCGCCCTGACATCGATGTGTCGGCCGAAATAGCTGTAGGGCCAGCCGTAGAAGGCGCCATCCCTGACCGATGTCATGTAGTCGGGAACGAGGTCGCTGCCGATCTCGTCCCGCTCGTTGACGACCGCCCAGAGTTCCCCGCTTTCAGGGTTCCAGGAGAGGCCGTTCGGGTTGCGCAGACCCGACGCAAAGAGCCGCGTCTGCCGCGTAGCGAGGTCGATTTCATGCACGGCGGCGCGGCCTTCTTCCTCCTCCATGCCGTTTTCGCCGACATTGGAGTTGGAGCCCACGGTGGCATAGAGCTTCGTTCCGTCCGGACTGGCAATGACGTCCTTGGTCCAATGGTGATTGCGGCCGGCCGGAAGGTCGACGATCTTCTCGGACGGAGCAGTGATCTCGGCGTCGCCATCGCGATAGGGGAAAGCGACGACCGCGTCGGCATTGGCGACATAGAGCTTGCCGTCGAGCAGCGTCATGCCGAAGGGCGAGAAGAGGCTGCTGAGGAGGACTGTCCTGGTCTCAGCCACGCCATCGCCGTTCTCGTCGCGTAACAACGAGATACGGTTGGCGCTCCGCACCTCGGCGCCAGCCCGGCTCTGGAACAGTTTCATGAACCAGCCACGTATGGAAAAACCTTCGTCAGGTTTTGGCGGCGCATTGCTTTCGGCGACCAGCACGTCGCCATTGGGCAGCACGTGCAGCCAGCGCGGATGGTCGAGGCCGCCAGCGAATTCGTTGACGGCGAAGCCTTTGGCGGCGACCGGCATCTTGCCTTGGGGCCAAGGGGTCGCCTCGGCAACGTGGACCGTGGGTATCCAGGTCGGATTGGGTTCGGCAAGCGTCGGGTTTGGACCGTAGGTCTGCTCGATCGGAACGGTGGCCTGTTCGCGCGAGAAGAAGAACAAGCCTGCCCCCGCGATTACGACGAAGGCGACAATGACGAGTAAGACGCCCAGAATTTTTCGCATTGGATATTCCCGAGGATTGGGACAGTGACGTAACGCCATCAGGGCGTTCCGGTTGCGGCGGCACGCGACATTTGCGCGAAATAGGCGGCCAGTGCGGCAATATCTTCGTCCGAGAGGTTTTTAGCAGCGTTGCGCATCAGATGGGCGAAGCGCGTGCCGCCGCGCTTTTCCTCGCGGAAAAGCTCGAGCTGGGTCGCAATGTATTTGGCGGGCTGTCCGGACAGTTCCGGATAGATGGGGTTGCGGTCCGGACGACCGTGGCAACCCAGGCATGCCGGAACGTCGCGCTCCGGGATGCCGCGTCGCGCGATCTCATCGGCACGCGCGATCCGGGCACGGTCCGGTTGCGTCGACGTTGCAGGCGCAGGCAGCGCGGAAAAATGCCGCGCGAGATCGGCGAGGAGCGCAGGGTCGACAGCGGTGACAGAAATTCCCATGACACCGCTCTGGCGGTGGCCGGCAGCGTAGGCTCTCAAACTTTCAAGAAGATAGGTTTTGCGCTGAGAGGCCAAGACGGGCGTTGCGGGGCTCCGGCCGAGCCCGTCCGTGCCGTGGCAGCGGGTACAGTCGGCGAGTGCGCGTTCGAGGCCTTGTGTTTGGCCAGTCGACGGTTCGCTACTGCCATAAGCAAGGTCGCGCCACCGCGCCTCGTCCATCGTCGGCAGTTCGCGCAGGAAGGCGACCATCGCCCAGACTTCATCGTCGCGCTGCTGCGTCGGCCAGGCCGGCATGCCGGTGAAGCGCACGCCGTGCTGGACGATGCGGAAGAGTTCGGCGTCCGTCCATTCGCCGACCTTGCCGGCAAGGTCCGGCGGCTGCGGCAGCATCGCAAGGACGGCGGGCGACCGCGGTTCGCCGGGCGCACCGTGGCAGATGGCGCAGCCGCGCGCGAAATGGCCGGCAGCCGGCTGAATAGCGTAGCGCGGCAGCTCGTCCGGCACCTTGACCGTGAGTGCGTATGTCCGCACGGCCGAGCGCATCGCGAAGTGCAGGAACCATTCGGTCACCTTCCAGTGGCCGGTCGAGGCACCAACGTTGAAGAAGCCGATCCAGGTCGCGAAAAGCACCGCGGCCGGCAAGATCGCCAAGCCTATCGCCAAGTGTTTCCAGTTGACGTGCATCAGCCGGCCAGCCTCTCGGTTTTGCCGCTCAGGAGCCTGGCAAGCAGGAAGACGCCTCCGGCGAGGTAAACGGCAGCGCCGATCATCAACATGATGATGCCGCCGAGCGCCTGGTCCTGTCCCGCCCCGAGCACGAGGCCAAAGCACGTCACTTCGCCGAGGCCATAGAGCGGTCGCGAGGCGAGCGAGAGCAGCGCGCCAAGCAACGTCATGTGGATGGAGGTCAGGAGCAACGCGAAGGCGCCGGCAGCGTCCCTGGCCGGCGCATCGGCATTGCGCGGCGCCATGCACGTCAGCCACAGGAACAGCCCGGCACCAAGGAAGGACACCTGCTCGATCATGGTGGCGATGGTCGATGTCTCGGCCCACTGGCGCGCAGCCGGCGCATGCCAGCCCCAGACGACAATCAGTTCGACGAGAGAGGCGATAAGGGGAGCGGCGGTGGCCACGGAGCGTATCGTCCTGGCAATACCGATTGCTATCAGCGGCGCCGCGATCGCGACGACGCCCATGTGGGCAAGCATGTGAGCCGCGAACGAGCCACGCCACGCATCGAGCAGCGGTCCCGCCCAGACCAGCGCGAGGGTGACGAAGCCCAGCAACAGGCTTGCCGTCCTCATGAGGAGCATCCGTCGATGAAGAGCAGCGGCAGCGCCACGTAAAGCACAGCGACGAAGCTCAGGCCGCAAAGCAGTAGCGTGGCAAACCCCTGGAAGAGGTTGCGGTCCGTCGCTGTGGGATCGTCGTGCGGCGGGTCGTTCGTGCCGAAGCCCCACTGCCTCCAGGCGAGCCACCCGGACAAGACGATCATCGCGAGTGCCCCCAGCGTCATAGCCACTATGCCAGCCTGGACGACAGCGAAACCGAGGTCACCGCGCTTGGCACACCAGATTGCGGCCAGTGCATAACAGGCGAGGAAATGTCCGGCCCAGATCACGGGCGCGGTGAAGAGCGTCCAGAGCGTTTCGACCTCTTTGGGAATGATGCGCATCACCGTCTCACATCGCTTCCGGGAAAAGACCGATGACGGCGAAGGTGATGACAGCGGTGATCGCCATAAAATGCCAGTAGAGCGCGACGTTGTGCAGTTCCATGTCGTGCTCCCGCGTCAGGCGGCCGGCGAGGCTGCGCGCAAGGCAATAGAGCTGCATGACGGATCCGACCGCGGCATGAGCAAGCGCCCAGATGACGAGAATCCAGACGATCGCCGGATAGACATGCGCGGTCGGCTGCATGTCATGCTGCCAGGGTCCGGCAAAACCGGCTGCAGAGGCAGCAAGCGTCAGCAGAAACGCAGCAACAAGCGCAACGCGTGCGCCGTCGATCCACCCGCTTGCGTTCAGTCGGCGCGCACCAAGCATCGCGGCCCATGCGGCGACGAAGAGAGACAGCGCGATCATCGGCCACCGCATACCGGGACCCGGCTGCCCCAGAGTGAAGTCGGGATGGATGGTCCAGTAGAAAAAATAGCCGAAGATGAGGCTGGCGAAGGCAGTTCCGTCGCCAACCATTGTAATGAACATCGCCCACCAGCCAACAGAATCCGGACCGGAGGCATAGAGCGGCAAGCGCAATCCAAGGCCGACATCCTTGGTCTTCTTTTCCGGGGTTTCGCCGGTGCCGGTCCAGAGCCACCACAGAACGGCAGAGAGTGTGCCGATGCCCGACAATAGGGCGAGGATCCAGAGTTCGAAGGTGAGCGCGACGAAGACGCCGCCGAGCAATGCGGCCGAGATTATTGTGATCGTGGTTGATGTCGCCACGCGCTGGCACTGTAGCGGATGGGCGTCGAGCACCGAGGTGATGAGCGTCTCGCGGCGATTCTCCTTGGCACTGCGAAGATAATAGGCGCCCTCATTGACCTTTTGCATCAGATCCGCCTGGTCCCAAAGCGGATACCGGCTCTCGATGATCGGAATGGATCGAACGCCCCAGTTCTCCTCGGGCTCGTTCAGCCATTCGAGCGTGCCCGCCTTCCACGGATTCTGCTCGCTGCGGGGTTCGCGATGCTTCGGCCGTACAACATCGAAGACAACCACCAGCACCCCTGCCGCGAAAACATAGGCGCCGATCGTGGAGATGAGATTCAGCCAGTCCCAACCGATCCCCTCGGGGTAGGTGAAGACGCGGCGCGGCATCCCGCGCAGGCCGCTGAGATGCATCGGAAAGAACGCGACGTTGAAGCCGGCAAACATCAGCCAGAAGGCGGTGCGCCCGAGACGGGGCGAGAGCATCCGCGCATTGATCAGCGGGTAATAATAGTAAACGCCGGCGACCAGCGGGAACAGCATTCCACCGATCAGCACGTAATGCAGATGTGCGACGATAAAATAGGTATCGTGCGCCTGCCAGTCGAACGGCACGAGCGCGACCATCACGCCGGTCAGCCCGCCGATGACGAAGATAGCGAGCCCGCCGGCGCCGAACAGCATCGGCACCGAGAAGATGACACGTCCGGCCAGCATGGTGGCGATGAAGACGAAGATCTGCACGCCGGTTGGAATCGCGACCGCTTCCGAGGCGGCCGAGAAGAATGCCAGCGAGATCTGCGGCAGGCCGGTCGCGAACATGTGGTGGATCCAGAGGCCGAACGATAGGAAGCCGGTGCCGACAGCGGCAAGCACGATCCAGGAATAGCCGACGATCGGACGTTGCGAAAAGGTTGGCACGATCATCGCCATCAGCGCGATGGCGGGCAAGAAGATGATGTAGACCTCGGGGTGCCCGAAGATCCAGAACAGGTGTTGCCACAGCAGTGGGTCGCCGCCCCGCGTCGGGTCGAAGAACGGCCAGTCGAACATGCGCTGCATCTCAAACAGGATGTCGCCGGCGATCAGCGGCGGAAAAGCGAATAGGATCATGCCCGCGACGATCAGCAGGTACCAGGCGAACAGTGGCATTAGGTTGATGCGCATGCCCGGCGCACGGCACTTCATGATGCCGACGATCAGTTCGACCGCCGCAGCAATGGAGGCGACTTCGATAAAGGAGAGGCCCAGCAGCCAGATGTCGGCACCAATGCCGGAATATGCCTTGTCAGTGGCAAGAGGCGGATACATGAACCAGCCTGAAGAGGGAGCGGCGTCGAAGAAGATCGAACCGCAAACGAAGACACCGCCGATCAGAAAGCTCCAGAAGCCGAAGGCGCCGAGACGGGGAAATGGCAGTTCACGCGCACCTAGCATCGGCGGCAGCAGAAAGATCGCGACGGCCTCGAAGATAGGCACGGCAAACAGGAACATCATCACGGTGCCATGCAGCGTAAAGGCCTGGTTATAGAAGTCGGCAGAGAGGAAATTGTTTCCCGGAACCGCGAGTTGCGTGCGCACAAGAAGCGCCAGAACGCCGCCAAACAGCATGAAGGCAAAGGCCGCACCCCCGTACCAGAGGCCAACCTGCGTATTGTTGACCGAAGTCCAGTAACGCCAGCCGATCGGCGTCTTCCAGACGAGGCGCAGCTGTTCTTCCTCGATCTTCTCTGCGGAGGGCAAGGCGTTTCGCTTGATGCGGGCTTTGAGGGTTGTCATTCGAGCCCCTTCAGCCAGGCGGCGATTTCGGCGATGTCCTGTTGGGGCAGCATGTTGAAGTCGGGCATCTTCGAACCCGGCTTGATCAAATGCGAATGGGCGATGAAGCTACGAACGGCCTCATCGTCGGTGGGCAAAACGCCGGCACCAATCGTTCCCCGCGAACCCATATGCGAGAGATCCGGGCCGACACCACCCTCAGCTTGTGTGCCCGCAACGCGGTGGCACGCGCCGCAGCCGTTGCGAAGGAATATGTCGCGTCCGGGCAAGGATGCGCCGGGCGAAGGGTTCGCCCGCACAGCCAGCCATTCCCGGAAGGCAGCGGGCTGCATGGCGACGGCCGTGAAGGTCATCAGCGCGTGCGAGGTCCCGCAATATTCCGCGCAAGGGCCGCGGTAGGTGCCAGGTTTGGTCGCCAGCAACGAGAGCCGATTCACGCGACCCGGGATCATGTCCATCTTGCCACCGAGCGCGGGAATCCAGAAGGAATGGATGACGTCGGTGCTTTTCAGCAAGAACTCGACGCGCTCGCCAACCGGCAGCCTGATCTCGTTGGCGGAAAGAATAGGAACTCCGCCGTCAGCCGGGTGGTAGGCGACCCGCCACCAGAATTGCTCACCGGTCACTTCGATCCTGAGACCATCGGCTTCGACGGCTCCTGCGAAAGGTCTCAGTCCAGGCATCAACCAAAGCGCATAGCCTAGCAAGAGAAAGAGGAGTAGCGAAGGAATGGCTGCCCCGCCCCAGAAAATCAGCCGACTTGCAATATGCTCGTCTATGGGAGTGCGCTCATGACGTATCGCGTGGACCAGAAGACCGATGACCGTCAGCCAGATAAGACCGCCAGCAATGGCCATGAGCCAGAAAAGGTCAGCGATCTGGCGCGCTTCCTCTCCGGCCGGATCAAGCGCCGACTGGGCTCCCGAGCAGCTGGAACAGGTTCCCAAGCATAACCACAGCGCGAGCCAGCGCACCGCAGCGAGTTTCGTAATCCGGGCGCTTGTGCTTGGAACTGTTGACGAATCTATCCCTCCAATCGATGCCCTTGCTCACAAACGCGCCCGCAACCGAGTGGTTGCGCCAAAACTTCAGTTTAACGGCAATGGCCAGTGCTCATGCAATCTGTGCGCCGGTTTCGTCATTTGTCGCGCCGGTAGGCTTCGATACCGGCGATCCTTTGTACGTCTCAGCAGGCAGCCACCTATTTTAAGGTTCACCAACTATCGGGACCAATCGAGCGATTTCTTGCACTTTGCGGCGTTCGACGGCGTGCCCAAGCCGTCTCGAAAAGTACCGTCTCCGCTCCAACCTGCGAGCAGGCGACCGAGCATTGGTGTTGGTGAAACGTGGGCGCGCACCGAAGAGTTGTCGCCGAGCCGCCCGTCGATCTCGAACATCTCGATCAGGAACCCGCGCCTCCGGCGCGGTTGCAACGCCGGTCCTGTAAATGTCCGCAACGCCAGGGGGGCGGCTCAGCCATCGTCCCTGGCGACCAGTAGAAAAGGTTCGCGCTCCGGCGTCGTCACCGAAAAGCCCGAAGGGCCCACCGCGCTGAAAAAGCGATGGAACATGTCGATGAAGACACGCACGAAGAGTGGCTTTGCCGACCCGTACATGTCGGCGACGATTAGCGTGGGTGGCGGCAGTTCATCGAGGATTGGTCTTCGAACGATCTCCTCGCCATCGGCGGTGGCGCGACCGATCGGCCGCATGTTGAGGACGGCCATGCCGAAGCCGGATGCGACGGCCGAGCGCACCGTTTCATAAGAGCGCGTGCGAAAGCGCACCTCCGGTCGTTTCGCCAGTACGTCGAACAGGGTCAGGAGATAGGTCGCCGTGTGCGGCAGGTCGAGCAGCACCAGCGGCCGTGCCGCCAGTTCCGCCAGCCAGATGCCGTCGCGCGCGGCAAGGGGATCGTCCGCATTGAGCACGGCATGCGCCGGTACCTTGCAGATGCGGGTGACGCTGTCGATACCGATTGGACCGATGTCGTAGAGAATGGCCAGATCGATCTGGCCGGCGACAAGCCGTTCCTGCAACTGGACCTGGTCGGCCTCGACAAGGTCGATCTCGACATCGCCGACGTTGTCGAGGTAGCTGCGCAGCATCTCCGGCATGAACAGCGCGCCGAACGGCTCGAAGCAGCCGATGCGCAGGACCTTCGGCACGCGCCCGTTGAGGTCTCCGATCGACCGGTTGAACTCCGTTTCCGCCGCCAGCATGATGCGGGCGGCGGCGACGAAGCGTTGGCCGGCCGGCGTGATGGAGACGCCGCGCGCCGGCCGCCTGTCGAAAATGCGCGCCCCCATCCCGGCCTCGGCCAGAGTGATCGCCGCGAGGATGGAGGATTGCGAGATGTAGAGCGATCTGGAGGCCGCCAGCACGCTGCCAAGGCGGGCGACTTCGCAGACATAGCGCAACTGCCGAATGGTCAGATTCATGGCTCTTTGTTACATTAAATAGCGAATATTCCCCACAACAATACATTTTATGGTGATGAAAAAACCCGCCAGATTGCCCGGGCTGACAAGGCTGCCGGAAGAGCGGCCATGAAGTGAGGGGTTCGAACTGCATGCCGAATGGGCTGTCTCCCATTGCCGACGCCGATGATCTGTGCCGCCTGGCTGCTGCGGAGCTTAGCGCCGCCTACCGCGCTGGATCGCTGTCGCCCGTCGAGGTGACGCTGGCGGCGCTGGATCGCGCCGAAGCGATCAATCCGCTTTTCAACGCCTTCACCATGATCGACCGCAAGGGTGCGATCGAGGCCGCAGGTGCTTCCGAGAAACGATGGCGGGCAGGCGAGCCGCTGTCGGCAGCCGACGGCATACCGACGACGCTGAAGGACATCGTCTGGGTCGAGGGCTGGAGCGTGCGTTACGGCAGCAGGACGACGACTTCCGCCGCCTATGACAAGGATGCCCCCGCCGTTGCCCTGCTGCGCAGAGCCGGCGCCGTCTTCATCGGACAGACGACGACGCCCGAATTCGGCTGGAAGGCGATTACCGACAGCGGCCTCTGCGGCATCACGCGCAATCCCTGGAATGCGCAAAAGACCCCCGGCGGTTCCTCCGGCGGAGCGGCGGTGGCCGCCGCCACCGGCGCCGGCGTCTTCCATCTCGGTACCGATGGCGGCGGCTCGATCCGCATTCCGGCCTCGTTCACCGGCATCGCCGGATTGAAGCCGACCTTCGGCCGCGTGCCCGCCTATCCGTCCAGCGCGTTCGGAACCGTCGCCCATATCGGACCGATGGCGCGGACAGCACTCGATCTTTCCGTCATGGCCGGCGCCATGTCCGGCCGCGATATCAGCGACTGGCAGCAAGGCGTGGGAACGCTGGCGCCGCTTGGCCGGATCGAAGAAGTTTTGCGGGGCGCTCGGATCGGCTACTGGTCGAAGCCGCCTTCAGGAGCGCTGGATTCCGGGATCGCCGCCGTCGTCTCCCACGCCTTGACGTGTTTCGACGCCTTCGGCGCGACGGTCGAGCCGATTGATCTTCCCGGTGGCGATCTCCTCGACCTGTTCCAGCATCACTGGTTCACCGGCGCCGCGGCGCGGCTGGCGCTGGTTCCGCCGAGCGAACGGGCGGGCATCGATCCGGGCTTCCTGGAGGTCGCGCAGGCTGGGGCGGCGTTCGACGTCCATACGCTCGTCGCCGCACAGTTGGAGCGCGCCGAATTCGGCGCCGCCATGGACCGGCTGCTAGACGACTATGATTTCATCGTTTCGCCGGGGACGTCGATTCCAGCCTTCGACGTTGGCCTTGAAGTGCCTCTGGGCAGCGGCCTCTCGCGATGGATCGAATGGGCGGCGTTCAGCTACCCGATCAATCTCAGCCAGCAACCCGCCTGCGTCATCCCTTGCGGCATGACCGAGGCGGGCCTGCCCGTCGGCTTCCAGATCATCGGCGCGCGCGGCGACGATGCCCGCGTGCTTTCGGCGGCAGCCGACCTGGAAGCCGCTTTCGTGCCCATGACCCACGCGTTTCGCCAGAAAGATCTGGTGTGAAAGATTTCGCATGAAGAAAAGACTCTAACCAACGCCAAAAAGGGGAACTTTGCCATGATGAACAGACGTGCAATGCTGCAGGGCGTGGTCGGCGCGGGTGCGGCCGGTGCCGCGCTTCTTGCCGATATGAACACTGCGGCGATCGCCCAGGACACCAAGCCCATTCCGGTCGGCTCGGCCCTGCCGATGTCCGGCATCGCCGCCGCCGACGGCATCGAGTTCAAGAACGGTCTCGAACTTGCCGCCGAGGAGATCAATGCGGCGGGCGGCATTCTCGGCCGGCCTGTCGAGATCCACATCGAAGACACCAAGGAAATGGGCGCCGACCTCGTCAGCCAGTCGATGCAGCGCCTGATCGACCGCTTCGAGGCGCCGGTCATCATCAATGGCTACAATCTCGGCACCAACATGATCGAGATGGACGTCGCCGCCGACAACGACGTCATCATGATGCACTACAACACGCTGATTTCGCACAATGAGAAGTTCAAGACCGACCCTGCCCGCTATTACAGCTCCTTCCAGGGCGATCCGCCGGAGTTCTGGTATGGACCGGGCTGCCTGAACTTCCTCAAGACGCTTGCCGCGGACGGCAAATGGAAGGCGCCCAACAAGAAGATCGCCATCATCCCGTCTGCCAACGAATATTCGATCGTCATCGCCAACGCGATCCGCGACAAGGCCGCCGAATACGGCTTCGAGGTTAGTCTGTTCGAGACCGTTCCGTTCCCGACCAACCAATGGGGACCGACGCTGGCGAAACTCCGCCAGGACCCGCCGGCGGCGATCCTGGTCACGCACTTCCTGCCGCAGGACCTGGCGCAGTTCATGGTCCAGTTCCTCGCCGAGCCGATCAACAGCCTGATCTACATGCAGTACGGACCATCGCTGCCGGCTTTCCGCGAGATCGGCGGCGAGGCGGTCAACGGCGTCGTCTATTCGACGGTGATCGGCTGCCTGCCGGACGATTTCTCCAAGCCGTTCCGCGAGAGCTACCGGGCCAAATTCGGTCCGAACTCGGCCTACATCACGGGATCGCAGACCTATGACGGCCTGTGGATGTGGGCGCTTGCCGCGGCAATCGCCGGTGGTCCAGGCGAACCGATGGACAAGGCGCAGACCACCAAGGTGGCCAATGCGATGAAGCGCCTGGTCTATCGCGGGGTCAACGGCACCTACCGGGCCGATCCGGCCGGCCAATCGGCCTTCTGCTATCCTACGCAGGTGGCCGATCCGTCGCTTGGCATGCCGCACCAGTTCCTGCAGCATCAGGATTACAAAACCGATCCAAAGCTGATCGCGCCGGTGCTCTATGCCACGGACAGCTTCATCCTGCCGCCATGGATCAAGTGACCGGACGCGGAAATGAAACCAACGACACCGGCCGGGCCCTTTGCCCGACCGGCTCCATTGGGTGAGAAATATGACTGAGGCCGCCGGTCCGATGCTGGTTTGTGACAGTGTGGTCAAACGGTTCGGCTCGCTGGCCGCCGTCGACGGCGTGTCGATGGTGGTCAATGCGGGCGAGATCGTTGGCATTGGTGGGCCAAACGGCGCCGGCAAGACAACTTTCTTCGACGTGGTGACCGGGATCACGCCGGCCAGTGGCGGCCGGGTGCATTTCGGCGACACCGACATTTCGGCGCTTCCGGCCGACCGCATCTGCCAACTCGGCATCGCCCGCACCTTCCAGCTCAATGCCGCCTTCGACAGCTTGACCGTTCGCGAAAACATCGAGATCGCCGCCTATTTCGGCCGGCAGCGGCGAAGGCTGGCCGGCTTCCGCCTCGGCGAGGATGTCCGGCAGGCAACGATCGAAGCGCTGGACTTCGTCGGGCTTGCGGCCAAGGCCGACGAGACCGTGGCGCGGCTGCCGGTGCTCGACCGCAAGCTGCTGATGATTGCCGGCGCCATCGCCACCCGGCCGAAAATGCTCTTCCTCGACGAGCCGGTGGGCGGGCTCAACGTCGCCGAGATCGACCAGATCATGGCGATGGTGCTGAAACTGCGCGACCAGGGACTGACCATCGTCCTGATCGAGCACGTCATGCGCTTTCTCCTGGCGCTCTCCAGCCGCGTGATCATCATGCACCATGGCAAGGTGATATTCGAAGGCCGGCCGGACAAGGTCGCCGAGGACCAGACCGTTGTCGAAACCTATCTCGGCCAGGGCACGCAGAAACGGTTGAAGAAATTCTTCGATGAGCAAGCTGCCGCGACGAATCCGGCGGTGGGGGGAACGCCATGACGGGCGCAGCCGCAAAACCACCTGTCCTGCAACTCGACGGCATCGTCTGCGGCTATGACGGACTCGACGTGCTCAAGGGCATTTCGCTGACCGTTCATGCCGGTGAATTCGTCACCGTCGTCGGCCCGAACGGCCATGGCAAGTCGACATTGCTCAAGACCATTTCCGGCCTGGTGCCGCTGCGCGGCGGTCAGATCAGCATCGACGGCCGGCGCCTGTCCGGCAAGCCGCATGAGACGGCGATGCTGGGCGTCGCCCACGTGCCGCAGGGCGATATGCTGTTCGCGCAGATGAGCGTGCTCGAAAACCTTTTGATGGGCGGCTATCTCGCGCCGGACAAGGCCGAGATCGCGCGTCGGCTGGACGAGGTCTACGCGCTTCTGCCGAAGCTTGCCGACCGTCGCAACCAGATCGCCTCGAGCCTGTCGGGCGGCGAACGGCGCATGGTCGGCATAGGCCGCGGCCTGATGATGGGCGGGCGCATCCTTTTGATCGACGAGCCGTCGCTTGGCCTCGCGCCACTGATCATCGATCAGGTCTACGACGTCATTTCGCAACTGAGCAAGGCTGGGCGCACGATCCTGCTGGTGGAGGAGAACCCGGCCCGGGTCGAGGACCTCGCCGACCGCCTGCATCTGCTCGACGACGGCGCCATCGTCTGGTCAGGCAAGCCCGCCGAACTGATGGCGCGCGACGAACTCCTCGCAACCTATCTCGGAGGCTGACGCCATGACCGACGTTCTCATGGCCATTCTCGTCGCCGGCTTCACCTCGGGCGCGCTCTATGCGCTGGCGACGGTCGGGCTGTCGCTGGTCTGGGGTTCGATGGGCATGCTCAACATGGCCCATGCGGCGATGCTGACGCTTGGCGGCTACGTCGCCTTCACGGTGATCACCTCGCTCGGCCTGCCGGTCGCGATCGGTTTCGCCGGTGCCATCGTCGCGGGTGCTTTGGCCGGCGCCATCCTCTATTTCGCGATCGTTCGCAATCTCCTGCAGAACGACAAATCGACATTCGAAGCCAACGTCATGATCGCCACGGTCGGCATCGGCATCGCCCTCGAGAATGCCATCCTCCTGACCTATGGCGGGCAGCCGCTGAAGCAGCCGGTCTCGATCGCCGGTGCCTTACGCCTGGGGCCGCTGACGCTGCCCTGGCAGAACCTTCTGATCATCGCGGTGGTGGTCGTGATGATGGTGGTCGTCTCGGCGGCGCTCGGCCGCACGCGGATGGGCCGTGCGATCCGGGCGACGGCGCAGAACCGCGACGCGGCGCAACTCATGGGCGTCGCCGTCAACCGCGTCTACCTGCAGGTGCTGATGCTGTCGGGCGCGCTCGCCGGCATCTGCGGCGTCATGGTCTCGTCGATGACGCAATTGTCGCCGCCACTCGGCAACGACCCGATGCTGAAGGCCTTCATCATGTGCGTGGTCGCCGGTCTCGGCAATCTGCCGGGCGCCATCGCAGCAGCACTTGGGCTGGCGTTGCTCGAATCCTTCGTCCAGTACGCCTTGGGCGCCAGGTGGGGCTTTCCATCGCTGCTGTTCGTCGTCATTGGCGTGCTGATCTGGCGGCCGTCCGGCCTTTTCGGCCACGCCGAAATCCGGCGCATGTGAGGGCATCATGACAGAGACACGTCCCATGTCCCGTTCCTCCATGTCCCGCTCGGCCAGGACTGATCTTGCCATCAGCTTGATGCTGATCGCGGCTGCGATCGCGCTGCCGTTCCTGGTCGACAGCCGCTACATCCTTGGCCAGATCGTGCTGGCGCTGTTCTATGCGACGATCGCCTCGCAGTGGAACCTCCTGTTCGGCTTCTCGGGCATCTTCTCGCTGGCGCAAATGGCGATCTTTGCCTTCGGCGGCTATGCGACGGCGATGCTCTGCTTCTATTTCGGCTGGAACGTCTGGGCAGCACTTGTGCCTGGCGCGCTGGGCGCCGTGCTGTTCTCGCTGGTCGTCGGCCTCGCCTGCCTTCGCCTGACCGGCGTCTATGTGGCGCTGCTGACGCTGGCGATCGCCCAGACGATGTATCTGCTGATCGTCACCGATACCGAATGTTTCGTCATGGTCGGCTCCGTCTGCCGCCAGTTCACCGGCGGCGCCGTCGGCTTTGCCCGCTTCGGCGACCTCGGCACCAGGGCCTTGCTCCGGGCGCAGTGGCTGGTCGGCAATTACGCCATCATCGCGGTGCTGTTCGCGCTCACCATGGTCTTCACCTACGCGATCGTCAAAAGCCCGATCGGCCTTGCCTTCCGGGCGCTGAAGGACAATCCGGGCTATGCGGTGGCCCGCGGCGTCAACCGCTTCCAGGCGCAGCTTCTGGTGTTCGGCATCTCCGCCTTCTTCACCGGGCTGGCCGGCGGTTTCTATGCCGCGCATTTCCAGGCGATCGGCCCCGGTGTGCTGTCGATGTCGCAACTTATGTTCATCATCGCCATCGTCGTGGTCGGCGGCGTCGGCACGTTCTGGGGACCGCTGGTCGGGACGGTGGTGCTGGTGCTGGCTGACGAATTGATGCGAGAGAGCGGCGAGTTCCGCACGCTCGGGCTCGGCCTGATCATCGCCCTGTCGGTGGTGCTGATGCCCAAGGGGCTGGTCGGCCGTTTTGGCGATGTCATCGACTGGCTCGGGCGCCGTCGCGCCAGCCCCGACAGCAAGCCAGCAGCAAGCAGCATTGTGCAAAGCCCGACCCCGGCCGGAAAGTGAGAGACTGACGATGTTCGATACGATCATAGTGGGCGCCGGCTCGGCCGGCTGCGTGCTGGCAAACCGGCTCAGCGCCGATCCTGCCCGCAAGGTGCTGCTGCTGGAGGCCGGGCGCGAGGCGCCGCTCGCCTCGGACGTGCCGTCGGACTGGCCGACCATGTTCAACACGGAAGTCGATTGGGGCTACTACACCGAGCCGCAGGCCGGCTGCCGCGGCAGGCGGGTGTTCTGGCCGCGCGGCAAGATGATCGGCGGCTCCGGCGCGCTGAACGCCATGATCTATATTCGCGGCCTGCCGTCCGACTATGATGGCTGGGCGGCGATGGGCTGCCCCGGCTGGGCGTGGGCTGACGTGCTGCCGGTGTTCAAGGCCAGTGAAAGCAATGCCGAACTCGGCAACGACCCGCTGCACGGCGCCGACGGGCCGCTGCATATCGGCAATGTCGGACATGTCGATCCCAACGAGCTTGCCTGGATCGAGGCCTGCAAGGCCGCAGGCTACAAGCAGAACCGCGATTTCAACGGCGTCGAGCAGGAAGGCGTCGGCCTGTTCCAGTTCACCATCAAGAATGGCGAACGCTGGGGCACCGGCAAGGCCTATCTGCGCCCGGCGCGGGAACGACCCAACCTGACCGTGAAAACCGGTGTGCTGGCGACGGGCCTGATCGTCGAGAAGGGCCGGGTCAAGGGCATCCGCTATCTCGTCAATGGCGAACCTGAGACCGCTTTCGCCGACAGCGAGGTGGTGCTGTCCTCGGGCTCGATTGGCAGTTGCCAGCTGATGCTGCTTTCGGGCATCGGGCCGGCCGACGAACTCGCCCAGGTCGGCGTTGCTCCCGTGCACGACCTGCCGGGCGTGGGCAAGGATCTGCAGGACCACATCAACATTCCGATCACCTTCTATACCAAGGACAAGATCGGCGTCGGCGCCTGGACCGACGAGACGCTGCAGCGCGACTTCGCCGAATGGCAGACATCGCGCAGCGGCCCGCGTTCCTCACCCTGGGTGGCGGCGGGCGGCTTCGTCAAGAGCCGGCCCGATATCGAGCCGGACCTGCAGCTTTACGGCGCCATCAGCCCGCATCGAGACTATGTTCGGTTCCTTTCGTCCAGACCCGGCATCACGCTGCACACCACGCTGCAGCGGCCAGACAGCCGCGGCGAGATTCGCCTGCGCTCGGCCAATCCGATCGAATATCCGGCGATCGACCCACGTTACTTCATCAGCGACGAGGATGGCTCGGACACCGCCACGCTGGTCGAAGGCATCCGCATCAGCCGGCGCATCGCGGCGCAGTCGCCGCTTGCCGAAATGCTCGCCGGCGAAATCACGCCGAGCGCCGAATGCGAGAGCGACGCCGAGATCGCCGACTATATACGCGGCCACTGCACGACGCTCTATCACCCGACCAGCACCTGCCGCATGGGTTCAGATGCGATGGCCGTCGTCGATCCGACGTCGATGAAGGTTCATGGGCTGGACGGGCTTTACATCGCCGACGCCTCGGTCTTTCCGAAAATGGTGTCGGGCAACACGAACGCGCCGACGATCATGATCGCCGAACGCGCCGCGTCAATGATCCTGGCGGGCTAGGAGACAAAACATGACGACAGGCTGGAATTTCCACGAACTCTATCTCTGGCACGAGACCGGCAATGCCGCGCAGTTCTTTCAGCCGAGCCTGACCATCGAGCCGGGCGAGCATGCGGAGAATGCCGACACGAAACGCCGATTCCGCAATCTGATGGAGGTTTCGGGCCTGACCGAGAAACTGTCCAAGATCGCCTCCATCGCGGTGAGCGAGGATGACCTCGCCCTGTTTCACGACCGCGACTACATCAGCCGTATCAAGCTGCTTAGTGATGGGCGCGGCGGCGATGCGAGCTATCTCACCCCCTTCGGCCATGGCAGCTACGAGATCGCCTGTCTGGCCGCCGGCGGCACGGCAGCGGTGATGGATGCGGTGTTGAGCGGCGATGTCGACAATGGCTATGCGCTGGTACGACCGCCCGGCCATCATGCCGAGCGCAGGCAAGGCATGGGCTTTTGCCTGTTCGGCAACGTTCCGGTCGCTATCCTGAAGAACCGGGCCAAACATGGCTTCGAGCGGGTCGCCTGCGTCGACTGGGATGTTCATCACGGCAACGGCACCCAGTCCGCCTTCTATTCGGACCCGTCGGTACTGACCATTTCGATCCATCAGGACGGGCTTTATCCACATGACAGCGGTCTTCACAAGGAACGCGGCGAGGGCAAGGGCGAAGGCTACAACATCAATGTACCGCTGCCGGCCGGCTGCGGCCACGGCGTTTACATGTCCGTCTTCGAACGCGTTGTGCTACCGGCGCTCAATCGCTACAAGCCTGATCTCATCGTCGTGCCGTCGGGCTTCGACGCCTCGGCGGCCGATCCGCTGGGGCGCATGATGCTGCATAGCGGCAGCTACCGCGACATGACGCGGATGCTGATGCAGGCAGCGGACGACCTCTGCGGCGGGCGCCTGATGATGTCGCACGAAGGCGGCTATTCCGCCTCCTACGTTCCCTATTGCGGCCTGGCGGTGATGGAGCAGTTGTCCGGCATCAGGACGCATATCGACGACCCGTTCCTGCCGGTCTTCGAAAGCTACGCCGGCCAACCCTTGCAGCCACATCAGGCGGCCGCTGTTTCCAGGGCGGAGGAACTTTTGGACGGCATCGCCTAGAATTCTGATTGCGGTCAGCCAATGAGGCGATCTCAAGACACACCGGCGGCCAATCTCGCAAATGCGGACATGCGCTGACGGTAGGCTAATGCATGTCGCCCAAAAGTTCCGGTTTGGGACAACGACATGCACGAAAACAAAGACTTAAGCGCGTCGTTTTTTGCGAGAAACTACGCCGGAGCACTCCAGACTACGCTAACCCCTACTCCCACTCGATTGTTCAAACAGCCTATAACTAATTGAAATTACACTAGAATGTTTCTATTGCCCCATAAGAGACCGACACCAGAGCCGTCAAAAAAATTACACCTTGGTTCTAGAGAGAAATCGCCGCAAAGAACTTTTCGAGGGTTCACCAACTATCGGGGACCAATTGGGCGATTTTTGTACCTCAAGACGTTCGACCGCCTGCCCAAGCCGTTCAAAAAAGTACCGTCACCGCTCCAATAAGGCATTGGCATGGGTCATAACGATCGACAAGCAACCGGTGTCGCACACACCCTGCTGCGGGCGGTGTGGCGCGACCGCGCTGGCATCCACTCGATTATTGCTAAAATTCCGGCTAGCTTGGCGACAGATGGCTCAATTTCTGGTCGGTGAATCACAATCAGACCGCCCGTCAAGAGAATAATGGGCAGCACCTTTGGTCTAAGGCGAGTGCAATGGCGCACGAATGAGCTCTACAACAATGCGCCGTGCGACGCCCAGCGACCTTGTCCTTTCGTATACCGATCAAGCAATTGGCTATATGGGCAAGATAGGGGAAATCGTTTTTAGCAGTCCGGATTGGAATCAAGAGGGATGACTTCTGCCGATTTTTTTGACATCGTTTTCCTCCTCGATCCATCCCACAATACAACAGGAAGTCTCTGCTCACTCCTCGCGGCGATATTCGCCAACCCACCTAGTTCCGGACTGGCGATCAGAAAGCATATCTGAACGGCATTCCATAGAAGCGATATAAATTGAAATTGCGGCCATGTGTTTCACACCCGGGATGGTTTCGAAGCCGGGGGGCGCTCACGGTCTCAAGGCGAGAATTTTAAGAGACGTTCAAGAATGACCCAGCACGCAGAAAACGCTCGAATTCTCATGTACAGCCACGACACGTTCGGGCTCGGCCACTTGCAGCGCTGCCGGACTATTGCGCATTCGCTAGTCGAGGATTTCCGTGGGCTTCAGGTGCTTATCATTTCGGGTGCGACTATCGCCGGCGCCTTCGACTACCGCGCCCGTGTCGACTTCGTGAAGATCCCCAGCGTCATCAAGTTGCGCAACGGCGAATACACCTCGTTGGAAAAGGACATCGATCTGCATGAGACGCTAAGGATGCGTCAGTCGATCATCCGCCACACAGCCGAGACCTTCCGGCCGGATATCTTCATCGTCGACAAGGAACCGCTCGGCCTGCGCGGTGAGATTGAGGACACGCTGTCCTACCTCAAGACGCGGGGCACCACGCTGGTGCTTGGCCTGCGCGAGGTGATGGATGCACCGCATCTGCTCGAAGCAGAGTGGGCGCGCAGGGATGTGATGCGCAAGATAGGCCTGTTCTACGACAAGGTCTGGGCCTATGGCCCGCCGGATTTCTACGACCCATTGACCGGTTTGGATGTGCCGCCGGCTGTCAGGGCAAAAATGAGATTCGTCGGTTTCCTGCAACGGAGCCTGCAGCGGAACCAGTTGCCCGGCCACCGGCCAGAGGGCGACTATATCCTGGTTACCACCGGTGGCGGCGGCGACGGGGCCGAATTGATTCACGACGTCATCGACGCTTATCAGCAGGATCCGAAATTGCAGCACAAGGCGCTGATCGTGCTTGGGCCTTACATGCCGGCTCGCAAGCGCAACAAGTTGCTGAAGAAGGGGGCCACGATCCCCTACATCAAGATTATCGAGTTCGACAACCGCATGGAAGACCTGATTGCCGGCGCCAAGGCGGTAGTGGCGATGGGCGGTTACAATACCTATTGCGAGATACTTTCTTTCGACAAGCCGGCGCTCATCGTGCCGCGCATCGAACCCCGCCAGGAACAACTGATCCGCGCGCGGCGCGCGGCCGAACTGGGCCTCATCGAAATGCTTTTGCCGGAGGAAGCCAAGGACTCCCAGCGGTTTGCCGATGCACTGGTGGCGCTGCCGAATCGGCCTCGTCCATCCCAGAGTAATCCACATCTGACCCTGGAAGGGCTCCCTCATATTTCCGAAATCGTCGCGGAACTGCTCGACCGGCAGGCTGGCCCTCACCTTTCGGTTATTGAAGGCATGAACTGAGTTGCAACATCGCAAGATCGTCGTGGTTCTGAAGGGTTATCCGCGGCTGTCGGAAACCTTCATCGCGCAGGAACTGCTCGGACTGGAGCGTGCGGGGTTCGATCTGATACTCGTTGCGCTCAGGCGGCCGACCGACGCAAAACGCCACCCCGTGCATGACGAGATCAAAGCGCCCGTCCATTATCTGCCGGAATATCTGCATGAAGAGCCGCTGCGCGTGGTTCGCTCGCTTTCTGCTTGTTTGCTGCGGCCGGGCTTCTGGCGTGCACTGGGATCGCTGGCCGTCGATATGCCGCGCGACTTTACGCGCAATCGCGCGCGCCGTTTCGGGCAAGCGCTCGTGCTAGCGGCCGAATGGCCCGAAGACGCGGTATGGCTGCATGCGCATTTCGCGCACACGCCGGCATCGGTGACGCGCTATGCCAGCCAGCTTCTTGGTCTGCCCTGGAGCTGCTCGGCCCATGCCAAGGACATCTGGACTTCGGCGGATTGGGATCTGGCCAGCAAGCTTTCCTCGGCGCGCTGGACGGTAACTTGCACGAAAACGGGCTTCGACCGTCTGAAAAAACTCGCCGACGGCAACTCGTCAGTGCATTTGAGCTATCATGGGCTCGACCTTGATCGCTTCGGCATTTTCGGCGAGGCACGAAAACAGCATGACGGCTCGGCGCCGGACGAACCGGTTATCGTTCTGAGTGTCGGGCGCGCCGTTGCAAAGAAAGGTTACGACACCTTGCTGGAGGCCCTTGCCCTCTTGCCCGGTGATTTAGCGTGGCGTTTCGAGCATATTGGCGGCGGCGAGGAATTGGAGCGGCTCAAGGCGTTGGCGCAAAAGCTCGGACTGGATGGTCGCATCTCTTGGAAAGGCGCGCTCGCGCAGGAAGAGGTGCTTGAGCACTACCGCCGCGCCGATATCTTCGCCCTGGCCTGCAGGATCACCGCAAATGGTGACCGCGATGGTCTGCCGAATGTTCTGGTGGAGGCGGCCAGCCAACGGCTTGCCTGCGTGTCGACCGATATTTCCGGCGTGCCGGAGCTTTTATTGCCGGATGAAACCGGGCTACTGGTTCCGACGGAAAACCCAATTGCCCTGGCACAGGCGCTGGAGCGACTGATCCGTGATCCCGTGCTGCGTGCCCGCCTCGGCGACACCGCAGAGGCGCGCGTGCGCGGCAATTTCGATCACATGGCAAGCATTGGACAGCTCAAGGAGCTGTTCGAACGGGAGTGGCGGGCCGCCGAATGAAGCGGCTGCGCGCTTTCTTCTATGTCCAGCACCTGCTCGGCATCGGCCATCTCGCGCGCTCCAGCCGCGTCGCGGCGGCTCTGGTCGATGACGGGTTTGACGTAACCATCGTCACTGGCGGAGCGCCGGTCGCGGGGTTTCCGGGATTGGGGGCAATATCTGTAACCCTGCCATCTGTTACCTCCGGTGATGAAGGATTTTCCGGTCTTGTCGACCTGCAGGGCAAGCCCATTGACGATGATTTCAAGAAACGGCGTTCAGAGATGCTGCTGCAGGCATTCCGGGATTGCAGGCCTGATATCGTCATTGTCGAGGCGTTTCCATTTGGGCGCCGGCAGATGCGTTTCGAACTCTTGCCGCTGATCGAGGCCATCGACGCGGCGTCGCCCAGACCGCTGCTGGTGACGTCCGTCCGTGATATCCTTCAGGAGCGCGTCAAGCCGGGCCGAAACGAGGAAACGGTCGATCTCGTTAACAGGCATTTTGACCTTGTCATGGTCCATGGCGATCCGGCTTTCGCAACCCTAGACAAGACATTTCCACTGGCGGGAGCGATCAGGGCCGAGGTTGCGTACACGGGGCTCGTTGCCGCGCCACCAGCGCCCGCGGCCTCCGAGCGTTTCGACGTTGTGGTGTCGGTTGGCGGCGGGGCCGCCGGAAAGAGCCTTGTCCGGTCCACCATCGCATCGGCGCGGAATGCCGACAACGCCTGGAAATGGTGTCTGATCACCGGCCCAAACCTGCCGAAGGACGAGTTTGACGCGATTACACGCGATGCCACGCCGGGCCTGTCCATCTTTCGGTTTCGCGAGGATTTCGCCAGCTTGCTGACCGGCGCCCGCCTGTCGGTCTCGCAGGCGGGTTACAACACTGTCTGCGATGTCCTGCGCGCGCGCTGTCGCTCGCTGCTCGTTCCCTTTGCAGCCGGCGGGGAAACGGAACAGACGGTTCGAGCCCTGATGCTCGAAGAGCTCGGTCTTGCAACCGTGCGGATGGAAAAGGACCTGACGCCTGAGTGTCTGGCGCAAGCGATCGAACAGGCGCTTGCGGGACCGACGCCAGCCGCGCATCGTCTAGATCTGGAAGGCGCCCGTCGCTCGGCGCAAATCCTGCGCGAGCGGCATCGAACCTGGTCCTCGAAATCCTAGCGCAGGTCATATCTCGGTTGGATTCGCGCAACGCGCTTCAAACAGTTCCAATCAGCATGAAGCGGGTATATTTTTTTGTCGGCAGTTCGCCGGAGAACCTGATCTCCCGTAGCGCCACCATTGCTTCGAAGGCTGCAAGCGAAGCCACGCAGTTGATGTGCGTCGGCTCGCTGAAGTAATCGTTCGATTGCAGTAGCACCTTCGTGCCCCGCGGAAGCAGGGCAAGCCAGGCACCCAGGTCGGCTATGTGTTCGCAGCTCGTATTGACCACCAGGTCGGGCCGACCGGCCGCATAGTCGAGTGCGTACATATCTTCCGTCAGCGCCCGGAAGCGGTCGCCGGCTTCCCGGTTGAGGGTCCGGGCGACCGGCCCGACTTCAGGATCGATGTCGATGCTGTCGATCGCCGCAATGTCGAAACGGGCGTCGTTGAAAAGCATTGCCGGCAATACGCCGTACCATCCGCCCAGAACCCATATGCGCCCGAACCGGCCGCCGTCGTTTTCGAACAGCTTGTCGAGCGCCCACATCTTGCAGGCGACCTGCTTGTGGTTGAAGGCGTTGGCGATATCGGCCGTCGGATACTTGGCGATGACCCGCGCCAGCCCGGCGACAAGAGGGTGGTCGACATAGGCGGCAATTCCCCGGGCGAGGTCCAAGGCTTGTTCGTGCCCGTCAATGCCGGCATTGCGTGCTTGCGTGACATCCATCATATTCGTCTTCTATGTTGGGATTTCGGGCTACACAACGCAATATTGCCTCACCCAAGGCTGTTCGACTTGCGGATGAGACTATGCCACCAGCCGTTTCGCCGTTGCACGGTCACGAAGGGGGCCGGTTGCGTCTGTCCGGACCAGCGGCGTCCATCCGCGAAGACATTGCCGATACATCGTTTGCCAGCAGGTGCTTTCACCGCCTGCTTCCTCCAAACTGACAGCCGCATATGGAACCCAGCCTAGCCCGCTATATCTGGACGCACACCCGGAAGCAGCAGATCTGGATATTGATGATCGTCCTGCTTTCGATGATCCCATATTTCATGTCCTTCGACCTGCCGAAGCTGATCGTCAACGGCCCGATCCAGGGGAAGGGGTTCGAGCAACCCGGCGCGACCCTGCCCTTCATGAAATTGCACTATAACCTGCCGTTCATTGGCGAGGTCCAGTTCTTCTCCGGTTTTCAGCTGGACCGCAAGGAGACGCTGCTTGCCCTGAGCCTTGTGTTCCTCTTGCTGGTCGTCATCAACGGCCTGTTCAAACTCTACATCAACACCTACAAGGGCCGCCTCGGCGAACGCATGCTGCGGCGTATTCGCTTCGATCTGATCGATCGTGTGCTGCGGTTTCCGCCGATTTACTTCAAGCGGGTGAAATCCGCCGAAGTGGCGACAATGGTGAAGGATGAGGTGGAGCCGCTGGGCGGCTTTATCGGCGATGCCTTCCTGCAGCCGGTGCTGCTCGGCGGCCAGGCGCTGACGGCCATGCTGTTCATCATGGTCCAGAACGTCTGGCTCGGAATGATAGCGATGGTGATCGTGATCATCCAGATCGTACTCATCCCGCGGATGCGGCGGCGGCTCCTCGTGCTTGGGCGCCAACGGCAGTTGACGGCGCGCGCGCTTTCCGGCCGGGTTGGCGAAATCGTCGACGGTATCGGCGCGGTTCACGTCCACGACACGTCGAACTACGAGCGCGCCGACATAGCTGCTAGGCTAGGGCTCATCTTCAAGATCCGCTTCGATCTTTACCAATGGAAATTCATGGTAAAGTTCCTCAACAATTTTCTCGCACAGCTCACGCCCTTTCTGTTCTACATGATCGGCGGGTATCTGGTCATAGGGGGCCGGCTGGATGTCGGTCAGCTCGTGGCGGTGATCGGAGCCTACAAGGACCTGCCCGGACCGATGAAGGAACTGATCGACTGGGATCAGGATCGGCAGGATGTCCAGGTCAAATATCAGCAGGTCGTTGAACAGTTCACCGTCGAGGATATCATTGCGCCGGGAATCGCGGCACTGGCGATCGACGATCCCGGTCCGATGACAAACCCGCTGTCGGCGGTCGGTCTGTCCATGGCAGACGATGGCGGTGCAATGCTCCTCAACCGTGTCTCCATGCAGGTCAAGTCGGCTGAGACGGTGGCGCTGGTCAGCACCCCGACAGGCGGAGCAGAGGCGCTAGCAGAAGCCTTCGCGCGTCTGAACTGGCCAGAGAGTGGAAAGGTCGCTTCGGGCGCCGATGACCTGCTTGAACTCCCCGAAGCCGTGACCGGCCGGCGCATGTCCTACGCCTCGTCGGATGTTTTCCTGTTCCAAGCAAGCCTGCGCGATAACTTGCTCTACGGGTTGAAGCATGCACCGCTGACATCGGTGACTTATGACGGCGCCGCGGCAGACCAGCAGCGCTGGAACATGGACGAGGCGCGCCGGTCGGGCAATCCGGATTTCGACGTCCACAGCGACTGGATCGACTATGCTTCCGCCGGCGCTACCGGCCCGCACGACCTCTTTGAAGCGGTGCGCCGGGTGCTCGACGCGGTTCTTCTGTCGCGCGACATTCTGGATCTTGGCTTGCGCTCTTCGGCCGACCTCACGCGTCACACGAAGCTCGCCGGGCGGATCGTCGAACTGCGTGCAGCGCTGCGAACCCGGCTCGAACAGGAAGGGCTGCGCGAACTGGTGGTTCCTTTCGAGCCGGGCGCCTACAACACGGAAGCGACGATCGGCCAGAACCTGCTTTTCGGCGCCGCCGCCGGCCCCGAACTGGCCGACAAGGCTCTGGCGGCCAATCCCTACTTTGCTTCCGTGCTGAAGCAGGCCGGCCTCGACAGCACGCTCTACGAGATGGGCATGGAGATCGCCGAACAGGCGATCGAGCTGTTTGCCGACCTGCCGCCAGATCACCAGTTCTTCCAGCAGCTCGCCTTCATGAGCGCCGAGGAGATCCCCGCCTACGAGACCTTGCTGCAGCGGCTCAAGAACCGCCCCTACGAGGCGGTTTCGGAGGCCGACCGCGCCATGATCATCACCTTGAGCTTTGCCTATATCGAGCCCCGGCACCGCTTCGGCCTGCTGACCGACGAGTTGATGAGCAAGATCGTCGCCGCACGCAACCGGTTCTATGAGAACCTGCCGCCCGAGCTGCACAACGCGATCGAACGGTATGATCCTGCCAAATACATTGCCGCGGCCACCGTCATGGACAATGTCTTATTCGGCCGTGTGGGAAACAACCATCCCGACGCGCCGGACCGCATACGCTCCATCGTCTATGACATTCTTGACGAGCTGGGGCTTTATGCCGAGCTTCTGGATGTCGGCCTGGACTTCAACGTCGGCGCCGGTGGAAGGCGGCTGACCAGCGGACAGCGACAGAAGCTCGATGTTGCCCGGGCTCTGCTCAAGCGTCCCGATTTTCTCATTCTCAACCGGCCGCTGTCGGCGCTCGACCAGCGCGTTCAGGACAAGGTGCTGCGAAACGTGCTCGAGGAAGCCAGACGCGACGGCCATTCGCCGGCAATTGTGTGGGTCGTGACGAGTCCGGCAATGGCGATGATGTTCGATCGCGTTATCGTCTTTGACTCGGGGCAATTGGTGGAAGACGGTACACACGAGACACTTTTGGCAGAGAACGGTATCTTCAAGGAACTTCTGTCATAGTCTGGCAGACGCGAATTTAGGAAGGTTTGCGACAATGCTGCTCAAGGATGAAGTTGGAATGCTGCAACGCGTTCCCTTGTTCTCCGGCATTGAGCCGGCAAAGCTCAAGCTGCTCGCGTTCACATCCGATCGCGTGAATTACAGCGCCGGCCAGATTCTTTTCCGGCAGGGCGACGAGGCAGACGCTGCCTATGTCATCCTTTCAGGCAGGGCGGATATTCTGGTCGATTCCGACAGCGGGCCGATAAAGGTTGCCGAACTGCTGCCAAATTCGATCGTCGGCGAGATCGCCATATTGTGCAACAGCTCCCGCACTGCCACCGTCAGCGCGGCAAGTGATCTGGAGGCCTTGAGAATCCGCAAGGATCATTTCCTGAGGCTTATGAAGGAGTTCCCGGAAATGACCATCGAGATATTGCGGGTTCTTGCCGATCGGCTAAGCCATACGACCGCGGATCTGATCGACGCACGAAGCGCCTAGAGCTATGATGAGCGAAAGGTAGCATGGACGACGATTTTTTCCTGGTCAGATTTTGGGGCGTGCGCGGCAGCATTGCTGTATCCGGGCCAGAATTCGCTCGCTATGGCGGCAACACAATCTGCATTGAGATGCGATGCGGCAAGCATACGCTTCTGTTCGACGCAGGTTCTGGCCTGCGGCCTGCCGGTAGGGCGCTTCAGGCGTCGGATGTGACCGATTTCGACCTGCTTTTCACCCATTGCCATTACGATCACATCATCGGGCTGCCGGCTTTTGCGCCTATCTTCGACCCGAGCGTCAAGCTTACGCTTTGGTCCGGGCATCTTGCAGGACGCATGACGACCCGGCAGATTATCGATGAGTTCATACGGCCGCCGTGGTTTCCGGTGAAAATGAACGTCTGCAAGGCAAATCTCGACTGCCGCGATTTTGTATCCGGAGACGTGCTTCGGCCGCGCGAAGGGGTGGTGGTTCGGACCGGCAGTCTCACCCATCCGGGAGGCTGCATAGGCTACCGGATCGAATGGGGCGGCCGCGTCGTGGCGGTGATCACCGACACCGAGCACGAGCCGGACAAACTCGATCAGTCGGTGCTCGACCTGATCGAAGATGCCGACCTCGTCATTTACGATTGCACCTACACCGAGAAGGAAATGGAACGCCGCCGCGGTAACGGGCACTCGACATGGCAACAGGGCGTCAAGCTCTGTGAGGCTGCTGGTGCACGGGCGCTTGCGCTGTTTCACCACGATCCGACACGCACCGACGAGCAACTGGACGAGATGGAGAAGCTGGCCAAGGACAGGTTTGCCGGCGCTTTTGCCGCGCGGGATGGCCAGATGCTCAAATTCCCGGTCTCATCGCACAGAAAGCGCTGAGCTATTTTCCTTTACCCCCGCGGCGCCCGACCAATGTCCTGATCGGAAGCCATGCACAGGGTTCAGCCTGTGCGGTGACTGTCAACAATCGTTCGAGGAAAAGCCAGGCCGATTCATCATGTACAAGATGGTGGGTGAGCAGGCCGATCGGCTCGCCGTCGGATGCATGCTGCAAGTGTGCGATGATAGCCTGGACCAATAGACCATGATCGAGGCAGCCGCGCGTGCCATGCCAATCCATGATGTCCACATTGCTGTTGATGACCGCCAATGAAGCCGGCTTCGGCGGCCCATAGACTGACAAGGCCGCAAAACCTATCGATCCAAGGTCGGATACCACGCCGGCGTCGATCCTGTTCCATGGCGGCACCAGCATCGGAACGGCACGTGCGCCGTGCAGGCCGGTTACTCGCGACAGTCCGCGAGCCAGATCATCGAGCACCGCCTCGCGTGGCCGATGCGCGCCGAGTTCCTGCTTTTTCTGGTCCTCGGGCGCATGATTTCGGTGCGCCCAGCCATGGATCGCGACCGTGGCATGCGGGGCCTCGTCAAGCCGGGCGACAAGCTTCGCGTCGGTCAGGGCCGGAATGACGGCCAGAGTGACCGGAACCGCGAATTCACCGGTGAGGTCGAGCAGCCGATTAAGCGCAGGCGTCGGATCCACGGCGTCGTCGTCGCGCAGCCAGAACTCCGCCTTGCGGCCCGCCCGTTGCAGGCGCGCCAGCTCTTCCACCAAGGGCTGCCAGATCGGATCGGACGTCATGAGACCGGGACCTTCGCAATAAGTCCGGCCAGACGCGCAGCTGCGCCACCGAGGGAACGTTCTTCGAGAACGAAACGCCTGGCTTCCGCGGCCATGATGGTTCTTTCGTCGTCACGGGCCAGAAGCCTTTCAATGGCGGAAGCGAACGCCGCGACATCGCCCGGCGGGGTTAGAAACCCGGTCTGGCCATCCCGCACGACCTCCGGCACGCCGGCGATGTCCTGGGCCACCACCGGAAGACCGGCGGCCTGTGCTTCAAGATAGGCAACGCCGTAGGCCTCGCCATAACCCGGCCAGACATAGATTCCCCCGGTGTAAAGGACATCCGGCACGGCGGCTGGCTCGATCGAGCCAATCCACTCGATACGATCGGCGGGCAGGCCGGCGAATTGCGCTTCGACCTCGTCGCGGGCTGGGCCGTCTCCGACGACCGACATGGTCCAGGGCAGATGACCTATCAAGCCGAGCGCTTGCGCCAGCATGCGATAGCTGCCCAGTTTGTCGCCCGGGCGCATCATGGCGACGGTAATGAGGCGCGTCGGACAACCCCGTGCCGGGATTTCCCGGAATGCCGATGTGTCGATGAAGGGCGAAAGCATACCGAAAGCGGCCTTGGGAATAGCATCCGCCAGTCCCTGACGATCCCTTTGGGTGAAGCAGATGTTCATCGCCGCCTGTTCGATGGCTCGCGCCACCAATGCTTGGCTATCGGCCCACAAGCCGGCATCGCGTCGCCTGGAATAGGAGGCTTCCGCTGTCACATAGGGGACAGCAAAGGCCGACGCCAGCTCCGGCCCGATCAAGTCGGGCGCCTTGTAATAAGGATGGTAGGTGAACCAGAGATCGGGCTTGCCGTCACGATCCCAAAGCTTGGTCAGCCGCACGGCTTCCTCTGCGGCCTCGATCTTTAGTGCCTCGAAACTTTTCGACTCCGGCTGGCGTAGATAGAAGCGCAACTCAGATGCCAGTTCGACGCTATGCCCTCCGTGCTCCAGCGCTTTGACAAGCATCCGTGCCATCTGGCGGTCGCCGGAAACAACGGGATGATTGGGTGACTTCAGCGGCGCGTAGAAGGCAATTCGCATCGCGCGACCCTATCACCGGAAAGCCTGCGCAAGTCAATTTCCAAGCGTAATCGACTTCACCTTCAAGCCGTGGAATATGCTATCTAATGGCCATGGAAACAGCTGTCGCGTCCGACCCGTTTGTCGCTTCTTTGCCGGTCTTCGCAAAGTTCGAAAGCGTTGCCGACATCGATAACTATCGGCCCCTCCCCGATGGCTGGGCGCTGGCCACTGCCGACATTGTCGGCTCGACCAAGGCGATCGAGGCGGGGCGCTATAAAACCGTCAATATGGCCGGCGCAAGCGTCATTTCGGCGCTGCTCAATGCGCTGGGTCGGCAAGACCTCCCCTTTGTCTTCGGCGGCGACGGTGCGCTCGTGGCGTTTCCCGGCTCGGCGCTGGAGATCGCCCGCAACGCGCTGGCGGCCGTCCAAAGGTGGGTGGCGGACGAACTGGGCCTTACCTTGCGCGCCGCGATCGTGCCGATAGGGGACATAAGGGCGCATGGCCTCGACGTTCGCGTGGCGAGGTTCCGGGCTTCCGAAGCGGCCTTCTATGCCATGTTCGCCGGCGGTGGCGGCAGTTGGGCGGAAGCTGAGATGAAAGCGGGGCGCTACCGCATCGATCCTGCGCCGGCCGGCGCGCGGCCGGATCTGACCGGCCTCTCCTGCCGTTGGAACCCGATCGAGGCCCGGCATGGCGAAATCGTCTCGATCATAGCCACACCGGGGGCGTCGCGCGACTTGCGCGGGTTTCAGTTTCTGGCTTCCGACATCATCGCCCTCGCCGGCAGGCAGGAGCGCGATGGCCACCCGGTGCCGGTGGACGGCCCGGGCTACAGTCTGCTGCCCGCCGGCCTGGATGTCGAGGCGCGGGCGATGGCCCCGGCAGGATGGCGGTGGCGGTCGAAGCTGTGGATCGTGTTCCTGATGACGCTTACGGCAGCAACCGATCGATTTGGCTGGACGATTGGCCGTTTCGATCCGAAGGTCTACAAACGCGAGGTGGCCAGCAATTCGGATTTCCGAAAGTTCGACGACGGCTTGAAGATGACCATCGACGTTGACGCGGATGTGCTGCATCGGATCCAAGACCGGCTGAAGCAGGCGGAAGAAGCGGGCATCTGCAATTATGGCCTGCACCGCCAGAAGTCTGCCTTGATGACCTGCCTCGTCATCTCGCCGCTGCAGCGCGATCACGTTCACTTCATCGATGGCGCCGCCGGCGGCTACGCGATGGCTGCCGCAAGCCTGAAGGCGAAGGCGCAGGTCTGCTGACTGCTTGCGGAATTCGAGTTCCGCAATATGCCCTCACTCATGGTTCTTGGCACCGGTGAGCCTCGCCATGGGAGCGGGTAACCTGCCCGAATTGACGGGAAAGCAGATTTTTTGGACGCCTCACGATATGACCGTCTTCTTAACCGGATTTCGAGGCGCGCCGCGCATGTCAGCGTGATCGGGCTGGCTATGTCGGGTTGCCGCTGTCGGTTGCGATCGCACGCGCCGGGTCCCCGGTTCTCCGGCTTCGACATCGAAACCCGGAAGGTCGAGAGCCTGAACAACGGCCAATCCTCCTTGAGGCAGTGACGTCGACAGCCCTTGCCGACCGGGCGGTTCCGCGCCACTGCGGATTTGTCGAACTAGCCGTCTGCGATGCCATCATAATCTGCGTTCCGACACCGCTGACGAAACACCGGAAGCCCCGAAGGATTCGATGCTGTCGTCGTGGCAACCGGCCACGACGCGATCGACTATAAGGCGATCGCTGATCACGCTCCTCTGATCGTCGACACACGCAATTTTTTTGGCCATCTCGGGGTGCCCAAGAGACAGTGGTGAAGGCCCGACGGTGTCTGAGACGGCGAATTCTTTGCCCGATGTCAGGATCGAGATTGCACTCCGCCGGAAGCCTCGCCACATAGGGTTCCAGGTGATAGATGCTGTTTTACGCCTGCTTCCTTCCTGCAAGGAGTTATTTAGGAAATTCTTCGCCGGCTTTCGTCGCCGAAGCCGGCTTCACTGACTTCGATTGTGTGGCGGATCAAAGGAGATGGCTCGTCTTCGACGGGTTTGAGATGGCATGAGCACAGCGCAAGCAGAAATTTCCACCATTCTCATGGATAAAGTTGCCGACTGGCTGAGCCAATCGGCGCTGGCGGGCAACGACCTGGAAACATTGGTAAAGGGCTTTTGTGAACGGCTGGCTGCTGCCGGCCTGCCGCTGAAGCGGGTGCATTTGAGCTTTTCGATGCTTCATCCGCTTTATGACGCGCTTGGCTTTACCTGGCTTCGCGGCCAGGGTCTGGAAGTGGAAGGCTTCCGCAGTGAGAACGGCGTTCATTCCGACAGATTCCTGACCAGCCCATACTACCATCTGCTCAGCAACAAGCTCGACCACCTGCGGCGCCGGCTCGACCCGTCGGTGCGGTCGGAGTTTCCAGTTTTCGATGACCTCGGGCGTATGGGCGTCACCGACTACATGGCTTTCGTGCATCCCTTCAACGGCGATACCAGTCAGGGCATGATGGGGTCTTGGTCGACCGACAGTGCTTCAGGCTTCAGCGACGGCATGATTTCGGCGCTATTGCGGATCCAGAACTATCTCGCTATCGCCACTAAGATGGCGGTGCTCACCAAGCTCGCCGACAACATGATGACCACCTATCTTGGCGGCGACGCCGGCAGGCGTGTGCTGGATGGCCAGATCAAGCGCGGCGAAGGTGACACAATCCGGGCCGCACTCGTCATGGGCGATATGCGCGGGTCGACAAGGCTTGCCGAAACCTCCGGTCGCGAAATCTACATCGATACGCTGAACCAGTTTTTCGATGCCATCGCTGCGCCTTTCAATCGCAAAGGCGGGCAGATCATGAGTTTTCTGGGTGATGGCTTCATCGCCGTCTACCCCTGCGAAAGGCATCGCTCGCAGTCCGAGATCGCCTGCCAGGCTGCTCTTGCGGCAGCGCACAAGGCCAGCGCGCGCATGATGGAGCTCAATCTGCGTAGAAAGGAGCAGGGATTGGGCGACATTAAGTTTGGTATCGGCCTGCATGTCGGCAATGTGATGTTCGGCAACGTCGGACTTACCGACCGGCTGACATTCTCTGTCTTCGGCTCGGCTGTAAACGAGGTCCAGCGTCTCCAGACCCTGACCAAGAAATATCCGCACAGCGTTCTCGCCAGCAAGGACTTCGCCAGCTATTGCGGCGACAACAGTTGGCTGACACTCGGCACGGAGGAACTGGCGGGTAGCAAGCAGAAGCTGACGGTGCTTTCACCCGATTTGTCGGGTGCTCTCGCTCTCGATGAAGACGCTGCGCCGATTCACGACCGGATATCGGACGCCGAGCAGGTCATGCTGCTTCATCGCGATGCCGCGCGGTTGTCGGCAAGCGACCGGAGAAAGCTTCAGTAACCGACACGATCCGGTCCGAAAGCCTTGGTGTGCAGCCCGGTCGCCGGTTCCGTCGCGGAATTCGATTCGAATCCAAGTTGCTCTAGGCTGGCAATACGCTAGTCTCGTTTTTTGGGTCTGCCGCCCGGCAGACTGCCAGAGTGGGGCTGGTGTGAGGATGAATTCGGGCATTGATCTGCTGCGGATCGAGGATCTTGGCATCTCTTTTGCCATAATCGGGGGACCGTTGCATGCCGTCAGGCGCGCAAATCTCCGCGTCCTGCCCGGCAAGGTTACCGCGCTTGTGGGAGAGTCCGGTTCCGGAAAATCGGTTCTCAGCCAGGCAGTGATGGGCATTTTGCCGAATACGGCCCATGTTCGCGGCCGTATCCTGTTTTCCGATCCTGAAAAGCCCGGAACGACGCAGGATATCCTGCAGATGCAGCGTGACGGAACCGAAATCCGGGCGTTGAGAGGCAGCCGCATCGGCAAAATCTTTCAGGAGCCAATGACATCGCTGTCGCCGCTGCACACGATCGGCAACCAGGTCAGCGAATCCTTGCAGATTCATACGCCTATGGCTCGGGCGGAGCGCAAGGCGCGGACCGAGGAAATGCTCGGCCTTGTCGGCTTCCCCAATCCCAAACGCGCCTATGACATGTATCCCTTTGAACTTTCGGGAGGATTGCGGCAACGCGCCATGATCGCCATGGCGCTCATCTGCCGGCCTGCTTTGTTGATCGCCGACGAGCCGACGACGGCGTTGGACGTCACCATCCAGGCGCAAATCCTGCATTTGCTGCGCGGGCTTCAGACCAAGCTGAACATGGCGATGCTGCTGATCACGCACGACCTTGGCGTGGTCGCCAATGTCGCCGACGAGGTGGTGGTCATGTACCATGGCGAGATCATGGAAATGGGGCCTGTCGAGGCGATATTCCGCCGGCCGGGCCACCCTTACCTGAAGGGCCTGATGGCAGCCGTTCCGCATTTCGACCTGAAGCCTGGTGAAAGGCTAAAGGCGCTCCGCGAGGTGCCGGTGAACGTTGGGAACCTGCTCGGCAAGCAGACTGCGCCGGCATCGAAGGGGCCGGAGGACATTCTGCTTTCGGTGAGGGATCTGACAAAGACCTTCACCACCCGCAAGTCCGGATGGTTCAGCGGGGGTCATCAAACCTCTGTTCGCGCCGTGGACGGCGTGAGCTTCGACATCAGGCGGGGTGAGTGTCTGGGTCTGGTCGGCGAAAGCGGCTGTGGCAAAACAACCGTCAGCAAGATCCTCATGCGGGCCATCACCCCCAGCGGCGGTTCTGTGATCTTCAACGGCCGCGATGGACCGACCGACGTCCTGGGCGCAGAGGGAGATGCCCTGCGCATATTGCGCGCGAAAATCCAGATGGTCTTCCAGGACCCGGTTTCGTCGCTTTCACCTCGCATGACGGTGGAGAACATCTTGAGCGAGCCGCTGGAGATCCATCAACGTGGCAATGCGGCGTCCCGACTCGCCACGGTCAAGAGCCTGATGCAGGCAATCGGGCTCGATCCGCGCTTCATAAAGCGCTATCCGCACAGTTTCTCCGGCGGGCAACGTCAGCGCATCGGCATCGCGCGTGCGTTGGCGCTAGGGCCCGAACTCCTGATCTGCGACGAGCCGGTTTCGGCGCTCGATGTCTCTGTCCAGGCGCAGATCCTGAATCTTCTGAAGGACCTGCAAAAAGAACTGGGCCTGACCTACCTGTTCATATCCCACAATCTGGCGGTGGTGGACTACATGGCAGACCGCATCGCGGTGATGTGCGGCGGGCGTATCGTCGAGCTTGCGCCGCGCGAAATTCTGCTCAGGAAACCAATCCACCCCTACACGCGCTCCCTGGTCGCCGCGGTACCTTTCCCCGATCTCGACAGGCCGATGGATTTCAAGACGCTGAAGCTCAGCGGAGCTTCCGACACCAGCGCATGGGGACCGCAATTCCGCGACGAGGGCGACGAAGATAGGCTGTCACCACTCGATCTTGGCGGTGGCCACCTCGTGCTGGCGAGACATTCGGCCGATATCAGTGAGTTACGCCATTGATCAGCCGGCGCACCGTCCTTGGTCTCATGGCTTCGGCCTTTCTGCCAGGGACGTCGCGCGCCGGCGATCTGGAGCCGGAATTTCTTCGGCAACAACTGACGGTCAAGGCGCTGCCGGCACTCGCTGAGCGCCTGCCCAAGAGTCCGCGCGCGCTGAATCTCGCTGCAATGGGCCGGCTGCCCGGGCAGTATGGCGGCACGCTGCGGACAATCATCGGCAGCCAGAAAGATATCCGGATGATGACGATCTACGGGTATTCTCGCCTGGTCGGCTATGACGAAAAGCTCAACATGCAACCCGACATTCTCGAACGTTTCGACGTAGCGGATGATCGCGTCTTCACCTTCAAGATACGGGAAGGGCACAAATGGTCTGACGGCAGCCTGCTGACGACGGAGGATTTTCGCTATTGTTGGGAAGATGTCTGGCTGAACGACGAGCTTTCGCAAGGCGGGCTCGCCCCCGCCCTGCTGGCGGACGGCAAGCCGCCACGCTTCGAGATCATCGATCCGTTGACGGTCCGCTACAGCTGGGATGCGCCCAATCCAGACTTCCTGCCCAAGCTCGCTGCCGCTTCGCCGCTATCGCTTGTCCTGCCGGCCGCCTATCTCAAGCAGTTCCACAAGAAATATCAGGATTCATTCCGGCTCGCCGGCCTGATGAAGGAGAACCGGACCCAGAAATGGACGCTCCTGCATATTCGCATGTCGCGGCAGTATCGCCCGGAGAACCCGGAACTGCCGACGCTCGACCCCTGGCAGAACCGGACCAAGCCGCCGGCCGAGCAATTCATCTTCGAGCGCAACCCGTTCTTTCATCGAATAGACGAGAACGGCCGGCAACTGCCCTATGTTGACCGGATCATCATGAATGTCAGCTCATCGGCGATCATCTCCGCCAAGGCCGGTGCGGGCGAGAGCGACCTGCAATGCATGGGAATTGACTTCAGCGACTACTCCTTCCTGAAAGACGCGGAGAAGCGCTATCCGGTGAAGATGCACCTGTGGAAACGTACACAGGGTTCTCGGCTGGCGCTGCTGCCGAATCTGAATTGCGCCGACCAGGTGTGGCGTGGCCTTCTGCGTGACGTGCGCGTGCGCCGCGCACTTTCGCTCGCCGTGGACAGGCGCGAGATCAATATGGCCGTGTTCTACGGATTGGCGCAGGAAAGCGCCGATACCGTATTGTCCGAGAGCCCGCTCTACCGGCCGGAATTCGCTAAAGCTTGGGTTGCCCATGATCCCGAGCAGGCCAATGCACTGCTCGACGAGGTCGGGCTTCTGGCACGTGACGATGACGGCTTGCGGATACTTCCCGATGGACGCTCTGCCCAGATAATCGTGGAAACCGCCGGCGAAAGCACACTGGAAACCGACGCGCTCGAACTCATCACCGATCACTGGCGAAAGATCGGCATCGCCCTGTTCATCCGGACTTCGCAGCGCGACATCTTCCGCAGCCGCGCGCTTGGCGGCCAGATCATGATGTCGATGTGGTCGGGCATCGACAATGGCGTGCCGACCGCCGACATGAACCCGAGCCAGCTGGCCCCCACCATCGACGATCAACTGCAATGGCCGCTCTGGGGTGCTCACTACTTGTCTCACGGCAAGATGGGCGAGGCGCCCGATCTTCCTGAAGTGATCGAGTTGATGGCTTTGCTCAAGCGCTGGAACGCATCGACCGAAGCGACAGAGCGCGCCGAAATCTGGAATTCGATGCTGTCGATCTACACCGATCAGGTGTTTTCGATCGGGACCGTGAACGGAACGCATCAGCCGATTCTGGTGTCCTCACGGCTGCGCAATCTGCCTGACAAGGCGCTCTTCGGCTACGATCCGACCGCCTATTTCGGTGTCTACATGCCGGATACATTCTGGCTTGGAGAGTCCTGAGCGTGCTTCGATATATTGTCTGGCGCATTACTGTGATGGTTCCAACGCTGCTGGTGATATCAGCGCTGGTGTTCACGATCATCGAACTTCCCCCCGGCGACTATTTCGACAGCTATGTCGCCGAGCTTCGGGCGCAGGGCGAAGGGGTGGATTCCGATCGCATCGAGATGATGCGCAAGGAATATGGTTTCGACAAGCCGCCGATCATTCGCTACTTCTACTGGGTCGGCGGGATGCTGCACGGCGATTTCGGCTATTCCTTCGAATATGAGCTGCCGGTTCGCGACGTCGTCGGGGACCGAATGTGGCTGACCGTGCTGGTTTCCTTCGTCACGATCATCTTCACCTGGCTCATCGCCTTTCCGATCGGCATGTACTCCGCGACGCATCAATACAGTTGGGGCGATTACGGCCTGACCTTTTTCGGCCTCCTGGGCCTTGCCATTCCGAACTTCATGCTGGCGCTGATCCTGATGTATTTCGCCAACATCTGGTTCGGCACGTCCCTCGGCCATCTCATGGACCCGCAATATCTCAGCGAGCCGATGAGCTGGGCCAAGGCGAAGTCGATACTCGCCCATCTCTGGATCCCGGTCTTGATCATCGGCACCGGCGGCACGGCAAGCATGATCCGGCGGCTGCGCGCCAATCTGCTCGATGAGCTGCACAAGCAATATGTGGTGACCGCGCGCGCCAAAGGCCTTCATCCGTTCAAGGCGCTGGTCAAATATCCGCTGCGCATGGCGCTCAATTTCTTCATTTCCGACATCGGCTCTATCCTGCCGGCCATCATCTCCGGCGCCGAAATCACGGCGATCGTGCTGTCTTTGGAAACGACCGGGCCGATGCTGATCAAGGCCTTGCAAAGCCAGGACATGTATCTGGCGGGGTCGTTCCTGATGTTCCTAGCCTTCCTGACAGTCATCGGTGTCCTGATTTCCGACCTGGCGCTGGCGGTGCTTGATCCACGAATTCGTTTGCAGGGCGGCAGCACCAAATGAAGACGGATTCGCCGCTCCCCGCTCCGGGTGCTCCACTAGAACACTACGTTTCCAGCGCGCCCTTTGACCTGCAGTCGGTCGAGGCGATGACGGCGGAGCAGTCGAAGGTCTTTCAGGCGTCGCAGTTGCGGTTGATGTGGTGGAAATTCCGCATGCACCGGCTTGCCCTTGTATCCGGCATATTCCTGATAGTGCTTTATTTCGGGATATTGATCTGCGAGTTTCTGGCGCCGTACAATCTGCACACGCGCAACATGGACTATATCTATTCGCCGCCGCAGCAGGTGCACCTGTTCCACAACGGCGAGTTCGTCGGGCCGTTCGTCTATGGCCGCCAGATGACGCTGGACATGGACACGCTCAAGCGGAACTACATCGACGACCAGGGCGATGTTCAGCGGCTCCGTTTCTTCTGCAAGGGCGACAGTTACCGGTTCTGGGGCCTGATCGAAGGTGACAGGCATTTTGTCTGCGCTGCCGAAAACGGCCAGCTCTTTCTGGCCGGCACCGACAGGCTGGGGCGCGACGTGCTCTCGCGCATGATCTATGGCGCACGCATTTCACTGACAATCGGCCTCGTCGGCATCAGTTTCAGCTTCCTGCTCGGCATCGTCATCGGCGGACTGGCCGGTTATCACGGCGGTATCTTCGACCTGATCGTTCAACGAATAATCGAAGTTCTGCAATCGATTCCCAGCATTCCGCTATGGTTGGCTTTGGCGGCGATCATGCCGATAACCTGGAGTCCGATCCTGATCTACTTCGGCATCACCGTCATCCTCGGGGTGCTCGACTGGACCGGACTGGCGCGGGCCGTGCGCTCAAAGCTTCTGGCCTTGCGCGAGGAGGATTACGTTCTGGCCGCGCAGTTGATGGGCGCCGGAAGCAGCCGCATCATTGGGAGGCATCTCATCCCCGGCTTCATGTCGCATCTGATCGCGACGGCGACGCTCTCCATTCCCGGCATGATCCTGGGCGAAACGGCGCTGAGCTTCCTCGGACTCGGCCTGAGGGCACCGATAACCAGTTGGGGCATCCTGCTCACGGAAGCGCGCAGCGTCAGCGTGATCGCGTTCTATCCATGGCTTCTCTTGCCGATGCTCCCCGTCATTCTCGTCATCATGGCGTTCAACTTCCTCGGCGACGGCTTGCGCGACGCCGCAGATCCCTACAAGTGATGTCGTTATTTTGCCGCGCGCCGTGCCGCCTTTTCCACCCGGTATGATCCTTGCCGGTCGCTTGTACGGTTGTTGCAGTGTTCATCGTCCGCCTCTATATGTGCCGACACGTGATCGAGTTTGGCACTACGCCTTCGGGATTCACCCGTGAACAGTTCTTGTCGGCGGCATTGACGATCTCTTGAGCTGGTTCAGGAAACACAAAAGCATATGAGTCGCCTCGAGAATTTCATCAGCAGGATGACCGCACAGCGCGACATTCTCGACCAAGTCTGCGTCGAGGTGGCGAAGATGGAGGGGCTTGTATTCGAGCTCGGCCTCGGCAACGGTCGGACGTTCCACCATCTGCGCGAGCGCCTGCCCGGGCGCCGGATCGTGGTGTTCGACCGCGAAGTCGGCGCACATGCCAGCTCAATTCCCGAAGCCGAAAACCTCGTGCTCGGCGAAATACGCGAGACGGCCCGCAAGTTCATTGGCATCGAAGCCGCCCTTGTTCATGCCGACATCGGCACCGGCTATGACGATCGGGATGCAGTGACTGCTACCTGGCTACCCGATCTGATTGCGAGCCTGCTTCGAGTCGGCGGCTTCGCGGTCAGTGGCACGCCGCTCGATCACCCGCTGCTGCAACGGCTCCCGGCGCCGACTTCAGAACCCGCCGATCGTTATTTCCTCTGCAAGCGCGTGTGAGCGGCCGAGAGCGCCTCATCTTTTCACGCAAACGCTGCTCCACCGCAATTCCAAGGGAAAGTGCTACGCGCTTTTCCCGAAAAACCGTTTACACTTTCCCTGGGATTGCTCTGGGCGGCCCAATTGCTCAGGGGATTGTATACACCGCTATCTCCCGCTCGATGCCGCGCAGCGAGACTTCGTGAGGCACGGGCGTCAGAGCGTTCCTGCGCAACAGATCGGCGGTGAGATTGTCGTCGACCACCGCGCGGGTGGCGAAGATAGCCTGTGCGTTGGCCAGGTTCTGGACCCGTGAGGCAATGTTGACCGTCTGGCCGAAATAGTCCTGTCGCTCATTCATGGACACGGCGATGCAGGGGCCGGCATGGACACCTATCTTGAGCAGCAGATCCTCGCGCCCGCTTCTGTCATTGAGCGCACGCATGGCATCACGCATCCTGAGGGCCGCAGCCATCGCGCGATCAGGCGTCGCGAATGTCGCCATCACCGCATCACCGATGGTCTTCACCACCGCGCCTGCCTCCGCCGCGACGATCTCGTGCAGAACCTGGAAATGCACGCGCACGAGATCGAAGGCTGAAAGGTCGCCCACCCGCTCGTAAAGCGCGGTCGATCCGCGCAGGTCGGTGAACAGGAAGGTGAGGCTGGTGATCTTCAGGCGCTGGTTGATGTCGAGCGTATCCGTACGATAGAGGTCGCGGAACGTCTGGTTGGTGAGCAGGCGCTTGGCGGTCAGAAAAGGCCGGCGTTTGCCCAGGAAATTATGCAATGCCTCGCCGGCGATGAAGACTGCCGGCAGCACGCGGGTGTCGGTCCTGTTTTCCAGCGAAATACGCAGCGGACCAGGTTGCATTTCCAGTGTCTGGTTCTGGACATGGTCGCGGTCGAAAGCCAACGACAGGCTTCGCCGCTCTTTTGTTGGTTCGCCCTTCGCGTCGATGAACTGCGCTGAATGGGTGACCGGCTCGAAGACGATGATGAATTCGGACGGAAGCTGTATGGGCAGAACGGCCTTTTCGCCCGGCGCCAGCTCGATATCCTCCAGCGAGAACGCTTCTATGTTTTTCGCCAAATCCTCTTCCGGCAGATCGACGCCGGATCCCCAGTAAATCTGGCGAAAATATTCCACCAACGGCAGTTCGTGTGGATTGTGGGCGGCAATCCTGCGCACGCGAGGGCTGACGGTGAATGTCACCTCGACCATCTCATCGAGGGTCGGCGAATAGCCTTCGGAGCATAGCGCGCAGGTGTATTCGTCCTTCTGCAGGGTTTTCAGCGTAGCGTTGGTGTCGAGCACGCCGCCACAGCCGGGGCACAGAACATTCCATGAAATGTCGAAGATGCCCACCCGCGCCGCATGGAGGAAGGCGCTTATGGCGCGTTCCTCGTCGAGGCCATGCTTGCTGGCGAAAGCCGGCACATTGATGCGGCAAAGTTCATGATCCTTGCCTTCCGCGATGGTCCGCCGGATCGCGTCGATTGCCTGGAGATCGACATCGGTCGATTGCTGCAAAAGCGAGAACAGATCCTGAATTTCGGTCATCGTACAGGCTCCGGAAAATGCACCCCCGAGGTGGTTGACCGGAACCGGTCTTCGTTCCGAGCGCTCTATCTTACTTCGAAACGGATCGTACGGCCATTCGAATGAAAAGCCCGCCGACGTGTCAATTCCGTCGGGATTTTCACCGATCGCAAGCGGTACTATGGTGGGTCCATGGGGTATTCATCTTTGGGACTTTCTCCCGCGCCGACACCCGACAACCCGCCATTTCCCGCGGCCTTGCGGCTTTTCTCGGCGGGGGTCATCATCGTCCTGATTGTCGGCGCCGGCCTTTTTTTCGCGCCTGCGCTGGTCAGGCCGCGCTGGCCTTGGGCCGTCACGCCGTTCAACGCCCGCTTCCTCGGCGGCTTCTACACCGCCGAAATGGCCGTGATGGCGGCGCTGCTGGTCTGGAATCGCTGGTCGCCAGGCAGGCTAGTGCTTGTCATGGCCTTCATCTTCACCGTCATCGTTTCGGCGGCTTCGTTCATCAATCTCGGCTATTTCAACTTCGAGCGGAAAGCGCCCTGGCTCTGGTTCTTGGTCTATCTTGCTTCGGTCGCGGTATCCGGGCTGTTCCTGTTACGGGCCGGGGGCCGTCCTTCCGCAAAGGGCGTGACCTTAAACTCTGCATGGCGCGGCTATATGTCGATGGAAATGGCGATCCTTGGGCTTTATGGCGTCGGTCTGTTGCTGTTTCCCCTGACATTCGGCGGCTTTTGGCCGTGGCCGATCGACGCCTTCCACGCTCAGGTTTACAGCGCCATCTTCCTCGCCGGAGCGGGCGGCACATATCTCGTCTGGAAAAGCGCGCCGCGCGAAGAGCTGCTGGTGCTCGGTCTGGCGCAGTTTCTGGTCGGCTTGTTTGCCATCCTTGGCCTTGTCATCACCGAGGCCGTAATGCACCGGATCGACTGGACGGCGACGGGAACATTGTGCTGGCTCGCCCTTTTCGGCTGGATCGGAATCAGCGGCATCTTCAAACTCTACGCCGTCTCCCGGTACTTCAGCGCGCAATCGGCATCATAGGATGATGAGATGGCTGGATTTTCAGATGATGTCCGGTGCATCGTGCCGGGCCTATTGCCTTTGCCGGGAAAGCCATGACCAGCACGACCTCGCCATTCCCAAAGGAAATCCAGCCGCAACTCCGGGCCATTCGGCCAAGCGATGCGGAGGCGCTTTGCGCCATCTTCAACATGCCGGGCTTCCGCTGGGGCACGCTCAGGATGCCATTCGAGATGGTGGAGCAGGTAGAACGGCGTATCACCAAGTCCGGCCAGGAAACCACCTGGATCGTTGCCGAGCTGTACGGCAAGGTCGTCGGCCATGGCAGCCTGGTCGTGCAGGGTTCGCCGCGCCGTTCGCACATCGGCGAGATCAATATCGGCCTTGACGATGGCTTTGTCGGCAAGGGTATCGGCTCTGCCATACTTGGCGCGCTGCTTGACGTGGCCGACAACTGGCGCGCCCTGAAGCGAGTCGAATTGACCGTCTATGCCGACAATGAACCGGCCATCCGCCTCTACACAAGCCACGGCTTCGAGGTCGAAGGCCGGCATGTGAAGGCCGGCTTTACCGAAGGACGGTATCACGACCTTCTGAGCATGGCCCGGCTGCGGTTCTGATGACCAGGGACTTTGATCCGACCCTTAAGGCTCCGGTGGATGTTCTGGCAGTGCTGTCACTGCTCTGCCCGGAAGTCGTGCGTGACATCGAGCAGAACTGGAATGCACCGGTTTCCGAATACGCCCGCCATCTGTGGCGGCCGGTGGCAAGGCCTGCTTCGGGTCCGGCGATCGCTGCCCGTTCGATCCTGCTTGATGTACTGCATCAGCGCCTTGATTTGATCATGCAGCCTGAAGAGGTCGGCAAGGCCCTTGAAGAATTCGACCACAGACCGGTGATCCAGTCCGGCCTACACTGCCTGCTGCTGATGGACAGGATCACCTTCGATGCCCTCCTGTTTGCCTGGCTCGGCGCGGTCGAAAACGGGCTGTCGGCGTTCGTCGGCTTCATGGGAACGACGATGACCATGGAGACAATTGGCCGGGAGGGGCCGGGATGGCTCGATGTCGGCGACGACAAGGTCAACTTGTTTGGCATGGGGCGCCACAAACTATGCCGCAAAAGCGCCTGCGCGGCCGGCCCGGTCACCCTCAACAAGCGGGCGCTCGAAGCGGTGGGCGACGAAACGGATGCCAGCCGCTGGCTGGGCACACTGCTCGCCAGCCAGGACAAGGTGTTTGGAACCGCCGCCGATGCACTGACAGACCTCAACGAGGATCTGGTCGCCGATTGGGATCGTTCTGGCATGGCTCGGCCGGTGTTCATCGATGACCGGCTCGCGGCTTCCGTCGTGGCGCGGCATCTGGACCATGACGGCAGCCTTCTTTCCAAGCTGCTCCTTGAGCCCGCAAGGCGTCAGCGTCTCGAACGTACCCTGCAAGAGACCGAATCGGGCCCATTTGGCAGATTCCTGCCCAATGCCACGGCCTATTTCTGGGGCATTCGCGAGGAGCGCGTGCGCAAGCTTGTTTTTGAGAACGGGCACCTGATCGAGCCTGAAAGGCCGAATGGTCTTTCCATCCCGTTCGAGCGGGCGCATCTCAAGCAGGCGCTGCTGGACGGCGTGCTGCTGCCGAACTTGTTCTTGACGTTCCTCGTTCTTGCCATATTGCCTCGCGTGCGGGTGGTGGGCGGGCTGAGGCAGATCGGTTATGTAGCGCTTTTCCACTCGATCCTGCTGGCTGCGCTGGATGAAACCGCGCCGGAAGAGCGCGGTCTGGCTGCCGAGTTGCAGGTTCGGGAAAATGCCTGGGGCACCCGGGTCATCGATGAAAAAATGTCGGTCCGCGAACAGGTTGCCGGCCTGCCGGCAGGGAGGCTGTTTCCTGACCTGCTCGGGCACTACCGTTCGCACACCTTTGCCGAGACGACCGACGACCTGAAACTGGTTCGTGAAAACGCCCGATGGCGCAAGATCGGCCGAGCCTTTGGCGTCTGATCCGACCGCATGCCCTCATTTGTCATTGCACTATTCCGGCCTTGCGGAGCCCGTCGATCATGAGTTCGAAATCGGCATGGTTCTTGTAAGGCAAGACTTTGCGACGGTATTCCAGCGAATAGTCAGGATTGACGCGAGCAGTTCCTGCCATGCCGCCCACGCGTGCCGAGATCGCTGACCGAGAGGTCGAGACTCGCCTTGACCTGGCGATAGGCGTCCTCGGACAGGCAATGGCGCCGGGCGCCGCGACGCCCTCCAGACGCGAGGCGAATCTTCGTCCGCGCCGGCGACCGGCTGTATCCAACCACATCTGGAGCCAGGATTGCGACTAGTCTGCGATTCTCGCTCAAGGTCCGTCTCCTCATCTCCATGATAGCAGGAAGACGGAGGGGCGAAGAGAGAACTTCGCAACGACGGCCAAGCAGCCGTCCGAATCGGCAACGCTCCGCCACCGGACCCACGGATGCCCATTTGCTGCCGCTTGCCGGTTGACGGCTATCGGTTCATCATTGTGAATACCCTGGCCGTGAAGGGCGTGGCGAGATCACGAGTCATGGCCCCAAGAGCCGGATGATTGCAGGCCGAATCGACCTGAAATCTGAATCCATCTCTAGGTCAAAGAGACAGAGCAGGATGTGGTCCGAAAACCGCTTCACACTTTTCGGCATCATGCTCGGGTGAGGTTTCCATGGACTGCTCGGGCTGCGGTTTCGAGATTGAGGGCGGTTACGCCTTCTGTCCGAAGTGTGGCAGGCGCCAGCCTGTGCCATGCGCCAGCTGCGGCTACCCCTGCGCACCTGATTTCGAGTTCTGTCCGAAATGTGGGGCAAGCCTTGGTGCGTCCGCAAAAGCCGCCGAACGGTCTGTTCCGAAACCAAGCGGGACCATCGTGCCGCCTTCTCGAATCCTGTCGCTGCCTACGAACATCGAAAGCTATGGGCTGCATCCCGTCTCTGACGCCGATCGCCGGACGGTAACGGTCCTGTTCGCCGACCTTTGCGGCTTCACGACACTCAGCGAACAACTCGACCCCGAGGTGATGCAAGCTCTGCAGAACGCGCTGTTCAAGGAATTGACGGCGGCCGTGCGGAACTTTGGCGGTTTCGTCGACAAATTCATCGGCGATGCGCTGCTCGCTTTGTTCGGTGCGCCGGTGGCGCATGAAGACGACCCGGAACGTGCGCTTTGCGCCGCTCTCGACATGATCGCCCGGACGGCGCGGCTCGGTGAAGGCACTCCCCACTCCGGCTCGCCTCTGTTACTCCACATCGGCATAAACACCGGTCCGGTGGTTACTGGCGGATTGGGCATCGGCACCGCCAAATCCTATTCGGTGACCGGCGACACCGTGAATACGGCGCAGCGCCTGCAATCGCTGGCCGCACCGGGTGAGGTGCTGGTAGGCGAACTCACTCACAGGCTGACCCGGCATGCCTTTTCTTACGAGTCGCTGGGCGATGTCGTGCTTCGCGGCAAGGCCGGCAGCGTGCTCGTCCATCGACTGGATGCACCGCTTGCGGCCCCGCGTGCAGCACGTGGGCTCGAGGCGCTCGGCCTCAGCGCGCCGATGATTGGTCGCGGTGCGGAGCTTCATAGAATGTTGGCGAGCCTTGACCAGGCGTGCGACGGCTCGGCCCAACTTGTCCGCCTCGTCGGAGAAGCCGGTATCGGGAAATCGCGGCTGGTGAAGGAGTTCGTCGCCCGCGTCGGCGACGAGGATCGTTTTCGCAACGTCGCCGTGCGGCAGGCCGCGTGCTCACCGCTGGGCGAACAATCATTTGGCGCCTTGGACGCAGTTGTGCGCAGCGCTGCGGGGATGATGCAGAACGAAAATGGGGATGAAATAAGGGGGAAGCTCGCAGCCTTGCTTACCGATCTCGGCCTGCAGGGCGAAGAGGCGAAGCGACTGATGCCTTTGCTTTACCATGTGCTCGGCCTTGGCGACCCCGATGCCACCTTGCAGCATGTCGAACCCGAGCAGCTGCGGCGGCAAATTCTTTACGCAGTCCGCACAATCATCGAGCGGCGGCTTGCGTTGTCGCCGCTGTTGATTGTCGTGGAAGACCTGCACTGGGCCGACGCCGCATCACTTGAGGCACTGCGTTTCGTGATGGACAGGTTGGAACGCACACGGTTGATGTTGCTGGTCACCCATCGTCCAGCGCCGGACAATGACCAGCTCGATTCAAATCGGGTCAGTCACACGGCGCTCAGGCTTTCGCCGCTCAACAATGATGACGGACGCAGTCTGCTGGCGGCGCTTTTTGGCGAGGGCTGGGTAAACTCCGCAGGAGGGCTTCTCGGCCAGATCCTCGATCGCTCGGGCGGCAACCCGCTTTTTTTAGAGGAGATCGTTCGCGGCCTTATCGATCGCGGTGTATTGATGCGCGAGGGCCAGCGATGGCGGACTGTGGCAGGCGAAGTCGCAACCGGCATTCCCGCCACGATCCAGGCAATGTTGCTTGCTCGGGTCGACCGGTTGCCCCAAGAGGTGCGCCGGTTGGCCCAGGAAGCCGCGGTAATTGGCCCGCGCTTCGATGCCACCCTTCTGAAAACCGTTACATCCGACCCCGGCCGGCTAGAAGCCGGCTGCGAACTGCTTTGCGATGCGGAAATCATCGAGGAAGTTGCCGGATCTGGCTCGGGCTCGTCGCAAAGCTACCGCTTTACGCAAACATTGCTGCAGGACGTGATCTACCAGAATCTGCTCCTGCAACGCCGGACCGACATCCACGGACGGGTCGGTGCTGCCTTGGAGCAACTGTGCGGCGACAAGCCGGAACGGCTCGAGGATTTGGCCGTGCTCGGTCATCATTTCGCACAGAGCGCCGAGCGGGAGAGGGGCGCGCATTACCTGCAGGCGGCGGGTGATCGCGCTCGCATGATATACGCCAACGATGACGCCCTTCGTTTCTATGAGCGAGCACTGACCGCATTGGGTGCGATCGGGCAAACACCGCTCAAACTGGCAATTGCAGAGCGCATTGCCGATCTGAGCGGCCCGGCAGGCCGCCGCCAGGTCGCGCACCACCACTACGAGGCGGTGTTGCTGGCATACCGCCAGTCGGCAGATCGTGTCGCTTCGGCGCGCGTTTTGCGTAAGGTCGGTCGGCTGCTCTGGGACGTCGGCAAGCGGGACAACGCAGAATCCCGCTATGCTGAAGCGGCAGCGCTCCTCGATGGAGCGGATGCCCCGATCGAGCAGGCGCATCTCTGGCAAGAACGTGGCCGACAGGCGTTCCGGAGCGGAGATCACTCCCTCGCGGCAAAATGGGCGGACGCGGCGCTGGATTGCGTACGCACTTTGACGACGGAGCATGTTTCCGACGTAGGACGCGATGCCACTCTTGTGACCGCCGAGGCACTTAATACCAAGGCTGTTGCGCTGGCTCGCCTCGGACGAAACCGTGAAGCCGTTGGCCAGGTCGAGCGCAGCATTGAATTGGCCGAAGCCGCCGGTCTGCTGGGTGCGGCCTGCCGCGGCTACACCAATCTCGGCGTGCTTTACACGACTATCGATCCGGCAAAGGCAATGGAGGTCTGTCGGCGCGGTCTGGACGTGGCGCGCCATATTGGTGATCTGGGTTTCCAGGCCCGCCTCCTCGCCAATCTGGCGGTCGCTTGTTGTACTTTCACGGATCGCTGTCCAACGGAGGGCGTGCCTGCCGCCGAGAAGGCTATCGAGATCGACCGGGCGCTCGACCAGCGCGAGCACCTGCCGGTGCCGTTGATCGTGCTTGGGCAGATCCACCAGTGCAACGGCCGTCCTGAACTGGCGGTTGGCCTGTTCCACGAAGCACTGGACGTCGCCCGCGAAATGGGCGAGCCCCAACTGCTCTTTCCGTGCTATGATGGTCTCGCAACGCTTAATCTGGACCTCGACAATCTGGCCGAGGCCGAACGCTACTTTTCCCTGGCGCAGGGTATATGCGCCCAGCACGGGCTCGACCCGGAAGCGCTTGTGGTGCTGCCTTTTCTCGACTAGCCGGGGTTAGGGGTTGGAAATGTCCGCGCCTAGTGACTTGGTACCGCTTCAACCGGGCGACCGTGCGCCGAACCTGGTGCTTGACGCCATTACCCAGGAAGGCAAGATCGCGCTCGATGACTTTCGCGGGCAAAAACCAGTGCTGGTCGGCCTGTTTCGAGGTCTGCATTGTGCCTTCTGCCGGCGCCACATCGCCGCCCAGGCGCGGCTTGATCCGGAGCTGCGCGAAAGGGGCGTGGAGAGCCTGACGGTGGTCAACACGCCGATCGAACGAGCGCGTCTCTATTTCCGCTACCACCCGATGCCGAACCTGCTTGCGGCCTCCGACCCTGAACGCGCTTCACATCGTGCTTTTGGACTACCCAATCTCGAATTCACCCAAAACGAGACGAACTGGCCGTACAAGGTCTCGATGGCAGCAGCGAAGGATATGCGGGTCGACATACCAGGCGAGTTGCCCGGTCCCATGGATCCTTTTGCAGCGAGCGAAATCCTCGATAGGAAGGACCCTTACGAAGTGACCGAAGCCGACGAACAGATGATCGCAACAGGACACGGACAATTGGTCGGTCAATTCCTGCTGGACAGGCAGGGAATTGTCCGCTGGAGTTTCACGGAGGTTCCGGAGGGGGGGCGATACATGTTTGGGGCGCCCAACCCGAAGGAACTGATGTCAGCTGTGTCGCAAGTCGCCCAATGAGGTCCCGTTTGATCAAATCTTCACGTTAATAATTTGCGGCTTGAGATGCAGTGCGCTCCAGCGTCGGCAAGCGACAATCAGGCTGGGAGCCGCCACATTCGTACACGACCTGCACCACGCAATTCCGTTTCCTCAAGTGGATCGCAAGCAAATTTTGGTCCCAGCAGTTGGCGCGTTGCATCGGAAATACGGATTTCACTGGGCTCCGCGGACGTTTGAATACGCGAGGCGAGATTAACGGTCTCACCCCACAAGTCATAGGCGAACCGTCTTTTGCCTATGACGCCAGCGACGATCGGTCCCGAGTGAATTCCAATTCTCAGTCTTATCGGTTCTCCTGCGAAGCTTTCGCGTTTGACCGCCTTGCGCAGTTCAACTGCGTAGTGCGCCAAGGCTTGTGCATGATCGGATCGCGCGGTGGGCAGGCCCGCGACCACCATCACACAATCGCCGATTGTCTTGATCTTTTCGCAGCCGTGCCGTTCCGCGAGCCGATCCGCCGCCTTGAAGAAGTAATTCAAGATAGCGAGCGTCGTCACCGCTCCGACGCTGCGCGCTCTTTCCGTAAAACCGACGATATCGGCAAAAAGCACACTCACCTCTGCGTGGTTGTCTGCAATTTTCTTGTGCGCTTTCAACCGCTCCGCGATCGACGCCGGAAGAATGTTGAGGAGCAGGGATTCGGCGCGCTGGTATTCACGCGACAATCCCTCCTGACTCTTCCTCAACGCCTCATTGGCCGAATGTAACTTCTCGTTGAGTTGGCGCTCCCTCTCTTGCAGAAGAGTCATTTCATAAGCCTTCTGTTGAAGCCGCTGCTTGTTGTCGCGTTCGGCAGTGGCATCAAGAAAGAGCAGCCACACGCAGTCATCATCAGCAAAAAGATGAAGGTCCGCGACACGCCCGCTGGGCAGTTCGACCATAGGCATATGAAATGGAAGCTCCGGGCAAGGCAGCAAACCTTCCATGAATTCAAGCTGATCGGCAACAGGCTTACCGATGCGAAGGGATGAGAGCCCGTAATGTTCAACGTTACCGCCCTTCGCCGCTGTCCGCAGCTGGGCGTCAATTTTCACATACGCAATAGCACGCTCGTTGTAGAAGAAATCGTAAATCCAGTTTCCGATCTCTCTTGGCAATCTTTGCATGGTCTATTTGGTGACCATCGAAGCGAGTTTAAGAAACGCATCATCGACATGCTCACCCGAGAGCGCACTTGTCAGATAGACCTGCCATCCACGTTGCCTCAGTTCGTCGATTTCTCTATCCGGTATTACCCACCGATCGGCCAGATCTGATTTGTTGAAAAGCAATACGAACGGCATAGCACCGAATTCAGCCTCGACCCGCTCGCGCAGCGTGAGCGCGGCGGTAAGGGTAGCGGCGCGGGTTCCATCGACGACAAGCACGAGGCCTGTCGCACCTCGCACATGGCTGACGCGGAATGAGCCGATATCATCTTCGCCGGCCAAATCCCATAAAATCAGATCCACTGTTTTGTCCGGGAGTGCGACACTCTTTTTGTCGATCTTCACTCCCACCGTGGTCAAGTAGGTTTCTGAAAAGATGCTTTTCACAAACCTGCGGACCAGGCTCGTCTTTCCGACAGAGAACCCGCCCAGCATACAGATCTTTTTTTGCAACATCTTGGGCTCCGCCCTAGTCCAGGTTTACCGTAACCGAAACCCGGCGATTGGTGGAGCTACCAGCCTGACTATTTTCAGGCACCGCCGGTTCAAAGGTACCCGCACCCCGAACCAGCAGCAGTTCCGGAGCGACGCCGCGCTTTTTGAGAAGCGCACGAACTGTCTCGGCACGGGCGGCGCTGATCGACGCGTTGGCCGTCTCACGGCCCGTGGTGTCCGAATGGCCGGTCAACATGAACCGCGCAGTTACGCCTGACTTGCGGGCACTTTGGGCGAATTCCTTTATTTGATCCGCCAATCTGTCGAGAACCGGCGTCTGCTCTGGTCCCGGCACAACTTTGCCGGAAGAGAAGAAAATATCGGTCGTCTGGATGGCCTCTCTCAAATGATTGAGCTCTGCAAGGTCCAGTTCACGCAGCTGCGAGACATCCAGAACCACTCCGTCCGCCGAAAGTTGTTCAGCGGCGGCCTGCGCCCGGTTGATCCAGGCGGCAGGAGCCTCGCCCACGACAACGATGCGACCCTGGATGATCGAAAGTCGGACCGATTTCGGCGGCGTCAGCGACGCCGTCAGCCGCTTCACCACAAACTTCGGATCAAGGCTCTGGTAGAATTGCCACTGTGAATGAACGCGGGCAGGATCGACCTCCGTTCCGGACAGCAGAGCTTGCGGGTCGGCGGCAAGCGGGTCTCGCAGGCCGGAAATATAGAAATGTCCACCCCTGGCCGATTGTTGGGCGACGACAATTCCCGGTTGGGCCTCAAGTCGCGACACATAATACTGCCAGTGCTCCGCCGCGCGTGCTTCGGGGCTCACATCACGAACCTCGGAAATGTCGAATTCCGGTCCGCCTGCCGAAAGCTGCCGAGCCGCTGCGCGCGCCCGATCTATCCAGGTGTCGGGAGCCTCGCCCTCGGCAATAATGCGATTATTGACGATCGAAAGTCGTACTGTATCTGGCGGATACAGCGACGCCGTCAGCCGTTTCAACACGAACTCCGGCTCAAGGCTCTGATAGAATTGCCATTGTGAATGAACCCGGGCGGGATCGACCTGCGTTCCAGACAACAGCGACTGAGGGTCGTCGGCAAGCGGGTCTCTCAGGCCGGCAATATAGAATTGGCCGTCGCGAATCTTTTGTTCTGCAACGATGATGCCCGGCTGGGCCTCCAGTCGCGACACGTAGGCCTGCCAGCGCTTCGCCTCGAGTACTTCGGGGCTTACGTCACGAACCTTTGAGATGTCGAATTCCGGTCCGCCTGCCGAAAGCTGCTGGGCCGCTGCACGCGCCCGATCTATCCAGGTGTCGGGGGCCTCACCCTCGGCAACGATGCGCTCATTGTCGATTGATAGTCGTACTGAATCCGGCGGAGCCAGCGACGCCTTCAGCCGCTTCAGCACGAACTCCGGTTCAAGGCTCTGATAGAATTGCCACTGCGAATGAACCTGGGCGGGATCGACCTCAGTTCCAGACAACAGGGTCTGCGGGTCGGCGGCAAGCGGGTCTCTCAGGCCGGCAATATAGAATTGGCCGTCGCGCGCCTGTTGTTCGGCAACGATGATGCCCGGCTGGGCCTCCAGCCGCGACACGTAGGCCTGCCAGCGCGACACATAAGCTTGCCAGCGCTGCGCTGATTGCCAGGAAAGAAAGTACCAACCGCCTGCCAGGCTCAAAAGCAGCAGGGCAACCACCGCCACCAGCCACGGAAATCCCTCGTTTGATTCCTCCTGCTTGAGCTCGACGCAGGTCTGCAACTGCGCCTCTACGCTGGCCAACTGCGAACCGTCGCCGTCAAACTGCTCTAAAGCCTGTGAGGATTCCTCATGGATGCGAAGCAATACATCGCGAACTATTTCATGCAATCCCTCTGGCGGATTTCCCCGGATCACCGAAACCAGGGTCGCAAACGGTCCAACTTCTGACCAGAGACGAAGGTCGCCAAAACGAATTGTGTCCAGGCCGCTCTGCTCTTTCTCGTTAAACGAGTCCTTCACAAAATCCTGAATTGCACTAAGCATCGAAGAGATGAGTTGAGGATCTTCGCTCGTTGCATTATCGGCGGTTACATGCGCTATCAAAAGACCGGAATTGCGATGAATGAGAAAGGCATGCTCTATACGATAAACAAGAGAGTGCTTAAGAACAACTTCCGAAAAGCTTGCTCCTGTCCTCCAAGATTCAAATCTCCACTTTAGCCCATGCCAGGTAAATATATGTCTTAGAGTTTCGTTCAGCGACTGAAAGGTCTGGTCGATCTTTTCCCCGATCGACTTGCGAATTGCCGGCAGAAACACCGGGTATAATATATCCGTCAGTGTGCGCGGGCTCTTCTGGATTGACCGTTGCACAGCCCTTTCGACAGCTGGCGCAAGCGCCTCGCCGAGCTGCGCATGAGGCGCTCGCGCGGCCGCACTGGGAAGAATGTCGCCCACTGCTGCCGCAAGCTGCTCGGGTTCGTCCAGCAGATGCGTAACTCGTGAAAGCTCCGAAATTTCGCGGCTGACCAGCAACTGGCGCAGCGTTTCCATGCGAGGATCGGCGGTTGGGACTCCGTCGAAACGCGCACGATAGTCCGGATCAACGTTCCGGGCAATTTCGACCAAAAGACGAGCCAGAGCCTCGCGATCAATTTCTGTATCGTTCGAGGCTGTTCTTTGTGGAAGACTGATTGGGTCGACGGTTGACGTCAAGGTCCCATCAACTCACTTTCCAGCTACGATCCGAGTTGCCCTTGCTGCCGACGGGATCCTGATTCAGACATTTCGCAACCTCTACAAACAGGCCAGCCAAAAGATTTCGGTCGGTCTTAACGTTGCTGAGATCGGCAAACATTTTCTCAATCAGCATCTGAACGCCTTCATTCTTCTGCTTGATTTCCTCACGCAGCAAATGATCGTTTCGATTTATCCGGTCCGAAACGTCCCGCTCAAGCGCGCTCAATTGATCCGACAACGCACGCACCTGCTTTTCAAGTGCCTGGTTTTGCTCGCGAAGATTCCGGTCAATCTCCTTGTCGGCATCGGCTCGTGAGTCTTTTTCGTTCCGCAATTGCGCCGCGAGCGAATCGATCTGCTTCTTTGCATTTGACTCGTACATCTCAAGATTGCGCTTGGCTTCGGATTCGACATCCTTGAAGCGTTGCAACACCCGTTCTTCAAGCTTGGAAAAACGGCGGTCATAGTCCTGCATCTGGTTGCCGAACAGCAGATCGCGTATCTTGTCGACACCTACGGCGTCGCCGGCGCCCCCGTTTTCGCGAACCTGGGCCGCCATGAAGTTCAGCCCGCTTCCGTCTGCATTACCAATCAAATTTGCGTCCGCCTTGTTTGCGGAGGAAACGGCACTCGAAGTACTCGAAGATTCCTTGGCCATCCTTATACCCCTCTATTTGAACACCTGCCACAGTGCAGAGACCCATAAACAGATGAAGATGCCAGCAAAATCCGCGACCCGCAAGCCGGAATCTTCTTGGCGCAAGCCAATTTGGGTGCTCTTTTTACACCTCTTGCACTGGCAGAAAAAGCACCAGTACCGCTAGGTGTTGCTCTCACCCCTCTCTGTGATAGCAACCATAGCCATTTAACCTAATTGATTATCGGGCGAAATCTACTATGACGCCGAGTGATACAATGGCATTATGTATATCTATTTAGACAGATTTAAGTAACATGTTTTTATTAGAAATTGCTAAAATAGCTGTTCCAGCGGGCAGCATATTGCCTCTCGCTCCGCTATATACTGCCACCATCAGCTTCCGGCGCGAGCTCAACAGTAGAAGGAGAATCTTCTTTTCACACAAGGAATCGCCGATCGAGAATGCAGCCCGGAATCGCGGTGTTTCGGTCGATAAGAGAGAGCAATAGGCCCCAATAGCTGGCAGTCATTCAACCAAAACTTCAGTGGGCTCGCATTGTTGCGTCGTCGATTGCAAAGGACGCCAGTTTGCCATAGCCAAGTGCCAGGGACCGCAGCTTGTGGTCATGGTGCCGATTTCAGGGATCGACATGAGTATGCGGCATGCTTGGTTTTGACGTGCATCTGCGACAGCCGGCGCCCGATCTCGGCGGCACGGATGAAATGCTGCGCCAGGCTTCTAACGTCGCTAGCAGGACAGGAGCAAGCTCGCCCTGCAGCCAAATGGAGGCGCGACGGCTCGGAAGAGTTCACGGGAGACTGTTTGGACGCAGCATCCTCGATGACCGTTTCCTTTGGCGGGAAATCGCCGGCTATGTCTTGGGACTCTTGTACCTTCGAACCAGGCGTGGGTAAGACGGCATGGCGCATAATCCATTGGTTTCAATCGTGGTTCCTGCGCACAACGCAGAGGTAACGCTGGCGCGCGCACTCGACTGCCTCCTCGATCAGGAAATCGTGGATTGGGAGGCGATCATCGTCGACGACGCCTCCACGGACCGCACCCCCGCGATCATTGCCGGTTATGTGGAGCAAGATGCCCGATTTCGGACGTTGAGTTCTTGCGCGCATGGCCCCGCCGGCGCGCGCAATAGCGGGATTTCGGCGGCGCGCGGCCACTGGCTCATGTTTCTGGATGCACACGATTGGGTAGACGCCAGCTTCCTCGCGAAAATGCTAGCCGCACTGGAGGCCGCGCCCGATTCAGTGGCCGCCTATTGCGGCTCTCAGTGCGTGATGCCCGATGGCGAACTTATTCCGTTGAGCATCTCGTCAGAGGTTGCGATCCAGCCCTTTGAAACATTTGCCCGCCGGTGTGCCATCGCCACTCACGCGCTGCTGGTCGACCGGGAGACAATCGTCGAGTTAGGCGGTTTCGATGTGTCGCTGCGCACATGCGACGACTGGGATCTGTGGCAGCGCCTCGCCCGTCTCGGCAGAAATTGGGTAATGGTCGACGAGCCGCTCGCCTTTTACCGGGCTAGCGCCAACTCGCTCACCCGCAATTCATCTCAGATGCTGGCCGACGCGGAAATCGTGATCGCCCGTGGCTTCTCTGCCGACTCCAGAGTCAAACACCCGGTGACTATCCACGCCAACGGAGCGAACTCGGCGGATGGCCGCACCGCTTCCGAAGCACTCGCGTGGTTCGCATTTTGGAACGCCGCGTCGGATTGCGGCGGCGGCTCGGGCTCGATCAACCCGCAGTCCCTGCGCGCGCTTCCGGCCGGACGCAAGTGGGCGAGTGAGATCGCCAAGGTAGCCGTCAACGGCCTTGCGGTGGGAAGCCTGTCTGTGCCGGCGCAACTGGCTGCCAGGTGGGAAAGGTTCGGCGGCGCCATCACCGAGTTGATTACCGAACTCGGCAAGGTCTGGGCCAATCCCGCGGCGGCTCGCCGCATCCAGTATCAGCTTGAGCAAATGCTTCTCGACGCCGACGATCTTGGCGCGCCGCGCAGACTGGCGCGAACACTTGGAATCCGCGTCGACGCTCGAAATCCGACCTCGACCGAACTGCCGGACGGAATCGACCAAATCTATGCCTACCTGATGATGGATGGCCACATCGAGGCCGTCGTAAAATTCGGCGTGCTCGGGACAGTGACAAGGGATCATTGGATTGAACTGATCCGGAATTTCGCACCGCAAAAGGGGGCTGGCGCCAACACTCCGAACACGCTTCCAGCCGGGGCATTGTCAGACACAGCCGAACGCGGGCCTGATCCGGACAGCCACTTCAGCAAACTCGCGCGATTGGCTGCGCAAGCGCGGGAATTGGTCCGGTCGAGCGCCGAACCAGCGGAGCCTCCCGCGGCGCCGCGCCGCGCACGGCACAGGCACGACAAGGATCGCACGTCGTTCTGGAATGGCTATTTCGCGACCGAGGATCCCTGGAACTACGGTTCGTCCTATGAGCAGGAAAAATATGAGCGGCAGCTCGAGATTCTGCCTGCGGGTCCCATCGGACGGGCGCTTGAGCTGGCCTGCGCGGAGGGCCACTTCACGCGGCAGCTGGCGCCGCGAGTGGGCCATCTGACCGCAACCGACATCTCCGCCATAGCCGTCGGACGGGCCCGCGCGCGATGCAGCGATCAGCCGAATATTGAATTCGGCGTACTGGATTTCTCCGCCGACACGCTGCCGGGTGAGATGGATCTGATCTTCTGTTCGGAAGTGCTCTACTATCTGGATGATCTCGCCGAGTTGCGGCGCATTGCCAAAAAATTCGCAGAGGCGTTGGCGACTGGCGGCAGTTTCATCAGCGCCCACGCATTCGTGCTGCGTGACAATGTTGAAAGGACGGGCTTCGACTGGAACACATTCGGGGCACAAGCGATCTCAGAGGCGCTCGCAGCGACCGAAGGTCTCGTCCTCGAGCAGTCGATCCAGACCGAGCTCTATCGCATAGACCGATTCCGCCGCCTGTCACCGGACGATGTGGTGACGGAACCGAGGATTGATCATGCGCCGATCCGCGCGCCTATCGGACTCGGGGTCGCCCGAAATATCGTCTGGGGCGGGGCGCGGGCCTTGCGCCGCGACGTCGCGCGCAGCGAGCGGCGGCCACGTATCCCTGTCCTCATGTACCACAGCGTCGCCGAAGAAGGTCCGGCCGCCCTCGCCCGTTTTCGGCTAACGCCCGCCGCATTCGCCAGCCAGATGGCATGGCTGCGCGCCAATGGCTTTCACGCGACCACGTCCGAGCAACTGGAACGGTCCATCGCCAACCGTCAGCCTTTCGCTGGCCGCCCAGTGCTCATCACCTTCGATGACGGCTTCCAGAATTTTGCCGACCATGCCTGGCCAACCTTGCGCGCGAACGACCTGACAGCGGAAGTGTTCCTGGTGACTGATCTGGTGGGTGAAAGCGCGCAGTGGGATTCCGAAAACGGTCCGCCGACGCAGCTTATGGATGCCGGGACGGTGCGGCGGCTCGCCGCCGAAGGTGCGTTCTTCGGAAGCCATCTCGCGACGCATCGCGCGATCGATGGTCTGTCGAGTTCTGACTTGGCCGCCGAACTGCTGCGCTCTCGTATGTTCATCGAACATTGGACCGGTCGGCCAACCTCGGCGTTCGCGGCACCCTTCTCTGTCACCGACCGACGGCTCGGCAGACTGGCCAAGGAGTCCGGCTATCGGATCGGCTTCGGCAGCAGACACGGGCCGGCGGACCTTAATTGCGATCCCATCGACCTTCCACGCATCGAGATTCGCGGGGATCGCTCGCTCGACGACTTTGTCGCCACCGTCGAGGCCATGCTCGATTAAACGGTGAATTTGTCACGGTCATCGGTTCCGCTCACGTGCGCAAGATCGACGAAACGCTCCGCACTCGCCAGACTGCCGCGATCGCTCGATGTCACCCCAAGATCGGAATGACCTGCCCCGGCGGCTGAGTAAACACTGCCAAAATACCCGGCGCATCAGCATATTCAAGCGTGGCATGCGTGGCACCTATCAGCCCTGCGCAGAAAGCATCTGCACCGCTACCTCTCCGAATATGGCTTCCGCCATAATTCACGCGCAGCCCCTGGCATGAACGACGATGCGTGGGCCGGTCGCAGCCTTGACGGTATCGTCGGCAAACGCTCGGGTTACTTCATACGGAAGCGACGCCGCTTAAGCCGACCCAGTGCAGGCTAACTGTATTCGGTAGCCGCTTTTCCCGAGCAGATGGATTTCAGATTACAAGCAAATAAGTAAACGTCTCCGAAGTAGTTCGGATACATTTCAGCAAGCTTTTCTTTCTTATCCACCTCGACCAAGACAGCCTTCACCTCACTGCCCCTTAGCTCGATTTTTTGCTCGATCTCTTTCAATTTTCGCGCGCCTGATATAATTACCCTGAAATGATCGACAGTCACTTTATTATCTTTCCCATATTGAAGCAAATAGTTTCGAGTTTTTTCCGCTTGCTTTATAAAATTCTCTGGGTATCGTGTAGTATTCTTGATTTTTTTTAGTATGCCGATCGCATCTATACGCTTGTTGAGATCCCGCAATTCTCGAACCCGGTCATTGTGATCCGGAACACTTACATGAACGGGGCACTGCTCAACGTGCGCGAATTCCGCCGACATAAGCTGGAAAAGGCGAAGCCAATCTTGGTCGCCCTCTCCGTGCTTCAAATCCTGGCCCCGGAATAGCCCGACAGCCTCAACCGCAGTTGCCCATGAGTGCTGAAGCTTGGTACGAACTTGCAACTCGATGCGTCGTCCGTCGAAAGCCTCGGTGTCGGCATCTCGGGATCGGTATTTGAAAACAATATGGTGACTTCGATACCCGTCCGGCTTCGGCTCATCGATATAGTTAAACTCCCTAGAGTGGATATCATGGGGGAACTTGTCTCGCATCGATGCGAGAAGCGAGCGAACACCTTTGATATCGGCCATGATCGCCCGGCAACCGCCGATGTCGTTCATGGTGTCCAAATTGGTGGTGGACTCTCGAAGCTTCCGACGAATGGATGCCATGCGCTTTGGCCGGGATGCCATGTCGCCCTCCAGTCGCAGGGCTCTTATGTGATGACGGACAGAGAACCGAACGCTGCGCATCGGCAGAAAGTGCGAGTCGCGCCAGCTATTGGCGATTGAGAAGATTTCGAGTGCGTCCACATACTGGCCGACAGTGATGTCTCGTCCGAACTGAATAGGTTTTGCCAGCCGGTCGCCTGCCTTGCGAACGGCTTTCATGCTGTAGGCAAGGCGCGGGTACTCAGTCATTGGAGCCAAGAAGTCATGGTGGCCCGCCTCATTCTGGACTGGCGGGACTATCGCAGGGGAATCAGATCCCAAGAGTCATATCCGTTTGGGTAAGCGAAGTACCATAGCGCGCGACATCGGATCTCCGCGAGCGAGATACCGTCTCGGCCGTATCTGCCTAGATCGCGCCCCTGGACATGACGCGGACGTACATGCCGCCATGCTCAGGCGGCTTTCCACTACAGCCATCGCCGCCGCCGACACCGAACCATCGCCACCGCACACGACCACAAGGTCGGCCATTTGGCGCAGGAGAACTATGTCACTGGCAATCTCCGGCAAGACCTCGACCGGGGCGGATTTCAGATCGTCCTTCGGCGCGCCGCTTTGATGCTCCAGAACGTCGCCGGCGTCCCGCTGGAGCCTGCGACAGAAGATGCGCTCAAGCCCATTGCCGGAGAGATTTAAATCGGCAGGGCCAGATCGGCCTGGCTCCTGTAAAATCTGGAGCCGGGTCGCGATTGGCCGGAACCAAACAGAACAGCCGTAATTATCAGCCGAGGGACCGCAACCGCATAGGAAGCGGAACGATGGCTGAAATTCTTGATCTCGAACTTGGCAGTTCAAGGTTGCGCGTCAAACGTGCCGAGAAATCGTTGAAGCGCGCAAAGGAAGAAACGGACAGGAAAAATGGCGTGGTGAATATCGCCCTGTGCTGCAGGATCCGGGCAGCTCAAAAGCGCGTGACGGAGGCCCCGGGAGCGCCAGACCAATATCTATACGTGGGAGGCCTCCAAATCACCCCGAATGGACATGAAATGGCGAGGAGTTGCCGTCATGACAATACTGTTTGAGCCGCTGGACTCGGATTACCACAAGCGCAGCGTGCTTTATCACGCCACGCGGTTGTCGATGCTCCACGATCGAATGCTGATGCGTTTCAACAAGGTTGACGAAGCGGCCGACAAGGTTGAAGCCGCAGCGGCCGTGCTGGTCGATGTCACCCACGGCTCTGCCGTCGACGCGTTCCAAGACGCGGTGTTCCGGAATTCGTCGGCAGATTTCCTTCAGATGGAAACAGGCCAGACCCTTGGGCTCTGAACTGCGAGGGATGACGCCAGTGTTTCGGCAGCTAGGGCCGCCTGCGCCCGCTTTCTGCATTTGGATCGGCGAGCGGTCCAGTTGGTCTTTCCCGCATTCGAGGCAGCGGCCGCGAATGCGGCATCATAGTGAATACCGATGTCCATTCTCGTCGGCCTTTGGTGGCCCGAGAGGAAACCGAAGGGAACTGACTGCGGCGCGACCGCCTACGTCATCGAGACGCTCGACTGGGTTCCGGCGCAGCTTCGCGTGGTCCGCATCATTCCGCCCCAAATAGACTTCTGCGAGACGGTGGTGCAACCGTCACCCGGAGCGGCCCCCATCGCCGGCGGCCCGCTAACGCTGACGTTGCTGGCGCAAGTTCGCCGCCCTTTCGGACGCCTTAATTGTGGTTTGAGTGCGCCGTCGAAAACAGTCTCAAGTTCCCACCGACGGCCTGACGGACGCGTCCGGCCCCCCCGCATTTACTCTTTGGTAACCCTCCGAAGTCGGAAGACAAAACGTATCGGCTCCTTTTGCCTTCCATCGTGTTAGGGCTTGGAACAAACCAACGGAGCTGTGAGTAAAATGGCCACCGTAACCAACGCCAAGGGTGTTCCGCTCCCCTATAGTGGGTCCTCCGCAAAGTGGTACTCGGCAACGAATTCGGGCCCGGCCCTCTACGGCAGCATCTATAACGATTCGCTGTATGGCGACGGCAGCGTCAGCGTCACGATGTATGGCGGCAAGGGCGACGATATTTACTACCTGTACTCCGCGAAAAACAAAGCGGTGGAGCTGCCCAACGAGGGCATCGATACGATCTCGACCTGGATGAGCTACAGGCTGCCGGCGAATTTTGAGAATCTGACGGTCACGGGCGATAAACAATATGCCTTCGGAAACGCTCTGAACAATATCATCGTCGGCGGTTCCGGCCAGCAGACGCTCGACGGCTTGAAAGGCGACGATGTTCTCAAGGGTGGCTCCGGCGCTGACATTTTTGTCGTCAAACCGGGCAATGGCAGCGACCTCATTCTCGACTTCGGCGCCGACGATATTGTGCGCGTCGGAGGCTACGGCTTCACCTCCTTCGACCAGGTGCACGCCAACATGGTGCAGTCGGGATCGAACGTCCGACTCACCCTGTCGCCAACCGAGTTTCTCGTCTTCGCCAGCAAGACCATCGACCAGTTCAGCGCCAACCAGTTCGATCTCGCCCTGGACAAGTCGCATCTGACGCTCACCTTCTCGGACGAGTTCAATACTTTGAACCTGCACAGCGGTTCTAGCGGGACCTGGGACACGAACTTCTGGTGGGGTGCTCCGAACGGCAGTTCGCTCACCACCAACAGCGAGCTTCAGTGGTATATCGACACCAGCTACGCCCCCACGAGTTCGGTCAACCCGTTCAGCGTCCAGGACGGTGTTCTCACCATTACGGCCGCCCGGGCTCCCGACGCGATCAAGCCCTACATAAACAACTATGATTACACGTCAGGTCTGTTGACGACCTACCATTCCTTCGCACAGACCTACGGCTATTTCGAAATTCGAGCCGACATGCCCGAAAAGCAGGGTGCATGGCCGGCCTTCTGGCTTCTTCCGGCGGATGGCTCCTGGCCGCCGGAACTGGACGCCGTGGAGATGGTCGGCCAGGATCCCAACAAGCTCACCCTGACCAGCCACTCGAATGCGACGGGGTCGCATACGAAAGTGACCTCGACCGTATATGCAGCGGATACCGAAGGGTTCCACAAATATGGGGTGCTTTGGACCCCAAGCGAGCTGGTCTGGTATTTCGACGATGTCGAAGTTGCCCGCGCACCAACGCCTGCCGACATGCACAAGCCAATGTATATGCTGGTCAACCAGGCTGTCGGCGGCATGGCGGGAGCGCCCGCCGACGGGCTTGCCACCCCTTCTGAAATGCACGTCGACTATGTCCATGCCTACGCGCTGAATGATTGGTTCATCTAGGTGCCATGCTGGAAGATGGAGTGAAACCGACACCCTTCGCCAACCGGTCTTGGACGCGTTCATTGCCGCTTGCGCCCGCGTTGGACCCGAGGTGAAGGAAGATGTCTCACATCCATCCATCTGAGCCGCCGCGAACGACGCTCACGGCGATATTCGCTTCCTTTCGCCGGGCATTCGCCGGCATCGCCTTGATGAGCGGGGTCGTCAACGTCCTGGCGCTGACCGGCTCGTTCTTCATGCTGCAGGTCTACGATCGCGTCATTCCCGGCCGCAGCGTGCCGACGTTGGTCGGCCTTTGCGTGTTTGCGGGCACGCTGTTCGTCTTTCAGGGCGTCCTCGAACTGATCCGATCGCGGCTGCTGGTGCGTATCGGCATGGCGCTCGATGCGCGGCTCAGCGGGCAGGTCTACATCGCACTGATGCGTCTGCCGTTGCGCACGAAGCTCACCGGCGATGGCTTGCAATCATTGCGGGACCTCGATCAGGTCCGGTCGTTCCTGTCGAGCGCTGGGCCGACCGCGCTGTTCGACCTGCCTTGGATGCCGCTTTACCTCGCAATCTGTTTCCTGTTCCATTTCTGGATCGGCATGACCGCGCTGCTCGGCGCCGTCATTCTGTTTGGCCTGACCTTGCTTGCGGAGGTGCGCACCAGGCAGCCCGCGAAACGTGCCAACACGCAGGCCGCTGCGCGCAACACGCTGGCGGAGGCGACGCGCCGCAATGTCGAGGTGCTTCAGGCAATGGGTTTTGGCCCACGCATCGCCGAGCGCTGGTCAGGCATCAACGCCGACTATCTCAGCACCAATGCCAAGGCGAGCGATTTGGCGGGGACGCTCGGAACGACATCGAAAGTCGTGCGCATGATGCTTCAATCCGGCATCCTGGCGATCGGCGCCTGGCTCGTCATCCATCAGGAGGCGACGGGCGGCATCATGATCGCCAGTTCGATCATGATGAGCCGGGCGCTGGCGCCGATCGAACTCGCGATCGCGCATTGGAAGAGCTTCGTCAGCGCCCGACAGGCCTGGGCGCGCCTGACTCAGCTTCTGGGGCTGCTGCCCGAGGCAGCAACAAGTGTCTCGCTTCCGCCACCGTCGTTTCGCCTCTCGGTGGAGGGCATCAGTGTGGCGCCGCCGGGCGAGCGTCGCCTTGTCGTTCAGGATGCGGGCTTCGTGCTGCAGAAGGGCGCCGGCCTCGGCATCATCGGTCCGAGCGCTTCGGGAAAATCCTCGCTCGTCAGAGCGATCGCCGGTGTCTGGCTGCCAGTGCGCGGTACCGTCAGGCTCGACGGTGCGACGCTCGACCAGTGGTCGTCGGAAGAACTCGGCAAGCATGTCGGTTATCTGCCGCAGGATGTCGAGTTGTTCGATGGCACCATTGCCGAGAACATAGCTCGCTTCGAACCCCAGCCCCCCTCGGACAAGATACTGGCCGCCGCGCGCGCCGCCGGTGTTCATGATCTGGTGGTTCACCTGCCTGAAGGTTATGAAACGCGTATCGGCGAGGCCGGGTCGGCGCTTTCGGCGGGCCAGCGACAGAGGGTCGCCTTGGCGCGTGCTCTCTATGGCGATCCGTTTCTTGTCATACTCGACGAGCCGAATTCCAATCTCGATGCCGACGGCGAAGCCGCCTTGACGGCGGCGATCCAGGGCGTGCGCGACAGAGGCGGCATGGCCATCGTGGTGGCGCATCGCCCGAGTGCATTGCAAAGCCTTGACCAGATCCTTGTCATGACGAACGGCAGTATCCAGGCCTTTGGCCCGAAGAATGAGATCATGACCAAGGTGACCCGCCCCATCAGTGTTCCGTTAAAAGTTGTCTCCAGTCCTGAAGAGGCGGCGCTCTGATGGCGGAGAGGGCGTCATCGGTGATCGATCGGACCATTCGACGTTATCTGCTCGGCGGCGTTGCGACCTCCATCCTTCTGGTCGGTGGAGCGGGCAGCCTTGCAGCGGTGACCGACCTCTCCGGCGCAGTCATCGCCTCGGGAAAGCTGGTTGTCGATTCCAGCGTCAAAAAGGTGCAGCATCCAACCGGCGGCGTGGTCGGCCAGATCTTCGTGCGCGAAGGCGATGCCGTGCAAGCGGGACAGGTTTTGATTCATCTCGATGAAACCGTCACCCGCGCCAATCTGGCCATTGTCACCAAGAGCGCGGATGAACTCGATGCCCGCCTGGCACGTCTCAAGGCCGAGCGCGACGGTGCGGACGCCATCGGTTTTCCGCCGTCGCTGATGTCTCGGCGGGACGATCCGGATGTCAGCCGCACAATGGCCGGAGAGCAGTCGCTCTTCGAGTTCCGCCGGCAGGCACGCGCTGGCCAGAAGGCGCAGTTGGCGGAACGTATCTCCCAGCTCGCTGAAGAAGTCTCCGGCCTGACCGAGCAAAAGGACGCCAAGAGCCAGGAAATCAAGCTGATCGGAACCGAGCTCGCGGGCATGCGCACACTATGGCAGCGCAAGCTGGTCTCGATCGATCGCATCACCGCTCTCGAGCGCGAGGCCGTGCGGCTGGAGGCTGAACATGGGCAGCTGACCGCCGCGATAGCGCAGTCGAAAGGCCACACATCGGAAATCCGCCTGCAAATCATCCAGATCGATCAGGATCTGCGCAGCGAAGTCGCCACCGAGCTGCGTGAGGTCCAGGCAAAACTCTCGGAACTCGTAGAACGCAAGGTATCGGCCGAAGACCAGCTCAAGCGCATCGACATTCGCAGCCCGCAGGCCGGCGTCGTCCTCCAGCTTGCCGTACATACGATTGGGGGTGTCATCACTGCGGGCGAACCGGTCATGCTCATCGTGCCGGTCGCGGACCAACTGACCGTCGAAGCCCGTGTCGCCCCACAGGACATCGATCAGATGAAACAGGGGCAGGAGGCGACGCTGCGGCTTTCGGCCTTCAATCAGCGCACAACGCCTGAACTCAACGGAACCGTCAGCAAGATCTCCGCCGATCTCAGCACCGACGAGCGCACCGGCGCCGGTTATTACACCGTGCATATCGTTTTGCCGCGCACGGAACTTGCCAGACTCAAAAGACTGACCCTGGCGCCCGGCATGCCGGTCGAGGTGTTCTTCTCGACCAGCAGCCGCACGATGCTGTCCTATCTCGTCAAGCCCTTGGCCGATCAGATCCAGCGAGCATTCCGGGAGGAGTGAAACGCGCCCGGGCTGCAACGACCGGCCGCTCCCCGTCTCGAGCTCTTCATTGGGCCTGCCGCCTGCATGATGCTGCCGGCGGGCTCGGGTGTCACAACCGAAATCGATGACCACGACAATCCCTTTTCGAACCGACGTGAGGAACATGCATCCGCAAGCGAAGTTCGGAATTTGCATGGTGTGAGAACACTCCCTCCCTCAAGTCCAAGCTCTGGTGCAGGGCCCGTCGCTGTGACCTCAGCGGCGGGCCTACCTGCAAAAGCCGGCAAGCGTTAAATCTTTTCATAAGGCTGGAACCTGTTTCTGAAATCGAAGTTGGGTTTGCAGCTTGGCTTCCAACCCCGGGCCAGGTCTCAAAAGCAAGGCCCGCCGCTGTAGTTGTGTCCTCAGCGGCGGGCCCCTTTCGTTTACCGCCCAACGCTACATAAGGATTGGCTGAAGTAACGGAACATCCAATGAACGCAACGGGAGCGAAGCGCATACGTCATACCATAGGATGTCAAGTATAATACTTAGGTATGTTAATAACATCCCAAAATCGATATACTATAGCAAGCTATATATCGGCTACATCGTCGCGGAATCGACCGCTCCATTGCGATAACCTGTGACAGTTTTTGCTAGTTTCGGATTTTGGATTGTCGTAAACGTACAATATTTCGTTACTGTCGGGCACAACTATTTTCGCGTCAAACGCTCCATGGTCTCAATTGATCGCCTTCGCCAGCGCTCGGACTAGCTTCAATGCGCCGCGTTCGCCAGTTTCTTCGGTTGCCACACGGGCATCGATTCCACGTAGCAAAAAGGGAGGTCGGCACGATCAACTACCAAGCACCGGTGACGGTGAGCGTGCCGACCAATCTGGGCACAAAGGTGGGCTAAATGACCAGACCTACAAGCTACTGGCAGAATGAAAGCGCAGCAATTAGTCCCGATGGCCTAGACTGCCCGTCAGGCGATTCCGCGATCACACCATAGGCATTAGAGCCGGTCATATATTAGCTTGTGCTTGCGGCGGCCCACCCCCGCCCGCCCGGCCGGCGCC
>NZ_JBVVQM010000005.1:400819-451815 GCF_055811155.1 Mesorhizobium sp. WSM4822 | reverse complement strand
GGCTGTAGGGCGTCAATTAGCCGCGGGTGGCCCCCCCCTAAACCAATATGCCGCGGGGGGCGGTTTGGGCGGCCAGGACTACCCGCGCCCCGCGGGTTGCGTCGGCGGCTTGCAGTGGCGTGGATTTCAGATTCTTGGCCAGGGTGATGAACATGGCCGCATTGAAGCCGCCAAAGGCCGGCCTCGCCACCCGTTTCCTGACAAGGGTCAGGAGGGTGCAAGCCTGTTCGTCGGAACACACAAAGAGTATGACAGGATTGATCCGGAAAAGGTGTGATGGAAAACATTCGACCCATCAAGACCGAAGCCGATTACGATTGGGCAATTGCCGAAATCGTCAAATATTTCGGGAATGAGCCGGAGGTCGGCTCTCGCGATGGTGACCGCTTCGACGTTCTCGCAACTCTGATCGAGTGAGGACAAGCACTACCCGATCGAAGCCCCTGATCCCGTTGAAGGTGGCCATCGCCTGGATGGCGATGGCTCTTTTCGAATCAAGCGGCCTTGATCAGGCCGAGCTGGGTGAGGGCGGCGACGCCGTCATCGAGGCCGATCTCCTCGACGATCCTGCCGTCGACCACCTTCAGCACCGTGGTGCCGGTGAAACGCATCGTGCGGCCGGTGGCGGCCGGCAGCGAGCCGGCGAGGAAATCGCCGAAGGCCGGGCCGGTATGCGTGCCGCCGCCCTCCCACTGGCCGACGACATAGTCGCCCTCGGCAATCAGGTCGGCCGTGGCCCAGAAGTTGAGGTCCGGGAAGGCGGCGCGGAAGCCGCTCATGAAGGCCTTGATGTCGTCGCGGCCGCGGCGCGGCTCGTGCAGCGAGTATTTCAGCAGCATGTCGGGTGCCGCGATGTCGTCGACGACGGACAGGTCGCAGCTTTCACCCCAGAAGTCGGTGAACCATCTGACGACGACGGCCTTGTTGTCTTCTTGTCTGGTCATTGGAAGATCCTCTTGTCTCTGCAATGTGATCATCGGCGCCGCCGATGATCCGGGATCACCGGATTGGCCGATGACCTGGAGCCATGACTAGGAACATCCGGCCGATGCGAAACTCCGGTTCTTGCCGGCCAATCGAAGAGCAGAGGCGGCAGGTGAGGAGCCAACAAAGCAGCCCGCCATCGCCGTGGTAACTGTTTCTTCTCTGGTTTTGCCGCAGATTGCCCTGCGGTGGAGCAGGCGAAGCAGACGATGGCGCGTCAGGGCAAGAAAAGTCGCAATGGAACGTTCTGGGCCAAGGCCCTGGAGCGCGCCCATCTTGGTGTCTGGGACTGGGATCTTGTAACCGGCGACTGCTTCTATTCCGCGACCTGGGCGCGGATGCTGGGCTACGATGAGAGCGAACTTGCCAACACCAGCGACCTGTGGCTGCAACTGACCCATCCCGACGACCGCGAGCGGGCGCTGGCCAGCGGCGACCGCCACATTGCCGGCCTGACCGACGCCATCGAGACCGAATTGCGGCTGAAGCACAAGCAGGGACACTGGGTGTGGGTGCTCGATCGCGGCGGCGCCGTCGAGCGCGACGCGATGGGAAAGCCGCTCAGGCTGATGGGTGTGCAGACCGACATCTCCAAGCAGAAAGCCGCAGAAGCCGAACTCGAGCAGGTCAATGTGCGCTTCCGCCTGGCGCTCGCCGCCAGCGGTACCGGCATCTGGCACCACGACCTTGCCACCGGCAAAAGCTATTGGGACGAACGCACCAGGGAGATTTTCGGGCTTGTCTCCGACACCGCCGAAGTCGAGCGCGACCACTGGTTCGGCTATCTGCATCCGGACGATAAGGAGGCCGCGTCGCGCGCGCATCTGGTGCCGCTCGAAACGGACAAGGTCACCGCCGTGCAATACCGCATCGTCCGGCGCGACGGAGAGGTCCGGCACATAGAATCCCTGCTGCGTTTCATTGCCGACCCGCAGATCCCGGACCGCCGGCTGGCGGGGCAGATCCTGGGCACGGTGCGCGACATCACCGAAGACAAGCAGCGCGAGCAGGAGCTTGCCTATGCGGCCCGCCATGACGCGCTCACCGGTCTCTTGAACCGTGCCGCGTTCGACCGGCTGCTGGCCGATCACATCGCGGCCGCGCAGCGGCTGCCGCTCTCCGTGTTCTATGTCGATCTCGACTACTTCAAGGCGCTCAACGATTTTGCCGGCCACGCGGCCGGCGACCTGGCACTGAAAAGCGTTGCCCAAGGCATTCTGGGCTGCCTTCCCCCGACGGCGCATGCCGCGCGCCTGGGCGGTGACGAGTTCGCGCTGCTGATGCCCAATTGCGATACGGCGCAGGCCGGGCGGCTGGCCGACGCGGTACTTGCCGCGGTTCGCGATGCCGAACTTGGATCGACGGCCACGTCGCGCAAGCTGGCGGCCTCGATCGGCATCGCTTTCGTCGATGATGCCAGCACCACGGTCGCCGACGCGCTGGCCTGTGCCGACGACGCCTGCTACGCGGCCAAGGCCGCCGGGCGGAACCGATTTGCCGTCTTCTCCACCGATACGGCATCGGGTTCGGGTGGCCTCAACGCGGCGCGCGTCGTCGCCGACACGGTCGATGCCATGGAAGACGGAAGGCTGAAGCTGTTTGGCCAGGAAATCCATCTTCTGGGCCGTCCCTGGCTGGAAAGCCGCCATGTCGAAGTGTTGGCCAGGCTCGCCGCCCGCAACGGCCGGCTGGTGCCACCCGGCGAGTTCATTCCGGTGGCCGAGCGGTTCGGCATAGCGTCGCGGCTCGACCGCTGGATCATCCGCACCGCGCTGTCGCGGCATGGTGCCGCCTTGCGTTCGGGGGTGTTGACGCTTGGCTTCAATCTGTCGGCGCAGACGCTGAGCGACCCGCAGCTTTGGGACTTCGTGGACAACGTCATAGAAGAAACCGGGGCGCCGCATTCGGGCATCGGCTTCGAGATCACCGAAACCGCCGCCGTCACCAATTTCGACGCGGCCGAACAGTTTGTGCGCAAGGCGCGCGAGCGGCGCTGCAGGGTCAGCCTCGATGATTTCGGCGCCGGTATGAGCTCGTTCGAATATCTCCGGCGGTTCCCCGTCGACACGATCAAGATCGACGGTTCCTTCATCGAACACATCACGCAAAGCCGTTTCGACCGCGAGATCGTGCTGGCCATCACCAGCATCGCCCGCAGCCTCGGCTGTGACGTGGTCGGCGAGAAGATCGAACAGCAGGACACGCTGGCCATGTTGAGCGACATGGGCGTCGCCTTCGGCCAGGGATTTTTGCTGCACCGGCCAGAGCCGCTGGAACGAATTGTCGCGCGTGCGACTAAGGGAGCGACGGCCCGCAAGGCATCGTGATCCGGGTGCGGCGAGTTTCAGGCCAGGCCGAACTGACCTGAAACTCGCCGCATTCTATCCGGTTCGCCGCGCCGTCGATTGCGGAAACTCCAGCACTCCAGCCTCGGGTCGCCTGTGCTGCGCTTCCGTCACCGCTTCGATCAACAGATCGAGCGCTTCACAGGCCGCGCGACTCGTCTCGTCGTTGCCTTGCAGATAATGATAGGCTCGTTCGAGGTGGATGCGGGCGGCTGAAAAATCGCTGGTCAATGGTCCCTCCATGATCCCGCCCTAGAAGACCTTGCCGGAGACGAGGGAACGCCGGGTAAATATCCACGAGCGGCTTTTATTCAAATGCCGCCGAATGTTGCGGGGAGGCGCGCGGCGTTGATGCTGCCAATCTCCCCCCGTGGGGGAGATGTCCGGCAGGATAAAGGGGGGCGCTGTCCTGCCGACCTGAACAATCAGATTTTCGATCTGTTTCGCAGCCTGCACGCTTGATGAGATTGAAGATCTCCCCCACACGGGGGAGATTGGCGGCTTCACCGCCGCGTGATTAGACTGTCAACTTCCTGCGCAAGGTGAGACCGATGATCGTCCAGGCCTGCATCAACGGCGCGCGCGTGCGCGATTTCCACCCGAAGCTGCCGCTGACTGCTGAGGCAATGGCCAGCGATGCGGCAGCCTGCGTCGCCGCTGGAGCGGCCGAACTGCACATCCATCCGCGCGGCACTGACGGGCGCGAAAGCCTGGCAGCCGTCGACGCCACCGTGCTGGCGGTGCGCCGGACCTGCCCGGGAACACTGGTCGGCGTGTCGACCGGCGCCTGGATCGAGAACGACGTCGAGCGGACCCGCACGGCGATCGCCGGCTGGCGAGACCTGCCCGACTATGCTTCGGTCAACCTGTCCGAACCGGATGCGCCCGCCGTGATGGAACTGCTGCGCCAGCGTGGTGTCGGCATCGAGGCGGGGCTTGCCGTCGTCGCCGATGCCGAGCGCTTCGTAGCGCTTCCCGGCCACGACCAGGTGCTGCGCATTCTGATCGAGATCGACATCCCGGACCTGTCCGCTGCACTCGACGAAGCGCATGGCATCGTCGCCGTGCTCGAGCGCGCCGGGGTACGGCGGCCGATCCTGCTGCATGGCGTCGATGCAACTGTCTGGCCCTTCGTCAAGGTTGCGCATCGCAAGCGCTGGTCGACACGGGTCGGTCTGGAAGACGGCAATACGCTCGCCGATGGAACTGTGGCGAAGGACAACGCGGCGATCATCGCTGCCGCCGTGGCGATCTTTCGCGGCTAGTTTTCCAGAATGATCCTGATCGCCTTATCGACCACCGGATGGAGGCCACTGGCCTGGAAGGACAGCCGGTTGCCGGAGCCGACATTGCTGGTCATGGCGATGGTCAGGCCGGACAGCGGGTCGTGCAGCATCACGGCGACGTAGCCGGGGATGCTGCCCTGGTGGCCGTAGAAGGCGCGATCGGCGTAGGCGCTCTGGAACATGCCGGCGCCGGTCTCGCGCATGCGTGTGCCAGGGAAACTTGCCGGCACGCGGTGTTCGAACATCTCGGCGAAGAACGGCGGCGACAGCAGCTTTCCGGAAAAGAGACCACGCATGAAGCTCACCATATCGGACGGCGTCGACACCATGTCGCCGCAGCCATAAGCGGCGCCGAACGGGAAGGAATCGGAGGAATCCTGCAAGTCGTCGGAGTAGGGCAGCACGCCATCCATGCGCCACATCTCGCCGCCCGAGGCGATGTCGGTGGGCGCATTCGCTGGCGGCGGGGGGCGGTGGTAGTAACCACGCACCATCGACTTTTCCGGAAAGGCTTCGGTGGCCGGCGACCAGGTGTTTGTCAGGCCGAGCGGGTGCAGCATCGCGCTTCTGACATAACCGCCCAGCGACTGGCCGGAGACAGCCTCGATCACCATGCCGGCCAGAACATAGCCGGTGTTGTTGTAGACGGCGGGCCCGCCCGGCGCCTTCTGCTTGTCGGAAACGAAGGCTATGTCGACCAGCTGTTGCGGCGTCCATTGCCGGCTCGGATCCATCGGAATGTAATATTCGAACTCGGGCAGGCCACTGCGGTGGTTGATCAGCTGGCGCACCGAAATGTCTTCTGCTCCCGGGAGGTCGGGAAACCAGGAGGCGATCGGCGCGCCGAGGTCGAGCTTGCCGTCCTGAGCGAGCTTGACCAATGCGGCGGCGACGAAGGTTTTGGTGCAACTGCCGATCTTGAACAGGCGGTCGGGCGAGACGGCAATGCCATGCTCCCGGTCGGCGAGGCCGGCAGTGAGGGCGGTTGGTGCGGCGCCTGTGGAGTAGGCGAGCGAGGCGCCTACCGCGCCATCGGTGAGATAGGTCTTGAGGAGGGCGTTCAGGTCTTCACGCATGGATTCTGCTTTCGCCGCCAAATTGCTGGTTTCATAGGTGTCGGTGCGTCCCCGGGCCGAGCCCGAGGGCAGGGTCGCCAAGCTTCACTCCGCCATATCGACGGCGGCAAAGTTCTGCCGGCCGAAGGGGTCGAGCACGTAGTTGAGCACGCTCTTGCGGATCGGGATCGCCACCACCGAATGGGCGATCGGCGCCACCGGCACCTCGACCTTCAGGATCGCTTGCGCCCTGGCGTAGATGTCGGCGCGCTGTTTCGGATCGGCGGCGACGCGACCGTCCTGCAGCAGCTTCTCGAAGGCCGGATCGCACCAGCGCGAGCGGTTGGAGCCGCCCTTCACGCCGTCGCAGGACAGCAGGTAGCTCAGCATGTTGTCGGGGTCGCCATTGTCGCTGCTGCCGCCGAGCAGATAGGCGTCCTGTTCGCCCGCCGCGGTGCGCTTGAGATATTCGCCCCATTCGAAGCTGACGATCTCGGCCTTGACGCCGACCTTCGCCCAGTCGGCCTGGATCATCTCGGCCATGCGCTTGGCATTGGGATTGTAGGGCCGCGATACCGGCATCGCCCAAAGGCTGATTTTCAGGTCGCTTTCGTGGCCGGCTTCCTTCAGCAGCGCCTTCGCGCCATCCGGGTCATAGTCGATGCCGGCGTCGGTGACGGCGCCGATCTGCGCCGGCGGCACGACGCTGCCGGCGACCGTGCCGGCGCCGGCATAGACGGCGTCGACGATCGCCTTGCGGTCGACGGCCTTGGCCAGCGCCATGCGCACGCGCACATCGCCGAGCGGCTGGTGTTCGACATTGAAGCCGAGGATGCCGATGTTCTGACCCTTGAGGTCGAGCACGGTGATGTCGGGATCGGTGCGCAAATCGGCGACGGCGCTTGGCGGGGGCGGGGCGGCGACCTGGCACTCATTGGCCTTGAGGCGCTCGACGCGCGTGGTCGGTTCGGGGGTGACGGCGAAGACCAGAGTGTCGATCTTCGGCGGGCCGCGCCAATAATCCTTGTTGGCGGCGTAGCGGATCTGGCTGTCGGGGACATAGGCCTGCAGCACGAACGGGCCGGTGCCGACGGGCTCGCTATCGATCAGTTCCGGCGTGCCGGCGGCGACCATCTTTTCGGTCTGCTCCAACGACAGGATAGAGAGATAGTCGAGCGCAATGCCGGGCAGGAAGGTGACATTTGCAGCCGTCAGCGTGAAGCGCACGGTGTGGTCGTCGACCTTGTCGATCTTGTCGATCAGCGAGCCCATGCCCAGTGCGTTGAAGTACTCGTAAGCGCCGCCGCCGAACTTGTGGTAGGGATTGCTGGCGTCGCGCTGGCGGTTGAAGGTGTACAGCACGTCGTCGGCATTGAACTCGCGCGACGGTGTAAAGTGGTCGTTCGACTGGAATTTCACGCCGTGGCGTAGGTGGAACGTGTAGATCTTGCCGTCGGCTGAGACCTCCCAGCTTTCGGCCAGCGCCGGCCCGACCTCGGTGGTGCCAGGCTTGAACTCGACCAGCCGGTTGAAGATCGTCTTGGCGGCGGCATCCATGGTGGAGTCCGCCGTGCCGATCGCCGGGTTGAAGGTTTCGGGATTGGCTTCCGAGCAATAGACTAGGGTTTTGGCGTAGGCCTGTCCGCCAAGAAGGACGGACGAGGCCAGCAAGGACGAGGTAAGGACTGCGCGCAGAACGGATTTCATCGCAAACGCTCCTGATGACACTTTACGGGTTGAGGGAAGGGCAGGCCGGTGAAGTTCATGGCGTCGCCGCCGGGGTGATGAAACGGTCGGGCGCAAGCGCGGCGGAGGTGATGCCGCGAGCCGTGAGATCGTCCGGCAGCGGCTGGCCGCGCAGCAGCGCCGAACCCAGCCGCGCCAGCGTCAGCGACACCTGGAAACCGTAGCCGCCCTGGCCGCCGAGCCAGAAGAAGCCGGGCAGGCGAGGGTCGAAACCGATGACCGGCGTGCGGTCGGGCGAAAAGGTGCGCAGGCCAGCCCACGGCGTCGACGGACGGCCGATGCGCAGCGACGTCGCCTGTTCGATGCGGTCGACGGCGATGGCGACGTCGATGTCTTCCGGATAGGCGTCGCAGGGTTCGGAATCGGTCTCGTCGGCCAGCGAGCCGATCAGCCTGCCGGCATCGGGCTTGAAGTAGAATTGTTCATGCAAATCGACCACCAGCGGCCAGGCGCTGATGTCGGTGCCGGCGGGCGGATCGAAAAGGAAGGCGGTGCGGCGCTTCGGCCGGAAGCCGAGACCGGAGAGACCGGCCAGCCCGGCGACGACATCGACCCAGGCGCCAGCGGCGTCGACGACGATGTCGGCCTGGTAGGCGCCGGCACTGGTGGTGACGCTGAAGCCGTTTGCGACGCGAGAAATCTCCAGCACTTCCTCGCCGGTGCGGATCACGCCGCCGCCGGCCTTGAGCGCGGAGGCTGAAGCCGCAAGCATCTTTCCCGTGTCGACATCGAGCGCGCCGGGTTCATGCACGCCGCCGCAGGTGGTTGCCGTGGCGATGACCGGTACCAGCGCGGTGACTTCCGTGGCCGACAGGCGCCGCACGCTCGGCACCAGCGCCTGCATCTCGGCCGCCATGCGGTCGACGGCTGCACTGTCCTCGACGCCGCCGACATGCAGCGCGCCGCGCCGGTGGGCGGCGAAGCCGCCATCGATGATCGCCTGTCGGCTGGCCAGCGACAGCGCCCGCACCAGCGCATTGCCATAGGTTTCGGAAAACAGCGCCGCGGAGCGGCCGCTGGCGTGGTAGCCGAGATGCGGCTCGCGCTCGAGCACGGTAATCTCGGCCCAGGATTGCACGGCCGCCGCCAGCGAAAGGCCGGCAATGCCGCCGCCGATGACGACGATTTTTTGGTGAGACTTGGACTGCATGTCCTAGGGGTAGAAATATTTTCGTATCCAGTCAATATTTAGCGTATAAGAAAATTATTAGCGTTGTTGATGGCGGCAGGGAGTTGGACTACCTAGGGTGAAGAAGCGGCCCGGTGGCCGCGCCAGGAGCTGACGATGTCGGAGCAACCGAACCTCGGTGATTGTCTGCGCGGCTTGAGGAAGACGCATGGCTGGACCTTGCAGGAGGTCAGCACGCTGACCGGCGTCGCGGTGTCGACGCTGTCCAAGGTCGAGAACGACCAGATGTCATTGAGTTACGACAAGCTGCTGCAGATCTGCGAGGGGCTGAGCATCAATGTCACCGAGCTGCTCAGCGGCGACCGCAAGCAGCCGGCCGCGCGCACCCGTCGTTCGGTGACCTCGCAGTCCAACACGCTGCGCCAGCTGACCCGCAACTACGATTACCGCTATCTGGCCACCGATCTGGTGCGCAAGCGCATGGTGCCGATCCACGCCTATGCACGCGCCCGCACGCTGCAGGAATTCGGCCCGCTGACCAGGCATGCCGGCGAGGAATTTTTGATCGTGCTCAAGGGCGAGATCGAACTGCACACCGACCAGTACGCGCCGGTGCGGCTGAAACAGGGCGACAGCGTCTATATCGATTCCACCATGGGTCACGCCTATCTGTCGGTGGGCGAGGGCGACGCCGAGATGCTGTGCGTCTGCTCCGGCGACGAGCCTGACATGGAGGGCGCGCTGCTGAGCGTGCTGGAGACGGTGGAGGGGTAGGGGCAGGTCCCAACCCTCCACGTTGGTGCTGCCCCTCATCTGGCTGCCGCCATCTTCTCCCCGTAAACGGGGAGAAGGACGATCCTATCGACGGGCGGCGCTGGCTCCAACAATTGAGCGGCTCCGCTACAGCGCAACTACACGTCCCATTCCCCGCCGAACCGCCTCGCGGTAGGCGAGGTCGGCGGCCACCATGTCTTCCATGGCGACGCCCATGGCCTTGTAGACGGTGACCTGATCGGCGCTGACTCGTCCCGGCCGCCGCCCGAGCAGCATGTCGCCGAGCTCGATTCCGGCTTTCGGATCAATGCCCGCCAGTTCGCAAGAGCCGACCGGCGTCGGGGCAAAGGCGTCCCTGGTCTCGACGAACAGGCTGGCCCGGCCAATAAGCTCGACCGGCAACTCGCCACCGGGCGGTGCGACGCCAATCGACGAGACATGGGTGCCCGGCCGCACCCATTCGGCCGAGATCACCGGCGCATAGGAATGCGTTGCCAGGCAGACGACGTCGGACGAACGCACCGCGGCCTCGATATCGGCGACGGCAACGACGCCGGGATGTTGCGCGGCAAGCGCCTGCGCATCGGCGAATTCCTTCGAGACGACGCGGATCTCGGTGAAGTCGCGCACCAGCGGCAGAAGATGCAGATGCTGGCCGGCCTGCACACCGGCGCCGACCACCGTCGCGACCTTGGCGCCGCGGCGGGCGAGTTCACGCACCGAAAGCACGGCCGAGCCGGAGGTGCGCACGGCGGTGATGTAGGTGCCGTCCATGACGCAGACCGGCATGCCCGTCTGCGGGTCGAACAGATGGATGGTGGCGAGGTGGCTGGGGATGCCTTTGGCGACGTTGCCCTCGAAGACGTTGACGATCTTCACCGTCAGATGCATGCCCGCTATCCATGCCGACATCGCCAGCGAATAGCCGGCCTGCGGAACATCGAGCTGCGGCCGTGCCGGATTGACCACCTTGCCGCCGGACAAGGCCTTGAAGCCGCCAGCGAGCACGTCGAGAAGCTGGCGCAGGTCGATGCAGGTTTTCACCTCGGCCTCGCTCAGGATGAGTACGGGCATGTCACCCTTGGCCTGGGCGCTGCAGGAGATCGATATCGCTGATGTCATGGGATCCGCTTTCGTTGTCGGTTGCACGACAACGGTATTGCGGTCTGGGAGCGTGATGAAATATACTGCTTTTGCTATTTTGGCGTGATTATCACGTTTGTTCTGGTCAAAAAGTGTGAATCCTGAAATGGACGATCTCGACCGTATCGACCGCTCGCTGCTGCGTTTGTTGCAGGAGGACGGCCGCCGCACGACGCTCGATCTGGCGCGCCGGGTCGGTCTGTCGCCGACGGGGGCGACGCAGCGCGTCAAGCGGCTGTTCGCCGAAGGCTTCATTCGCGCCGTGCGCGCGGTGCTCGATCCTGCTCGGATCGGGCAGGCGCAGCTCGTCTTCATCGAGGTGCGGCTCGACCACACGGCGCCGCATGTGTTCGACCGCTTCGCCGAGGCGGTTCTGCGGGCGCCCGAGATCATCGAATGCCACATGGTGGTCGGCGGCTTCGACTATCTGGTCAAGGCGCGCATCGCCGACATGGCGATGTTCCAGGATTTCCTGCAGCGCGTCATCCTGCCGCTGCCCGGGGTGCGGGAGACACACACCTACGCTTCGATCGCCAATGTGAAGCCCGACGCCTTGCTGCCGATCTAGAGCGGCGGCCTTTCTCCCGCATCCAGCAACCATTGCCGCACGGCTTGCGTCGGCTCGGGGTGGCGCTGTTTTCTCGGCATCACAACATAAAAATCCTGCGTGCCGCGCATTTCGCCGCTGACGGGCTGAACCAGGCGGCCCGTGGCGAGATCAGCGGCTACGAGGAAGCGGCTGGCCAGCGCAATGCCCTGGCCGGCGACGGCCGCGTCGATGGCCAGGCCCGTCTGGTTGAAGCGCATCCGTTTCAATTCGGTCGTCATCTTCAGGCCGACCGCTTTCTCCATGAATTCCGGCCACAGATTGTGGGCATCGTGCAACAGCACATGGTGCTGGATTTCGGAGGCTGCGATTTCAGCAACACCTTCCGGCAGCAAGGCCGGGCTGCAGACGGCGACGATCTGCTGGGGAAACAGCAGGTCGACGATCAGCCCAGCGCCGAAGGGCGGGCGGCCTTGCCTGACCGCGATGTCGACGCCATCGGCTTGAAAGCTCGATAGGCTCTCGCTGGCCAGCACGCGCAAATCGACCAGCGGGTTGTGCGCGACGAAGTCGTGCAATCTCGGGATCAGCCATTTGGTGGCGAAGCTCGGCGTCACGCTGATCGTCAGCCGCGCCGGCTCGGGACGAAGCAGCAGCGTCGCCTCCGAGATCAGGTCGAAGGCGCGGCGGATATTGGGGACATAGGCGCGGCCCTCATCGGTCAGCGCCAGGCCGCGCGGCAGCCGCTCGAACAGCTTTGTGCCGAGATCGGCTTCCAGCCCGCGAATGTGCTGGGCGACCGCCCCTTGCGTGACATTGAGCTCTTCGGCGGCGATGCGGAAGTTGAGATGACGCGCCGAGGCTTCGAAGGCGCGCAGCGCATTCAACGGCGGCAGGCTGAGGAAGGCTTCGGGCATGCAGGAGTTTTTCTACAGGTTGATTTCAGGCATTCTGGTTCGAACCAGCGGGGAAAACCAGCTATATCAACGCTCAGCTCCCGAAAACACCGCTTGCGGTGCCCGCAAACCCTGAGAGGAAAATCCGATGAGTGTAGAAAAAGTAGCTGTGGTGGTGGCCGGCGGCAGCGGCATGGGTGCGGCGGCGGCCAAGCGGCTGGCGGCGGACGGCTTCAAGGTCGCCATTCTTTCGTCGTCCGGAAAGGGCGAGGCGCTGGCTGGGGAATTGGGCGGGCTGGGCGTCACCGGCTCCAACCAATCCAATGAAGATCTGCAGCGTCTCGTCGACCTGACGCTCGAACGTTTTGGCCGCATCGACGTGCTGGTCAACAGCGGCGGCCACGGGCCGCGTGCGCCGATCCTCGAAATCACCGACGAGCAATGGCACACCGGCATGGATGTCTATCTGCTGAACGTCATCCGTCCGGTGCGCATCGTGGCGCCGCAGATGGTCAAGCAGAAGGGTGGGGCCATCATCAACATCTCGACGGCCTGGGTGGTCGAGCCGAGCCCGATGTTCCCGACGTCCGCGGTGTTCCGTGCCGGGCTTGCCGCCTACACCAAGATCTTCGCCAACACCTACGCCGCCGACAATGTGCGCATGAACAACGTGCTGCCCGGCTGGATCGACAGCCTGCCGGCCACAGAAGAACGCCGCGACAGTGTGCCGATGCAGCGCTACGGCACCTCGGAAGAAATCGCCGCGACCATCGCCTTCCTGGCGTCCGAAGGCGCCGGCTACATCACCGGCCAGAACATCCGGGTCGACGGCGGCATCATACGCGCTATTTGAGGGCGTCGGCCGGGGGGATCCCGGCATCTCACCCCAAGGAGCAAAGAATGCGGCTTTTGATACTCGGCACCGGCTGGATGGCGCAGGAACATGCGCGGCGCTTCACCGCCATCGACGGCGTCGACATCGTCGGCGCGGTCGATGTCGATCCGGCACGGGTCGGCGAGTTCGCCGACAGTTTTGACATTCCCAACCGCTTTACCGCGCTGGATGAGGCGCTGACATGGGGTGAGTTCGACGCGGTGGCCAATGTCACGCCGGACCGCATCCACCACCCGACCACCATGGCGCTGGTCGCCGCCGGCAAGCCGGTGCTGTGCGAGAAGCCGCTGGCCGAAAACTATGGCAAGGCGACCGAGATGGCCGACGCCGCCGAGGCCGCCGGCATCGTCAACATGGTGAACCTCACCTATCGCAATGTGCCGGCGCTGCAGAAGGCCCGCCAGATGGTGCAGGCGGGCGAGATCGGCACCGTCAGGCATGTCGAGGCGTCCTACCTGCAAAGCTGGCTGGTGTCGAAATTCTGGGGCGACTGGCGCACCGATCCGAAATGGCTGTGGCGCCTGTCACGCGGCCACGGCTCCAATGGCGTGCTTGGCGATGTCGGCATCCACATCCTCGATTTCGCCAGCTATGGCGCAGCCGTCGACATCGACCATGTCTTCTGCCGGCTGCGCGCCTTCGACAAGGCGCCCGGCAACCGCATCGGCGACTACGGGCTAGACGCCAATGACAGCTTCGCCATGACGCTGGACTTTTCCAACGGCGCCTTCGGCGTGGTGCATGCCAGCCGCTGGGCGACTGGCCATCTCAACGAGCTGCGCCTGCGCATCTATGGCGAGAAGGGCGGCATCGAAGTGGTGCACAATCTGGATGGTTCGACGCTCAAGGCTTGCATCGGCGAAAACGTCGAGAACGCCATATGGGAAGAGCTCGACGCCGGCACGGTGCCGACCAACTACCAGCGTTTCACTGACGCGGTGCGATCCGGCGTGCAGGCCGAACCGTCCTTCCGCCATGCCGCCGAATTGCAGAAGGTGCTGGATCTGGCCGTCGTCTCGGACGAGAAGCGGGCGGAGCTGAGGGCGAGTGCGGAAACGCGGTGAGCTGGGCGAAGCGGCCGGCGCCAGCGGTCGAAGATAGCACTGCCGCCAACTTCGGATTGGAGGCTGCGCCAGTCAGGGGCCGGTCACGAGCGAAAAAACCAGTTTCTGCAAATTGCCGCCATTGCCGAATTCGACGCGGTCGAAATCGCGGCTTGCCAGCACCCGCGCCTTCGAGATTGCGTCGAGCCGCTTGACCACCTCGGCCCTTGTCTTGCTGCATTTGGGATCGTCGGCGACGGTCAGGCCGTTCGTCGCGGCTTGGATGTCGTGGACCATCTGGACCATGCTGGCGCCATGCACCTTCTCATGGGCGGCGACGCCGGCGATGAAAGTTTCCCAGTTCTTCTGGACGGCGGGCGGCAGGGAGCCGGAGGGTTTTGGCAAGGTGTAGGTGACGATCAGCTTCGGCCGCCCGGCCGTCAGCACGCAGTCCTTGCCACTGGGCTTGTAGTCCCTTAACCCCCAGGTCAGCTTGAAATTGGTGTAGGCGATGGCGCGGGCAATGCCGAGCTTTGGCCCTTTCTCGCCGATCGAGCGGTAGAGTTCGGCGCCGGACCGGCCCGAGATCGCGTAGGGCTCGATTTTCTCGACCGGCTTCCACTCGGCACGAGCGGTGAGCGGCGAGGCAAGCAGGGCGGCAAAGGACAGACACAGGCGAACGCAGGCTCTCAATCCAACTCTCCACGAAACAGGACCGGCTGCCGCAACGGGCAATGCCATTGGATCGCTTTTTCCTATATGCTGCCGACGGACGCTGCAAATGCCCTGGAGGCAGTCAATTGGGGGAGTCATGAGAGTTGCACATCTCATCGTCGCTGGTGCCTTGGCCGTCGTGCAGGCCGCGCAGCCGGCGTTTGCCGCGTCGTGCGGTGGCTGGAGCGCCAAGATGGAGGAAGACGAGGGCGGCAGCGTGCTGACGGCTTCGGTCTGCGGCGGGCCGAAAGGCGATGCGCATATGATGCTCACCTGTTTCGACACGCCGGTGCTGAGCTACGATCTCGGTGCCGCCGGCCAGCAGCTGGAACCTGGCGTCAGCGGTTCGTTCGCGTTCAAGGCCGACGGCAAGACGGTAACGAAGACACTGCAGCTGGAGGCCATGTACAACTACTTCGTGGTCAATCTGGCGAAAGCCGATCCGCTGCTCGACCTGCTGCGCGGCAAAGGCGATGTGTCGGTCAGTTCAGCCAAATATGGCGAGATCAGCTTTCCGCTGAAGGGCTCCAGCGCGGCCATCGGCAAGGTGCTGGCGCAGTGCGGCAAGGCCGGGCCAGCGGATGGGGATTGACGGGGCTCTACAGTTCGATGCCGGCGCACCAATGAGGCGGTTCTCGTTGGCTCACCGGGCTTGCTGCCGAACCACCCCACCCAGTCGCACCATCGCGGCCATCAACTCCTCGTCCGAAAACCCCGAAAAACCCAGCACCAGACCTTGCCGGGGCGCCCCGCCGATGAACATTGAGGACAAGGCCCTGGCGCCGACACCCGCCGCCTTCGCCGCCTCGACGATCGCGGTGTCCGGCCCGGCGTCCTTCAGCGTCGCCATCAAATGCAACCCCTGTTCGGGCACGGTTACTTCGAGGGCATCGCCGCAATGCGCCTCGAGGCCGGCGACCAGGACGTCGCGCGCGGCCTGGACGCGGCGGCGCACGCGCCGGAGATGCGCGGCGAAATGGCCTTCGTTCAACAGGTCGGTCAGCGCGCCTTCGGCCAGAGTCGAGGGGAAGCGGTCGGAGCGCGCCCTGACCGCCATCACGGCATCGAGCAGCGCTTCGGGCACCACGACATAGCCGATGCGCAGGCCGGGGAAGAGGATTTTCGAGAAGGTGCCGAGATAGGCGACACGGTCTGAACCGTCCATGCCCTGCAGCGAGGTCAGCGGCGGGCCGGCATAGCGGAACTCGCTGTCGTAGTCGTCCTCGATGATCCAGGCATCGTTGCGCCGAGCCCAGTCGAGCAAAGCGAGACGGCGGCGCATCGTCATCGTCACGCCGAGCGGATATTGATGCGAGGGCGTGACATAGGCCGCGCACGCCTTGGAGCACAGGCTTTCGCCGATCTCGGGATCGAGCCCTTCCGCGTCGACCGGTACCCCAAAAACCCTGGCGCCGCTGCCGGCCAGCACGGCCTGCGCCATGGGATAGCAGGGGTTTTCGATCCAGACGGCATCGCCGGGGCTGAGCGCGGCGCGCACCAGAAGATCCAGCCCCTGCTGCGTGCCCGAAGTCAGCGCGATCTGGCCGGCATCGCAGCGCACGCCGCGTGCGGTCCTGAGATAGGTGGCAATTGCCGTGCGCAGCGGCAGGCCGCCGCGCGGATCGCCATAGCGGAAATGCTCCGGCCCGGGGCGAGCTAGGTGGCGCGACAGAAGGATGCGAAACAAATTAAGCGTGCGCGGATCGGACACCGCCACGCCAAGGCCGCAAGGCAGCGAGGTGGCGGCATCGATCTCGGGTGGCCGTGGCTTGACCAGTGTTGTCGGCAGATGCGGCACGTCAGGCGCGACGAAGGTTCCGGCACCGATCCTGGCGACGGCGAAGCCTTCCGAGACCAGCATTTCAAAACAGGCAACCGCCGCCGAACGCGATAGTCCGAAGCGCTGTGCGAGATCCCGGGTGGTCGGCAATTTGGCCCCGGCGGCCAGCGCGCCGGTCTCGATCAGCCGCCTGAGCGCCGCATAAAGCTCGCGGCTGCGCGGGCCGTCGCCCGGGAGGACCGGGATCAGCGCCGACCAATCCGGCAAATTGGTCTGTTTTTTCTTCATCGGATTGGTTCTTTTATCAACCAATGTCATGGCGCATGGTTGGCAGACAACAACCAAGGATGCAAGCCGTGAACGACACGCCAGCCAGCTTTCCGACCACCAGCCGCAACCGCGTCAAGCGCCTGCACGAGCGCGGCAGCTACGACCATGCGGCAGTCTTCGCGGTGCTGGATGCCGGGCTGCTGTGCCATGTCGCCTATACGTTCGACGGCCAGCCCTATTGCACGCCGACCATCCACTGGCGCGAGGACGACATGCTCTACTGGCACGGCTCGTCGGCCAGCCGCATGCTGCGCAATCTGCGCGGCGGCACGCCGGCGTGTCTGACGGTGTCGCATCTCGACGGGCTGGTGCTGGCGCGCTCCGGCTTCAACCATTCCGCCAATTACCGCTCGGCAATGTGTTTCGGCACAGCGCGGATCATCGACGAGCCTGATGAGAAACTGAAGGCGCTGGCCGGAGTCGTCGACCGCTTCTACCCCGGCCGGAGCGAGACCCTGCGGCCGATCTCGGTGCAGGAGGCCAAGGCGACGACGGTGATCGGCATGCGCATCGAAGAGGCATCAGCCAAAGTGCGCGCCAAGGGCGTCGGCGACGACGAGGAGGATTACGGGCATCCGGTTTGGGCCGGCGTCATCCCGGTGCGGATGGTGGTCGGCGCCGCCGAGCCGTGTCCGAGGCTGCTGCCCGGTGTGGAGCGGCCGCAGAATCTGGCTAGATATGCCGAGGGCGAAAGGCTGGATCGGGCGCTGACGCAGGCGCAACTGACGTATGAGGGCGAGCTGTAGTCAGCAAAGTTAGCGCCGCCCCTCATTGTCCTGCCGGACATTTCTCCCCGTATAGTGACGGGGAGAAATGTCCGGCCGCCACGTTGGCGCTTTTTCTGCGACGCTGGCGATTTGGCGAAATCATCTGACACAGCGTCCTTCTCCCCGTCACTATACGGGGAGAAGATGCCGGCAGGCAGATGAGGGGCGGCACCAGCGCCCTGTGGAGAGCGTATTCAAATCTTGCGGCCACCAGTGCCTCGCGATATCTCGACACCATGATCACCTTCCGTCGTGCGCAGGCCTCCGACCTGCCTGATATCGTCGCGATGCTGGCCGACGATCCGCTTGGCGCCGGCCGCGAGGACGCTTCCTTGCCGCTGGCGCAAGGCTATGTCGATGCTTTCAACGCCATCGACGCCGATCCCAATCAACTGCTGGCGGTGGCTGTCGAGGGCGGCGAGGTGATCGGCACCTTGCAGATTTCTTTCCTTGCCGGGCTCTCGCACAAGGGCGCGTGGCGCGGGCAGATCGAGGCGGTTCGGGTTGCCGGCCACCGGCGCTCGGGGGGCGTCGGCAGGCTGATGATCGAATGGGCGATCGATGCGTGCCGGGTGCGCGGCTGCGGCCTCGTCCAGTTGACCACCGACAGGTCGCGCGCGGACGCGCACCGCTTCTATGAGAGCCTCGGCTTCACCGGCAGCCATCTCGGCTACAAGAAGAGCCTTTAGGCGGACGGAAACCGCTGCACATTTTTTGTGGAACTGCTCGCGGCGTTCGAGCAGTGCGCCAGCGCTGGCGCATTCGGGAAATCGTTCAGGCACACTTCAATTCGCGGCCAAGAGGGGATATAGGTCAGCCAAGTTGACCTATATTGCAGCGTCTGGGGAGGCGTGTCGTGACCCTTATGAATCTGTTGGCTTCGCGCTCGTCGCGCATGAAAGCGTCCGAAATCCGCGAGCTCCTGAAGCTGCTCGACCAGCCGGACATCATCTCGTTCGCCGGTGGTATTCCCGATCCGGCGCTGTTCCCGGCCGAGGCGATCCGCGACGCCTATGCTTCGGTGCTGGGCGGCGCGGAGGCGGGTGCGGCGCTGCAGTACCAGGTCTCGGAAGGCTACCTGCCGTTGCGGCGCTGGCTCGCCGGGCAGATGGGCAAGCTCGGCGTCGCCTGTGACGAGGCCAATATCTTCATCACCTCCGGCTCCCAGCAGGCGCTGGACTATCTCGGCAAACTGTTCCTGTCGCCGGGCGATACCGCGCTGGTGACATGGCCGACCTATCTCGGCGCGCTGCAGGCTTTCAACGCCTATGAGCCTCGCTACGACCGGCTGACCCCGGCCGGCGGCAACATGACGCCCGATGCCTATCGCGCGGCGGCGGCAGCAAATGGCGGCAAGGCCAAATTCGCCTATCTGGTGCCGGATTTCGCCAACCCGACCGGCAACACGCTGAACCGTGAGCAGCGCGAGGCGGTGCTCGACCTTGCCGGCGAACTCGACATCGCCGTCATCGAGGATGCCGCCTATCGCGCGCTGCGCTATGACGGCGAAGGCGAGCCGCCGATCCTGGCGCTCGACTGCATCAGGTCCGGCGGCATCGACAAGGCGCGCACGCTCTATTGCGGCTCGTTCTCGAAGATACTGTCGCCGGGCATGCGCGTCGGCTGGGTTTGCGCCCCGCGCCACATCGTCGAGAAACTGGTGCTGATGAAGCAGGCCTCGGACCTGCACAGCCCGTCGATCAACCAGGTGGTGATGCATCGTGTCGCCGAAGCCGTCTCCGACGGCCAGGTGGAAAAACTTATCGGCGCCTATCGCGAGCGCCGCGACGGGCTGCTCTCGGCACTGGAATCCAATATGCCGGAAGGCGTGACCTGGAGCCGCCCGGAAGGCGGCATGTTCGTCTGGGTAACGTTGCCGGAAGGGGCCGACGCCACCGAGCTTCTGGCGCGGTCGGTGAAAGAAGCGCGGGTGGCCTTCGTGCCGGGCAGCGCCTTTTATGCCGACGGCACCGGGCGCAACACGCTGCGGCTGTCCTTCACGCTCGCCGACCGGCGCGCGGTGAGCGAAGGCATTCCAAGGCTAGCCGCCATCCTGAAGGGATAGGCCGGCGCCGGAGGCCGGCTTTTCCTCCGCCATCACAGTCACCATCCGCTCAAGCTTTGAAAGCCTGGTGCGAGCGAGTTTGCGGACCGGCTTTTCGAAACCTTCTTCGCCGCTTTCGACGACGAAGACCAACGTCATGAAATCGAGCATGAACTCATCTATGGCTGCCGCGACCTCGCGCGACCTGCCCTTGAACCGGCGCAGCAGAACGGTTGCTTCCTCGATATCCTCGATACCGGCGCTGTCGACCAGCGCTTCGAGCCTCTGAAAACTATCCAATAGCAATTCCTCCCACCGGGGCACCCAACCCGGTTGTGAGCGGAAAGTTCCAAACTGTGAGTGCTCTCGCGAAGAAATCGCCTCCACCGCTTCCGCGGTTTCGACGGGCCATCGGCAATTTTTTGTTCGGGTGGAACCTCCGCGGCCAACAAAGGTTCTTACCAGGTCTGATCCCCCCTCAGACCCCTGAAGGCTAGACATGCTTTCCAAAGGCCCGCCGGATCCCCTCCCGGCGGGCTTTTTGTTTGCTGGATAGAACAAGTATCCGCATTGACGACGCCCTGTCCGAACCTAAATTCGAACCTCACGAGGAGGCATCTTTATGGAAACCCAGGAATTGCATCGCGGCCGGCTCATCGACCACATCCAACTGGTGGTCAGGGATCTCGCGGCCAGCCGGCGTTTCTACGAGGCGGTCCTGCAGGCGATCGATGTTCCGATCGGTGGGAGCGGCGACGATTTTTTCTGGGCCGACGAGCTGTTTGTCTCCACTGCCGACAGCCGGGCCGCCCAGGGAAAACTCACCGGTCGCCATCACCTGGCTTTCCAGGCAAGGGACCACGCCATGGTCGACGCCTTCTACAAGGCCGGACTGGCGGCTGGCGGCACGGACAATGGCGCGCCGGGCGAACGGCCCTATCATCCTGGCTATTACGCCGCCTTCCTGCTCGATCCCGACGGCAACAACATCGAGGCCGTCCATCATGGTCCGCATCGTCGCAGCGCCGCTTCGGTGAAGATCACCTTCTAAGCTGCCGATATTCAGCCGGCCGGGATCGCGGGCGCATGGGCGATGCTGGAGAGAGGCTTCCTTGCGTTGCCAGATTGATGGCCACGATGCTAACCGTGCAAATGGCGGGCGGGAATCGGCATCGAAGCAACGTGCGCTGCAAAATCCTCAATAGAACTCCCCTTACCTCCGTGGAGATATATCTTTTATGCAAAACCCAACAAGGGCGATCTGTGCCGCCACGCTTTTATTTGCGATCGGGGCCGTGGGCCTCACAAGTATATCACCTTTTGCTTATGTTTCATCGGCGCAGGCGCAGGAGGAATATCTTCCGACCCAGAAGGATTTTGTCGGCAAATGGAAACTCAACGGCGGAGCCATCCGGCCGCCGCGCGATATGAAGGATGCGCCGACACCGGAACAGGAAGCGGCCGCCAATGAATTCCAGCAGACGGTGACCGCGTTTTACGGCGCGTTCGACTATCTGGAGATCACGGCGGACGGCCGCTACAACTTTCATCAGCCGGGTGATCCGACGTCGGGGCCTTGCGTCTGGTGCGGAACCTGGTCCTTCAGCAACAGTTCGGCGTGGCTCAAGCTGGAGACGGCGCCCCGGCTGGATATCTACGCCAAGGACGGCGACATGCAGATGACCTACACTGTCGAACCCGACGAAAAATCGAAATATGCATGGCTGGTTTTCGGTTGGACGAAGGCCGAGTAGGCGGCGGCGCGCGGCTCGCCACACCTAAACGGGCCTAAGCGGCTTTTCATCCATCTCGTATCCTCGTATACGAGATGGAGTCAACCGCCGAGGAGCCCGTATGAGTCCACTGCCTGAAACCGTGCCGTTTTTCAGCCAGTGGGAGACGCCAGATATGACGCTGGACGTGCTCGCCGACGGCGCGGATGTTGCCCTCAGGCGCGATCCGCTGTGGCGGGGATCGGGCGCGGAAACACTCGATGAATATGCGGTCTGGGCGGCCAATATCTGCGGCATGGCCTGCCTTAAGATGATCCTGGCAAGCCGCGGCGAGATCGTGCCGACGATCGAGCTTGCCAGGCGCTGCACCTTATATGGCGGCTATGTCGTCAACGGGGGATCGATCAAGGGGCTGATCTACGCGCCCTTCGTCAGCTTCGTGAAAGAGGTTTTTGGACTCCGGGCCGAGGTGGTGACCAATGTCGCGACGGCGGAGATTCCGGCGATCATGCAGCGGATGCGCTTCTTCATCGCGTCGGTCAGCAGTTCGATCCGCTGGCCCGAGCGCGAGCCGCCCTCGAAGGGCGGTCACCTGGTGCTGGTCACCGCGGCATCCAATCAGGGTTTCCGCTTCCACAACCCGTCAGGCCATGACCCCGCCACACAGGCAGACGCAGTGTTGGCGCCGGCCGATTTCGACCGCTTCTTCGCCAATCGCGGCATTGCCGTCGCCATTTGATTTTTTTTGAGAGTCGAGGGATTTCGATGACCGGTAAGACAAGAGTGGCCATCCTCTATGGCGGGCGTTCGGCCGAGCATGACGTGTCGCGCCTTTCGGCCGCCAATGTGCTGAAGGCGATCGACCGGACGCGCTACGACATCGTGCCGATCGCCATTACCAAAAGCGGCAGATGGCTGCTGCAACAACTTGATGACGCGGCAGGGGCGCCGGCATCCGAAGATGGTGCCGAGGTCGCATTGTTGCCCGGCGGCAAGGGCCGGCTGGTCGCTGTGGCTCGGGATGGTACGCAGCCTGACCTGCCTCCCATCGACGTCGTGTTTCCTGTACTGCACGGGCCGTTCGGCGAGGACGGCTCGGTGCAGGGCTATGCCGAGGTCGCCGATGTCGCCTATGTCGGCTGCGGCATCCTCGCCTCGGCCGCCGCCATGGACAAGGATGTCGCCAAGCGGCTGATGCGCGAGGCGGGATTGGCGGTTGCCCGCTCCGTCACCGTGCATCGAAACGGCAAGCATTCCTTCCAGGAGATTGCCGGGGCGCTCGGCCTGCCGTTCTTCGCCAAGCCGGCGCGCCAGGGCTCGTCCTTCGGGGTCAGCAAGGTGAATGACAGGGATGGCTTCGAGCAGGCCATCGACACGGCTTTCCGCTACGACGGCAAAGTGTTGATCGAGGAATTCGTCGAGGGCCGCGAGATCGAGTTCTCGGTGCTGGAGCGCGCCGGCGGGTCGCTGACGGTGTCGCTGCCCGGCGAGATCATTCCGGCCGGCAAGCACGGCTTCTACACCTATGAGGCCAAATATCTCGATGCCGACGGCGCGCTGGTCAAGGTGCCCGCTGATGTCCCGGCCACTGTGGCCGACAAAGCGAGGGAGATGGCGCGTCAGGCTTTTCAGGCGCTCGGCTGCGAAGCCATGGCGCGCGTCGATTTCTTCCTGCGCGCCGATGGCAGCCTGCTCGTCAACGAGGTCAACACCATTCCCGGATTCACCGACATCTCGATGTACGCCAAGGCGTTGGCCGCCTCAGGCATCGGCTACAGCCAAACCATCGACGTGCTGATCGAGCACGCGCTGGCCAGGCATGCGGCGCGCTGATCCGATCGGTCGAGAGCGGCCGATGCGGCCCGGATCATTGCCTGTGAGCGAGGCGTATTTCATCGTTGGCTAAAGTTGCACGTCCGCTCTATATGCCCGATCATGGCATTTGGCAGGGGAGGCATCACGTGGCCAATCGTCGAAACGGCACGGCGTCTCCGGCTGATGGGCTAGGGGACGCCCTTTCAGCAGCCGCGCCCCATCCGCGAACCTCTTTGCCCAATGTGGCGGCCATCGTCACGACGGTGGCCGCACTGTATTTCGGGCGCGAGGTTTTCCTGCCGATCGCGATCGCGCTGCTGCTGACCTTCGCACTGGCGCCGCTTGTCTCAGCTCTTAAAAAAATCGGCATTCCCCGGATTGCCGCCGTCATTGCCAGCGTGCTCGGCGCTTTCGCGGCGCTTGGCCTGTTCTCCTTCATCGTCGCCACGCAGGTCAGCGAACTGGCGCAGAACATCCCGGTCTACCAGACCAACATCCTGACCAAGATCCGCTCGCTCAAGGAAACCGGGGTCGGGGGCGGGATCCTTGCCAGACTGAGCAAGGTGGTCGAACGGGTCGGCCAGGAGATCGACAGGCAGGACCCCTCGCTGCCGGCTGCCACCCCGGAAAAGCCGCCGCGCGAGCCGGTGCCTGTCGAGATCGTCGCCCGAGAAAGGCCGCTCCAGGTCCTGCAGAATATCGTCGGGCCGCTGATCAGCCCGCTTGGGTCGGCCGGACTGATCATCGTCGTCGTCATCTTCATGCTGCTCGAGCGGGAGGATCTGCGCGACCGCTTCATCCGGCTTGTCGGCTACGGCGACCTCCACCGCACCACCGAGGCGCTTCAGGATGCCGCCAAGCGGGTGGGCCGCTATCTCTTGATGCAATTGGTCGTCAACATCGTCTACGCCGTACCGATCGCGATCGGGCTCTGGGCCCTCGGTATTCCCAATGCGCTGCTGTGGGGGCTGCTGGCGCTGGCGCTGCGTTTCGTTCCCTATATCGGCCCGATCATCGGCATGCTTTTGCCGCTGTTCCTGGCGCTGGCCGTTGCGCCGGGCTGGTCGCTCGTGCTGTGGACCGCCGCCCTGTTCGTAGTGATGGAGCTGATCACCGGCAATATCATCGAACCCTGGCTCTACGGTTCGCGGACAGGACTGTCGCCGCTGGCGATCATCGTCGCGGCGATTTTCTGGACGTGGCTCTGGGGGCCGCTCGGGCTGATCCTGTCGACACCGCTCACCGTCTGCCTGGTGGTGCTGGGCAGACACGTGCCGCAGTTTGAATTCCTCGACGTGCTGTTCGGCAACGAGCCCGTGCTCGAACCCCATGCGCGCCTGTACCAGCGGCTTCTGGCCGGCGATCCGGAAGAAGCCACCGACCATGCCGAGGAGATGCTGGAGGAGAAATATCTGGTCGAATTCTACGACAAGGTTGCCATTCCGGCGCTTTTGCTGGGCGAACAAGACCGTGTGCGCGGCGTCATGGGCGATTTGCAAAGGCGGCAGGTGGCGGCCAGTGCCCTGGTGCTGGTGGCCAATCTCGACGACAGCGCGCAGGAGGAGGCAGGCGAGGAGGAGGCGCCGCCCGTGGCCGCAGAGGCGAGCGACGATGGCGATCCCAACGGGGAAGACGAGACCGACCTGCCCGATGGAACGGATATGTCCGTGCTTTGCGCCGGTGGGCGTGGCGAGCTCGACGACGCCGCCGCCGCGATGCTGGCGCAGGTGCTGGAGGTCCAGGGCGCGACGGTATCGAAAGCCGGCTTTGCGGATATGGAGCCCGCCAGCATTCGCCGCCTTGAGCTCGAAACCGTCGACACTGTCGTGGTCGGATTCCTGAACCGGGATTCCGTCAAGCACGCCCGTTTTCTGGTTCGCCGGCTGAAGCGTGCGAAGGCCGCACTTCGGGTGGGAATCGTGTTCTGGTCGGAGGCCGGCAGCGAGGACAAGGAGACGGCCGACAAACTGGCCCGTGACTTGAACGCGGATTTCGTGGCGCATGGCATGGTCGACGCCGTGCTGGGCGCGCTGTCAAACGAGCCGCCGGTCGCTCTCAAGCTCGTCGCCAAACGGCGCATGCGGCGACAGCGGGCCGCGTCCAAGAAGGTTACGGCGGCAGCGGCGGATTAGGCCCTGCCTTTGCCTTTTTCGGCAATGTCGGGGTCGACAAGCCAGGCACGAATTGCGGAAAATAGTTCACAGATGTCGATTTCCGGGAGGCCCATTCGTCTTCACGATAGGGAGCCGAAGAATTCGCCCAATCAGGAACGATGCGATGACAATCACCATCACGGCATTTGAGCGATCGCCCGATCGCGGCAAGGGACTGGCGCGCGATACGCGCGTTCGCTGGGCGCTCGAAGAGGTAGGGCTGCCTTATGAGGTTCGGTTTGTTTCCTTCGCGCAGATGAAGGCGCCGGACCATCTGGCCCTCCATCCCTTCGGCCAGATCCCCACCTACGAGGAGGGTTCTCTCTCACTGTTCGAGACCGGCTCGATCATCCTTCACCTTGCCGAGCAGCACGCGGGCCTGCTGCCCGGCGATCGCGATGCCCGCGCGCGTGCGATCACGTGGATGTTTGCCGCACTTAACACAGTCGAGCCGCCGATCCTCGAATTAACGACGGCAAAGATATTCGAAGCTGACAAGCCCTGGAGCGAGGAGCGTTTGCCATTGGTGAAGGATCGTGTTCGCGCTTGTCTCGACAGGCTCTCGGCTCGTCTGGACGCCGCCGAGTGGCTCGACGATGCATTCAGCGCGGGCGATCTGTTGATGGTATCGGTGCTGCTGCGACTAAGAATGTCGGGCATTTTGGACGAATATCAAAACCTTGCTGCATATGTAGCGCGCGGTGAAGCTCGGCCTGCTTACATCAGGGCTTTCGCTGCGCAATTTGCGATCAACGCTCCACCGGCCAGCTGAAACATTGGCTGATAAAGCCGAGCCGACAGCCGATTTGACATCAGCTGCCGCCGAAGAGTTGAGCGAGAGCATTGCCCTCAGAGCGAGACGGGCGGCGCCCCCTACCGGTCGACCATCGCCATGCCCCGCTCGGTGTAGCGCGGGCCGGAGACTTTTCCCGGCGCAAGCGCTTCGTCGAGCGCGGCCATCTCGGCGGCATCGAGTTTGATTGTGGCGGCGGCGACGTTCTCTTCCAGGTATTTTCTGCGCTTGGTGCCGGGGATCGGCACGATGTCGATGCCAAAGCCGTCGCCCTTCGCCAGCAGCCATGCCAGCGCGACCTGGCCGGGCTTGATGTCTTTGGCTGCTGCGATGTCGCGCACCTTGGCGGCTGCCTCGACATTGGCGTCGTAGTTTTCGCCCTGGTAGCGCGGGTCGTTGCGGCGATAATCGCCGTCGGGATAGTCTTCCGCGCGCTTGACCTGGCCGGTGAGAAAATCTCGGCCGAGCGGCGAGAACGGCACCAGGCCGATGCCGAGTTCGCCAAGCAGCGGGATGATCTCCGGCTCCAGATTGCGCTCCCACAGCGAATACTCGCTCTGCACCGCTGACACCGGGTGCGCGGCATGCGCCCGGCGGATGTTGGCCGCGCCGGCCTCCGACAGGCCGAAGAAGCGCACCTTGCCTTGCGCGACGAGTTCGCCGACGGCGCCCGCGACATCCTCCATCGGCACCGCCGGGTCGACGCGGTGCTGGTAGAGCAGGTCGATATGGTCGGTTCCGAGGCGGCCGAGCGAGGCTTCCACGACCTCACGAATATGCTCGGGCCGGCTGTCGGTTCCAGCCTGCTTGCCGTTTTCGATGCGGAAGCCGAATTTGGTGGCGATCGTCACCTGGCCGCGCTTGCCCTTCAACGCCCGGCCGAGCAATGCCTCGTTGGTATACGGGCCATAGACCTCGGCGGTGTCGAGGAAGGTGCAGCCGAGTTCGATGGCGCGGTGCAGCGTGGCGATGGATTCGGCCTCGTCGGCCGGCCCGTAGGACTGGCTCATGCCCATGCAGCCGAGGCCGATGGCCGAGACCTGCAGCCCCTGGCTGCCGAGCTTGCGTGTTTTCAGGGTCATGGCAGGCGTTCTCCGGGAAGGTCCAGGAATTATAGCAGCCGATCGCTCAATTCCCACAGGGTGTTCGGCCGCATGTCGATGGCTTGAAGACGACGCGGCCGCCCCATGGCTGCTCACCATGCGGCGGCGCTATTCTTCGACGGCCAGGATCACTCCGGCAATCGCGGCGCCGACAAAAGCGCCCATGGATGCGCCGACAAGGGGATCGGCCATGATATGGTTGCCGACCACTTCGCCGACACCGCCTCCAGCCAATGTGCCGGCAATTATACCGATGAAAAGGCGGAGAAGTGGATCTGTAGTCAGGCGATTCAGCATCATCATGGCCTTTGCAGCTCGCTCACATGTTGGAGGCGACATCGGGGGTGGACGGAGGCTTGGCCCTATGAGTGGCACGCTGGTTTGACGCCTGCGGCGCAACGCTGGGCGTGGCTTTGGCATTCCCAGCGGTGTTGGACGCTTGCGCCTTGCGGCGCCTGAGCCAGTTGGATGACAGTTCGGCAAGGAGACTGCGCAGAGCCTTCACCACGTCCTCCTGAGTGCGGCGAGGCCAAAACCTCTATGCACCCAGTTTGTTCCACACCGAAAACAATCGTTCGCGAAACGGCGCCTGCCGGCGCGATCGGCCTGTTTGCCGGGTTCTGTCGAGGAGTGGATCGGAGGTCGCGGCATGTTCTGCCAAGCAGGCTGGCAGGTGACGTGACGCTGCCCAGGCTCCCAGTGCGCTGAAAGCGGCCGGGCATCACCTGCCGATATAGGCGGCCAGTTCGTCCGGCGTCCCGTTCGGGAAGGCCTGTTTCAGAAAGTCCAGGAAAGCCGACACGCGCGGGCTGAGCAGCCGCCGAGACGGGTAGAGCGTCCACAGAGCGATCTCAGGGCCGTCAATGTCTCCCCAATTCACCAGTGTGCCGTCAGCTAAATCGTGGGCCACCAACGAAATGGGAAGACGTGCTGCCCCGACCCCCGCTCGCACCGCATCGCGCACCATAATGAGCGTTCCCAAAGCGAGGACCGGCTCGATTTCTATCGCCGACCGGCCAGCCTCTGTCTTCACGTGCCATATTTGCCGTTCGCCTGTCCCGCGCGCAACGCCAGGGGCCGGACCACCGGTGCGAGGAAGTTGAGGGCTCGCCACGACGACCAGCCGGTCGCGGAGAAACGCCCGTCCGACCAAGCTTTCGTCGGGATCCGGGTTGACCCGGATCACCAGGTCGTAGCCTTCCTCGATCATGTCCACAGCCCGGTCCTCCGTCGTGACCTCCAGCCTCACCTCCGGAAATTTGAGGGTAAATCCCGCGGCGATCCTCCCCATCGCGGTCTGAGAAAAAAGCAGGGGCGCGCTGATACGCAATCTGCCCTTGGGCTTCCGACCGCCCGAGGCTATCTCCGCAGCCGTCTCGTCCAGTTCGGCAAGCAATACCCCCGTCCGCTCGAAGAGCGCCCGTCCTTCTTCGGTCAGCTTCAGGTTGCGCGCGCCCCGTTCAAACAGGCGCAGGTCAAGGCTGCCCTCCAAGTCTCCAACCCGCCGCGACAAGGTTGCCTTGGGCCGGCCGGTGGCCCTTGCCGCTTTGCCGAAACCGCCATGGCGGGCAACGAGGTTGAAATCGGTGAGGGCCAGAAGATCCATGAGTGTTCCACCAGTGAGACGGCGCGTCTAAAATTTCGGCCTGTTTGACTGTTTGTGAGCCACACATATTGGGCCTGTCAAGCAACCCAACAGGAGAAATTCCATGACCATTCTCGTTACCGGCGCCACAGGCAATGTTGGCCGCCAAGTCGTCGAACACCTCGTCAAGCGCGGCGCCGACGTCCGTGCTCTCGTCCGCGATCCGTCGAAAGCCAGCTTTCCGGCAGGCGTATCGGTCGCGCAAGGCGACTTTCTCGATGTCGATTCACTGCGCAAAGCTATGTCCGGTGTTTCCACCCTGTTCCTCTTGAACGCCGTGGTGCCGGACGAATTCACCCAGGCTTTGGTCGCGCTGAACGTCGCCCGATCGGCGGGCATCGAGCGGATCGTCTATCTCTCGGTGATCCATGCGGACGTCTATGTGAACGTGCCGCATTTCGCCGGCAAATTCGGCGTCGAGCGAATGATCGAGCAGATGGGCTTCCAGGCTACGATCCTGCGCCCGGCCTATTTCATCCAGAACGACCTGATGATCGAAGACGTCATCACCGGCTACGGCACCTACACAATGCCGGTCGGCGCCAAGGGGCTCGCCATGGTCGACGTGCGTGATATCGCCGAGATCGCCGCTCTCGAGCTGCTGCGCCGCGAACGGTCCGCGGAGCCGCTTGCGCTCGAGCGGATCAACCTCGTCGGTCCGCAGACACTGACCGGGACGGATATCGCCGCCATCTGGTCCGACGTGCTTGCCCGCCCGATCAGCTACGGCGGCGACAACACCGAAGGTTTCGAGCAGAACCTCAAGCAGTTCCTGCCTGCCTGGATAGCGTACGATATGCGCTTGATGGGCGAACGGTTCCTGACCGACGGCATGCTGCCCGAGGCCGGCGACGTCGAGCGCCTGACCACGCTTCTGGGCCGCCCGCTGCGTCCCTATCGCGACTTCGCCTCACAAATCGCCGGCTCCGCCTGACGGAACGGCTCCGGTCATCACCAAGGTACGGAAACAGCAGGGCGGCCTTTTGAGGAGGCCGCCCTGACTGGCACGGAACAAATGCGCGTTCAGCCGGAATTGCCTTACTGCAGGGTGGCCTCACCAGGTCTGTCGAGTTGGGCGTTGACGCGCTCACCATCGTCGCCACCGAGGCCATCCACGAACAGACCAGCTACGCCGTCGAAATTGGTGAGCCCGTCGAATTCAATTGCCGCGCCAATCAGCTGGGCTGCCTGGAAGACAAGGTATTCGACGTCCTCGAGGGCGACGTTTTCGGCCAGATTCCTGACCCTCACATGCTCCGCCACCGCCGTGATGCTGACGATGCCGGTCTTCCTGAAGGCGACCTGGACTGCTGAACGGACGTCATCGCGCAGTCGCGCCGAGTAATCATACCGCATCGAAACCTCCCAAAGGGAATGGTTTTCTGTTCAGGTTGCACAATGCGGCAGGGGCTTGGGCTTGGCAAGTCACTAATTAAATAATATCCAAACAAATCAATAAGTTAGTATAGTTGTGCAACTGTGTGTGTTACGCCGAATACGCATCGGGCTCTTCATGAGCATGACAAGCAGTTCACCCATCGCGAGGTCTTGACGCGCTAGGAGCGGTTTCCTAATTATAAGTTGAGTAAGTTGAATACTCATTCTACGTATTCGTGGTGCTGAGCGAGGGAAGCGCGATGACTGAACTGGAACGCCCGGAACGGTTGCAGATCATGCTGACGTCAGACGAACTGGCGGCGCTGGAAAACTGGCGCTTCGACAAGCGCATGCCGAGCCGTTCGGCCGCCGTGAGGGAATTGCTGCGGCGCGGTCTTGCCTCGGATGGCTTCCTGACGGCGGAGCAAGGGACGAAGTCGCAAGACTTCGGCATCCTGCCAACCGCCGGCGGCAACGGCATTTCCGACGGCGGCAAGGAGTAGGGCGGTTCACCGTGCCTGAGCCGCCCTGGTCCCGCAGGCCGGTCGGCGGTTGCCGCGACGCGGCGCCGGCTGGCGTACCGGGACGAGACTCTCGGTTCAGAGGATATTGGTCGTCACTTCGACGATTATCGCGGCACCTTCCAGGCTGCCATTGGTGACGTGCACGACGCGCGATACCCGCAGATCCTGCGTGGTTCCGTCGATCGACAGCGCAACACTTTCGCCGATCCGGGGAACCGCCTGGAAAACGGCGTCCGTGGCCTCCGGCCGGTTGTCGATCGATATGCGGCAGTTGACGGTCATGAGATGTCTCCTGTGTCGGCCCGGTGGTCAACGCAGGGTCCGCGAAATGGTTTCAGGAGCCGGATGCAACTTAACGGCGCCCGGATCCGTAAAGCAGTAATTGCTCCATTGTTCATCGTAACGGAGCAACAGGGCTCGCTGGGGAGGGCGTTGGGGCTGCCCCGGCGAGCTTGATCCGATTTGCCCAGGGGCGCTGCGTCACCGAGATATGGAGACGAGTTTCGGAGCCCGCAATTCCCCGGCTATCCTTGCCGCCTGGAAGATTGTCATCAAAACCAGGATGGGCTCACCCTCGGTCGGGTTGATGGTCAGGACGACGCGGCCGAGCTCGTCGCTCATGCCGCAAGACCAGTCCTTCACGGCTATCACTTTTCTCGCGGCCATATGCCTTCTCCTGAACCGGAGATCCCCTGCGGGCTACGCCGTCTGGAGTTGGTCGACAGAACCTTTGCCTGACATTGCAACCAGCCGAAATGCGGCAAATGCGGTCAATATTATGAAAACCGCCGTGACGTTCAGGGACATCGTCGATGCAAGGACGCCCCCGTCAAAGCAACTCAGTTCCATGGCGCTGCACCCCTTGAAGCCACTGACGGTCCGGATGATGATCCTGCTTGGGGCGAAATACAAGCGTTCGCTAATACGCTGATGCCGGCTGGCCAGCCCTGCGCGCAGCTTTTGAGCAGCCGAACGCTTGGTTGCTGGTTCCCGCTCAAGGGCTCGAACCTCGATTCACGCCTTCAAAGGGCGCTGTCCTACCATTAGACGAAGCGGGAAAATGCACGTTGCGCCCCACCCCTAGCCGGTTCGCGCGCCCGGATCAACGCACTGCGGCGGCAAAGCCGATTGGAAGCGCGGTGTCAGTCCGGAAAGTTGGTGACGGGTTCCTCGCAGCGGTAGACCGGGCAGCTGCCGTCACGGGTCGGGACATAGGCCGACATCGGCACCTCCGGCCAGTCGCATTCATTGCCGAACTGCCTGACATAGCGGTCATAGGTGTTGGGTCCGGTGGTCAGCACCACGGCATGGCGGCTTTGGAGCAGTTGCCGGAGTTGGTCGCAACTCATCGTGCGGGTGTCAGGCCTGGCTTCGGCGAGGCCGGTCGCGGCCAGCAGGATCGCTGCCGTTATCAAGGCAATTCGGCGCATCGGTATGGCTGTTCCCTCGAATGGATATATCGGCCGAAACTCGCATCCCGGCGGGTGGTTCCGCAACCGCCGGCTGGCCGTCTGTGGCGGCGCAACCAAATGGTCCGTCGTGCATTGCTGGGGATGGATGGCAGGAAGCCCTACGAAACCCCGCAATGGCGGCCCGGAAACGGGGATCGCGAGGCCATGTGCTGTTCTTTCTGCGGCGGGCGCGACCACAGCTATGAGGACTGTCCGCAAAGGGATACTGACGCCGATCCAGTGCCGAATGCCCCTGACCCTCCCGAGCCAGACTGATCCGCGCCGGTATGCCGCCAGCAATATGTCAAATGCGACCCGCCGGCATTCGTACATCTGACTGATGTCGTGATTTTCAACGCCGTCCGGCTACATCCTGACCTTACCGGTGTCACCGATTTCCGGGCGGCTGTCGCTGACCGTTGCGGCCAGCATCTTCACATAGCTGACCACGGTGCCGGGGCTGTCCCAATACTGGGCGTCTTTCGGCGTCACCTTAAGCACGCGGATCGAAGGATCATCGGCACTGTCCCACCAGGCCTTGGCCGGGGTCGACCACAACTCCCTGATCTTGGCGCGGTCGTTCGAAACCGCCGCCAGACCGCTGACGGAAACATATTTCTGGCCGCCTGAATCGGCGAAGGCGAGGCCGACATTGGGCTCGGCTTCGATCTCGTCATCCTTGTGACTGTCGACATCGGTGAGGAAGTAGATGGCGTTTTCGTCGCGCACCACATGCGCCGCCATCGGTCGCGAGCGGATGTCATCGCCTTCGCGAGTGGCGAGCATACAGAAACCGATCCTGTCCATCAGTTTCCAGACCCGGTCGAGATCGCTGTTGCCGTCGCTCATTGTGTGCCTCCTTATTGAGCCGTCCATGGGGGTGTCGGGTGCAACTCGCGCAGGCGCGCAAGGTTCCGGACATGAACTGCCCGGACTGTTCCTGGGAGGAATGTTGGAGGCGATTGCAACCAAAACGCACCGCGGCGCATTGGTGGCCATGCGCGAAATCCGCGCATGAGGGAGAAGGGGTCGACAGTGACAGATTTGGCGGGCCGTGATGCCTTGATCGCCATCACCGCCGATGCGCGTTTGGCGGCGATTGTCGATTCGTCCTTCGACGCCATCGTCAGCAAGGATCTGAACAGCATCATCACCAGTTGGAACGCGGCGGCGCAACGCATGTTCGGCTACACCGCCGAAGAGGCCGTCGGCCGCTCCGTGCTCATGCTCATCCCCGATCATCTCAAGGATGAAGAGACCGACATCATCAGCCGGGTTCGCAGGGGCGAGCTGCTGGCCAGCTACGAGACGATCCGCCGGCGCAAGGATGGCGGCCTCATCGCCGTGTCGCTGACCATTTCGCCGATCAGGAACGCGTCCGGCGAGATCATCGGCGCCTCGAAGATCGCCCGCGACATCACCGCCAGCAAGGAGAGCGAGCGCCGGATCAGGCTTTTGCTCCGCGAGGTGAACCATCGCGTCAAGAACCAGTTCGCGGTGATCCTCTCGATGATCAGGGAGACCAGCAAACGCTCGACCGATCCGCGTGAATTCGAGGAGTTGATCCGCTCCCGCATCATGGCGCTGTCGCGGTCGCACGATCTGCTGGTGAACTCGGAATGGGCCGGCGCCAGCCTCTTCGACCTCGCCCAGGAGCAGCTCAAGCCGTTCGGCCACGAGGCGCGGGTATCGCTCTCCGGGCCGCTTTTGACCCTGCAGCCGAACGCCGTGCAGAATCTCGGCATGGCATTTCATGAGCTCGGCACCAACTCATCAAAATATGGCGCGCTGGCGAGCGAGGCCGGGCGGCTCGAGATCACCTGGCGGATCGTCGAAGGCGCTTCTGACAAGCGGGAAATTCATCTGGTTTGGGACGAGACGATGCCGGTGCGCGAGGGAGAGCGGCGGGACGAAAGCACGCGCAAGGGTTTCGGCACCGTCGTCCTGCAACGGGTCGCGCCGCAATCGCTGAACGGCCTGGCGGTGCTGGATCGCAGCCCGGGCCATCTCAAATGGTCCCTGACGGCGCCGCTGGCTTCGATCATCGTTCCGCAGCTCGGCGCCGACGTGCCCGAAACCGAAACGTCCTGAGGCCTTGAGGATTGGCTCCATCAACCTCCCTTTGGCAGATGCGTATTCAAAAGCGGCCGCATCCTTGCCGCACCTGGCCGTGGATTCAGGAACCGCGACCCGGTGGCCGCGTTGTGGCGTCAAGCTTTTGGAGGGGACATCATGGAACAGCTCGTCGAGGAATTCGGCCATTCCACCTACACCTCGTTTCCGGTCATCGCGGCGCGGCTGTTGCTGGCCACCCTCTATGGCGCGGTCATCGGTTTCGAACGCGAATGGCGCAATCGCCCGGCCGGACTTCGCACGCATATCCTCGTCTGCGTCGCCGCCGCCACCTTCGGCATCCTGACGGTCGAGATCGTGCACGCGCCGATGTTCGCGGGGGAATCGGTCAAGGTCGATCCGATCCGGGTGGTCGAGGCGGTGACCGCCGGCGTCGCTTTCCTCGCCGCCGGCTCGATCATGTTTTCGCGCGGCGAGGTGCATGGGCTGACGACCGGCGCCGGCATGTGGCTGGCGGGCGCGATCGGCGTCGCCTGCGGACTGGGTCTTTGGCAAGTGGCCGGGTTCGGCACGCTGATCGTGCTGATAGTTGCCGGCTTTCTGCGCCGGTTCGAACGCGGGCCCGGCCTTGCCGCCGGTGATGAAGGCAGTCAGGCAAAGGCGGAGAAGGAGGGGGCCTCGGCCCGATCAAAGGGAGGGCGAAGGTAATCCCGTTCGCCGAGAGATGCCGTGACTGGTTTCACCGAAGAAGCCGGCCAGCAGATCGGCCGTGCGCGCCGGGTTCTCCTCGGGAAAGAAGTGCCCGCCCGGCATCGCCTGGCCGCGCACATCGTCGGCCCAGCCGCGCCACAGCGCCAGCGGCCCGCCTTCGCCGGCATACCATTGCGCCAACGCGCCCTGACCGCTCCATAGCGCCAGCAGCGGGCAGCGAATGCGCCGGCCGGCTGCCTTGTCGGCATGGTCGTGCTCGCGATCGAGCGTGGCTGCCGCCCGATATTCCTCGCAGATGGCATGGGCGTGGGCAGGCGCGCGCAAGGCCTCGACATAGGCCTGACGCACTTCGGCTGGAAACGCCGATGGCGGCGAGCCCCAGCCGTTGAGCGCATTGTCGACGATCGCCTCGGCGGCGCCGGACAGGATCTCTTCCGGCAACGGCTCGGGCTGCGCCAGCAGCGACCATGGCCAATAACCCAGCGCCAGCCTGGCGTCGGCCCGGTCCCAGGCATCGGCGGTCGGCACGATGTCGAGAACGGCGAGCTTGTCGATGCTGCCCCGATGATCGAGCGCCATGCGGTAGGCGACACGCCCGCCGCGATCATGGCCGGCGACCATGAAGCTGCTGAAACCCAGCTTCTCCATCAGCCTCGTCATATCGGCGGCCATGGTGCGCTTGGCATAGGGGGCGTGGTCGGGAGTGGACGCCGGACACGAACTGCCGCCATAGCCGCGCAGGTCGGCGCAGACGACGCTGAACCGGCTGGCCAGAGCGGGGGCGATGTCGCGCCACATCAGATGCGTCTGCGGAAAGCCGTGCAGCAACAGCAGCGGTGGCCCGCCGCCGGCGCGCAGGCAGAATATGCCGGCATCGCCGGTGTCGATTTCCGCGCCCTGAAAACCTTCGAACATGATCGCCTCCGGCACGCGCAACGGCCGGCAAACGGGTTTGGTTGCAATGCCGCGCGGCGAGGCGGCCAACCTTTTTCATCGACAGGCGTTGTCCCTTTGAAAGGAAGGTCGCCGCGGGCGGCCGTGAAAGAAAGAAGGAGGCAGTGATGAGAACTCTCGCCATCATGCCACTAGGCCTCATGCTGGCGCTGGCAGTGCCGGCCGCGGCCCAGCAGCAGAACGACAGCCAGGCGCCGCAGGCCGACAAATGCAGGGCTCAGACCGAGCAAGGGGCAAAACAGCAGCCTGGACAGCAGGCCGATGACGGCAATTTGACCGCGAAGCTCAACGACTGCGGCGGCGTGCTGAAACCGCCCCCGACGGGCGATCAGGGCATGGCGGCGCCGGCCCCCGAGGAAGGCAAGACGCCGGTGATCAAGCCGGGTGAAGTGCCGCCCCAGCCGCCGAAGCAATAAACGCCGCTGGCTGGTCGCGCAAGCTAATGGAACCTCGTTATCTCAGGAGCGTTTCTCTCACGACTTGGAATTCGGAGAGATTATCGTGAGAGATATTGCGACAACGGCCACGTTACTTGCCTCGATTGCCATCGTGATTGCCTTGATTCTGCTGGCGCCGAAGAGTTTTGGCTTCGAAACCTCACACCCGATCGTACAGGGCGAGCTTCCGGCGGAATAATCGGATCGACTATTGCGGGTGATCAGGACGATTTGCGTGAAGCAGGCGAGGCACGATGTCCCGCCTGCTTCTTTTCATTGAAACCGCTATCGCACCAAGACGCCGGAGTGGCTGCAGAGCGCTGCGAACGCTTCCTGCGCTTCGGCAGCACCTGCATTGTTTTCCAATGCGGCTTCGACCTTCTCGCGCGCCGCCTGGTAGAACGGGCCGCGTTTGGCCTGCGGCCAGTCGATCAGGATTTCGCTGGCATCCTTGAGCGTGGCGACGTCGCGGATCGTGTCCGACCCATGCGGCTTGATCCGCATCGGTGTGGGCAAAATGAGCTCGGACATGTCCTGTTTCCAACTACTGGAGGAGTTTTGCTTCGCGCGCGGCGTCGATCATCGCCCGCATCGCTTTTTCCGCCGGCGTCCAGCCATCCAGCGCATCGCGGCAACTGCGCAACGCCGCCCGGTAGCGCCGTCCCTGGCCAGACGGCCAGTCGCCGAGGCATTCCAGCCCTTCCCAGGCGCTGCGGATGATGCGCTCGCGCTCAGGCGCGAATTTCAGCCTGATGGGGCGGGGAAATATCTTGTCATTCAACGGTCGTCTCCATGATTGCCGCAAGTGTCGCTGGCGACATGCGTGAGAGGCGATCGGTAACGTCGGCGGCAGGACAGGGTTCCCTTCCCAGGAGATCAAATCTCGGCGTCGATGTCCGACAGCGATCTCGGCGTCGGCGCTTCGGCGCTGTGCTGCGCTGGGCGGTCATGCTCGAACTGTTCGGTGCCGGGCAGAGCGTGCAGCCAGGTCTCGCGCCTGGAGGTCCACAATTCATATTCGGGCACGAGATCGGTCGGCGCGATGTCGAGGCTGCCGATCGCCACCTCGGCCTCGTTGTCGTCGACCCAGGCGACGCGGCCGCCGCATGTCGGGCAAAAGCTGCGCGTGCCATAGGAGCTGATGAGGCCGGTGGTCTCGAAGGCCTCGCGCGGCCAGATGGCAAAGGCCGAATAGACCGAACCGCCGGCCTTGCGGCAATCCTTGCAGTGGCACAGGCCAACGCGCAATGGCGGGCCGTGAACCTCGAACTGCACGCCGCCGCACAGGCAGCTGCCGGTCCTGCGTATGGTGTCGGACATGGCGACCTCCCTCAATGCGTGGCGCTGCGGGCCGGGTGGGACAGATGCTCGTCTGCCGTTTCGTTGGCCAGGATGAGAAACCGGGAAAAAGACATCCTGTTCACCGTACCACCAGGCCCGGTTGACACGGCCCGCAGCATCTTCAACGCCGCCCAGGCGAAATGGTTTCGGCTAGCCGCGGGCCGCCATATGGGCGTCGAGCTTCTTGCGCGAGGGGCCGTAGCGCTTGATGATGGTCTGTGCCTCGCTTGGCGGGATGCCGTATTTGCGGGCAAAGGCGGCAACCTCGTAGGGCTCTTCGCTCGAGACCTGCTTGCGGTCCTGTTTCGTCTTCGACTTGTCGTCAGCCATCTCAGGCCTCGCTTTCTGTTGTCGGGGACGCGCAGCCTTCGGCGCCCGCGATCAACACGACATAACACAGATTGGCGCCGCCGGTTCCACCAGACTACACGGCCTGGGCTGCGATAGGCCTGTATCAGGCCGAGGGCTGCATGGGGTCGGCGGCGGCAGCGTGGTCGCCGTCACATTCGGAGCATGCCGCGCTGAGGCCGGGGCAGCCGCGCCGGTGCGTGCCGGCGGGGCAGCAATGGCCGTTGGAACTCGTCCAGCGGGGGCATTCGAAGACCTGGCCAGCGCCGCCGCAGCCGCTGCACTCCAGCGGTGCCGACCGCTCGCCATGAGATGTCGCCCCAAACCTGACGCTCGTGCGCAAATTTCAGCCCACCCAAAATCCCTGCACCGACACACCGGTGCATTAGCCCCGACTAACGATATCACGTCCGTGATTACCAACAAGTTTCAACATCGCTATGCGCCGGAAAGCCGTCCGGGCCGGCGTGTCGTCAGGCCGGCTTCAGCCGCATCGCGGCGAGATACATGAGCGCCGAGCGGCCTGCCCGCGGTCCCAGCCGGCGGCCTCGACCTTGCGGAGCAGGGCGTCGAGATGCGGAACCAGGATATCCCTGCATTCCTGTTCGTAGGCGGTGCTCGTCGCCGGATGCCGCGGTGCGCCGATGGTCAATGCCTTGGCCATGTCCGATTCCCCCTTGGAGCGAGCAATAATATGCCGTCAGCCGGCAAACCGAAAATCGCTCTTGCCGTACGGTGTGACGCTTCGAAACCCCTCTGCGATCCTGTCGAGAAAAATTGGCCTGATGTGTCGGACCTGGCGCCGGTCGCGCGTCCTAGGAGCGATCAACCTGCAAAGCTGGAGAACGAGCATGTCGTCGCAAATCACTCAATCACCGTGGCAGACCGCGGCCCTTGTCGTCGCCCGGCTGATCTTCGCCGGCGTCTTCCTGATGGCCGTGACCTTCAAATTCATGGGCATGGACGCCACCGCCGGTTATATCGCCGCCGCCGGCTTTCCGTTTCCGCTGTTCCTGGCCTGGTGCGCGGCGATCCTGGAAGTCGCGCTGGTGCTGTGCTTCCTGACCGGCGCCTTCTTCTCGCAGGCAGCCCTGGTCGCCGCCGCCTATGTGCTGTTCCTCGGCTTCGCCTTTCACGGACCCAGCCACTGGGCCGGCAACCAGGCCGAGTTCGGCTTCTTCGTCGACCATTTTTCGTTCCTGGCCGGACTGCTGTTTGCGGCCGTGCATGGACCGGGCAAGGTGCTTTCGCTCAATTCGGGATGGCCGGGCAGGGCTTGAGGCGAGGGCAGCGGGCCACCGCGGACGCACGCCGGCCGCTCACAGCTGGTCGTTGTAGGGTTCCTTTATCTTGCCGACCATGCGGGCCAGCTTCGAAAAAGACGGCATCTCCGCCTCCGGCTGGCACTGGTTGGCGAGTTCCAGCAGCCGGATCGGAAAGTTGACGGCGTCGCGGCTGGACGCGGACATGCCTTCGGATCGCTCCTGGTTGGTTTCGCCGGCCTCGGTCTTGCGCAAGGCCAGGTCGATCTCCTCCGCCGTCAGCACCCCCTTTTGAACCAGGAGGCGGTTGATCGAGGCGACGGCCATCAACAGGCCTTCGAGTTGCAGGTTGGCGACATTCATGGCGATTGCTCCCGTGGCTGGGGTTGAAACGCGCGAGCGGCATTTCCGCTCCAGAAAGGCTGCGGGCGAATGCCTATTCCTGCGTCAGCCGTTCGCCATATTCGCGCCACAGCGCCTTGACCTCCAGGTTGCCGAGGCTGCCGATCGAAACATCCCCACAGCTGATGGCGACGGCGCTGATGTCGTATTGGGGGTAAGCGTTGGCGACGAAACGGATGGCTTCGCCCAGCGAACGCACGCGGATGACTGGATCGGCCTGACCCTGGCCGGTGCTGCGCACGCCGGAAACCGTGGCTTGTGCATGCCGCATCCTGAACACGGATGCCATGGCTGGTCTGTCCATCGTCCTCTCCCACAAGGCCGTGCGACGGGAATCATTCCATGAGCTTCGACGAATGATTTCACACCTGCCGGCTTGTGACCAGCCGCCGGCAAAAGCAGGGTTACGCGCTTGCCAGCGTCGCTCAGAGTGGGAGTTCCGGCCGGTCTAGGAATTTTTTCTCAGAAAACGGTTGACGGGGTGAGTGCAGCTATGCTACATTTTTGCCTATGGTGCTGAGTTGCGCCACCGACCCGCCGCCGAGGCGGGTTTTTTGTTTCTGGCTTTGTGCTGCCGTATTTTGCGAGACGTTTCTGGTCAGTCGAAGGTTGAAATCGGCATTCGCTTGACGACCCGAAAGGTCGGCTCCTTGGACGACAAAACGTCTAGGCATGTCCAGCCGGTCACGAAGCGATAATGTGTTGCCGGGTGCTGCGCGAACTTCCACGTCTCGGACTGCGTTGTCTCAAAGGTGGCGCCTTCGACCCGATAGGCGAAGTGATGAGGAATGTTACCTTCCCCGGGCGTGTTCTCATGCTCGGTGCTCAGCGGCATTTCGTCGAGGATGCGGATGATCACCTGATTGGTGAACAGAACACGCAAGACATGGTGTTCGTCGCCGGGGATTATGAAGTCGGCCACGACCGCGTCATTTGTCCAGCGCAATTCGTGCAGGTCGCTTTGGACGCAATCTATCTCGGGGGTCACTCTGATCGGATGGTATCGAGGCAATCGGACTCGCCTTCTATCTTGGCCATCAGCCACCGCGACGCCGCCGCCTTTGATTGAACCAAATTACACCAGTCTTCAAGAGGCTCGCGATGTACCGCTACGCCACCATCATCACCGATGCTGACGGCCAGGAAATCGTCAGCGCCATCGGCGAATTCGAAGGCACTGCGCCGCAGCCACGTCTGGGGCGTGTCGAGCAGGTCGCACCCGGCGTAAAGATCGGCATGGTGCGGGATGCGGCCGGCGACTTTTGTTTTCCGCAGGCCGGCATTGCCGGACCCCTTGTCGGTCTCGCCATGGCGCGGCTCAAGGCGCGGGCCGGTGTGGCAAAGCCTGTCGGTGCGACGAAGCCCGCCCAGGCGACAGGGCCGAAGCGCGCCAAGAAGGCAAAGAGGAAAACGGTTCGCTCGAAGAAGCGAGCCAGCCGGCCCCGACCGGAGGCGCCCAAGGCCGAAATGGTTTCCGCTGCCGGTGCCAGCGCCATGGACCAGGTCCATGGCTGACAAAACCGCAACCGGGCCAACGCGCGGCAAGCCGGCGAGACGCAGGCCCGCCGCCAAACCGGCCGCGACGCAGAAGCCGCGCCGCAAGCGCGCCAAGAAAACACTGGGCGACGATTTCCTGGCCGCCGTGCGTGCCGATTTCCGCACACATGGCGCCGGCGTCATCGCCGAGGTGCGGGCCGACAAGCCGGATCAATATCTGAAGATCGTGCTGTCGGTGCTGCCCAAGGATTTCGATGCCACGATCAACCAAATGGACGGCCTGAGCGATGACGAAATCCGCAGCCGCATCCGCGCCCTCGAGGCCGTCGTCAAGCCGTTCCTCGAAGAACCCGGCGATGTCCGTGAAGACGGAATATCTGGCGCTGATGGCCGAACTGGACAGACGGCGCCGGACCAATCAGCTGGCGGCCTATAGACCGTATCAACGCCAGGCCGAGTTTCACGCAGCGGGCGCCCAGAACCGCGAGCGCCTGTTCATGGCCGGCAACCAGCTCGGCAAGACCAGGGCAGGGGGCGCCGAATGGGCCATGCATCTCACCGGCCGTTATCCTCAGTGGTGGCAAGGCAAGGTGTTTGACTCGGCCGTCAGGCTGTGGGCGGCCGGCGTCACCGGCGAAGGCACGCGTGACAATCCGCAGCGCGTGCTGGTCGGCCCGCCGCAGCAGCAGGCGGCCTGGGGCACCGGCATGATCCCGGCCGACGCCATTGTGCAGACCTTCATGGGCCGAGGCGCACCGGGCGCGCTCGACAGCGTCGTGGTGCGCTGGGGCGGCGGCGGCGACGTGCAGGCCGATGAATCGGTGCTGTCGTTCAAGAGCTTCGAGAAGGGCCGCGAGAAATGGCAGGGCGAGACTTTACACGGCGTCTGGTTCGACGAGGAACCGCCGCTCGACATCTATTCCGAAGGCCTGACCCGCACCAACGCGACGGGCGGCATCACCATCGTGACGTTCACGCCGCTGCTTGGGATGTCGGATGTGGTGCTGCTGTTTTTGTCGGCGGGAGAGATTGAGGGGATGGCGAAGGGGTGATGCGCCTGACTTGCCTTCTCCCCTTGTGGGAGAAGGTGTCGCCGAAGGCGACGGATGAGGGGTGTTCCAGGGAACGCCAACGTTTCACTTCGCTGGAACACCCCTCATCCGTCTCGGCGCTGCGCGCCGATCCACCTTCTCCCACAGAAGGTAAGAACAGTCGCACCTGATCCGAAAAACAGCGTCCGAACAATACGATACAGCCGGCATCTCCCATGCTGATTCAGGAATTCCCCCATGTCCCGACACGTCACCTTCATGACCATCGACGATGCCGCGCATTACACGCCGCAGGAGCGCGCGGCGATCGTTGCCGCCTATCCGGCGCATGAGCGCGAGGCTCGCGCCCGCGGCATTCCGGTGCTGGGTTCGGGCCGGATTTTTCCGGTGGCCGAGGCGCTGATCGCCTGCGAGCCGTTCCGGCTGCCGCGCTACTGGCCAAGGCTCGGCGCGCTCGATTTCGGCTGGGACCATCCTTCGGCCGCGGTCGAGTTGGCCTGGGATACGGAGGCCGATGTCGTCTATGTCTCGAAAGCCTGCCGCGCTTCGCAGCAGACGCCCGCCATGCAGACGCTGACGCTCAAACCATGGGGCGAATGGCTACCCTTCGCCTGGCCGCGCGACGGCCGCCGCGAGACGCTGGAAGGGGCAGGCGTGGCGCTCGCCCGGCAGTATTCGGCGCATGGGCTCAACATGCTGTCGCGTCACGCGCAATTTTCGGACGGTTCGGTCTCGGTCGAGGCCGGGCTGATGGAGATGCTCGACCGCATGCAATCCGGCCGCTTCAAGGTGTTTGCGACGCTGGCCGACTGGTTCGAGGAGTTTCGGCTTTTTCATCGGAAGGATGGTCAGGTGGTCAAGCTGCGGGATGATCTGATGGCGGCGACCCGCTATGGCGTGATGATGCTGCGGGAAGCGGTGGTGGATCCGGCGGAGTTCAAGGCTGCGAGAAGGCCGGCGGGGCAGAGCGATCCGCTGGGGGCTTTCAGGTGAAGGAGACGTGGACGCGGGTGAGTCTTAGTTTCATATTCAGACGGCAGGTCGTTCATTGATGACTCGCCCGACGCGTGCTGTTTCAGTGGACAGCCAATGGGTTTCGGCACAGACAAGTTTTGTGACGTGCAATACGTTCTGAAACTCCTTTTGGGGCGACCGATCAAATATCGCAACGTGGTGAGCGATGTCGTTTCGGAAGCGCCGCATCGCATCAAGGCGGTTGTAGATGCTTTCCCTATCCTCGTCTGCGGCCGCCCCGGGAAATGCCATTTGTATGCCATGCATCCACAGCTGCTTGCTATAGGAAGCAGTCATTAGAGATACCCAGAAACCAAACGGCAAACTCGCGATTATGTGATCCTGGTTAAGTGCAGCGCCTCTCTTGCCACGCTCCTTGCCTACGGTGCTAAATAGCTCATCCTTCTTTGTGGTTGGCAGGAGATTGATGAATTTTGGGTTTTCGTACCACTGGTCATTGAAGCGTTTTCCAACAGGAATCTGGATAGCGTTTCGGGCCGCCACCTCGGCAAACTGGATAGGGAGATACATCGCTTCGCAAAGGCGAGCATTCCAGATATAAAGCCTCAAAGCTAGGTGCTTGTCACCACCAGCAGCGGGGAGATAACGAGCAAGGCGTGCGGGAGACAATGTTTTTTCGATGGCCGCAAACGTGATCGACAGACATGAGAACGGGTATTGCATTCTTAACTTCTCTGCCCTAGTTGTTGGTTATGCGCCGCGGAAGTGATCACTGCGCCTAGCGTAAATCTGCTGCGGACAAGATTAGAAGGCGGGCCGAAAGGCGCCGCCTTCGCCCTTTTTGGGGGCACGCAACGCGCGGGTCGGACTGCCAATCAGACGGACCTTATTTCTATCTTCACGTCGACTAGATCCACCGAGCAGCCGATCTGTTTAGCAGTGCGTGCGCGCAGATCGTGGATCAAAGCACTTATCGAATGTTTTTCGTCAGGCTCTGCTTCAATTTCCTCCTCATCGTCGATTCCTTCGAGCAAAAAGCGCTCGGTGACACCGAGAGCGGCTGAAATGGAGGATAGCATTTGTGGTCTAGGCAATGTGTTGTTGTTCCGCCAGTTCCATACTGCGGTAGGCGTCACTCCAAGCACCCTAGCTAGGTCCGATGGTGTGAGCATTCGGTCAGCCATCGCACCGTTCAAGCGCTCGTTGAAGCCCTCCGGCGCTTTTAGAATTCGGGTCAATTTAAGTGACATCCTACGCCTCCGCTTTTCTTGAACGTATCATTACATTAGGTTTTATAAATTCACAAGCGATTTCACTTATTAACAAGTGAGCCGTCTGCGGAGAGCAGCGCTCAACCGCATCGGCTGAGATCGACTGCCAGTTCAACCGGTGGCCACCGGTGCTGCCGATATCGGCATGATGTGCATAATGCCGAGGGCCGGATTATGGCGCAGGAGCGCTGGAATCCGCAGTTTGCCGGGACTTTCTGGGCGGCATGTCGGCACAGAATATGCCAATCTCAGGTCGATCCATTGGAGGCAATGATGGCCAACCACGCGATGAGCCAGGCAAGTTTCCCGGAGATGTACGAGCGGTGGCTAGCAGGTCCTCTCTTCCGGCCGTGGGCCGAAATGATTCTCGAAGAGGTGGCGTTGTCTCCAGGCGATCGTGTCCTCGACGTCGCTTGCGGAACGGGAATGGTGGCCCGCGTTGCAAGGGAGCGGCTCGGTGACGCCGGATACGTCGTCGGCATCGACGTCAGTTCGGATATGCTTGCCGTTGCGCGTGCCGTGGCGCCGGGCATCGAATGGCGCGAAGGCAATGCCAGCGCCCTGCCTCTCCATGACGGAGAGCAGTTCGACGTTGTCGTCTGCCAGCAGGGACTGCAGTTCTTTCCCGACAAGCCCGCGGCGGCAGCGCAGATGCGGCGGGCGCTGGCGAAGGGCGGCAGGCTAGCGGTAGCCACATGGCGATCCGACGATGAAATCCCGTTCTTTCGGGAGTTGCGCCGCGTGGCGGAGCGCCATCTGGGCGCCATCAAGGATCCGCGGTACAGCTTTGGTGACGCGGTCCCCATCGAGGCGCTGCTCCGGGACGCCGGCTTCCACGAAGTCCGGGTAACGACCATATCGCGCACGATACGCTTCCAGGACGGCGCACCCTTCCTGCGATTGAACACGATGGCCTTCGTCGGCATGAGCGCTGTCGGCAGGGAAATGGGCGATCAGGAGCGCAAGCGCGTCGTGGAGGCCATCGTGAGCGAAAGTGCGCCCGCGCTGCGCCCCTACGCCGATGGACCGGGACTGGCTTTCGAGCTCAGCACCAATTTGGCGACAGCTGAAGGCTAACGTGTTCCATCGCTGCTCTGCTCTTTCGATCTTCGCGATCGCGACTTGCATCGTGGAGACTGAGACATGGAAAATATAGTGCACTGTCACCGTAATTTCTTTTCGGTGAAGCGAAGCGCCCTTCACTTCGTCATCCTCGGGCTTGACCCGAGGATCCATGCCGCGACATCAGCCGGGGAACGCGGCACGTCAGAATTCTGCGCCGTAGCAGCGCTCCAAGGTCACGGCATGGATCCTATGGTCTGCGCCGCGTCGCTCCGCTCCTTGCTCCGCCATAGGATGACGAAGAGGCATCGATCGCACCACCGCATTTCGAATTGAAGCCGTGGTTACTCCACGATCTTCCAGTAAGAATCCTTGCGGATCACCTTGCCGTCGCGGAACGTGTAGAAATCACAGCCCCGGACTTCCTTTTTCACGCCCTGGCGAGTGGTGCCGGTGAGGGTCCATTTCGACATGCCGGTATCGGCAGCCTCGTCCGCAAAATGCTCAGCCTTGCCGTAGTGGACGTCGGGCAAGCCTTCGAAGCGTGTCGCCAGCGCGTCCCGTACGTTGCGTTTGCCCTCGCAACGCGTTCCCCAGGGCTCGGCGCCTCTCGGCATCTCCAGGACGCAGTCGTCGGCAAAGAACGCCATGATGCGATCGAGATCGTGCGCGTTGAAGGCTTCGCATAGCTCCGTCAGTGTCGCCCGAATGTCCATTCGCCCGTCTCCTGGATAGCCGTCGATGTCGAGTAGGTCATGGTGATTCATTGTTATATGCGAGTGTGTTAGTTAGTTTAAATATAAATAGCGCACTGTCACCGGAGTTCTACGTCCCGATTCGCGACGAAGCACAAAAGGCTTACGACGATGCACAGTCAGCTGTCGGACGGGCGCATTTCGAGAATACGATGTCGTTTGGCGATTGGTAATTCACTGAATGCTATACCTATCACCCGGCCTTGCAGCGAATCTTTCTCACAATAATCCTTGAGATTCCGATCTTATTTTTCACCATTTTCGGAGTTATAGCGCTGTCACTCGCGATCGCCATGGGGATAGCTGCTGTTAAATCTAGAGATATCAGCCAACAGAAGCGAGTGGCGCTTATTTTTTTCGCCGCACTGCTTAGTGTTCCCGGATTATTTGCTGTGTATATGATGCTTATATTTGTAGTGGTTTTGTTTCAGTAGGAACGGGATGCGTCTGCTTTTCGGCTGATCCTAGATTATGCCGCGACTTCCAAGCGTCGTGGCGATGAATAAACCCCGGACAGCGGCATTCTTCAACAACCGTCACGGCTGGCGTCCCAAGTCCTTGCGAACGCCGCTTCGCCACAGCAGGACGAAGGGCCAGGCATGCACCCTCGCATCATCCCCGCAACCTTGCGCGATCTCAGTTACATCGCAGCCAATTTGCGCCCTGAGGACCGGGCCGAGATCGACTGCCAGCTCGACCACTGGTCGCCGGCACTGCTGGCGCTGACGGCGCTGCAGGGGTTTGCTTATGTCGCCGAGCTCGACGGCAATCCGGAGGCCGGCTTTGGCGCTGCCGAACAGCGCGGCGGGCTGTGGATCGCCTGGAGCTGGGGCACGCGCCGCATGAAGCGCTGCGTGCCTGGGATCACCGGGTTCTTTCACGCCGTGCTTGGGCCTCAGGTCGCGGCGCGCGGCGCCTGGCGTGTCGAGGCGCGGGCGCTGGCCGCCAATGAACTGGCGTTGCGCTGGCTCGGCCGGCTGGGCGCCACGCAACGCTGCCTGCTGCCGGGTTACGGCCGCAACGGCGAAGATTTTTTCCTCTACGACTGGACAAGAACCTCTAATTTTGGAGAAGGCTGGAACCATGTGTCTGTTGCAAAAACCACCGGAACTGAAGCCGCTGCCGCCTGTACCGACGGCACAGGACAAGGACGTGCAGGCGCGGGAAGCCGCGCTTCGGGCTGAGCTCGAACAGCGGAACGGTACCGCCGGCACCATCAAGACCGACCTCGCACCGGGCAGCCTGACCGGCCAGCGCCGCGTGCTGTTGGGGATGTGACCGTGACCGCGATGAAGCGCAGTTTCAGGAAGCGGGTGTGGGATTGGTGGGTGTGGCGACGGCATGCGCGGGTGATGAAAAGGCGGGGGTGATCTCCCCCCTCGAGGGGGAGATGGCCGCGAAGCGGCCAGAGGGGGTCGTCGCGCGTAGAGCGCTAGCCTCCCCTGTCGGCGATAGGAGGTCGCGTCCGGTCGGACCGACCCCCTCTGTCGCCTTTGGCGACATCTCCCCCTCGAGGGGGGAGATTACGCTCGCCGCGCAAACGCCCACACCATCAGCGGGTATTCCTCGTCATTGCTGAGATCCCGCCACAGGCCGTAGGCGCGGACGGGGCCGCCGATATGGGCTCTGGCGCAGGCCTTGTTGCCCCAGCCGTGGACCTTGACGTTGGCTTCCGCGAAGCCGCCCTCGACCATCAGCTGCTTGAGGCCGGCGGGGGTCCATCTGTTGTAGTCGTGCGGCCTGGCGTGGACGCGAAACAGGAAGGGTGTCGCCACCATCGCCCAGCCGCCCGGCCGGGTCATGGCGTGGATGTTTTCCACCGCCGCCTGCGGCCGGCGCACATGCTCCAGCACCTGGTCGGCGATGACGATCGAATATTGCTCGTCGGTGCGGTCCCTGCAGATGTCGAAGGCGGGGAAATCGACCGAGCGGTAATTGGGGCACATCGCCCGCCAATAGCGGTTCCAGCCGGGCGAGATCTCGATCACGTCGGAAGCCTTGCGGTTGCCGGCTTCGAGAAACAGCGTGAACGCCTCGATCTGGCGGATGCGCAGCCAGTTGCGGGAATCGTAACCAATGAGCCGTTTCACGGCGCGTTTGCTTTGGCTTTTCAGGGCGGCAAGGCTTGTCGTCACATCGACCTCCAACAAAACCCGCCGCTGACGTGCGTAGCACCGCCAAGTGGGCAAAAGATGACAAGCTGCCACATCGAGGCTGCCAATCTCCCCCTCGAGGGGGAGATGTCGCCGAAGGCGACAGAGGGGGTCGGTACGACGGGACGCGACCTTCAGGCTTAAAAAGAGAATGCTAGCGCTCCATGCGAGACGACCCCCTCTGGCCTGCCGGCCATCTCCCCCTCAAGGAGGGAGATCAGCAGCTTCGCCGCCTGCTCTCGACTTTTTTCCATTCCTCACCCCAGCGAGACCCCCATGACCGACACCCGCGCCCGCAATATCCTGTCCCGCCAGTCCGAGCTCGAGAGCGAGCGCAGCCAGTATGAGGCTGTGTGGGAGCAGGTGGCGGAGTTCTGCGACCCCGATGCGCCCGATATCTGGAGCGGGCGCCGCAGCGGCAGCCCGGACTCGCAGGCCGAGCGGCAGGAGCGGCGCGGTGCCCGCGTCTATGCCAACACCATCAACTCGGCCGCCAACCGGCTGGCCGCGGGGCTCGAAAGCCTGATCATCCCGCAGTCGGAAAAATGGCACGGGCTGTCGACGGCGGCCATGAACGACGAGGAGACCGACGAGGAGAAGGAATGGGCGGAGGCCTTGCGCGATTTCCTGTTTGCGCTGCGCTACTCCGCCAATTCGAATTTCGTGCCGGCGACGCAGGCCTGCCTGCGCAATGTCGTGCGCTATGGCCCTGCCTATCTCTATGCCGAGGAAGGGTTCGGCGCGACGCTGATCCGCTATGCCTCGATCCCGGTGGTCGAGGGCTATCTCAGCCGCAACCGCTGGGGCCAGGTCGACATTTTCCACCGCCGCTACGAGCGCACGGCGCGGCAGGCGGCACAGCTGCTCGGCTATGAGAAGCTGCCGGCGCGGATCAAGGTGCTGGTCGACGATCCGGCCAAATGCGAGACGAAAATCTCGCTGATCCAGTGCATTGAGCCGCGCGACGAGCGCAAGATGTATCGGCTGGGCGGCCAGTACCAGTATCTCGACACGGCGTTTGCCTCCTACCATGTCATCGAGGACGAGGAGGAGATCGTGCGGGAAAGCGGGTTCCGCACGTTTCCGGTGTCGACCTTCAACTGGCGCCGTTACGAGGGCGACCCCTATGGCATTTCGCCTGCTATCGAGGCGCTGACGACCGTGCGCGAGGAAAACGCCGTGCGCCGCTCGGGGCTTCGTGCCTTGCAGCAGATCACCGATCCGGCGACCGCCTCGAAGGCCCGGCTCGACTATGTGCCGGTGCTCAACCCCGGCGAGAATTATCCCGGCCTGATCGACGACAATGGCAGGCCGCTGATCGCGCCGATCTCGACCGGGCAGAACCCAACCTATGCCTTCAACTACGCGCAGAGCCGCGCCGACGAGATCCGCGACATGATGTTCGTCAACCTGTTCCAGACGCTGGTGCAGAACCCGCAGATGACGGCGACCGAAGCGCTGATCAGGCAAGAGGAAAAGGGCGCGCTGCTCGGGCCGTCCGGCTCGATCATTCAGGCCGGCTTCGCCAGCAATCTCGACCGCGAGCTCGGCATTCTGGAAGACAAGGGGCTCTATGACGAAGACAGCCGCTTCGTGCCGCCGGAAAGCCTGGCCGGCAAGGCGGTGCGGCCGACCTTCACCGGTCCGCTCGACGTGCTGCGCCGCTCGGCCGAAGCGCGCGACACCATCCAGGTGGTGACGACAGCCATGCAGATGGCGCAGTTCGACCCAGGCGTCATGGACAATATCGACAGCGACGAGGCGATCAAGATCGTGCAGAGCGCCGGCCGCAGCCCGCAGCGCATCTTTCGCCGCAAGGAGGAGGTGGACGAGTTGCGCGATGCCCGCGCCAAGGCCAGCCAGGCGCAGGCCGGCATGGCGGCGATCGCCACGGCCGGCAAGGCCGCCAGGGACGCTGTGCCGGCGGCCGTGCAGGCGCGCGACAGCGGCTTGCTCGACGGGTTGCAGGATATGCTGGGCGGCGGTGGCCAAAGCGGGCAGCCCGTCGGTCCGACGGGTAACGGCGCATGAGCCGGAAACGCTTCGCCCATGCCGGACAGGCCGGCAGCCCCGCCAAGGCGCGGGACGCGCTGGCCAAGGCGTATCTCAGGGTGTTTTCAGGCGAGGACGGTGAGATGGTGCTGGCCGATCTCGCGGCGACGACCGGCTATTACCGGCGTCCGTCCTATGGCGAGTGGATGGCACGCACCAGGACGCCCAACGGCTTCGAGCTGCACAGCGCCTTGAGCAATGCGCGCGCCGAGGTGGTGCAGCACATTATGGAGTTCCTGACGCTGGACGATGCGCAGCTTGCGGCGCTGGAGAAGGCGGCACGGGCGGAGGGGTAGGGCGCCGTCGGTGAAGCTGCCAATCTCCCCCCTCGTGGGGGAGATGTCCGGCAGGACAGAGGGGGGCGCTTTCCCGCTGACCTTGCCGCGTTCATCGCACGACAATCAAATCACAAGCGGCCGCTCAAGCTTGGCGGCAAAGGTATGGGCAATTCGACGACGACAGAGGTAGGCGCTCTACGGCGCCCCCCTCTGTCCTGCCGGACATCTCCCCCACGAGGGGGGAGATTGGCTGTTTCGGCGCCGGCGCCTCTGGTCGGCTGACCCACCCAGGCAGCACCGC
>NZ_JBVVQM010000005.1:291718-400719 GCF_055811155.1 Mesorhizobium sp. WSM4822 | reverse complement strand
ATCTCCCCCACGAGGGGGGAGATTGGCTGTTTCGGCGCCGGCGCCTCTGGTCGGCTGACCCACCCAGGCAGCACCGCTGCTCCAGGATTTTCCAGAAAAGTCGATCCGACAGAACCCCGCGAACGCGACAGCCAGCGTGCGACCCGGCCGCGCCGTGATCGCGCGCCCTTTTGTTCAAAGCCAGTTGGGCAGGAAACAGCCAATGGTCAGCATCATCCCTCTCTCCATTGCCCAGCGCCGGCTCGATATCGGCAATGCGGTGCAATACCCGCAGGGATCGCCGATCGGCGGCGCCATGCAGGGTCTTGGCGACCAGTTTTCCGCTGTCGCCGAGCGCTACCAGCAGATGAAGGACCAGCAGGAGGCGTTCGACGCCGAGCTTGCGCGTCGCCGGTTCACCAGCCGGATCGCGCAAGCGGAAGACGAGGTGGCGGCGAATGTGCCGCCCGACGGCGCCGGCCTGCATGAGGCCATGTATGGCCAGGTCGACCCGCGTAGCGGCCAGGTGGTCAAATCAGGCCTGTTCGACACGCTGTTCGACGATGCCTTGCCTGGCATGCCCGAGAGCCAGCGCGCCAACTTCGCTGGGCAGAAGGAAGCGATGCGCGGGGTTGGCGCGCGGCGCATGGCGCAGCGGCAGCTTCAGCAGCGTCAGGACTACGAGCAGACCGAGGTCGACACGGCGCTCAAGACCAGCGCCATCGCGATCGGCAATGCCAACCCCGACGACACCATCACCTTCGAAGCGGCCCGCCAGGGCGGGCTCGACCTAATCGACAAGATGGGGCTCGACCCAGGGATCAGGCAGCAGAAGGTGAAGGACTGGTTCGGCACCGCGGCCAAGGTGCGGTTCGAGGCGTTGATCGCCAAGGACCCGAAGCGCGCGCTGGAGATGTTTGGTGTCGGGATGCCGGTCTCCGGGAAAGGCGACCGCGTCGGCAGGCAGACGCCGGATGAAATCCTGGCGCAGGCTTTCCGAGACGACCTTCCGCAACCGGAACAGGCAGCGCTGACCCGACAGGCTGAAGTGGCTCATGCTGCTCAGCAGGTTGAGCTTCGCACCGACATCGGTCTCGCCGAGCAGAACGCACCGGACGCCATCGCAAGCACCGGCGCCTATTCCGGCAAGATGCCTGGCCGGGACGCCTTCAGGATCGCCTATGGGCTCGATGAGGGCGACCAGCACTTCCGGGACTTTGACTGGCGAGCCGATGTCGGTCGTCAGGTTTTCGGCATGCGCACCATGCCAAACCAGGCAATTCATGCCGCCCTTCGCGATGCCGATTCCGGGCCGAATGGTTCGCAGGAAGACCAGACGCGCCGTGAGGCGACCGCTGCGGCGGTTGGGCTGGTGATGAATCACAGACGAGCCGATGGCGGAGGCTATGTCAGCGAAGTGTTTTCCAATGTCGGTGGGGCCTGGAAGGCTGTGATCGGTGGCGGGCTTGAGGATCCAAACGGCTATGACAAGGACGCCTATGACAAAGCGATAGCCATGTCTGTCGCCGGGCAGGAACAATTGGGTATTGAGAACCCCCAGCCCGTTCCGCGGGCCATTATTCGTGATCTCTCAGATAATTACGACAGCCCGAGTGCGTACCAGCAGGAGATAAACGCGAGGGTAAGCGGGCTGCTCGCGGGAACGTCCGGCCCCGTCGCTCGAGCAAGTGTCGCCCGGCAACTGGCCGATGCCGGTCTGGGCTGGATCATTCCGGATGCGTCCGGGTACAAAGCCCCTTCGACACGTTCGGTGGTTGAATCGCAGTTGAAAGCCCTTGGCAAGACGGTTGCCAATGCGGGGATAGGCGCAGCCGAATTCGCGGCCAAGGTTGTTACCATGGCTGCCGACGGCAATACCCAGGCAACGCTCAGCTCTCCCGATTTCACGGGTGCCTACTACGATCCGTCAAACCGTGTCGAGAACCTGATGATGCATCAGGGATATGATGCTTTGGGTTGGTCGATACCGTGGCCCGGTGCTGGTCGAGCTGCTGTCGCCGAGAAAGGGATCACGCGGGCAGTTGACCCGACGAGTGCCATCGCGGCGGGGCGTGCCGAACGGCTCATTGCCAACAAGAGCGGTTCCGAGCTTGCCTCGGAAGCGGGCACCGGAGCAATTCGGGCACCCACAGGTCAGTTCTATAGTGTGATGCATGAAATGCGATTGGACCCGAGCTTGTATCCTGGCTCGTTGCGCCCAGTACACGTCCAAGCTGCAAACGAATCCCTATTGCAAACGATGGAAGGAGAAATTGCTTTCGCTCAGGATTTGCTGAATCAGGGTCTCAATCTTCAGCGAACGCCGACGGGGCTAGCCCCCCGCGCTGCACCTCTCGGCTTCAGCTGGCACCACGCAGACGAACCCAGTGTGATGCAACTCGTCCCTAGATCTCAACATGATGGAGGGAGTATCTTCCAGAAGACACTGCATCCGAATGGCCGAGGAGGATTTTCCCTATGGGGAAAAAAATGAAGTTGCTGGGTATCGTTGGACGGTTGTCGGAATTTGACGAGGAGGACCCGGTCTACGCAGCGGAGCCCACAATCTACGCGGCGGAGCCTTGGACAGAGGATTCAGACGCAATGGTTTTGCCTCAGCAGGATGGGGTGTTGGTACCAGCCGAGGCAGCTAAAGAGGGCCTGGCATACTTTCTCGAAATCAACCTTGCGATCGAGATTACCGAGGCTTTGGTTGCATCGCAGAAAGAAAAGCCAAGCGTTCCGCTATCTGCGAACGCGTTATTTATTATGCCACCCATGCTGCGTGAGAAATTAAATGTCGACTAACCCACGTTATGACGGGCAGCCGCTGCTTAGACTGCTGGATGTTTATGTGCTCTGGGCGATCGGAGAACTTTCTCAAGAGTCGGAAGAGGGCTTGAAAAGAATGGCCCCCAAACTGCAATCTCTGTTTGGTGGCGATGGACGGTGGCATGACGCAGTCGCCCAGTCCATGCACATGCCCGAGGGAATGCCGGCAGCAATCCGGGATATGTGGGTGAGGAATGTCGAAATCGCTCGCGTCAACGGCACGACCCTCCCGCCCGAGAGATTTGCCGAGATGTTCGTGGACGAGAATTTCAAAAGTTAAACGTTTGATTGGAATTGCGGTGATTGCGCCCTTTGTCCTGCCTGCAGTTCACCCTTTTATCGGCCGCATCACCTAGCTGGCTTGAACCACCGGACTGCAACATGGAAAATAGTGCACTGGACAGTAATTCGCATCGTCGCCCCCTCGTGAGTGCTAAACGATAGCGTCGAACTGCTCCGAATGTAAGGGTAGCACCAGCATCTCAGAACATCGCGCTGCCCCTCATCCCCCTGCCGGGACCTTCTCCCCGTTCAACGGGGAGAAGGTCCAAATGATCAATAATCGCCGTTATAATACCGGTCGTCGCAGGGCGCGGTGTAGATGCGGCCGCTGCGGTCCTGGTAGCGGCACATCTGTTCGCCGCGGCGCTGCGGCGTCGTCGAGCTGCCGACAACCGCGCCGAGCAGGGCGCCGGCGCCGGCGCCGATGAGCGTGCTTTCGGTGTTGCCGCCGATGGCCTGGCCGACGAGGGCGCCGCCGGCGCCGCCGATCAGCGCGCCGGTTCCGGCCCGCTGCTGGCCTTCGGTCTGTGCGCAGCCTGCCAGTGCTGCGGTCATCAGCACGGCGGCGATGGCTTTGTGAAAGTTCATGTGCGGTCTCCCTTGAAGGCCTGAAATCCCTATGGCTGGCCACGTGCGGTCGCATTGCGGCGGAACGGGGGCACGAGGCCTCACGATATAAGACATGGTTTCTCGGGCGTTGATAGACCGGCGGCCGAAAACATCTCTTTCGAACAAGGCGCTAGCGGTGCTCCTTGTCAAAATGATTCAGCCTTCGACGGCTCGCCCCGCTGGGGCTTGATTGGTCGCGCTGTCAGAATTGCCACTGAAAAATGGAGAAATGCCATGACCCGAGGTCTTCCCCGGACGCTTGCCCGTGCCGCCGCCCGCGAAGCCGGCCTTGCCCCGCCCAGGCCCGGCCTGAAAGCCGTCACCACAGGGCAGGGCGGATCGTACCGCACCGTCTTCACCTTCGCCGGCATGCAGGTGCCGGTCACCGACGCGCTGGCCTATGCCGCCCAGAAGATCTTCGACTTCACTGAGGGCAAGGTGCGCATCAAGGGCGGCACGGCGCGGCTGCAGTTCGCTGTGCTCGGCACCCGCGCGACGACCATCAACGACAATGCGGCGCTGACCTGGTCGCTTGGTTCAGCGGCGGCATCGAGCGCGACGCTGGCCGGCGCCATGGTCAACGTGCTGGCCTCGACGGCACGTACGCTCGACGGTGTCGGCGCCGCACTGTCGACCGCCTCGACGGCCGACATCGCCGCCGCCGCGACGCTGGATGGCACGGTGACGCCGGTCGATCTCTATCTCAACCTGGCGTTTGCTATCGGGACGGATATCGACGCCGACGGGACGATTGCCGTGACGGGCACGATCACGCTGCTTTGGGAAAACTGGGGGGATGTTTAGCCGCTAATCTCCCCCCTCGAGGGGGAGATGTCGCCGAAGGCGACAGAGGGGGTCGGTTCGACCGGACGCGACTCCCTGTTCCGAGACAGACAAAGTCGGCGCTCCACGCGCGGCGACCCCCTCTGGCCTGCCGGCCATCTCCCCCTCGAGGGGGGAGATACCTGCCGCCGGCCCATTTCTAACTCTCAACAAAGGAACATCACATGACAGATCTGGCAGACGCCGGGTCCGTGGCGGCGCGTGCGCAGCCGGCGGGCAACCCGGCACAGTCACCGGCAGGCGCGGACAACGGGTCCGCCGCGCCTGGCGGCAAAAGTTGGTTTGACGGTCTTTCCGAAGGCAACCGCAAGCTCGCTGAAACCAAGGGCTGGACCAAGCCTGAAAGCCTCGATCGGGTTTTCACATCCTATGCGGAGCTGGAGCGGCAGCAGGGTGAGAGCCTGCGCGTTCCCGCCCTGGACGCGTCACGGGAAGACTGGGACCGGTTTCATGCCCGGCTTCCCGAGGCCATGCGTCCGGTCACGTCGTCCGAGAAGGTCGAATACCTCAGGCCGGAAGGGCTGCCGGAGAACTTCGCCTATTCGGACGAACTCGCTCAGGCGTCCAAGGCCTGGGCGGTCGAGGCGGGTGCCTCGCCGAAGACCGCGCAGGCCTATCACGACAGGTTCGTCGGCTACATGGCCGAGCAGGCCAAGCATCAGGAGATCGCGCTGGCCCGCTCGGTTGAAGCCACCCATGACGAGCTTGTCAGGGACTGGGGACCGACCGACAGCGACGGCTTTCGCCAGAGACTGGAGGTCGCCAACCGGGCGATGAAGAAGCTCGGCCTGGTCGACGCCTACAAGGCGAAGGGCATCCTTCTGCCTGATGGGGCGCTGACCGATCCGCAGATCGCCAGGGCGTTCCAGGCGATCGGCGAGGCGATGTTCAGGGAAGACACGATCGACGGCGGTGCTTCTTTCAGCGGAGCCAATCCGTTCAAGCGCAATGCCGCCGGCGAACGCAACCTGACTGACATTTCAGCCCTCGTCAAAAGCGACCCCGCCCGCGCCCGGCGGCTGGCTCGCGAGGCGGGAGAAAATCCCGACCGCTGGATGCCCAACAACCCGCGCTGACGATCGATCAGCCGCACTGAAACGCCCCCTCATCCGGCCGCTTCGCGTCCACCTTCTCCCCGCCGGGGAGAAGAGGCGCGCCGACGTCGCAAGTCTCCTCTCCCCCCCCCGGGGAGAGGTCAGCCGAGCGAAGCGGAGGCTGGGTAGGGGCGCCCGCCGCCAACCCAAACCTGAAGGAAGAGAAAAATGGCAGATGCCTATACCCGTATCGCGGACGCGATCGTTCCATCCGTCTATGCGCAATATGCTTTCGAGGAACATGTGCAGTCGCTCGAGATCTACCAGGCCGGAATCCTGTTTTCCGACCCGGCCATCTCGTCAAAGCTGTCGATGGGCGGTCGCTCGGTCGACATGCCCGGCTGGAAGGATCTCGGCAACGATCCGTCCGAGCCGGTCAATGACGATCCGGCCGATTCCATCGAGATGAAGAAGATCGGCTCGCGCCGCGAGGTCGCCGCCCGCAATGTCCGCGCCCAGGCGTGGGGCGTTCCGGACCTGACCTCGATCCTGGCGGGCGACGATCCGCAGAAGCTGATCGTCAAGCGGCAGACCGAGTACTGGCAGCGCGCCAACAAGCTGACCCTGCTCGGCATCCTGAAAGGCGTCGTCGCCGACAACATCGCCAATGACGGCGGCGATCTGGTGCGCACCACCGGCGCCTCCATCGTCGACACCGACATCATCGAGGCAGCCTATCTGATGGGCGACCGCGCGGACAAGTTCAAGACGATCTGGATGCACTCCAAGCAGATGAAGGCGCTGAAGCTCGCCGACCTCATCGACTATGTGCCGTCTTCCGAGCAGGGCGGGCCGCTGATCCCCTACTATATGGGGCTGCGCGCCGTGGTTGACGACGACATCCCGGTGACGGCGGGCGTCTACACCGCCTTCATGTTCAAGGACAAGGCGATCCTGTGGAACGAACTGCCGGTCAACACCGAGGGCGGCCCGCTGGAGTTCGACCGCAAACCGCGCCAGGGCCATGGCGGCGGCGTTACCGAAATGGTCGGCCGCCGGCATTTTGTGCCGCATGTGCCCGGCACCCGCTTCCTCGACGCCTCCTCGGCCGGCGAGTTCGCCACCGATGCGGAGCTGGCGCTGGCGGCGAACTGGGACCGCACCGCGTCGAGCGTCAAGAACATGACGTTCATCGCGCTGAAGACGACCGAGGCCTGATAGGACCGAGGTGGGGGGCGGGGGCGATGCGCTCCCGCTTCTTTTTCTGAACGCAACGCCGGCCAGCTACGCCAGAACAATCTCAACACGCAGGCCGCCCTCTCACGCTTTTCGGCAAGCAGGCGGCGACGGGACGATCTTCAACCCGGGCAAAGCGCTCGTTGGAGGCCTCTCCATCCACGACCCAACCAAACGACGGGCCGCAAGCGCGGCGCCCAGCACTGTGCCGACGCGGTCCGTGATCGCCGGCGCAGCGCTCCTTTGTTTCAAAGCCATTCGAGCAGGAAACAGCCAATGGTCCACATCATCCCCCTCTCCATCGCCCAGCGCCGGATCGATACCGGCAATGCGGCGCAATATCCCCAGGGATCGCCGATCGGCGTCGCCATGCAGGGGCTTGGCGACCAGTTTCCCGCCGTCGCCGAACGCTACCAGCAGATGAAAGACCAGCAGGAGGCGTTCGACGGAGAACTTGCGCGCCGCCGCTTCAACGGCCGGATCGCGCAGGCGGAAGACGAGGTGGCGGCGAACGCGCCGGCCGATGGCGCCGGCCTGCATGAGACGATGTACGGTCAGGTCGATCCGTACAGCGGCCGGGTGGTCAAAGCGGGTCTGTTCGATACGCTGATGCCCTGCCTGATATGCCCGAGAGCCAGCGCATCAATTTCGCCAGGCAGAAGGAAGCGATGCGTGCGGTTGGCGCACTGCGCATGGCGCAGCGGCAGCTTCAGCGGCGCAAGGACTATGAACAGGCCGAAACGACCACGGTGCTGCAAGCGATCACCACCGCCATCGGCAACGCCAACCCCGATGACATCATCAGCTTCGAAACGGCCAGGCAGGACGGGCTCGACCTGATCTCCAAGAGAGGCCTCGACCCGCAGATCAGGCAGCAGGTGGTGAAGGACTGGTTCGGCGCCGCGGCCAAGGCGCGATTCGAGGTGCTGATTGCCAAGGATCCGAAACGCGCTCTGGAGATATTTGGTGTCGGGACGCCGGCCTTCGGCAGCGATGCCTTCGGCGATACGCATGCAGCAGGCACCTCCGTCTCGAGCAGTTCAGAGGTGGCTGCCAGGAAACGTGAACGCGTCGGCGAGCAGACGCCGGATGAAATGCTGGCGCAGGCGTTCAGGGACGACCTTCCGCAAGAGGAACAGATTGCGCTGACCCGACAGGCTGAGGCGGCCAAAACTGCTCAGCAGGTTGAGCTTCGCACCAATATCGGTCTCGCCGAGCAGAACGCGCCGGACGCAATCGCAAGGACCGGCACCTATACCGTCAAGATGCCCGGCCGGGACGCGTTCAGGATCGCCTATGGGGTCGACGAGGGCGACAGACGCTTCCGGGACTTCGACTGGCGGGCCGATGTCGGTCGTCAGGTTTTCGGCTTGCGCACCATGCCGAACCAGGCAATCCATGCCGCCCTTCGCGATGCAGATGCGGGGCCGAACGGTTCGCAGGAAGACCAGATGCGCCGTGGGGCGACCGCCGCTGCGGTAGGGCTGGTGATGAACCACAGACGTGCCGATGGCGGGGGCTATGTCAGTGAAGTGTTCCCCAATATCGCTGCCGCTTGGAAAGCAGTGATCGGCGGCGGGCTTGAGGATCCAAACGGCTATGACAAGGACGCCTATGACAAAGCGATAGCCATATCTTTCGCCGCGCAGGAACACTTGGGTATCGAGAACCCTCAACCCGTGCCGCTGTCCATTATCCGTGATCTCTCCGATAAATATGACAGCCCGAGTACGTACCAGCAGGAGATAAACGCGAAGGTAAGCGGGCTGCTTGCGGCAACGTCCGGCCCTGTTGCTCGAGCAGCCGTCGCCCGGCAACTGGCCGACGCCGGTCTGGGTTGGATCATTCCGGTTGCTGGCTACAAGGTCCCTTCGACGCTTTCGGTGTTGGCATCACAGGGCAAAGCCCTTGCCAAGGCGGTCGCCAGTACGGGGATCGGCGCGGCTGAACTCGCGGCCAAGGTGGTTACCATGGCTGCCGACGGCAATACCCAGGCAACGCTCAGCCCTCCCGATTTCACGGGTGCTTACTACGAGCCGTCGAACCGTGTTGAAAATCTGATGATGCATCAAGAATCTGATGCATTGGCCTGGTTGATACCGTGGCCGGGGTTTGGTCGAGTGGTTGTTGCCGAAAGGGGGATACCGCGCGCAATTGCATCGGTCGGTTCTAGAGCGGCAGCGCGAGCGGAACGATCCATCGGCAGTTCGGAGGTGGCGAAGACTCCAACTTCCGACGTTGCCCCTGGTCAGGTTGCTGGCGAGAAAATCGGGGAAGTGCGTCCAGCCGCTGGCGGGGATGCAGCGGCGGATGGCATCTCGAAGCCAACAGCAAAAACCTGGTTGCCTGCATCATCTGTCACTAACGCCTCGACCGATCTGCTGCCGCTCAAGATTGAACGACCTCAAGCTTTCAAGCTCGATGTCTGGACCGCACCGATGTATGAGGCGAAGCGGAGTGTTGCCGAGTTCGCTCGTGCGATGTTCTCCGGCAAAATCGTTGTCAACGTCGGTGACGGCTCCAAAATTCTCATCCCCTGGAGGAGTCTCAAAAAGTCCCTGACGACAGGGGGGCAGACTTCAAGAGCGGCGCTGGCAGCAGCCCTCAAGCTCGACGAATTGATCGCTTCAGCACGTTTCATAAGGAGCGAAGCAGATCGCAAGGCAAGAGCTGAAATCTCAAATATCTATCGCTATGAACGCGCGATCACGATGGACGGTCATGAAGCACTGATTCATATAGTCGTGCGTGAACACCAAGACGGGAGACGCTACTATGACCATTTCGAAGTGAAGAGTGCAGGTTCGGCGGCCAATGGTAATGAAAAATAAAGCGGCGACGGCTCCGTCCCGCAGCTACACCTTTCGGTGCATCAAATCGGTTGATGTCGGGAACCATCGCCTAGCTCCAAGATAGCAGGAAATGCCGCATAGAACAACGCTGGCCGGCAGGATCTCTATGCGGCCAGCAGAGGCCTAAACGCCTGTCACAGAAATTCCCGTGTCTCACTTATCGGGCGCGGTCAGGTGTGGACTTGTGCGTCGAACTCGGGCTGCCATACGGGCTGAACAGGGTGCCAACCGAAGAAGAGCGCATTCTGGCTGAGGTCGGGGATGGCTACATGACGCCGGCCCAGCGCAAACGGTTGCGATATCTGCGCAAGCGTCGCGGGCAGACCATTTGCGGTGATAAATTTTCAGTGACAGTGATGGAATACTGACACATGGAAAATAGTGCACTGTCGCCGTAATTTCCAAATCGCCAAAGCCGGAATAGGCGGGCCGATTCCGGCTTGTCGAACAAGCCGGTGGGAAGCAGTGCCATATTGCCGAAAAGCAAATCTAGGAGTCAAACATGAGACCCTTGTCCGATACAAGGCCACCAAATTTCGTCGATTGGGACAATCGACCCGCCATGCATAAGCCCAAATCTCCCTGGGTCCGGGTCAATGCCGCGGATGTCGCAAATTCCGCCGATGTGCTTGATGAAGAAGAATGGCGCGATCAGTTCAAAGAGTACGGCGAGCTCGACCCGCCGCTGGAATTTGCCAGCACACGACGCCAGAATGTTTCACCTCCGTAAAATGGGCGGAGGGTAAAGGGGGAATTGCGGTGACAGTGCTGGACTGCGCCCCCATGAGTGAGACACGGTAATTTCTGTGACCGGACGTTTTCATCTTGGGTTCAGGGGTTCTGGGCGAGAACGAAATTGCTTTCGAACTCAAGGGGTGCAGTCCAGCACTATCACCGCAATTCGACGGCTCCGCTCCTTACAAATATCGACTCGTAACTGACGGTTTAACTGTTTCTTCCCCGAGGGCGAATAGAATACGGGTCTACTGCGGCGCGAGACTATTAGTGTGAACTGGTTCCTCTTTGCCATCACGATAGCCCTCGTGCTGTCTGCGCCGTTCCATTTGTACGGAGGCCATCTTCTCGGAGAGGAAATCGAGGCCGAACGTTCAAAGGCCAATTCATTGTATTCACTGATCTATTCAACTTCGAGCTACGCAAAGTATGGCGCGCTCAAACGACAGGCCGACTGGGGCGATCGTTTTGCCTGGTGGTCCTTGCTCTTGGCCGGCTTGGGGCTGGTATGGTGTGCTCTCGTCGTCTTGGCGATGTTCTCCAGCCCGAGTGGCTAATCTGACAGGCCATACCGCCAGCTCCAAACTCTCATCGACACCAAATCCAAGCCGCCTCGGGCGGCTTTTTCATGCCCGGAGAAAATCATGACCCGACCCACATGGACGAGGCGCTGACCCATGGCCATCACCCCGCTCGATATCGCCAACATGGCGCTGGCCGTGCTCGACGAGGCACCGATCGACAGCCTCGACCAGGACGTCAAGGCAGCGCGCTTGCTGAACCTGCATTTCGACCTCGCACGGGAAGCAGAGCTCACCAAATGCGCCTGGGTGTTCGCGATCCTGCGCGCCACGGTTGCCGGGGCGGACACCGGCAGCGATTGCGGCTTGACCTTTGCCTACGAACTGCCGGCCGACTGCCTGCGGCCGCTGCCGCTGACCCACAATGGCGAGCCGGACGGCGCGCCGATTTCGTGGCGCCAGGAGGCGGGGCTGATCTATTCCGACCAGTCCGGCCCGCTGACCATCCGGTACGTCGCCAACCTCACCGATCCCAACGACTGGGATGCGCTGTTCACCGAGGTCCTGGTGGCGGCGCTTGCCATCAAGGTCGCACATCCGCTGACCCACAAATCGGGCATGATCGACATTGCCCGCTCTGCCTATGACCGGGCGCTGGAGGCGGCGCTGAGCGCCAACGCCGTCCAGCGCGGCGGCCGGCTCTACACCGCGTCCTGGTCCAGCCAGCGCGGCGACAGCAGGCCCGGCAATAACAGGATTGCGCGCTGATGACGACGCTGTACCCGATCCAGGACGTCTTCACCCGCGGCGAAATCTCGCCGCGCCTGCATGCACGCGCCTCGCTCGACTTCTATCGGGCGGCGCTGGCCAAATGCGAGAACTTCATCACCCTGCCGCATGGCGGCATCCGCAAGCGCGGCGGCACCTATTTTGCCGGCGAGGTGAAGATTTCCGCGAAGACGACGCGGCTGATCCCGTTCATCTTCTCGGCCGATCAAGCCTATGCGCTCGAATTCGGCGACCGGTACATCCGCGTCCATGCCTATGGCGCGCGCGTCGGCGCGGTGGAGGTCGCCTCGCCCTATCTCGAGGCGGACCTGTTCGAGCTCGCCTATGTGCAATCGGCCGACCAGATGTGGATCACTCACCGGGACCATCCGCCCAAGGTGCTGACCCGCAGCGCGCATACAGCGTGGGCTCTGACGGATTTCGAATTCCTCGACGGTCCCTACGACCCGGTCAATGACACAGCGACAACGCTGACGCCGTCCGATACCGGGCATCTGACGCCGCGGATGACCAGCAACACGACCCCTTCCGGCACCGCTTCCACCGGCAGCGGCAGCGCCTCTGCCTGGCAGATGTTCGACCGCGACAAGACGCAGGATATCGAAATTGCGAGCGGCGGCGACGGTTACATCCGGTTCCGCAATGCCGGCGGCGTGCAGCACGTGGTCGATGCCTACTGGATCACCACGTCGCGGCTGGCAACGGGCGATTACGATTTCTTCACTGCTTGGGAATTGCAGGGTTCCAATGATGGCAACAACTGGGTCACCCTGGACACGCGTACGGGCGAACTCGGCTGGGGCAATGGCGAGACCCGCTTCTACGACTTCACGAACAAATCGGCGTTCGAATACCATCAGTTGGTGTTCAGCGGCGGCGGTGGAGACGATGCAGTTGTCACCGTCTCGGCCGAGTTAGCGATGCATATCGCCGCTTTCGATCAGACGCCGTTCGATCTCACGGCGTCCTCAACCATCGGCATCAACAACGACACCGGATTTCAGGTCTCTGATGTCGGTCGATCCATTCGCCTTCTAGGAGCTGACGGCATCTGGCGCTGGGCCAGGATCACCAGTCGCACCGGCACGACGGTCGTCAAGATCATTCTCTACGGCCATGCGCTGCCGAACATGAACCCGATCACGCGCTGGCGGCTCGGCACCTTCGTGCCCGGCAAGTACGTCGAAAGCGGGTCGCTCTACGAGGAGCGGCTGGCCTTCAGCCGCAAATTCTCGGTCTATGCCTCGGCCACCGGCGACTTCGACAATTTTGCACTGGGCGAGAAGGACGACGACGCTCTGGAGTTCGTCCAGGCCGGCGGCGGCCAGGCCAACGACATCGTCTGGATCGCCGACAGCGACGGCGCGCTTCTGATCGGCACCTCAGGTGGCATCCGCGCTCTGTCGGGCTCGGGCATCGACGAGGCGCTGACGCCATCCTCGTTCAAGAACCGGCGCTCGCGTACCTTCGGCTGCGCCCGCATCCGCCCAGTCGATGCCGGCCAGTCGTTCCTCTATGTCACACGCTCGCGCAAATCGATCGCCGAGCTGACGCAGACGGCGCAGAGCCGTTTTGCTTCGGACGATGTCGGCCAGGTCTCCGAGCATATTCCCAAAAAGGGCGTGGTCGAGCTCGCCTTCCAGACCGATCCCGACCCGTTGCTGTGGTTCCCGCTCGAGAATGGCGAGCTTGGCGGTTACACCCACCAGCCGAGCCAGGAGGTGCGCGGCATGCACCGGCATCGTCTCGGCGGCAGCGTCAGCGGGGCGGGCCCCGATGGTTCAAATTGGGCTGATGTCGAAAGCGCTGCGGTCACCCCCGGCCAGGACGGCAATGACGACCTCTGGCTGATCGTGAAGCGCAGCATTGGCGGCGTGACCAGGCGCTACATCGAAATCAAGACCGCGCCGTTCGAATACGGCGCCATCGGGGACGCCTTCGAGGTCGATTGCGGCCTGACCTACACGGGTCTTGCGGTCACCACGGTGGGCGGCGCCATGCATCTCGCCGGCCAGTCCGTCGATGTTCTCGCCGATGGAAAAGTCTATCGCGGCCTGACCGTCAGCGGCGGCGGCACCGTCACGCTGCCGGGCGGTTCTACCGCCGCCAAATGGCAGCTTGGCCTGCCCTATGCTGCGGGCGCCGACACGCTGGAGCTCGATGTCGGCGGCCGCGACGGCTCCATCATCGGCCGCCGCAAGAAGGTGGTGAAAGTGATCCTGTCGCTGCTGGAGACCGACACCACGGGGCTTCAAGTCCAGTCCTTAATGCGCGGCCGCTGGGAGCCGGTGCGCATGCCCTCGATCGTCGCGCCGGACGGGCGGGCAACGCTGTTCACCGGCAATGTCGAGGTGCCGATCGACGACAGCTGGGAAGGGCAGGGCCGCGTGAGGATCCGCCACGTGAATCCCACGCCTTGCACCATCCGGGCGTTCACGCCGGTGTTCGACGCCGAGCCGTAGAGCGCCGGCGTTGAAGCTAGTGATCTCCCCCCTTTGAGGGGGAGATGTCGCCGAAGGCGACAGAGGGGGTCGGTTCGACCGGACGCGACCTCCTGCGTTGAAAAGAGGATGCCAGCGCTCCACGCGAAGCGCCAACCTTCATCTGCCGCAGAAGGTCGCATCCGGTCGAACCGACCCCCTCTGGCCTGCCGGCCATCTCCCCCTCGAGGGGGGAGATAACGCTCCGCCGGCCCGCTCTCCAAAAAAGGACCCCCCCAATGACATCCCACCATGCCGAAATCCTCGGCAGGGCGCGGACGGCTGCCGAATTCGCCGCCGTCATCGCCTTGCTCGACACCGACCTCAACGAAGCGCTTCACTGCAGAGCCGAACTGGCACAAGCCGAGGACCGCGCGGTCTTCGGCGATGGCGACCTGGCCGCCGCGCGTGCCGCGCTGGACGATTGCAACGAGCAGATCGGGCTGCTGGAAAAGATCATCGTCGCTGCCGGCAAATGCCGTGCGGAGGCCGCTCGGAGCGAAGCGCGGGCCGACATTTCCGCGCTTGGCGACGAGATCAAGGCCAAAGCTGCAACGCTTGGCGAGCGCTGGCGCAGCGCCCGCCGGCTGGTCGAGCTTCTGCGCCAGGAATTGTTCGAGGCCGATGCGCTCGCCCGCACCATTGCCACCGCCAACGGCCTGTTCGATGCCGCCGGCGTCGCCGAGCTGAAGATCAACCTGATCACCACCCGCCGCGCCGCTATGGCCGGCCCGCGGGCCGCTGCCCCGGCCCGTCTCAGCCGGCCGGCGCTGCAGGCCGACAGGCTGCTTGTGTCGTTCCTCACCCCCGGCGGTGTGCTCGACCCGCGCCCGGCGCTCGGCGCGCCGGTGGACGGCGTCAAAAGCAAATTCATTCCCGCAACCACCTCCTTTGGCGAACGAGGCTGAACCATGTGCACACTTGCCCTTATCGGCACCGCCCTTTCTGTTGGCGGTGCGCTGGTCGAAGGCCAGCAGTCGAAGCAGATGGCCGACTATCAGGCCAAGGCCTACGGGCAGCAGGCGCAGGCCGAGGCGCAGAGTTCCGCCTTCGAACAGAGCCAGGAGCGGCACAAGCAGGATCTCCTGCTGGGCCAGGCGCGCGCCCAGGCCGGCGCCTCGGGCGTCGGCCTATCAGGCTCGCCGGCCGAGGTGCTGGCCGCCAATGCCAGGCAGGGTCAGCTTGATCTCGACGGGATGCTGTACGGCTCGCGGCTGCGCCAGAACAACCTGAACACGCAAGCCGCGATCTCGCGCTTCTCCGGCAAGCAGGCGGCGACGGCATCGATCTTCAACGCCGGCAGCGCGCTCGTTGGCGGCCTATCCAAAATCTACGACCCGACGAAGGCCGTGAGCCTCGGCGGTTCTGCATTTTCGCCTCGGGCGAGCGCGGCCATAGCCGGCGGCTATTCGGGGCTCTACTGAAATGGTCCACATCATCCCCCTTTCCATTGGCCAGCGCCGGCTCGATACCGGCAACGCGCCGCAATATCCGCAGGGATCGCCGATTGGCGGCGCCATGCAAGGGTTGGGCGACCAGTTCTCGGCTATCGCCGCGCGCTACCAGCAGATGAAGGACCAGCAGGAGGCGTTCGACGCCGAGCTGGCGCGCCGCCGGTTCAACGGCCGGATCGCGCAGGCAGAAGACGAGGTGGCGGCGAACGCGCCGGCCGACGGCAACGGCCTGCATGAGGCGATGTACGGCCAGGTCGATCCGTACAACGGCCGGGTGGTGAAGACTGGTCTGTTCGACAGGCTGTTCGACGATGCCTTGCCTGGTATGCCCGAAAGCCAGCGCGCTGGTTTCGCCGGGCAGAAGGAGACGATGCGCGCGGTTGGCGCACGGCGCATGGCTCAGCGGCAGAAGACGCAGCGCGACGACTATGAATTGGCCGAGTGGACCAAGGTCGACACCATGTCGACCAGCGCTATTGCAAACAGCGACCCGAACGACGTCGTGAACTTCGAGGCGATCCGGCAGAGCGGGTTTGACCTGATCTCCAAGATTGGCAACCCGCTTATCAGGCAAACGGCTGAGCTTGCCTGGCGCACCAACACGGCCAAGGCGCTGGTCCAGGCGATGATCGCCCATGACCCGAAGCGGGTTGCGGAGATGCTGGGTGCGGGGACGCTCGGAGAGCCTTCGGGGAGCGATGCCTCCGGCGTTCAGCCGGTCACCTGGATTCGCGTTTCGGGCAGCTCGGATGCGGCGGCAGCGACAGGCGACCGTGTTGGCAAGTTCGCGCCGGGCGAGCGAGTGGCGCAGGCTTTCCGGGACGACATTGCTCCGGCGCTCGATCCTATGGCGATTAAGCCCGCAACCGACCGACTCGCGGACCTATCTCCAGATGATGTTCAGCGGCTGATCAACCAGGCACATGCCGCGACCACGGCCTAACGGATCGAGGCGCGCACCAACATCGCCCTCGCTTCGCAGAACGCTCCGGACGCAATCGCCAATACGGGCAGCTATTCCGGCAGCGTGCCTGGCCCCGCGGACTTCACCGCCGTTTATGGCACTGAGGAGGGTGGGAAGCGCTTCCAGGATTTCAGCCGACAAATTGATGTCGGCCGCCAAGCCTTTGGCATGCGGACGATGCCCAACCAAGCGATCCACGCAGCGCTGCGCGATGCGGAGCCTGGGCCGGTCAGCTCCGACGAAGAGCAGACACGGTATCGGGTTACGGCTGCCGCTGCGCGCAAGACTCTGGGCATGAGGCGGGCGGACCCTGCTGGCTACGTCCGCGAGGTCTTCCCCAATGTCGACGCCGCGTGGAGGGCGGCAACGAACACGGACGGCAAATCGGGGACCAGTGATCCGGCGGCGTACAGATGGGCCATCGCCATCTCTGTCGCAGCCCAGAGGCAACTGGGCGTCGAGGCCCCTCAACCTCTACCAAGGGCCGTTGTCCAAAGCCTTGCCGACACCTTCAGCAATGAAGACGTGCCGCAAGCCGACAAGAATATCATCCTGCATGATCTTCTGACAGCAGTGCGCGATCCGGGTGTTCGCGATCCCCTCTCTCTGCAATTGAATCAAGCTGGTCTTTCTGGGCCGACTGAAGTCGACCCGATCCTCACTACTGCGACAGTGCAAGGAAGGCTTCCACCGGCGCATCCTGGCGAAGCCCGGTCTGCATTCCAACGAGTTGCGGACGACTTCGGCAACTATCTCAGCGAAAGCTTCGAGGCCCTAGGCCGAGTCCCCCATGACATTGGGCTAGGCCTCCGGGATCTGCACGATTCTCCTTTGGGTTTCCTTGAGCAACTGCCCGCCACTCCTGGCTCGGGGGCGGTTGGTGGAGGGCGCTTAGCGTTAGAGACAGTCGGCGAAGCTGTTGCAAAAGGCTTGGCCATAATCCGCGGCGGGAGGGGCAAGTTTGCCAAGCCGCTGGAGGAGTTCGCAACAAGTGGTTCGCGCGCCACAACGGAGCTTGCCGCTGAGGGCGCGGTGGCTCGCCAAGCCGTCGGTGCGGAGGCTCGTGCAATAAATGCAGCAAATGAGGCCGCTTACCGTCTTAGCACCGGCGTAAAGGCCGACAAGGCCGAGCTTCTTGAGATAATCAAGTCAATCGCAAGGGATCCGTCCAAAGTAAAATATCCAGGAGCATCGCTTGGAAAAGCATTTTCGAAAAATTACCGGAAAAAATTTCTTGACGCGAATCCGAATCTGGTGGGAGATGTTGTCGTCCACCATGCTGCAGAGCGGCAGATGTGGGAAAGATTCCCAGACCTTTTTGCTGCAGATGAGATGCACTCTCTTGAAAATCTTAGAGGCATACCAAAAGAATTAGATAACCTTTTGCACAAGATCGTTTTTCGATTCGAGTGGGATCAATTTTACGAGGCGCACCCCCAGGCAACTCGCCAGCAAGTGCTGGACTACGTGACTTATATCGATAAGAAATATGGGCATCTGTTCAATCCCCCAATAGGTGAGTGATGCAATACTTTAAAATACGACCGAACGTCGCTGGCGGGATCGGCAAAAACACCGTTCTCGACCGCAGCGTGCATCCGCCGATCGTGACCAAGCTTCACTATGTTGTAGAAGGCTGGTTCGGCGATGTGATCGTTGCGACATTCCCCTGTTTCCTCGTCACTGAGGAAACCCAGCGCGCCCTGCAGAAGATGGGCTTTTCGGGTGCGACCTTCGCCGAAGCCGAGGTGACGACCTCGGAAGAGTGTCAAGAGGATCAACCCGGGCTGGAGCTACCACCTTTCGTATGGCTGAAGGTAAATGGGAAGGCTGGTCGCGACGATTTCGGGATCGCGATACCCTTCCGCCTTGTCATTTCGAAACGCATTCTCGATTTGCTGGAGTCATTGGGAATACCGTTTGCCGTGGTCGAGCCTTACGAACAGTAACGGGATTGCGCTTTGAATTGCGATGACAGTTCATTTTTTGTCGACGGCACCCATGTGACTGCAGTGAAACATTCGGACTGAGAACTAGAAAGTAGTGCACTGTCACCGAAATTTCCCCAGAGTTTATTTGCAGCTAGGAGGGGAGACATACTGGAGAATATGGGCCCACTGGATCCCAGTGTTAACACCAGTCTTGGGTCGCAGATAATACAGCAAATCAAGCTGCTGTCTTATGGAACTAAAATCAGCAAGGTAACGATTGGAGATCGCGGTGTTCGAGACATTCCAAAAAAACTTTCCGGTGGATAGCACTGTGCCAACGGATGCGGGCGATTCTTCGTTGGATTCGAAGGCGCCAGGGTTTGAAAGAACTGCTCATGAACTTCGGAGGCGGATCATTCAAGCACGGTCTGTACCGGATCGTCCGCGCACAGGATGTGGCGCGTTGGAATGCCAGAGTCGGCCTCGGCTTTCCTGAGTTCACCGGGCGGATCACCTGCTTCGGCTACGATTGGCAAGGGACGGTGTTTGCTGTCGATACCGGACGGTTGGAGAAAGGCGAGCCCGGGGTGGTGATGTTTGAACCAGACACGGGCGAGGCTCTGCAGATACCGTGCAATATCAGAACCTTCCACGATATTGAACTTATCGAAGACGAGGATGCTGCGCTGGCGTCCGATGGATACGCAATGTGGCGGGAAGCCGGCGGCGCCGAGCCTGCCTATACGCAATGCATAGGCAGTAAGAAACCGCTGTTTCTAGGTGGCGAGGACTCAATTGAGAACCTCGAATTATCTGATCTGGATGTCTATTGGCACATCATGGTCAAATTATCGCGAAGGTGCGAGGCCTGCCGCCAGGTACACAAGTGCGCATCTCACCTTGAGCAGGATGGCGACGGAGTTAGTTATAAACAACAATGCCAAACCCGATTTAAACAGCGTCACACGTCTGCCTCCGGCCGATGTCAGCACCGGTGACGAAAAGCTTGATTCCGCCCGGATCGAGGCGCGCCAATACCTTGAATTCTTTACTTGGGTATCAGCCATCAAAGGCGAATATCTTGGTTACGGCGCGGAAGGGATAATTTACATTTTCCTTTTCGAGATAGAGACCAACCGAGCAGATGTGAACCCATGGACATGGGTGATCGTCGGTGATGTGCCGCCGACGTATTTGCCAGCCGACGATGGAAAGACCCCATTTGAAGCGTTGGATGGGTATATTGGTGCCCTTGAAGTCTGGATTGAGACCGCGCGCCACGGAAAATCCGTAGCGAAATTGATACCAGTCAATGTCGACGCGAATCCCGCCAACGCCGAGATTCTGGCGAGCCGGCTCAAATTCCTCGACGAACAGATTCTGCCGTTGCTTCCGCACTGATCTGCCGCACGTACCCGCGCGAGCATCGTGAGTAGGGCTGAGGCCGGGCGGCAACCGAGTTGCTGCATGAGGGGTCGGCAGGGCGGGCCGACCTGTAATTGAACCGCAATTTTTCCCAGCCTCGCTTTCGCGGGGCTTTTTCATGGAGCAAGCCTTATGGCCCGACCTGTAACCGCCGCCGTTCGCCTGTTGACCGGCGAGCGCGAACCCGTGCGCCTGGCGACGACCGCGAACCTGGAGACGATCGTCATCGACGGCGTCGCCTGGATCCAGGGCCTCAAAATGGTTGACGGCGTCCAGACCGCGACCGGCGACCGGGTGCTGGTCAAGGACCAGGCGGACGCCAGGCTGAACGGCATCTATACGGCGTCGGAAGGCTACTGGTACCGCGCGGCCGATGCGCGCACGGGTCGCACCATGCAGAAGGGGACGACGGTGCATGTCCAGGAGGGCACGGCTTCGGCTGATTTCGTCTATGCCTTCCAGACAGTGAGCCCCGTGATCGGTGCCGACGACATTGTGCTGTCGTTTTACCAGTCCGACGATACCGTCGGCGATATCCAGGCAGCCGCGCAAGGCATCATCGACCAGGCCCAGGCGGCGGCGGATGTGGCGACGGGCGCCATGACAACCGTGCTCGATCCGCAATTTGCGACCAAGGCGACGGCGGAGGCGTACTCACCGGCGATCGCGCCGGATTATATCAGGACTGCCGGCTATTCGCAGGTCGGCGACGGCCAAGCCCTCTACAGGAAGAATGGCACCATTTCGGCGGGCGGGGGCGGTCTGGCGATCACGTTGCAAGGTGGAGCAAGAGCCGGCTTCGACATCGTCAACGCACCGAGGTCGAAGGAGATCAACATTCGCGCGGCGGGCGCCGACACGGCAGCCGGTAACAACAGGACCGCGTTTGTCAACGCCATTCTGCCGCCGGGCAGGGCAGGCTGATCATCCCGGCTGGCACATTCTCGCTGGCGGGCAATATCGACATTCCGCAGGGGTTGACGGTCGAGTTTGATGACAGGGCGCTTTTGCAGCGTACCGAGGACGCCACGCACCTTTTCAACCTGAAGGGCGACAACCGCATCATCGCGCCGAAGGTCAACGGCGCCTGGAATCATGTCGCGGCTGCGAACGGCTTTGGCGTCTTCAACATCAGCGGCATTTCAGGTGTCACGATCGAGCATGGCACGCTCACCGGTACGCAAGGCGACCACTACCGCATTGCCGATTCCAGCTGGGTCTACATCGACGACGCCAGGGGCGACACGGCGCGCAACATCGTCACCATCAACGACGAGGTTTCCGGCACAAGTCACGTGTTTGTCCGCCGCGCTCGCGTGAGTGCCTATTTGAACGGTTTCGATGCGGAGAGCGACGACGACTGGCCGGTGAGCGATATCGAGGTGGATATCGACTGGACGCAGCTTGGCGGCGTTCAGCTTGGCGCGGCCGTCGCCTTCACCCGCAGCGCTGCGCCCGCCGGATCGGTGTTGAAGTACAAACGCCTTCACATCAGTGCCAAGTCCAGGGATGGCCTTTATGGTCTGGTGCTGCGAGGGGCCAAGGATATCGAGGTGCGCAGCCTGGTGACGGAAGGCGTGCAGCAAGGCATTCGCGCCGGCACCGGTCATCATATCGAAGATCTTCGCCTGCTGTCGTTCGACATCCAGGCGACGCATCAGGGGATCTATATCGAAACCCCGGCCGGGCAACAGATCTCGCGTGGCGTCAGGATTGGTGCCGGCCGCATCTTTGGGTTTACCCAGGCCAATGCCTACGGCGTCTTCAGCGCGGCGGATGAAACCATTGTGTCGGCCGACACGCTTGTCGACATGGGCGGCGCGGCGGCGTCCATTGGCGTTCGATTGAACGGCGACATGTCGCAAACCCATGCAGGCATCGCGGATGCGCGATCGTCCTATGTCGCCCTGTCGACATTATCGGGCGAACGGCAGAGGGCGACGGGTGGCCTTTTCAAGGCGACGACCGGCAGCGTCGTCAACGATGTGAAAATCAGCGGATCCTCGCCAAACGTCGAGGTGCGGGGCAACATCTACTCCGGTACGGCGACGGGCAAGCCAACCGATGACGGATCGCACATGGCGCTGATTGAAGGAAACCGGGGCGGCGATCTTTTCAAGGGCTATAAATCGACGCCGGACGCAACGCCCGTTCTTATGGTCTTCGAAGCCGGAAACAGCTTTGTTCCGATCAGGCCAGGGCAAGGCGCGAAGTTCACCGTCGATGTCGCTGCCCGCCGCACGGATGGTTCGTCGTCGACCAGCGCCGGCTATGTGTTCGCCGGCGTGATCCGCAACACAGGCGGTACCCTGGCGGTCGAAGGTGCTATCACCAAAACGGTGATCGGCGAATATGCGACCGACGCCGCATCGCTCGACGCCTCCGTCGCCGTGGGGGCTTCCGGAATTGAGGTGACCGTTACCGGCGTCGCGGCAAAGACCTATGGCTGGAACGCCGTTGTGCGGCTTCAGGAGGTTTGATGCTGCATGGAAGTTCGACGCTGCCAATGCCATCACAATTGCAGTTGATATCTGCCGGCTGATCCAAAGGCCCCCCTCTATCTCAAGACCAAAATCTCTTTCAGCCTCGCTTCGCGGGGCTTTTTTCATGGAGCACGCCAGCATGGCCCGATCTTCAGCCGCCGCCGTTCGCCTTCTGACCGGCGAGCGCGAACCTGTTCGCCTGGCGACGACCGCCAGCATTGCGCTTTCCGGCCTTCAGACCATCGACGGGGTGGCGACGGAGGTGGGCGACCGCGTGCTGGTCAAGGACCAGGCCGACCTGACGCAAAACGGTATCTATACGGTAAGCGAAGGCCGATGGTTCCGCGCTGCCGATGCCCGCACCGGGCGCACCATGCAGAAGGGAACGACGGTGCATGTCCAGGAGGGCAACGCGAACTCCAGCAAGGTCTACGCTTTTCAGACCGATAACCCGGTGATCGGGACCGACAATATCGTGATCAGCTTCTATCTCTCCGACGACGCCGTCGGCGATCTTCAGGAGGCGGCACAGGAAATTCTCGATCTCGTAACGGGCGCTATGACGACCGTCATGGATCCTCAGTTCGCTACCAAAGCGACGGCTGAAGCATTCTCGCCGGATGTCGCGCCCGACTACATCCGCACGGCATTCTACGACGGCAACCAGGTGGCAGGCAGCGGCGGCGTCTATCGCAAAAATGGCACGACGACCGGCGACCTCGTGATCACCTTGCACGATGGCGTGACGGTCGTCGGATACACGCTCTCTGACACGCCGACGGCTTCGCAGAAGGGTGCCCGGAAAAACAACTCGACTGATGATGCCGCAGCCGTGCAGACCGCGCACAATCTGGGTTCGGGCGGCGTAGAGTTTCCGTCCGGCATCTACAAGATGGTGCCCGGCTCGGTCTCGCCATTCACGCTCGGCAACACCACTGCCAATGTCTATCGCGCGGTGGCACTGACCGCCGACAATGTTACCTTCAGCGGACATGAAGCAGTGCTGCATGGCGTGAGCCGGGCAAGTGTTGTCGCTACCGACATTCAACCGGTCTTCTCGACCGACAAAAATATGACAGTCGGCGCACGCAAGAATATCGCGTTCGACGGCGTCACCTTCGATTCCAACAATGACGGCGACGCGACGAACAGCAACCAGCGTTTCCTTTACGCCGTGGGCGTTGATGGTCTGCGGTTTATCAACACCAAGGCCGAGTCGAGTGGCGGCCGTCGCGGCTATTATACCCACATTCAGAACAGCAAGAACGTGCAGGTGAACGGCCATCGTCACCAGAAAATGACAGGCGGATTCAATGTCCGCTATGTCGACAGCTTCGTGATGACCAACTTCATTTTCGAGGACTTCTCGGAGGCGATCGATCTCGACGGCACAAGCCAGCTTGTCGTGATCCGAGGCGGGGTCTTTAAATCGGTCGCGCGCGTTAACCAGTGCATAGATATCAACGACCAGATCGATGCGTCGATCGGCGATTTCTCGGTCCACAACACCGGCAACATCGCGACCATCAACTACAAGACGACGACGCCAGATACTTTTGCAGAGTACGTGGCCGGTACTGCTGTCAGAAATTTTCAGGTCAGCAAGCGCATTATTTTGTCCAACATCAGCGGCTCGGCCATCGGCTCGACCACGGCCCCTGCCTTCTACATCGGGTGGGATTGGGCGGCTGGCGGCCATGCAGGCACGGGTCCGGTGCAGGACATCACGCTACAGAACATCACGCTTGATGATCATGGGTATTTCTGGATCCGCGAAGCCGTCAACCTGAAGCTCAAGGACATAACGTCCTATCGTGCGATCTGCGGTTTCAACCACGCCTTTACTTGCTTTTCAAGCGTAGCCAACGCCGATCAGATAGGATGGTCAGACCTTGATATCGACATCGATGGAATGCGCATCGAGGCTTCCGATAAAGGTGGCATCAGTATTCAATCCCCATCGAGCGTAAAAGTGCGTCGCCTTATCACTCGGGGCAACAACACTTCAGGATCAACCCAGGCTGACCTTGTCATCACCGCGCTACACCAGCGAGCGGGTTGCGCTACCGTCGATGAGTGCGACATTGAGGGCAGCGTGAACCTCAATGGGGACAGCACCGCAATTGCCTCGTGGGCTGCCGACACGATCTACAAGCGCAACGCCATGGTGACGAACGGGGGAAATTTCTACCGTGCGACCACCGAGGGCCGTTCGGCAAGCAGCGGGGGACCAACCGGGACGGCACTGTCCGTGACTGACGATGGCAGCGCATCCATTGCCGCGTGGGCTGCCTTTACACCTTATGCGGTTGATGCTGTGCGGAGGAATGGGAGTGCCTACTTTATCTGCATGACTGCCGGCACCTCTGCGGCGTCGGGTGGCCCGAGCGGAACCGACCAGCGGATTGCCGACGGCACGGCTGTCTGGCGTACCATTGAGGGGCTGGTAAGGTGGGAATATCTCCTCCACCCCTACTCCATCCGGTGGGGCAAAAACAACCGCGTCAGGGGCACCGTCACTTTTCAAGGGGATGCGCAGAAGCACACGTTCGGCGAGAGCATCACGGCGATCGCGGGCGACTACTCGGCGACCGGCACCGTGAACAAGTGCGTGTTCGTCGCGCGGCGTCGGTGCCTTGTCGCCCGGGCCAGCTATCAGGTGCTCGCCGACGTTGCCGCAAGCGGCTCCAACTACCGGAACCTCATCCTGCGGCGGTATCGGGCGGGCTCATCTGCGAACGCTGCGACAATCGACACGACCGCAACCGGGTTCACTGCCTTTGTGTCGCGAGATGCCGGGGTCACTGCGAGCCCGGCCGGCGCATATCTGGAGCCTGGGGACGTGTTGATCCTCAACTCCAACTCTGCCGGGTCCGGGGTCGCTCTGTCCGGGCTTGGCGTGACGGTCGACTATATCGAGTATTGATCGGCTACCGAAGCGCGCTGAACAGCAGGACGATCCACAGGTAGACGAAATAGGTTGCGGTCGGGCCAAGCACGATGATCGCCAACCATACCTTCTCGTTGGTCATGATCTGAAGCTCAGCTTCTTCATCGAATGGGGCGTCTTTGTCCTTGGCGCCTCTTTCGATCATGGTCCATCCTCGCCAGCAGCACGAGCGCAGACCCATATCAAGGAGCGGCTAGCCAAGCAAAGAACGTCAATAACGCGTATCGACGCGGCGCCGGGGCTGTTGCCGGTTTTTGGGCAGCCGGCCGCCGTGGGCATTGATTAAATTGCAAGAGTTGAGCAATGGTTGCAGCCATCGTTATACGAGAGAGTCCTTCGAATGCGGCCCGTTCGCCAGAATTGGTTCCCGGCACTGGCCTGCTTAGTGCCAGTGATGCTATTTGCGGTTTCGAGGACTGACTATGCCAATTACGTGGCATACACAGCCGATGGTGACATCGTCAGCTATTCGCGTGGTTTCTCCTATGCGACGCGAACTGGCTTTGTCCTCTATATGACATCTGTAGCGCACGAGCGCGTGTTCCTAGCAATGCACTGGCTGTATGCAAACCTGGGATTTTCGCTCTCCGACAGTATGCTGGCAAACAGCATGATGATGATCGCAGCCTATTTCTTCTATGCCTCCCGGCAGTGCAACAATGTGCTTCTTGGCGCACTAGCTACCGTGGCCTTCATCATGCTGCCATGGTTTGAACAGCTCGGGCAAAACACGCTAAGGCAAGGGTTTTCGCTGATATTCATTCTCACCTTTTTTCGCGCGGTGAATTATCAGCAAAAACGTTGGGCCGTCCTCTTCGCGGCGCTCGCTATAGGTAGCCATTACAGCGCCGCATTGTTCGTGAGCGTGTACATCCTCACCGACTTCTTGCCGAGGTCCGGCAAGCTGTTTGTCGCGGTCGTTGTCCTGACGTTCGTCGGCTATGTCACCGATTACATCACTGTTCTATCTGGGATGATCGTCACCCCGATCCTCTTATGGACTGGGCTTTACACCCAGTACTCAACCGACGCGTTCTTGACTTATCAGGTGGGCTACAAGGCGCTGTTCTTCTACTACTCACTGTTTCAGTGCGTCGTGAGCGTCCTGCTGCTTCACAAGGCCGAGAAGCAATCGGATGCGCGCTTGGCTAAATACTGCATTGTCATGACCGTGATCTACATGGCAGCGAGCGGCCTGCCTTATTACAATCGAGTGGCGATGATGCCGATGCTGCTGCTGCCGGTGGTGGTCGTGACCCTGTGTTCCCGAATAACTTTGCCTCGCTGGGGGCTGAGATCAATGCTTGATCCCGGGAACTATCCGTTCTTGCGGCGCGTCGGGTAAAGACGATCTCGCCAACCCTTCTTCGCAGGCCGGTTCATCGGCCATCGGCTATAGCCGTTCCGCAAGAATTGCCGGAATTTTCGCAACCAACCGAAGAACCGTCGCGGCTCGCTACCAAGGGCCAAATAGTGCGAGCGCCATCGTCAACCTTATGTAGGCTGCGCCGCTCGGCATGGGTATGCAGCCTCAGAGGGTCGTACCTGTTCCAGACAAACCAGACAAACCAGACAAACCAGACAAACCAGACAAACCAGACAGTCTGAGAGCAATGGGACGTTCCCCGTCCCGTAAGCCGGCAGGGACGGCGGGCGCTCGGGTTGTGTCAGCCAGTTTCCGCGTTGCTGTCGCCGGGTCGAATGACTTCCCACCCGCCGTCGTAGGGAAGCAAGAGCCCGCCGTCGTGGGTTCTGATTTCGCCAGCCTTCGCCGCTGCGTTCGCACGAAACTTAGCGTTGTGCTTAGCCCACGGCGCGGCGAGTATCACTAGGTCTTTGCGTCGCTCATCATCCATCAGCCCGCTCCCCGGCGCCGACCATAGCCAAATCATCCGAAGAAGGAAAACCACCATGGACCGCAACTTCGCGCGGGCGCTTGCGCTTGTTCTCAAATCGGAAGGCGGGTGGTCGGACAATCCGGCTGATCCCGGCGGCGCCACCATGAAGGGCGTGACGCTTGCCAGCTTCCGTCGTTATGTGAAGGCCGACGCGACGAAGGCGGATCTGCGTGCGATCAGCGACGCGCAGGTCGCCACCGTCTATCGCCGCTTCTACTGGGACGCTGTGCTCGGCGCCGAATTGCCCGATGGCGTCGACCACGCTGTGTTCGATTTCGCCGTCAACAGCGGGCCTGGCCGGGCGGCCATATATTTGCAGGCGGCCGTCGGCGTTGCGCAGGACGGGCGGATCGGACCGGTCACCGTCGCGGCGGCCAAGGCAAAGCCGGCCGGTGTGACCATCGATGCGCTTTGCGATGCGCGGCTGGCGTTCCTCAAGCGGTTGCCGACATGGGCAACATTCGGTCGCGGCTGGTCCGATCGGGTCAGGTCGGTGCGGGTTCAGGCCCTGCTGATGTCGGCGCAGCGCCCCGCGGCGCCGGTGACCGCGTCGCCGCCGCCCAGGGTCGAAACATCGCCCAATGGGGCGTCGTCGATCCAGCCCGTGCCGCCGGCGCCCGGCGGCAAGGCGGCTGCCGCGGCCGGCATCCTCGTTCTCCTGGCCGGAGCGCTCGCTGCCTTCCGGCATCAGGTCGCCGCTCTTTTCGGGAGCCTGTTTCGATGAGATGGTTCAACACCAATGCGCTGCACAATCTCCTCAGCACGCTGATCGCCATCATCTGCGGCGGCGCGCTCGCCGGCTTCGACTGGACGCTGCTCGGGGTGAGCGACCGCACCGCGCTTCAGATCAGCGGCGCCATTGCCCTTGCCAAGATCATCATCAACGCGGTGCGTGACGGGCCGCGCGGCATGGTCGCGCCGCCGGCCAAGGAGACATGAGATGGGAACACTCACCCTCGCGCTGCTTGGCCAGGCCTGGCCGTATCTTCTGGCAATTGGCGCCGCGCTTGCCGGTGTCTGGACGGCCTATGCCAAGGGCAAGGCCAGCCAGAAGGCCAGGCAGGATGCCGCCGACGCCGCGGCGCGCACCGAAGCCCAGAAGATCGACGATGCCGTCGCCGGCCGGACGCCGGACGACAACAGAGGGAGGCTGGCCAGATGGTCAAAATCATAGCGCTCTCGCTCCTGCTGGCCGCCTGCACCACATCAGGCGGGTCGTTCTGCGCGGCCGGGCATCCCCTCCGGCCGACAAGGGCGGAGGCGGCGACCCTTTCCGACGCGTCGGTGGCGGCGATCCTGGCTCACAACGAAAAGGGCCAGAAGCTTTGCGGCTGGAGGCCATGATGAACGATCTTTTCGACCTGCTCGGCATCAAGGGACCGGTCGTGGCGGCGGGCCTCGCCGGCGGCGTTCTGCGCGCGCTGTCGCGGCATCGCTACAAGCTGCGCGAAATGGTGGCCTCGCCGATCTGCGGCGCGCTTGCGGCGGCCTATCTGACGCTGCCGGCGGTTTCCTACGCCAGGATCGCCGGCCTGCCGATGCCCGATCCCGCCGACGACACCACCACGCTGGCGGCCGCCTTCCTGATCGGCGTCTGCGCCATGTGGATTTCGGACGTCCTGTTCGAGTTCGTGGTGCGGAGAGTCAGCCGCGCCCGGGACGAATAGCTGGTGCGGCGGCGATTGCTTGGCGGAATTGCCGAGGCACGTTTCCCGCGGCATCGAACCATCGAAGACAACCCAAAATAGCCCGTTCCGGTTCGCCGGGCGGGCCATTTTTGCGTTTTGGCCTGATCAAGCCAGAATGTTGACCGCGCGTGCCGCGACCAGCGCGATGGTCAGCAGCGAGATCATGGCCTCGGCCATCATCAGCAGCTTGGCGCGCTGGGAGAGTGGCAAGGTATCGGTCGGCGAAAATGCGGTCGCATTGGTGAAGGCGAGGAAGAAATAATCGACGAAGCCGGGCAGCCAATCTCGAAGCTCACGGTCGTTCAACGTCATCTGCGCGAACAGGAAATCGGCCTGTGCGAGCTTGACGAGGCCGCAGGTCGGCGGACCGCCGCGGTCGGTGCTCCAGAACCACAAGGCAAAAACGATGACGTTGGTGACCCAGATGTTGAGCGCGTCGATCAGCAGCGTCGTACCGCTACTGCCGGCATGGCCCTCCAGCAAGGCACGCACCAGCAGGACCAGCGAACCGCAATTGATGATGCTGATGATGGCGGTCATGGTCAGGGCTGTTCTGCGGATCATGACCCGAAACTGGCCGATCGCATGCCACTCGTGGTCCTCGACCGCCTTTCGGGTGGCGGCCTGCGTCCAGGCGGTGGCCACCGACAAGGGCAGCAGCAGGGCCGCCTCCAGCGCGGGCGCCACCCAGCGCGGCCCGAATGAGAGATTGTTGATGACCAGAAGCTGCAGGCAGATGATGACGAGAACGGCCGCCCGGGCCATCCAGAAATCGAGCGCGCGGTAGTGAATGACGGCATGGTGGTGGCGCATTTTTCAAATCCTGGATGCTTTTTGGGGACGGTAACCGGTCAGGCGTAGGCGACGCCTGCCGCGATCACGCCCAAGGCGCCATGCCCGGCATGTTCAGGGTGCTGCGGGATGGCGTGTTCCATTGTTGTCTTGCTGGCATGTGATGACGGGAGAGGCGGCATGGTGGCGCGAAACTCTGCCTCAATCTTGGTTTTGCCATGGTCGGCCAAGTATACATTTTCGTAAGCTTCAAGTTCTGGGCTGTTCGTAAAACCGTCCGGTGTGATTTATCCACCGCATGACGCGAATCGACGAACCCATGAACGGTTGGCTGCCGGTCGGCAGTTCTGTTCCAGGCGACTGGTGGCAGTCGTCGATCTGGCCGGGGCTGACGCGCTATCCAGAAGCCGCCCTGGCGCTTTTATGCCTGACGCAGATCCTGTGCTGGACCGTGGTGCCGGCGCTTGTCGATGCCGCCCCGCCCGGCGATGTCGTCGAGAGCTTCATGTGGGGCCGCGAATGGGTGCTTTTGACCTATAAGCATCCGCAGCTCCCCGGCTGGCTGCTCGAGATCAGCCATCTTCTGACCGGATCGTTCCGCTGGCCGCAATATCTGCTCGCCCAGCTTGTCGTCTCGGCGACCTTCGTCTTCGTCTACCTGCTGGCCCGCGACATGCTCGGGAGAACCCGCGCGCTGGCCGCCGTGCTTTTGATGCCGTCATTGTATTTCTTCGGCTGGCCGACACCGCAGTTCAATCATGATTACGCGCAGATGCCCTTCTGGGCCGCAATCTGCTGGCTGCTGTGGCGTGCGGGCCGTAGCGGTGGGCCGGGCTGGTGGCTGGCGCTCGGATTGGTGTCGGGCGTCGGGCTCTATGCCAAGTTTTCCACCGGGCTGCTGTTGCTCTTCGGGGCGATCTGGCTGTTGTCGGACACGCGGGCACGCAATCGGCTCGCCACGCCCTGGCCCTGGCTTGGGCTCGCGGTTTTCCTCGCCGTTGCCGCGCCACTGGCCATCCAGCTCTACCGAATCGATTTCCTGCCGCTGACCTATGTCGCCGGCCGCGATGAATGGGTGCTGGTCCACCGCGCCCGCCTTTACTATATCGGTGTCCAAATGGCGGGGCTCTGCGGCCTATTGCTGGTGCTGTCGATATCGGGGCTGTTGCGGCGTTCGCCCGCGCCGGAACAGCCCATTGAGCGCGGCGCGCTGGCCTATCTCGTGTGGATGGGGCTTGGTCCGGCGGTGCTTGTCATGGTGGCCTCGCTGTTTACCGGCGCCGGCGAGGCGTGGGGCGCGCCGATGTACAATCTGGTCGGCGTTGTGGCGATCGCCTTGCTGGGTCATCGGCTTGGCGCCGTCGAACTGCGACGGCTGGCGATCTGCGCGTTCGCCTGCATCCTCGGCATGTCCGGTGCCTATGCGGGCATCCGCTGGACGAGTTGCAATTTGCGCGGGCGCATGGATGCCGTCTGCTGGCCAGCGCGGCAGATTTCGGACGAAGCCGAGGCGGTCTGGCACGCGGCGGTGCCCGGTCGGCTCGACATCGTCGGCGGCGATACCCGTATCGCGTTGCTGGCGGGCCTCAACGCCTATGACAAGCCGTCGATCTTCACAGACCTCGACATGCGGCTCGCCCCCTGGATCACCAGCCAGCGGCTGCGCGATCACGGTATGCTTCTGGTCTGGCCCGGGAGCGGCGTGCCACCTCGGCTGCTGGCGTGGCTGGGAAACATCCCGGTCAAGACCGTTCTTTTCGACTGGTCGCTCAGGGCACCACCGGTGGCGATCAGCTTTGCCGCCATTCCGCCTGGCATGAAGCTACCGGGTTTGATCGACAGCCTCGCCCAACCGAGCAATTGAGGTAGATCCACCGCGTCCGCTGGACGAAGCAGGTGACAATGCCCATTTATGGCGAGACCACTTGCTTTCACGCAATTCCAGACGGAAAACCGCTACACACTTTTCCTGGAATTGCTTTTGAGGAGACGTGACATGGCGACTTCGACCGAACGTGCAGTCCTTGCCGGCGGCTGTTTCTGGGGCATGCAGGATTTGATACGGCGCTATCCCGGCGTCATCTCCACCCGTGTCGGCTACAGCGGCGGCGACGTGCCCAACGCCACCTACCGCAACCACGGCACCCACGCCGAAGCCATCGAGATCAATTTCGATCCGGCCATCACAAGCTATCGCACGCTGCTGGAACGCTTTTTCCAGATCCACGATCCGACGACCCGCAACCGCCAGGGCAACGATGTCGGGACGAGTTATCGCTCGGCGATCTATTACACCAGCGACGAACAGAAGCGCGTCGCCGAGGACACCATCGCCGATGTCGATGCCTCGGGCCTGTGGCCGGGCAGGGTCGTCACCGAGGTCGCACCCGTTGGTCCGTTCTGGGAAGCCGAGCCCGAGCATCAGGATTATCTGGAGAAATATCCCAACGGATACACCTGCCACTTCGTCAGGCCAGGCTGGAAGCTGCCGGTTCGCGAGACGGCGGTTTCGTAGATTCGCAACTGCGATTTGCCCTGCATTGCTGCTCGACGGTGTCGTCGAGCAGGTCATCGCATCCAAACCCCTTTCAGTCAGCGCACCGTGTCGCGTCGGCCATTGAGCTTTCACAACGTCCGAGCGCTCTTCGAACGCCTTCGTCAACGGCGAATGCGGATGCGGTAGGCAAACACGGTCAGGTGGTTGACAGCCTGCCGTATCGCGGTCCAATTGCGCAGGAAGAGTTGATTTCGGGAGACGGGCCGTGAAGAAAATCTACGAAAAGCCAGTGTTTGTAAAACGCGAGCGTCTTTCGGTTGTCACTGCCTTGGCATCGCCTTCCACTCAGCCGACCTGACAAGCTCGCCCTGATCTGTCGGCCCGTTTGAGCCGCCGAAGATGAGGCCGATCGAATCGACCGATCACTCGGAGCCGATCACAGCCGTTTTTGTCCTCGATATCTCTAACCATACGGGGCCTCTGCTCGCCGGCTGGCTAGAGGCTGGAAATGCAATTGGCGCGATCATCGTGCCCGGGTTCCGGCGTCGTCCCACCGGTTTCAGCATCGGCAATTTCCGACGAAGGCTTCAACGCAAGCTGCTGCTCAGGCGGTTTGTCGGTAACACGCCTGTCAAGTTGATCGAATTTGGCCGCCCTTACGATTGGAATGCGCTTGGTCGCCAATTGTCTGACCTCCGCGCCGATGTGCTGGTCTGCTACACTTTGCCTGTCTTGATCCCTCAAGAGGTTCTTGGCCATTTTTCCAAAGGCGGGGTCAACCTCCACCCGGCGCTGCTCCCCGACTATCGAGGGCCACATCCGACCCAGCGCTTGGCCGTGGACGGCCGGTGTGCGGCTCATGGCGGCGTCACGCTCCACAAGATGTCCGCCGGTTTTGACGAGGGTGACATTCTCGGGCAGGTGCCGTTTTCCGAAGCTGACTGGACCTCGAGAGAAGCCTTGGCCGACAGCACGGCAACCGCTATGCGGATTCTGGTGAGCGAGGCGGTGCCGGCCTACTGCCGGGGGCTGTTGTCAGGAATGCCGCAGCCGAAAGGCGACTTCGTCTGGGCACGGCTTCAGCCCAGCCACCTGATAATCTCGCCGGCCATGTCGGTCGAGCATGTTGTACGGCTATGGCATGTGCTCGGCCTTCTGCCAGGCATCTATCTTGAAATCGGAACGCGCAAAGTCAGACTGGGATTCCAGATCAGAAGGCTGGGGCCTTGCACAGGAAAGGCTCCGGTCAGGCGGTGGGGAACAGTGGAATTCGATCTCGCCAACGGTCGGGTCCTGTATTTTACCTACGGTAGAGTGCTCAAACGGCTGCTCAATTCAAAACACCTGTTTTTGCGCCCGCCCGCCGGAAAACCCGCTCCACAAATCCGGCTGTTCGGCAAAACGAGTGCTGCGGACCAGAGAAACGGATGAAGCCGCTGGGCGATGCCCAGCGGCTTCATCTGTGTGCGGTTACTTGCCACAATTATTATCGTTTACCGTTGGCGCCGTCGCGTTACCATCGGCGTCCGTCTGTGCGCCTTGCGGGTTGGTCGGGCAATTCTGATCCGCGTTCGAATTCATGTCCCCTACCGTGCCAGTCGTGCTGTTGGTCGTGCCCGGGTCGACAGTGTCCGGCTCGACCGTATTCGGTGAAGCCGGCGTGTTCGGCTCAACCGTCACCGATTTGCCGCTGCCGCTTCCATTTGCGTTGTTGCTGCCGGCGCTTTGCGCCATGGCTGACGTGGCCAGACCAATGGTGAGAACGGAAGCTGCGAGGATTTTCATGAACATGGTTTGTCTCCATTTCTGTGAAGTCGTCGCTTGTTTTCTACGAAAGTGATCGCGTTGCGACTGTGGGGACAACCGGTCGCGGCGGCGAAGGTTCCCGACAAAATTCCGCTCAGGCGCACCGTGACTGGCGCAATGCTTTTGGCGCAGTGCTCTGAAAAAACGGCTTTCCCTTGAACTCGAATGATGCTTTAAGGCGCACATCCACAGGGGTGCTCCGTACGGTCGGGGCTGAGACGGGGGCGGCAAGCCCACAGACCCTAGAAGCTGATCTGGGTAATACCAGCGGAGCGAGGCGGGCGATGTTTTCAGGCGCACAGATTTCCCTATACCCCATGACCGACGAATTCGTCGGTGTCATTCTTGGCGCGCTCGGTGCGCTCGATCCCTGGCGCGACAAGCTCAGGATCGAGACCGACGACATCTCGACCTTGCTGGTCGGGCCGCCCGAAGTGCTGTTTCCCGCCATGCGCGACCTCTTCGTGGCGGCGGCACGCAGCGGCAAACATTGCGTGTTGTCGGCCGCCATCTCGCGCGGGTGCCCTGGCGAGCCGGATGACCCGATCTGCCGCTCCGATGCACTTGGCGGGCCTGTCGGGCCACTCGGCCCGCGCAAGGATGCGGCCATCGCGGCGGTGCGCAATGCTGCTGCCACCGGCCAGTCGGCGGCGGCGCAGTTCTCGCTCTATGTGATGGGCACCGACGACCACATGGACGAGATCTACGGCTGCATCGATTTTCTCAAGCAGTCCGGCGTCTATGAGCGTTCCAAGCATTTCTGCACGAAACTGCGCGGTGATGCCGGTGCGATCTTTTCGGCGCTGGACGAGGCCTTCTGCCGCTTCGGACCAGGCGCCGGCCACGTAACCCTCGACGTCACGGTCTCGGCCAACAGCCCGTCGGCTGTCTGAGCCAGCCGCGCTTTCGCGCTGCCGTCAAAGGTTGTCTCCCGTGGCCACATCATCAGTCGCTTCGCGCCCGATCGCGAGCCTTCTTGTCAAGGCAATGCCGGCCATGATCTCGGTCGGTTTGCTCCTGCTGGCGTGGGAGCTTTATGCCACCTATTCCGGCATCAGGCCGACGACACTGCCGGCGCCGTCGCGCGTTTTCGAGCAAGCGCTGCTCAATCGCCAGGCGCTGGCCGACAACGCCATTCCGACCATCGGCGCCACGCTGCTCGGCTTCTCCTGTTCGCTCAGCGCTGCCTTCGTGCTGTCGATGCTGGTCGACTTCTTCCAGCCGCTGCGGCGTGCGCTGTTTCCTGTCTTAATCGTCAGCCAGACCTTGCCGCTGGTGGCGATCGCGCCGCTGGTGGTGCTCTGGTTCGGCTTCGGGCTGGCGCCCAAGATCATGCTGGTGGCGCTGGTTACCTTCTTTCCGATGCTGGTTGCATTAGTCGAGGGTTATGAGTCGACCGAGGCCGAGATCGGGCAAATGCTGCGCGCCATGGGAGCAGGGCGCTGGCGCATCTTCATGCTGGCACGGCTGCCTTCGGCGCTGCCCTATTTCTTCGCTGGTTTGAGGATCTCCATCACCTACGCCGTGGTCGGCGCGATCTTCGCCGAATATGCGGGGGCCGCGAAGGGGCTGGGCATCTACATGCTCAACGCCAAGAACAATTTCCGTCCTGACCTGGTTCTTGCCGCCGTCGGAGTGAGCGCTGCCCTGACCCTTGTCCTGTTCGGGTTGACTGTACTGCTGCAGCGCCTTGCGATGCCCTGGGAGCGGGCCGGCAAGGAAACCGCCGGGAAGGGGGCCTAGCGATGAGCCGGCTCGAACTGCGGCATGTGCGCAAGGCGTTCGGTGGGCTCGACGTGCTGGCCGATATTTCGCTTAGCGTCGGCGCTGGTGAATTCGTCTCGATCCTTGGACCCTCGGGCGCCGGCAAATCGACACTCTTCCAGCTCCTGACCGGCGCCGAGCATGGCGAGGGCGAGATGTTGTTCGACGGCGCGCCGCTCGACGACCACGGCAGGCATTTCGCCTTCATGCCGCAGCGTGACGCGCTGATGCCGTGGCGGCGCATCCTCGAAAACGCGACGCTCGGGCTCGAAGTGCAAGGCATGAGGAGACAGGCGGCGCGGGCGCGCGTTGCGCCGTTGTTTGCCGAATTCGGGCTTGCCGGCTTCGAGCGGCATTTTCCAGCGCAACTGTCCGGCGGTATGCGCCAGCGCGCGGCCTTGCTGCGCACGGTGGTGCAGCAACGCGACATGCTTTTGCTCGACGAGCCGTTCGGCGCGCTCGACGCGCTGACCCGCACGGCCATGCAGCGCTGGCTGGAACAGATGTGGCGGCATCATCGCTGGACGGCGCTCCTGATCACCCATGACGTGCGCGAAGCCGTGTTCCTGTCCGACCGCATCTATCTGCTGTCGGCGCGCCCGGCCCGCATCGTGCGTGAAATCAAGGTGCCGCTGCCGCGCCCGCGCAGCCTTGGCGGCGATGCCGCGCGCCAGGCAAGTACGCTCGAGGCCGAGATTCTCGACATCATCCTCAACGCCACCCCATCCAAAGGACACGATCATGACTGACTTGACGCGCCGGCAGGCCTTGTTGCTGACCCTTGCCACAGGCCTTCCGCTCGTTGCCGGATCGGGGCGAGCCCAAGCACAATCGGCACAAAAGGTCACCGTTGCCCTCGACTGGACTGTCAACACCAACCACATCGGACTGTTCGTCGCCCGCGACAAGGGCTTCTATCGCGAGGCCGGGCTCGAGGTCGACATCCTGCCTTACAGCGATACCGGTGCGGGCACGCTGGTTGCAAATCGCGTCGCCGATTTCGGCATCAACGGCACCATCAGCCTGTTCACCCAGAGAACCGCCGGAGCGGACCTGAAGGGCGTCTATGCGGTGGTGCAATCGGAAACCGGCCGCGTGGTCTTCAATGCGGCCCGCAGCGAGATCGTAAGCCCGAGAAACCTCGACGGCCTGACCTATGGCGGCTTCGGCAGCGCCTGGGAAAACGCCCTGATATCGACCATCATCCGCCATGATGGCGGCAAGGGCAATTTCGAGACGGTGACGCTCGGCACCTCAGCCTATGAGGCGCTGGCCAATGGTTCGGTCGATTTCACGCTCGAAGTCTCGACCTGGGAGGGTGTCGACGCCGAGCTCAAGGGCGTCAAACAACGCAGCTTCGTCTATGCCGATTACGGCGTGCCTGACGAGCACACGACACTGATCTCTTCGAGCGAAGCCTATCTCCAGGCAAACCCCAAGCCTGCGGCCGCCTTTGTCCAGGCGACGCGGCGCGGCTACCAGTTCGCGGTCGATCACCCCGAAGATGCGGCAGCCCTGCTGATCGCGGCCAACAAGGATGCGTTGACCAATCCGGCGCTGATCCACGCCTCACTGAAGGCGCTGATCGACGGCCATTATCTGCGCAGCCAAAGCGGCGCCATCGGGACGATGGATCCGGCCAAGATGGGAGCGATCGGCGGCTATCTCTTCGCGTCCGGCATTTTGCGTGATGCCGACGGCAAGCTGGTTGCTCAACGCCCGGATTTCGGGAGCTATTTCCGCAACGACTATCTGAGCTAGTCTGGCAAAACCAAATGAGATGGGTCGCCAGTCTTTCTGGGCGACCGCGTGGAGCAGGTCGTCTGGAAGTGGCGCCCTGGCTCCCCGACAGCCAGTTTAATGCCGAACTGATCTTGTTGATTAACTGCCCGGCAATGGTTGCGTGCAAAGGTCGCCCTGAGGGATCATTGGGGTGTTTGCATTGCTCATATCAAAAAGCGAGGCGCTTTCGCACGTCAGTGACGGCAGGATTTTGTCCGCAGCCCGAAAGCGCGAAATCCTGGTGGATTTGCGCGAAGGTTTCTTTCGGATCTGCGCGCTGGCCTTCGCGGGCATGTTCGTCTACCGCGGCGTATCTCACCTGATGCTCGACCCGACCCGCATCAATGTGGCGCTGGTGGCAATTTCCGAGATCCTGACCTTTACCTGGCTGCTTCTGTCGCGGCGACCGCAGGTTCGCGACTGGAACCCGCTGACGGTGGTTGTTTCGGTGGTCGCCAGCTTCGGTGTCGGCTTCATCGACCTGGAACCGGGCGTGGCCATCATCCCGATCTATGCCGCCGCGCCGCTGCAAGTCCTGGCGTTGGGGTTCGTGATCTGGGGGAAGATATCGCTAGGGCGTTCTTTCGCCATTCTGCCGGGCAATCGCGGCGTGATGACCGACGGTGCCTACCGCCTGGTGCGGCACCCGATCTATGCCGGATACCTTGCCGGTCATGTCCTGTTCCTGCTGTCGGCCTTTTCCTTCTACAATCTTGCTGTCTACGCCGCGATCACCTTCTTCCAGGTTCATCGCATCCTGCGCGAAGAGGCGCTGTTAGCCGCGACGCCGGAATACCGGGACTATATGAAGCGCGTCCACTACAGGCTGTTCTACGGGATCGTCTAACAAGCCGGCCAGCGCAGAATCGTTCGGCCTGCAATCACGCTTGCACTCTCTCGCTCCCGCATCCGCCGACAGACTCTGGCCACTTGCAATCATCGTGGCGGTCTTGCTGATCTTGCGAGAGGCTCGTGCGCTGTCCGGTGCGGTGTACGGCCTCGCAGTAAGACGAGCAGAGTAACGTCCGATCATCAATGGTCTTACGCACTGTGTAAAGAGAAATTATTCCAACTTTATTACAATTTTATTTCAGAAATTTTGTTGATGTATACCACGCTTCAGGTTCAGTATTCTCTCTCTGAAACTGAAATTCACCACCTCGCGTAGTTGATCTTGCAATCGGCTCTCGCCAATTGCTTTAGCGCAACGACAACAGGAGAGTGTTATGGCTCACACCATCAAGACAGTCGCCAACATGTTGGCGGGTAGTGCGGTAATCTTAGCCCTTTCCCTGCCCGCCAATGCTGCGGGAATCGGCCTTGGCGTTGGTGCCTCGGTGGGTGGTAGCGGCGGCGTCAATGCCGGCGTCGGGGCTTCCGTTGGCGGCAGTGGCGGCATCAGCGCCGGAGTGGGCGCCTCGGTGGGCGGCAGCGGTGGTGTAAAGGCCGGGGCCGGTGCCAATGTCGGCGGCTCGAGCGGTGTCAATGCTGGTCTCGGCGCTTCGGTCGGCGGCAGCAATGGCATCAATGCCGGCGCGGGCGCCAATGTTGGAGGATCTGGCGGCATTGCTGCCGGACTCGGCGCCAATGTGGGCGGGACGAGCGGCGTCGGCGTCGGTGTCGGTGTCGGCGTGGGTATTGGGGGCGGCATCAATCCGTCCAATCCGTCGAACCCGAGCAATCCGTCCAATCCGTCAAACCCCAGCAGGCCGAGCCTGCCGGGTGTCGTGGCCCAGATGTCGGATAGCAACGTGGCGCGAATGAAGAAGCGCTGCGTCGACGTGCTCGGCAGCGAAGGCGCTTACGACCGCGACCTCCGGCAACTCTGCCTCCTGATCGCGCGCCGCTGATGCTGGAGGTGCCGGGACTGGAGGTGCCGAACCGGCCCTGAGGCCCGGCCGCATGTTCCTGGCCTCCGGCTGGTCGGAAGGCCCGCCACACTGGCGGGCTTTCCGCGTTCATTGGCGTGCCGGTATCAAAGTTCTGGCTTCCATCACGTTGGATGGCCGTTTCCGTTGCCACGATCGCACGGAACGGTAGAGCCTTGGGAACGTTCTCGTCCTCGAACATCGCGGCCGCGATGTTCGACCCAATGCGTCAGCGCTAACGGGAGCTGAAAGCCATGAGCCTTGGAACCATACTGATCATCATTCTTATCCTTGCCCTGCTTGGCGGCTTCAGCGGCCTCGGCGGAGGTCCTTTTTATGGCGCCGGCTACTATGGCGGCGGCGGCCTCGGGCTCGTGCTGCTCATCGTCATCGTGCTTGTCGTGCTCGGGCGCATCTAGCCAGGCCCGCCCGGTTGTCGCCGACAGATCGCAATCTCGTGAGCGCCCCCAATGTCGGCGCGCACCGGATTGTGATGCAGGCAAGCCGGCTTGTGATCCTGCACTCTGCAAAACTTTCGTATGGTCATTGCGGTCCACACCCCCCCCGTGGAAACAAGAGGAGAGGGTCCCACCCCTTATCCTCCTCCAAGGCCCGCTCCGGTTCACCGTGGCGGGCTTTTGCTTGATGGGCGAGGGAACCGGCTTGCATCAAGCTTCAAGGAAAGGCGGGTGTTTTCTGAGAAGTCTCCGTTCTGGCTGCGGCATTGAGCGCAGGCCCGATCCTGACGCCAGATTACTCCATGTCAGGTACGTCGCCGCTGACGAAGAGCGTGTTCGGCGGGCCGTATTCGCCTAGCGTCGGATCGGCCTCACGGCTCCAGGCGATGACGCCGGCATGCTTTGCCGCCAGAGCCTTGGCGGTGCGTATAGCGCGGTCTTCGCTTTGCTGGTCGGCGGGTCCAAAGGCTGGGAACAGCTCGCCATCCTCACCGCGATCGAAGGCGACCACGACGATCAGCCTGGGATTTTTCTGGCCACTGGAATCGGACATCTTGCACCTTTGGCGCGGAACCTATCACATTGCTCGGGGTTGAAGGCCGCGAATCGATGAATGCCGACTTTGGGGAGTGGCATCGTGCAAGATCAGCGTTTCGATGAGCCGGTCAGGATTGCGCTCGGCCGATCGCGAAACTCGATCTTCAACGTCGAGCGGGTCGCTCAGGCTGCAGACATCCTGCTGAACCGCTGGCCGGTTGCGACCGGGCAAAAGCATATGGTTGCCCGCAAGGTCTGTCTGGCCGTGCTCGAGGGAAAGAAAGAAGTCTCGGCGGCAAGGGCGGCGTTCATCAACGCGGCGATCGAGGCGGACATCCTCGTCGAACCGCGTGAGGTGTCGATCCCGTAGCCTGCCCCGGTGAAATTGAATCAGGATTTGGCTCCATCCCCTTGGATGTGTGCCTCTTTTGGCGACGGCCGACCGGCTTTTCGGGGCTATTGACCTGCCTCTCGGCACGCCCTGCATGGTTATTCCGCCCATTCCGCTGCCTTTCGGTCAGTCTTCAGCATCCGTTGACAAGGCGTCCGGGCCTCTGTATTGAACAGGATTATACAGGTTCATTGAACAGGTACCCTTATGAAGCGGCGCGCGGTTCAGCTGTCTCCCGGCACGGGCAAACCCGAGCAGATCGCCACCGTTCTCGAACATGAAATCCGCTCCGGTGTTCTCGGCTTCGGCGACCGCCTGCAAAGCGAGAATGAACTTGTCCAGCGCTTCTCCGTCAGTCGCAATACGGTCCGCAAGGGCCTTGAGGAATTGTCCAGCCGGGGGCTGATCACGACCAGGGTTGGTATCGGCTCGTTCGTCACCTTCGACGGCAAGCCGGTCGATGACTCCATCGGCTGGTCGCGCGCGCTGGCCGATGCCGGCGCCAATGCCGAGACGCGGACGCTGCGGCTGGAGGTCATCGAAGACCCCGATCTGGCTGCGCTGCTTGCTATCGAAAGCCCGTTCTTCATTGCCGTTGACCGGGTGCGCACCAACGCCAGCGACGGCCATGCGATCTCCATCGAGCGCAGCCGGCTGCCATTGTCCTCCGAGCTTGAGGACGTACCGTTGCGCGGACTGCGCGAGGGCTCGCTGCACCAGACGCTGCGCGCCGCCGGCCTCATTCCCGACCATGGCGAGGAATGGGTCGAGATCGAGATGCTCAATGCCGAGGATGCGGCCATCCTCGGTTGCCCACAAGGCACGCCCTTCCTGCGCGGGCGCCGGTTGACGCGTGCGGCTGACGATCGGCCGATCGAGTATGTCACCAGCCTGCTCAATCCGGCACATTTTGCGCTGCATATGAGGTTCTGAGCGATGTCGGATGCAACCAGCAAGACCATCGATCGCGCCATGGGCGCGCTTGTCGGCGGAGCGCTGGGAGACGCGCTCGGCATGCCGACGCAGCTTTTGTCGCCGGCTCGCATTGCCGAACTCTACGGCCATGTAGAGGATTTCATCGAGCCTTTCGCCGATCATCCGGTGTCGAAGGGCCTGGCCGCTGGAACCATCACCGACGATACCGAACAGGCGCTGCTGCTCGGCCGCATCCTGGTCGAATCCGGCGACCGTTTCGACCACGCGCGCTGGGTCAATGCGCTGCTCGACTGGGAGCGCGAGGTCAAGGCGCGCGGCAGCTATGATCTTTTGGGGCCGTCGACCAAGCGTGCCATCAATGCCATCAACAATGGCGTACCGGCCGAGGAAGCGGGACGCAGCGGCGACACCAATGGCGCGGCCATGCGTATCGCGCCTGTCGGCATCATGATGCCGCTTGAACCGTTGGAGACGTTCGTCGGCAAGGTGGCGGAGACTTGCCGGGCGACGCACAACACCTCGATCGCCATAGCCTCGGCCGCAGCCGTCGCAGCCGCCGTCAGCCGCGGCGTCGCCGGCGGCGGTTGGCGCGATGCTTCGGCCAGCGCGGTCGCGGCGGCGAGGCGAGGGGCGACGCTCGGACATTGGGTCACCGGCGGCGACATCGCCGCGCGTATCGTCTGGGCGCAGGACATCGTGCGTGGCAAGGCGATGCGGGATGCGCTCCGGCTGATCACCGATCTGGTCGGCACCGGCGTCGCCAGCCAGGAATCCGTTCCGGCGGCTTTCGCCGTGCTGGAAGTCGCCCGTGGCGACCCCTGGCAAGCAGCCATCATCAGCGCCAATCTCGGCGGCGACACCGATACGATCGGCGCCATCGCTGCCGGCATGGCCGGCGCCTGCACCGGCTTTTCCCGATTGCCGCAAGAGCACATCCTCCGGCTTGTCGGCATCGACTTGTCAGAGGTTGGCGCGCTCGCCGCCGACCTTGTCGCGGCAAGGGCGGCGAAAGCCGGCTCCAGCAAGGACGCGGCGGCGTGAGCGGCCGTCTCGTCCATATCGGCAGTGCCGTGGTCGATTATGTCTACCGCATCGACGCTTTGCCGGCGCCCGGCATGGAAAAGACGGCATCGAGCTTCGCCCAGGTCGCCGGCGGCGGCTTCAACATGATGGTGGCGGCCAGCCGCACCGGCATGCAGGTGGTGTTCGGCGGCCAGCTCGGCAGTGGGCCGAATGGCGACTTCCTGCACGCCGCCTTCATGGCCGAGAACATCGCGACACTGACGCCGCCATCGCCCTTGATGGACAGTGGCAATTGCGTCGCCATGATCTCCAGCGACGCCGAACGCACCTTCGTGTCATGGCCAGGTGCGGAGAGCATACTCAGCCTCGAAATGATGGCGCCGGTCGCGGTGGCACCGGGTGATTGGGTGTTCACCTCCGGCTATACGCTGAGCTATCCCAAGAGCCGCGATGCGCTCACCGACTGGATCGAGGCACTGCCGGACGAAACCCCTTTCGTCTTCGATCCGACGCCGGTCATCTCGGACATTCCACGCTCCATCCTGTCGCGGGTGCTCGCCCGCACCACATGGCTGAGCTGCAACACGACGGAGGCGGCTGAGATCGCCGGTTCGGGCAATGTCGAGGCTGTCGCTGCACGACTTCTGGTCGACCATTGCCCACGCGCTGCGGGCGTGGTCATCCGCGCCGGCGCGAAGGGTTGCCATATCAGGCTGGCCGATGGCTCAGCGCAGACCATTGTCGGCTTCAAGGTCAACGCCGTCGACACCAATGGCGCCGGCGACACCCATATCGGCGCTTTTGTCAGCGCGTTGGCGCGCGGCACCCCGCCCTTCGAGGCAGCGCGCTATGCCAATGCTGCGGCGGCCATTTCGGTTACCCGCCATGGTGGCTCGTCGGCGCCGACGAACCGTGAAATCCAGACATTCCTGAGCCATGCCGCCGACCCATCGGGAGCAGGCCGGACACAGAAGGCCAATGCATAACAGCTGGAAAAGCCTGACAAGCCCGGGAACCGGGCAAACCCACAGAGAGGAACCAACCATGCGCATGCCTGATTTGACTGCTCTGCTGACGGCGACCGCCGTCTTTACCTCCGCACTCGCGTTCGCCGCCAAGGCCGACGAAGTGCATGTGCTCAACTGGAAGGGTTACGGCGCCGACGAACCGTGGGCCGTCGAGGCTTTCGAAAAGGCGACCGGCAACAAGGTCGTCAACGATTTCTTCAATTCCGAACAGGAAATGCTGACCAAGATCCGGACCAATCCCGGCCTCTATGACGTGGTCATGATCAACGCCGCCTTCAACGACCAGGCGATGGCCGGGAAACTGATCCAGCCGATCGACGTTTCCAAGCTGCCGAACTACGCCGACATCAGCAAGGACAAGGCGGGATCGCCGATGCTCGTCCACGACGGCAAGGTCTATGGCGTGCCGTGGGTATGGGGCCTCACCGCACTCGCCATCAACGAAAAGTCCTTCGACAAGCCACCGACGAGCATCGCCGAAATGTGGGATGCCGCCCATAAGGGCCGCGTCGTCATTCGCGATGATGCCGTTGAAGCGGTGCAGTTCGGCGCCATCGCCACCGGCCAGAACATCAACGACATCAAGGATATGGATGCGGTCAAGACGAAGCTGACCTCGCTGATGCCGCAGATCAAGACCTTCTGGAGCTCGGAAAACGACTGGAACCAGATGGTCGCCTCCAACCAGATCGACATCGGCACCTATTGGAGCGGCTCGGCCGACCGCGCCAAGACGCATTTCAAGCTGCCGGTCTCGCTGGTGGTGCCGCAGGAAGGTGCCGTTGCCTGGCTCGACGCGTTTTCCATTCCGGTCGGCGCCAAGAACGTCGCCGGGGCCGAGGCCTTCATCAACTACATGATCGACCCGAAATTCTACGTCGAATGGGTCACCAAGGTCGGCGCTCCGGTCTCGGCCAACACCAAGGCGGTGGAAGCGCTGCCCGAGGATGCCTTCAACCGCAAGGTCATGGGCGACCCCGAAGTGGCCAAGCGCATCCAGTTCCAGGCGCCGATCACCGACGCGCAGCGTGAAGCCTATCTGGCGCTGTGGCAGCAGCTCAAGGTCGACGTGAAATAAAGCCGACATCCGGATCAGCCGGCGGTACGCGCCGGCTGGTTCTTCCAATCCTGGGAGGAGGGTACCATGGCAGCTGCGACAGCGTCGCGAAGCGGGCTGAGATCGGCATTGCCGCTGCTGGCACCGGCCTATCTCTGGCTGACGGTGGCGATTTTCCTGCCGCTATCCGCTATGGTCTTCTTCTCGTTCATGACCGAGCTGCCGCTGTCGGGAAAGCCGTGGGCGTTCACGCTTGGCAACTATGCCGCCTTCTTCTCGCAGAGCCTCTATCTGACGCTGCTGCTGGCCTCGCTGCGCCTTGGCCTCGAAGTGACGCTGTGGTGCGTCGTCATCGGCTATCCCGCCGCTTACGTGCTGGCCAAGGTGCTGAAGGGGCGCAGCCGCGAGGCGATCTTCCTGCTCGTCATCCTGCCGTTCTGGTCGAATGGGTTGGTGCGCATCTTTTCCTGGGCGATGGTTTTGCGCGAAGGCGGCATCCTCGACACCGCGCTTAATGCCGTGCTGCCGTTCAAGATCAACATCGACCTCATGTATTCCTATCCGGCCGTCATCATCGGGCTGGTGCATTCCTATGTGCCTTACATGGTGCTGACCTGTTATCTCACGCTACAGGCCATCGACGACTCGCTGATCGAGGCCGGGCGCTCGCTTGGCGCATCGCGGTTGCAGGTGCTGAAGCGGGTGATCATCCCGCTGTCGATGCCCGGATTGGTCGCGGGTGCGGCGCTGATCTTCGTGCCGGTCGTCGGTTCGTTCATGGAGCCGCGCATCCTTGGCGGCCGCACCGGCACCTTCTACGGCACGGTCATCGAGGACCAGTTCGTCGCCGTGTTCAACTGGCCGCTCGGTGCCGCGCTCTCCTTCATCCTGCTGGCGGTAGTGCTGGTCATCCTGGCGATCGCCTCGCCGGTGCTGCGGAGGGCCGCGTGATGGCGACAACCCGCATCCTTGAATGGCTCGGCCGCCTCTACATCTGGCTGCTGCTCGCCTTTCTTTATCTGCCGATCATCATCATGGCGCTGATGTCGTTCAACGTCTCGCCCTTCTACCAGCTGCCGTTCGAATGGACGACCGAATGGTACGCCTCGCTGTGGCAGAACGACCAGCTGATCGCGGCCACTTGGAACAGCGTCGAGATCGCGGTCATCACCACCATCATATGCGTCGTGCTCGGCTCGGCGGCATCATTGGCGCTCTACCGCTATGAGTTTCGTGGCAAGAAATTCCTGCAGGCGCTGCTGTTTCCGCCGATCGCCATACCGTGGCTGATCACCGGCACGGCGATGCTGATCTTTTTCTTCGGCGTTGGCATCGGCCGTGGCCTGCATGCGATCCTGCTCGGCCATGTCGCACTGGCGCTGCCCTATGTCATCGTCGTCGTCTCGGCCCGGCTGCAGACCTTCGCGCCGGAGCTGGAAGAGGCGGCGCGCTCACTAGGCGCCAACCAGTGGCAGGTGACGCGCCGCATCACGCTGCCCTGGATCATGCCCGGCGTCATCGCCGGCGGGCTGTTCGCGTTTGCCGTTTCGTTCGACCAGTTCGTGGTGTCCTATTTCCTGGCGACGCCGGGCCAGACGACGCTGCCGGTCGAAATCTACGCCGCGATCCGCAAGGGTTTCACGCCCGAGATCAACGCGGTCTCGACCATCATCATTGTCGTGTCGATGGCGCTGATGCTGCTGACGGCGCGGTTCTTCAAATTCGGCGGAGAGAAATAATGGCCGGCGTGCAGGTATCCGATGTCTCGCGCAGCTTTGGCGCACACAAGGCGCTGGACAACGTCTCCATCGACTTCGCCGATGGCGGCTTCTACGCGCTGCTCGGGCCGTCGGGCAGCGGCAAGACCACGCTGCTGCGGCAGATCGCCGGTTTCGATTTTCCTGACTCGGGTCGCATCACCATCGGCGGCGAGAGCGTCGAGCGGGTGCCCGTCGAGAAGCGCCGTATCGGCATGGTGTTCCAGAACTATGCGCTGTTTCCCAATATGAGCGTCGCCGACAATGTCGCTTTCGGCCTGTCGGTGCGTGGCGAGGCCAAGGCTGTGATTGCGACGGAGGTGCAACGCGCGCTCGATCTGGTGCAGCTTGGCAAGCTTGGTGGCCGCCGGCCGCACCAGCTCTCCGGCGGGCAGCGGCAGCGTGTGGCTCTCGCCCGCGCCATCGTCACCAAGCCGCGCGTGCTGCTGCTCGACGAGCCATTGGGTGCGCTCGACAAGGCGTTGCGCGTCGACATGCAGATTGAGCTCAAGCGCATCCAGCGCGAGATCGGCATCACCACGATCTTCGTCACGCACGACCAGGAAGAAGCGCTGACGATGAGCGACCGCATCGGCATATTGCGCGACGGAAGGCTGGTGCAGGAGGGGCCGCCGGAGGAGATCTATAACAGGCCGAAGAGCGAGTTCGCTGCCACCTTCCTCGGCGACGCCAACATTTTTCGCGGCGATACGACGGGCGATGGCATCCGGCTGCCGGACGGCACGGCGATTGCCGCCGGCGCGGGTGCCAAGCTTGCCGCCGGCGCCAAGGCGAGCTGTGCCGTGCGCCCCGAACGCATCCGCATCGCCACGGATGCCGGAGCACCGGATGGCACTGCCAACATGCTCAAGGGGCAGGTTTCCAAGCGCATCTTCGCCGGCAACAACAGCACCTATTTCGTCGAGCGTGGCGGCCAGACGTTGAAGGTGATTGTACAGAACACGGGTGTCGACAGGCTGGCGGAAGGTCAGGACGTCGTTCTGCGCTGGTCGCCGGAGAGTACGGTGTTGATCGCGGCGGGTTAAGTAGGACTGTGGACGGATCGGATGGTTGGCGTTCCGTGGCGGCCCCCTCTGTCCTGCCGTACATCTCCCCCTCAAGTGGGGAGATCGGCTGTCATCGTTGGTTTCGCAAATCTCCCACATTGCAAAAAGTGCAATAAGGCCGAAGCTGCCGATCTCCCCACGTGTGGGGGAGATGCCCGGCAGGGCAGAGGGGGCGCTGCCCCGCCATACGATCGCGTAAGTGGCTGGAGTACTGATGACGCTTAAATTGACCGCACAGGACCGATCCATGCTCGACGGCGAGCAGGGTCCGTCCGCCGCCGCTGCCATGAAAATCCTGGCCGCGTTTTCCAATGCTGTCGGGGCGGGCGGCCTACTCGACATTACCGGCGCCCATATCGATGGCTGTCTCTATCACGGCAAGGCCGGTCTCGATTTCGTCGAGCGGCTGGTCGAAGGCGGTGGCCGCGTTCAGGTGCCGACGACGCTGAATGTCGGTTCGTTCGATCTCATCCATCCCGGCATGGTCAAGATGCCCCTAGCGGAAGAGGTGCCGGCGCGGCGGCTGATGAAGGCGCATCTGGAACTCGGCTGCCAGGCGACCTTCACCTGCGCGCCCTACCAGACGCGCTTTCGGCCAAGCTTTGGCCAGCAGATCGCCTGGGGTGAGTCCAACGCCATCGTCTTTGCCAATTCGGTGATCGGCGCGCGCACCAACCGCTATGGCGATTTCATCGATCTGTGCTGCGCCATGACCGGACGCGCGCCGGCTTGGGGTCTGCATCTGAGCGAGGACCGGCGCGGCCGGATCCTGTTTGAGCTGGATGTTCCGGACGGCGAGCCGAGCGACAGCCTTTTCGTCGGCGTCGGGCTATTCATTGGGCAAGCGAGTGGCGACCGCGTTCCGGTGATTGCCGGTCTGCCGCAGCCGCGCGATGAGGACCAGCTGAAGGCGCTGGGCGCGGCGGCTGCAACGACGGGTGCTGTGGCGCTGTTCCATGCGGTCGGCATCACGCCGGAAGCGATGACGCTCGATGAGGCGTTCCAGGGTCATGCGCCTAACGAGACGATCCGCATCACCCGCGCCGATATCGACCATGCGCTGGCCAGGCTATCGAGTGTGCCGGACGGCTCGCCGCTGGCGGCCGTGTCGCTCGGCACTCCGCATTTTTCGCATGAGGAGTGGATGCGCCTGTTGCCGTTGCTGCGCGAGGTTGCACCGGGCCGGCACATCCCGATCTATGTCAACACCGGGCGCGCGACCCTGACGCGACTGCAGGAGGAGGGCGCGCTGGCCGGCATGGAGGCATTCGGCCTGATCCCGGTCACCGACACCTGCACCTATGTCACCTCGATCCTGGAACGCCTTGACGGCGTGGTGATGACCAATTCCGGCAAGTGGGCGCATTACGCGCCGGGCAATATCGGCGTGTCCGTCGCCTTCGCCGAGATGGAGGATTGCATCCGCTCCGCTGCCGTCGGGCATGTCGTGCGGAGCGCCTCATGACGCGACCGGTGGAACGAACCGGCATCTTCCAGTTGGCCGGCGAAGCCAGGGGCCAGGCGCTGGTGTATTCGCAACCGCTGAGCTTCTGGGGCGGCATCGATGCCGAGACGGGCGACATAACAGACCATTCGCATCCCGGTCTCGGCCAGAATGTCGCTGGCAAGATCCTGGTCATGCCGAGCGGGCGCGGCTCATCGTCTTCATCCTCGGTCCTGGCCGAGGCGATCCGCAGGGGAACCGCGCCAACCGGGATTCTTCTGGAGCGGCCGGACCCGATCCTGGCGGTCGGCGCCATCGTTGCCGAATTTCTTTATGACATCCGCATGCCGCTGGTGGTGTGCGACATTGCCGGCATAGCTTCCGGCGACAAGATCATGATTGGTGTTGGCGAGGATGGCGAGGCGGTCATTCGCAAAGTCTAGGGACGAGCGCTTGCTAACCGAACTCAGCGCCGCCCCTCATCTGGCTGCCGCCATCTTCTCCCCGTAAACGGGGCGAAGGGGCTTGTTGCAACGCCGGCGCTGTTTTTTGTGACGTTGGTGATTGGCGAAATCATCGGCGACAGTGTCCTTCGCCCCGTTTACGGGGAGAAGATGCCGGCAGGCAGATGAGGGGCACCGCCGACGCCTCTCAGTTCACGCTGCCATCAACCGCGCTTCAGACCTCAACCAGCCATCAATCCGGCAGCACCACGCCGCCAATAGGCAGCCGCCAGCGTTTGATCGCGACCAAGGCCCAGCGTGTCGCGCCAATATTCGCGCACGATCTTGGCGGCAGCGGCTTCCGCCGCGAACCAGCCGAAGGCCGAACCGTCCTGCGGCCACGCTACCGAGCGGACAGCCTCGGCCAGCAGTTTGTCCTCGCCCGCCGGCACGCCGTTCCTTGTCAGCCAATGCAACTCGATGCCCGTGGCATTGTTGATCGCTTGCCTTTCGCCATCATTGGCGATCTCGACAAAGGCGACGCCCTTTGTCTCGGCTGGTAGCGTCTCCAGCAGCCGCGCCAGCGCCGGCAGGCCGGTTTCGTCGGCGCCCATGACGTACCACTCCGCCTGCCGCACCGGGCGGCCGACCGGTCCCATGATGCCGACTTTCGTGCCGGGCGCTGCCTGCATGGCCCAGGCGGAGCCAACGCTCTCGCCGGGATGGACGAGGAAGTCGACATCGATGATGCCCTTGGCCACGTCCAGCGTGCGGATGGTGTAGACGCGCGCCACCGGGCGCCGGTCGTCGGCGGGCCAAGCCGGCAGGCCATTGCCGCCCAGCACTGGCCACAGCGGATCGGGCACCTCCCTGGTCGGAAACAGCATGCGGATGTGCATGCCGCCGAATTTGGTGAAACGCGAGAGATTCTCGCCGGCCAGCCGGATGCGGCGCATGTGCGGGGTGAGGTCGCGAATATCCGTCACCACCATCTCGCGGAACTGGGCGAGGCTGGTTTCGCCTGAGAGATCGCCGGTCCAGACGATCTCGGGGTTTTCCTCCTTGGCGTAGACCTGTACGGCTGTGGCCAGCAGGTCCTTGATACGGGCGAGCCCGTCGCGGTCGGCAGCATTGGCCCGCATCACCAGCCGTTCCATGTCGAAAGAGGCCCCGCCGAAGGCAAAGCGGAAATCGATGCGCTTTCCCTCATGCGAGGCATCGGCCTCGAAGCTCCGCAGCCTGTCTGAGATGCTGTCCATGTAGTCCGGCAGACGCCTCAGGTTGAGCCGCGCCTCGCAGGCCAGTTCACGCACCGATGCTTCGTTCATTGTCAGCCTCCGATCCTGCCGGTGAGGGCCACCTTGAAGGTGCGGCCCTTGCCCTGTTCGGTTGCCGCCGAGGTCGACCATGCGCTTTGCGGGTCGGTGTAGGCGGTGTTGAAGATGTTATCGACGCCGAAATCGAGCTTGAGGTTGTCGTTGACGCGCCAGTTGGCGAAGACATTGACCAGATCGAAGGCGTCGTCGACAATCGGCACGGCGTTGGGATTGGTGCGGCTGGTGCGGGTGATCTTGCCGACGCTGAGATATTGCGCGCCGACCGTGAGCTGGTCCTCCAGCATGCGAAAGCCGATTGTGGCCGAGAAGCGGTCGAGCGGCGTGTTGTTCAGCGCCTGGCCGGAATAGACGCCGCTGACGACCTTGGCGTTGATCAGCGCACCGGCGAGGTTCACGAAACCCCAGTTGTAGTCATAGACCATCTCGGCCTCGACGCCCTTCAGGCGGGCGTCGCCGATGTTGATTGCCGTGCGCGGCAGGACGGTGAGGTCGACGTCGATATAGTCCTCGACGTCGGTGTGGAAGACGTTGAGCTTGGCGCGCAACCGGTCGCCCGGCGTCAGCAAATCATCGTATTTGACATTGATGCCGGCTTCCCAGCTCTTCGCCGTTTCGGGCTGCAGCAGGAGATTGGGCCGATAGGTGTCGCCGCCGCCATGCGCGCCGCCGCCACGGAAGACATCCTGCAGGCCAGGCGCCCGGTAGCCTTCGGAGTAGGTGCCATAGAGCTGAAAGCCGTCAAACGGCGTGACGCCGACGGTGAGGCGCGGCGACCAGCGATCGCCGGAGATCGAGGCTTCCTGTGGCGACGGGATGCGCGTCTCGCCATCGAGCTGGTAGCCGTCATAGCGCATCGCAGCTATGGCCTGCAGCCAGTCCTCGTAATCGCCCTGCCACTGCAGGAAGCCGCCATAGCCCTGCTGTTGGCCAGCGCCGAAATGCGCCGCTTCCGAGGAGGCTTCGAGATAGTAGTAATCGAGTCCGTAGGTCAGCGTGTGGGCCAGCCCCCAGGCGTCGAAGCGCGAGGAGTTCTTCACGTTGAAGCCCGAGGTGGCGACATCATAGAAACGGAAATTGCCGATCCCTGAGGCGGGCGCGACCTGCGTCTGCTCGGCGCGGGTGCGGTTGTGGTAGGCATTGGCGCTGAAGTCGATCAGCGCGTTGTCGTCGGGTCTCCAGGTGTAGGCAGCGGTGTAGGTCTGGTTGGTGGTGTTGGTGTCGTAGCGGCTCAGCGTTGGCGAGGTCGAGCCGCTGGATCCGGTGATCTGGTCGTTGTAGCGCTGCAGGATGGCGCCGAGCTTCAGCTCGTGGCCATCGGCCGGCCGCAGAGTCGTCTTCAGATAGCCGCTGGTCACCCGCTCGCCGGTCCACGGCACGGTGTCGCCATTGCCGTCGGTGTAGCTGTCGCGGTCGCGATAGATGAGGTTGCCGATGATGTCGGCATCGTCGCTGAAACGGTAGGCGCCGGTGGTGCTGGTGGTGAAGCCGTCGCCATTGTCCTCATAGCCGAGCTTTTCGCTCAGCGCCCAGCGCTCGTCCTTCTTGAGGAAGTCGCCGGCATCCTTGGTCTCGAAGGAGACGACGCCGCCGATGCCGCCGGAACCATAAGCATTCGACACCGGACCGCGAATGACAGTGGCTTCCTTGATCAGGTCGGGTTCGACATAGAACGAGCCCGAACCGTGACCGACGCGCCAGTAATCCTGACGAGCGCCATCGAGTGTCACGACGACGCGGCCATATTGTTCCAGGCCGCGAATGTTGATGGCGGTTGCCGGATCGTCGCCGTTCATCGAGGCGGCGACGCCGGGCGTGGTGCGAAAGATGTCGGCGGCGGTGTCGGGCTGAATGCGGTCGAGTTCGTCCTGATCGATGGCGCTGATGGCGGCCATCGATTCGATCACCGCCGTCTTGATCATCGTCGCCGAGATGGTGATCACGTCGAGCATGGTCGCCGGCTGGTGCTGCGCGGCACTGGCCGGTGCCAGGCGGCCGGCCTTGGCGGCGGCCTTTTTCTCCTGGTCCTGTTCCTGCGCGTTGGCAAAAGGCACGGCGCAGAGGCCGAGCACGAAGGCGAGCGCGGTGCTCGCCATCAAGGTCGTGTTTGTTGTCGTTGTCATAGTCATGCAGCCCCCAAGCAAAAGCAAAACTGCTGGCGGTGGCTGAAGGGCCTTGGCTGGCATGATCGAGAATCCCTCGACCACGCGGGCCGGGGCAGGGGTCACATATTAAAACATGATGACATAAGTCAACTTTAAATTTATAGCCGACCGTCATCGAGAAGCATTTGGCACGGGAGCAGCGGCATGGTCGGAAGTGTGGGCGATGGCAAGAGGATCGGCTGGTTGCAACCGGGCAGGATCGCGGCGGTGCTGCTTCTGGCGCTGTCGGTGCTGGCGCCTTCCTGCGGCTTCAAGGCGCTGGCCGCCGAGACGGTTGTCGATGCGCTGGGGCGAAGCGTCGTGCCGGGCGCGGCGACCCGAATCGTGACGCTCGGCTCCGACGTCACCGAGATCGTGCACGCGCTCGGCGCCGGCGAGCGGATCATCGCCGTCGATCGCGGCAGCAAATATCCGCCATCCGTAACCGGGAAGCCCAATGTCGGCTACCGCCGCCAGCTTTCGGTCGAGGGGCTGGCCAGCTTGCGTCCCGATCTGATCCTGGCGGCCGAGGACAGCGGGCCGCCGGAGGCGGTCGAGGTGCTGAAGTCGCTGGCGATCCCGATCGTCTTCGTCCCGCAGGACAACACCCCGCAAGGCATCGAGCGCAAGATCACCCTGATCGCCGCCAGCCTTGGGCTCGAGGACAAGGGCAAGGTGGTTTCCGCCGAGGTGCTCACCGCCTTTCAGACGGCAGCCGATCTGGCAGCAAAAATCCCGCCGGAGCGGCGCAAGAAAGTGGTGTTCTTTCATGGCCTTGTGAAGCTGAGCGCAGCCGGTGCCGGCACCTCGGCCGACGCCATCATCCGCTACGCCGGCGGCCGCAACCCGATGGATGTCGTGCAGGGCTACAAGGCGGCATCAGAGGAAAAGCTGATCGAGATGGCGCCTGATGTCATCCTGATGATGAGCGACGGCAAGGGTGGCCCGACGCCCGAGCAGGTGTTCGGCAACCGCGCGCTGGCGGCAACGCCGGCGGCGGCCAACAAGGCGCTGGTCGTGCTTGACGGCGCCTACATGATCGGCTTCGGCCCGCGCACATCAGATGCGATCCGCGACCTGGCGAAGGCGCTCTATCCGGAAGGGGAATGACGTCGCGAAAATCGCAAGGCGTTTCGGCTGGGCAGTACCAATTCGTCGTCGAACCCGTTGCGCTTGATAAATCCTGTCCGTTCGGATTTCTCCGGATCGGCTTCCGCCCGAACAAACTTGGCGGCTCGGCCTGAAACATTGGCACGATATTCTAAGCCGCGCGGTTGACCGTGAATGTGCTCTCTAGCCTATAATTATACTAAATTCATAGACTAACTGCGAACGTTCGAGGCGCTCGCACCTTGGCCTGTGAAAACCGGCTGCACAAAGGGAGCGCGCATCGATGCCGAAGACAGAGTCCAATCCGATCGACCTCGGCACAAAGGCCGCCGATTTCCTGTTGCCCGACGCGCAAGGCGTGCTGCACCGGCTCGCCGATTTCGATGCCAAGCCGGCCTTGCTCGTCGCCTTCATCTCCAACCGCTGCCCGTTCGTCGTGCTGATCCGTGAGCAGCTTGCCGCTTTCGCCAGGGATTATGCCGGCAAGGGGCTGCAAGTGGTGGCGATCAACGCCAATGACCATGAGGCGCATCCGGAGGAGACGCTGGCCCGCATCGGCGAAGAGGCCGAAAAATTCGGCTATTCCTTCCCCTATCTCAAGGACGCGTCGCAGCAGACGGCGAAGGCCTACGGCGCCGCCTGCACACCCGACTTCTTCCTGTTCGATGCCGACCGGCGGCTCGCCTATCACGGCCAGTTCGACGATGCGCGGCCGGGTAATGGCAAGCCGGTGACCGGTGCCGATCTGCGGGCAGCGGTCGACACGGTGCTGGAGGGCGGCAGGCCCACTGCCAGCCAGGTGCCGTCGATCGGCTGCAACATCAAGTGGAGCGCCGGCAACGAGCCGGTCTGGTCTTCCAGCGCGGCCCGCGCGGCCTAGCGCCGTCCTCGAGGCATTCGCCAGGTATCCATGCCCAAGCCGCAAAAATCCGTTTCTGACAGGCTGCACCTCCAGGCCGACGTGCTGGTGCTGGGCGGAGGTCCGTCAGCGGCCTGGGCGGCTGTCGCTGCGGCCGAGAGCGGCGCCAAGGTGGTGCTGGCCGACAAAGGTTATCTTGGCACCAGTGGCGCCACCGCGCCCTCCAACACCGGCACCTGGTGCGTGCCGCCGGGCGACAACAGGCATGCCGTCGTTGAGCGGCGTTGGCAGCGCACCGGCGAACTCGCCGACCCGCGCTGGATGCTGCGCTGCGTCAATACCGCCTACCGCAATCTGCTCAGGCTGTCCGAATGGGGCTATCCCTTTCCGAGCGAGGATGACGGCCGGCTCTACATCGCCAATCTGCGCGGGCCGGACTACATGCGCTTCATGCGCCGCCGGGTGCTGTTGGCCGGCGTCACCGTGCTCGACCATCACCCGGCGCTCGAACTTCTGTCCGACGGCAATGCCATCGTCGGCGCCGCCGGTGTCGCCCGGCAGATCGGCCAGGACTGGCGCGTCGACGCCAACGCGGTGGTGCTGGCGACGGGCGGCTGCGCTTTCCGCGAGCGCATCCTCGGCGCGACCGGGCTGACCGGCGACGGCTATCTGATGGCGGCGGAAGCCGGCGCCAGCCTGTCGGGCATGGAGTTCACCGGCAAGTACACGCTGGCGCCCTATGGCTCCTCATTGAACAAGGGCCTGCCGTTCCGCTGGGCATCGTTCCATCGCGAGGATGGTTCGCCGATCCTCGGGCCGACCGGCGAGCCGTTGCGCAACGGCATCGGCGACCGCGAGGAGGAAGTGGCGCGTGCGCTGATCGACGGCCCGGTCTATGCGCGGCTCGATCAAGCCGAGCCGGTGCTGCAAGGCTGGCTGCGCCAGGGCCAGCCGAACTGCTTCGTGCCCTATGACCGCGCCGGCATCGATCCGTTCAGCGAACTGTTCCGCATCACCTTGCGCGCCGAAGGCACGGTGCGGGGCACCGGTGGCATCGACATCGTCTCCGACGATTGCGCCACCGGCGTGCCCGGCCTCTATGTTGCCGGCGATGCCGCCAGCCGCGAGATGATGACCGGTGCGCTATCAGGCGGCGGCGCCGTCAATTCGTCCTGGGCGCTGGCCAGTGGCTGGTGGGCCGGCAAGGGCGCCTCGACCCATGCCAAGCGCCGCACCGGCAAGGCCTTCCGCAGCGCGGTGCAATCGCTCGGCCAGGCCGGGTTGCGTCCTGCATCATCGGCGAGGGCCGACATCTCGGCGGGCGAAGTTATCGAGGCGGTGCGTAGCGAAGTCACGCCGCTCGACAAGAATTTCTTCCGCACTGGCGAGGGCCTGGAGAAAAGCGGCGAGCGGCTGGAGAGTGTCTGGCGCGACGTGCGCAGCCATCTGCAAGGCGAGGGGCTGGACCGGGTCCGCACGCGCGAAGCGGCATCGATCGCCGCTGCTGGGCGTTGGTCCGTGGCCGCCGCGCTGCACCGCACCGAGAGCCGCGGCATGCACCGCCGCACCGATCTGGCGGGCAAGAGCCCGGCCTTCGCGCACCGGCTGGTCATCACCGGTGTGGATGCGTTCCGCATCGCAGGTGCGCCTGAGCGGCTGGCGGAGCTGGCGTCATGATCGAGATCGTCTCGGCCACGCGCTGCGTCGAATGCGACATCTGCGTCAAGGTGTGCCCGGCCAACGTCTTCGACGCGACCGACAATGGCGTGCCGGTGATCGCTCGCCAGGAGGACTGCCAGACCTGCTTTCTTTGCGAGATCTATTGCCCGACCGACGCGCTTTATGTGGCCGAGTTCGCCGAAGGGCCGACCGGCATCACGGAAGCTCAGGCCGACGCCCGCCAGATGTTCGGCTCCTATGCCCGCGCGCTTGGCTGGAAGCGCGGCAAGGCGGGCGGCTCGGAATTCGACCCGACGCACCGCATCCGCGTGGCGCAGTGAACCGATCGGAGACAGATATGGATCGCCCGAACATGGACCGGATCGTCGTCAGCGACATCAGCAAGACCTTCCAGCTCAAGCCGGGGCAGTTCGTCACCGTGGATGGCGAGGCGACCGACCGCGTCACCGTGCTCGACGGCGTCGAGCTTTCCATCCGCAAGGGCGAGTTCATCACGCTGGTCGGCCCGAGCGGCTCGGGCAAGTCGGTGCTGCTCGATATCATTGGCGGGCTGACGCAGGCGACCGGCGGCAACGTCCAGCTCGACGGCAGGCGCATCACCAGGCCCGATCCAAAGACCGGCTATGTCTTCCAGCAATATGCGCTGTTTCCCTGGCGCACGGCGCTCGCCAACATCGAATATGCGCTGGAAGTGCGCGGCGTAGCCAAGGCCGAGCGTGCCGCCACAGCCCGCCATCTGTTGGCGCTGTTCGGCCTTGCCGGTTTCGAGGACCGTTTTCCCAACCAGCTGTCCGGCGGCATGCAGCAGCGTGTGGCGATCGCGCGTGCGCTGGCCAGCAACCCGGAAGTGCTGCTGATGGACGAGCCGTTCGCGGCGCTCGACCAGCAGACGCGCGAGCTTCTGCAAGGCGAGCTGCTGCGGATCTGGGGCAAGATCAACACCACGGTGATTTTTGTCACCCACTCGATCGACGAGGCGATCTTCCTCGCCGACCGCGTCGTGGTGATGACGGCACGGCCGGGCGCGGTGAAAGAGATCATCGACATCGACCTGCCACGACCGCGCGACGGCGACATCCGCGCCAGCGCCGAATTCAATCTATATCGCGCCCGCGTCTGGGACGTGCTGCGCGACGAGGTCAACAAGGCGCAGAAGGACTGGACCCTGTCGCCAGCCTTCAGTCACTGAGGAGCTGGACCAATGGCCTATCTGACCGAGAAGTTTGGCTCCGCGGGAGCGCTCCACCTGTTTGCCGGCGCTGGCGAAACGCTAGCCGCCGCCAGGGTCCCGGCCATCAAGGCCAGCGCCAAGATCCGGAGCAAGAAAGCAAGCCACGGCACGTTCCTCTATGGCGTGCCGCTGCTCGGCCTGTTCTTCCTGCTGTGGGAGATCGCGCCCCGGCTCGGCTGGCTGAACCGCATCTTCTTTCCGCCGCTGAGCGAGGTCCTGGTCGCCTGGTGGGCGCTGCTCGCCTCGGGCGTGCTGATCGAGCATATCGGCATCAGCCTGCAGCGCGCCGCGATCGGCTTCGCACTCGGCGTGGTGGTGGCCATCCCCCTCGGTCTGTTGATGGGGCGCTATTCGCTGTTCGAGAAGGTTTCCGACCTCCTGGTGCAGACGCTGCGAAACACATCGCAATTCGCACTGCTGCCGGTGTTCATCCTGTTGCTCGGCATCGGAGAGGAATCGAAGGTGGCGATCACCTTCTACTCCTCGGTTTTCTTTCTCCTCGTCAACACGATCAGCGGCGTCAAGTCGGTGGATCCGCTGCTGATCAAGGCGGCGCGCTCGATGGGTACGTCCGACTTCGATCTGTTCCGCAAAGTCATCCTGCCGGCCAGCATTCCCTCGATCGTCGCCGGCGCCCGGCTGGCGGTGAAATCCTCGCTGTTCGCGGTCATCGGCGCCGAGATGCTGGCGGCCAAATCCGGCCTCGGTTTCCTCATCCAGAACTCGCAGCTGATGATGGAAACGGCCGACATGTACGCCGGCATCCTGACGCTGACCGTCATCGGCCTGACCGTCAACTACCTGCTCGTCTGGTTCGAGCGCTGGGCAACAGCCTGGAAAGGCCAGTCCGAGACCTCGCTCATTTAAGCGGTCCATTCATTCCAACCAGGAAGGATTTTTCCCATGCCCAACATTCCATTCGACGCACTTCGCCGGCTGCTGCTGAAGGGCGCTATTGGCGTCGTCATCGGCCTTGGTGGCATGCCTGCCTTCGCGCAGGACAAGCCTGAAATTATCCGCATCGGCAGTACCGCGCCGGGGCATCTCAAATTCATCCTCGCCCAGAAGGACGGCTGGTGGGAGAAGGAGTTCGCCAAGGACGGCATCAAGGTCGAACTGGTGACTTTCAATGGCGGTTCGGAGGCGACGACCGCGCTGGCCACCGGCGCGATCGAGTTCACCTATACCGGCAACAATCCGGCGCTGCGGGTTGCTGCGTCCGGCGCCGACGTCAAGCTGATCGGCCTGTCGAGTTATGTGAAGGCCGGCGGTTCCTACATCGTCGTCAAGACCGACTCGCCGCTGAAGACGCTGCAGGATCTCAGGGGCAAGAAGGTCGCCTATCTCACCGGCACGGTGCGGCATTCGAACTTCAGCAAGGCACTGAGCAGCGTCGGCCTGACCATCAATGACGTCGAAGGTCTGAACCTGCCGTTCGAGGCATCCGGCCCGGCGTTGCTGCGCGGCGATATCGACGCCATTGTCGAGACCGATTCGACGGCGGCCAAGCTGGTCGACACCGGCGAGGCGCGCGTCCTGTTCGACACCAGCACTCATCCGGAATGGAACGTGCCCAACGTCATCTCGGTCAACGGCGCCTTCGCGGCGAAATATCCCGATCTGGTCAAGCGGCTGCTGAAGATCGATATCGAGATTTCGCGTTGGGCCGATGCCCATCCGGATGAGACGATCAAGACGTTTGTGGAGGCCACCAAGTCGTCGGAAAAATCCGTCCGCAAGACCTATGCCGACGGGGTGTTCCATCAGGATCCGAAACTCACGGACGGCGCGATCGCCGCCTTGCAAGGCGAGGAGAAATTCATGGCCAGCGCCGGGCTGCTGAAGGGCTCGATCGACTATGGCAAATGGGTCGACAAGAGCTTTGTCGATGGCGCCGCGGCTGAAGTCGCTGCCGTCCAATAGACTAGAAGCATCGAGCGGGCGGGCGCTTTGCGGCGCCGCCTCGTACAGGTCAAATCTCCGGGATGTTCTCCTTGAAGATCACCTGCAGCCTTGGTTGGTGCAGTTCATAGGGCAGTCCCCGGACCGCATGGATCAGGGTGTTGAGCGCTTCGCGGGCCTCGACGCGCGGGTTCTGGTCGATGACAGCGTCGAGCGTGCCGTCGAGCAGAAGGTCCTTGGTCCCGTCCGTCACTTCGTGGCCGAGGAAGACCATGGACTGGGCGCGGTCGCGCTCCTTGAGCGCGCGGGCGATGCCGGTGTTGCCGGCGCCGACATTGTAGATCGCGGCAAGGTCGGGGTGCCGCTCCAGCAGGGCCGATGCCTCCGAATAGGCCTTCTCGCGATCGTCGAGCATTTCGCGCATCTCGACGATCTGCAGATTGGGTGATTCCTCGGTCAGCACGTGGCGGAACCCCATCTCGCGTTCTTCGTGGCCGCGATAGGACAGCGAGCCGGCGAACAGCGCCACCTTGCCCGGACGCCCCGATCCCATGAAGCGGTTGAGCAGATAGCCGGCCAGCCGCCCGGCGGCGCGGTTGTCGATGCCGATATAGGCGACCCTGGGCACATGCAGGATGTCGGAAGCGATGGTCACCACCTTGATGTCGTTGGCCGACAGCGAGCGGATCGCTTCGCGCACCGTGGGGTGGTCGAGTGCGATGACGCCGACGCCTTGCGTCTGTCCGCGCAGATCCTGCAGCAGGCGAGCGAGCCGGTCAGGATTGAAGCCCTCTATGGTGGCGATACGAACATCGAGGTCGGGCCGCGCCAGAGCCTGTGCCTCGATGTGGCGGTGCAGCATCTTGATGAAGGAATTGGTGCCGGCCGGCAGGGCGAAGTCGAGCCGGATGACCTCGCCGGGCGAGGGCCGTGGCGGCGCGCCGTTCGGGCCTTCGGCGATGTAGCCGAGGCGCTGCGCCATTTCGAGCACGATTTCCCGTGTGCGCGCCCGTACGCCGGGTCGGTTGTTGAGCACGCGGTCGACGGTGGCGGCCGAGACGCCGGCCTCCCGGGCTATGTCAGTCAGGGTGGAACGCACCGTCTTTCATCTCCTGCATGCGTCAGATCGGCTGGTGACGGCTTCCCCGTCATCGGCGATTCTGATGGGAAATGATGTATCCGCCCTTGGCCGATGTGCAAGCCGCCGGGCTAAATCAAATGGTCCGGCAGGGCTGCGCAGGGCCGGGAAGGGTCGGGTGCCCTCAAATTGAGGCATCCGGCTTGACGGATGGATCCCGTTTTTGTGCATTTCCTTGCCCTATTGCGATGTTATGATGTGTTTTGATTATTTATGATGTTGACAGCCTTGCCATGCTGTCGTCAATATCCCTCATAAGGGTCGTGGAGGAAACGTGGCCCTGAGGGAGGAGTTTCAATGTCTGACTTGATCCGCATCTCGCGGCGCCGGCTGCTGGCATCCGGAGGAAAGGCGGCCGTGATCATGGCCGCCGCTGGTATCGCACCCCAATTCATTCGTCCCGGCCGTGCCTATGCGGCCGACGCGCTGGCGCCAGGCATGATCGGCGGCCCGACGGGCTTCGAAGGGGCCGAGCGCTACCAGTATGGCGCCGATACGCCGGAAGGCCGCGCCATCGAGGCGGCGAAGGCGCTGAAGGGCGCCGGCAAGGCGCCGACCAAGATCGTGCTCGGCCTGTCCGACGGCTCGATCGGCCAGCTCACGCAGCCGTTCCCGGCCGGTGCGCCGTCGATCAAGGAGCTGTGGGAAAAGGAAACCGGCATCGCGATCGAAATCGTCGGTCTGCCGAACGGCCAGGAATTCACCAAGACGATGCAGGACATCTCCACCAAGGGTGGGGCCTACGACATCTACTCGACCGAATGGAACCGCCTCGGCGACCTCGCCGAAACCGGCGGCATCGCCAAGCTCGACGACTTTGTCGCGCAGCATAAGCCTGAATGGGACGATCCCGTCAGCGGCTATGTCAACGGCGCCAAGGGCGTGTCGCTGCTCAACAAATACCGCGGCTCGAACTATGGCGTGTCGCTGGACGGCGACTTCCAGACCTGGGTCTACCGCACCGACCTGTTCGGCGACGAAGCCGAGAAGAAGGCCTTCAAGGACAAATACGGCTACGATCTGGCGCCGCCGAAGACCTGGAAGCAGCATGGCGACATCGCCGCCTTCTTCCAGCGACCGGACAAGGGCCTGTTCGGCTCGACCGACCTGCGCAACCAGGGCTGGGGCTACACGAACTGGTACCAGCGCTATGTCTCGATGGCTTCGCCCAACCAGTTCCTGTTTGGCGATGACGGCAAGCCGATGATCAATTCCGAGCAAGGCATCGCCGCCACCAACGAATATGTTGCTTCGCTCGCGCATCATTCGCCGGATGCGATCTCCTGGGGCTGGCCGGAGCAATATGGCAACTTCGCCAAGGGTGGTGCGGCGATGACCTGCGCCTTCTCCAACCTGCCGAAATTCCTCGACAATGCCGGCAATAAGGATTCAGCCGTCACCGGCAAGATCGGCTCGATGCTGCCGCCCGGCCGCGAGATCGGCGGCAAGCTGATCAGCCGTTCCGTGCTGTGGTTTTCGCTGACCGGCATGGTCTCGTCACAGTCGAAGAACCAGGAGGTCGCCTACCTCCTGCTGCAATGGCTGGGCTCGGCCCGCATCTATGCCTGGATGAGTGCCAACCCCGGCGGTTATCTGGACCCGTTCCGGCTTTCGGACTTCTCCGATCCGCTGGTGCGCCAGACCTATCATGCCTACCACATGGACGTCGTGCGCGAGACGGTCGCCCGCACCGTGCCGACCATCAACTATCCCGGCGCGACAGCCTTCCACAATGCGCTCGACGAGAACCTGATGGCGGCGCTGACCAAGGCCAAGACATCGGAGCAGGCGATGGCCGACACCGAGGCAGAGTGGAAGAAGATCGCCCGGCGCACCGGCGAGGACAAACTGCTCGAAGCCATCAAGACCAACAAGGAGGCCTGGCCGACAGTTCTCGATCCAATCGTCTGATCCTTCTCCCTGGATCATATCGAAGGAGGGGAGGAGCTTGCTTCTCCCCTCCGCCCACAACGCCACCAGCAAAGCCGCCAGATGAAGCGTTCCGTTCCTTTCCTGATATTCCGCTATGCGGCGATCTTCGCGGCCATGGCGGTGACGCTGGTGCCGATCCTGTGGATGGTATCGATGGCGTTCAAGCCGATCGCCGAATGGTCGGCGACCGGCGCCGAACTGACCTGGTGGCCGAAGAACCCGACGCTCAGCAATTTCCGTTTCGTCTTCGGCGAGTCGACCAACAATTTGATCGTCGCGCTCGACCGTAACGCGCTGAAGCCGATCCTCGCATCGCTGCTGTCGGCGGTTTTCGGCACGGTGATCGCCATGTCGGCGGGCACTGCCGCGGCTTATGGGCTGTCGCGTTTCGGCTCCGGCCAGAACCTGCCGCTGGCGCTGATCCAGCTCAGGATCTTTCCGCCGATGGCGGTCATGATCCCGGTGATGATCATGTGGGCTTTCCTCAACTTCACCGACAGCTGGTGGGGCCTGGCGCTGATCTACGGCATCGTCACCTTGCCGTTCGCCTTCTGGCTGATGAAGACCTTCTTCGACGACATGCCGCGCGAGATCGAGGAGGCAGCGCTTGTCGAAGGCTGTTCGCGGCTGCGCGTCTTCACCCGCATCACGCTGCCGATGATGCGCGCGCCGCTGGCCAGTGCCGCGCTCTTCGTCTTCATCCTCAACTGGTCGGACTATCTGATCGCGCTGCTTCTGACGACGCGCGAATGGGTGACCATCCCGGTCTACATGGCCTCGCTATCCTCCTCGATGACCGGGCAGCTCTATGGCGCCAAGGCGGCGCTTGGCCTGATCGCGGCCGTGCCGCCGGTGATCATGGGCATCGCCATTCAGCGCCATCTTGTGCGCGGGTTGACGTTCGGGGCGCTCAAGCAATGAGCGCGGTGACTGCCATGACGTCCAAGGATGAGATGAAAGCCGTCGGAGCAAAGCCGGTTTCGCGCGATGAGGGCGCAAGGCTGGGTTTCCGGCTGACATTGCCTGCGCAGATCCTGGTGCTGTTCATCTCGGCCTTCCCGCTGTTGATGCAGCTCTACATCAGCGTCACCGACTGGTCGCCGCTGTCGGGCACCGGCTGGTGGAACGCCTGGTCGATGTGGAACAGCTTTGCCAACTACACCGATCTCGCCGCCGACGCGCGCTTCTGGAGCGCGCTGAAGCGTACGGTCATTGTCATGATCGTCTGCGTGCCGGCGGAATTCCTGCTTGGGCTGGCGCTGGCGACGCTGTTTGCCGACGATTTCCCGGGCAAGCGCGCCTTCTATTCGATCCTGCTGATGCCGATGATGGTGGTGCCGGCGGTGGCCGGCTACATGTTCTTCATGCTGTTCCAGTCGGGAGGGCCGGTGAACGACATCTTGTCGGCGCTCACCGGATCTCCCGTCACCATCGCCTGGCTGTCGGATCCGACTCTGGCGCTGATCGCGGTGATGGTCGCCGACATCTGGCAGTGGACGCCGCTGATGTTCCTCATCCTGCTTGCCGGTCTGGTCGGCGTGCCGGAGGATCAGATCAAGGCGGCGACGCTGCTCGGCGCCAATCCCTGGCAGCGCTTCGTCACCATCGTGCTGCCGAAGATGAAGACGATCATCATCATCGCGCTGGCGATCCGGGTGATCGAGAACTTCAAGATCTTCGACACGCTCTACATCATGACCGGCGGCGGTCCAGGCGTCGCCACCGAAACCATCTCGGTCTACATCTACAAGCTCACCACTCAGGATTTGATCTGGGGCTATGTGGCGGCGATCGCGCTGGCCATTCTGGTCGTGCTGTCGATCGTCGCGGTGTTTGCCATGAAGCGCATGGCGCGGGCACGCGAGGTAACGGCATGAGCGCGATCCACTTGCAGAACCTGGTCAAGAAATTCGGCGACTTTACCGCGCTCAAGACCATGGACCTGGCAATATCAGACGGCGAGTTCATGGCGCTGCTCGGCCCGTCGGGCTGCGGCAAGTCGACGACGATGAACATGATCGCCGGCATGGAAGAGCCGACCGGCGGCAAGATCCTGTTTGGCGAGCGCGACATGGCCGGCGTGCCGATGGGCCGGCGCGGCGTCGGCTTCGTCTTCCAGAACTACGCCATCTTCACGCATATGACGGTGTGCCAGAACCTTGCCTATGGACCAAAAATGCGAGGGGCTGCCAAAGCCGAGATCGATCGCCGTGTCGGCGCTATCGCTGAGATGCTGCAGCTGACGCCGCTGCTCGACCGCAAGGCCGACAGGCTGTCGGTCAACATCTTGCAGCGGGTGGCGATCGGCCGCTCGGCGATCATGGAGCCGGCGATCTTCCTGCTCGACGAGCCGCTGTCCAATGTCGACGCCGCTTTCCGGGCCGTCATGCGCACCGAACTGAAGCAGCTGCAGCGGCAGTTCCGCCAGACCATGGTCTATGTCACCCACGATCAGCTTGAGGCGATGACCATGGCCGACCGCATCGCGGTCATGGATCATGGCGTGCTGCAGCAGGTCGGCACGCCGCTCGAGGTCTACAACGATCCGGCCAATGTCTTCGTCGCCCGCTTTATCGGTGCGCCGGGCATGAATCTGCTCAAGGGCAGGCCAGCGGAGAGCGACCGCGGACTGGTCGTCGATCTCGGACCGCTGGGCGTCACGCCGCCGCTGCCGGGCGAACTCGCGATGGCCATGCGCGGTGCGCGCGGCGAGGTGCTTTACGGATTCCGGCCTGAACAGGCGACGTTGGTTCAGAATGGGCAGGGGCTCGCAATGCCGGTGACCTTTGTCGAACGGATCGGTGCGCGCACCATCGTTCATCTCGGCCAGGGCGAGGCGGCTGTGAAAACGGTGTTCGACAATGATGTCGGACTGGCTATCGGCGACACCGCTGTCATCGCCCCCACTACGTCGTCGGTGCGCGTCTTCGACGCCGCTACCGGCCTTGCGATGAAGGCAGGTTGAGATGGCCGATATCGTCTTCCGCAATGTGACCAAACGCTACGGCAATACACTCGCCGTCGACGACGCCTCGTTCACCGTCGACGACAACGAGTTCTTCTGCTTCTTCGGACCGCCGCTGTCGGGCAAGTCGACGATCCTGCGCCTGGTGCTCGGGCTGGAGACACCTGACACCGGCGAAATCCTGATCGGAGGCAGGCCGGTCAACGCGATGTCGCCGGCCGAGCGCAACGTGGCGATGGTGTTCCAGAACCTGGCGCTGTTTCCGCATATGAGCGCGCTCGAAAATGTCCGCTTTCCCCTTGTCGAACGCCGGGTCGCCGAGACCGAGATCAAGCGGCGGGTCACCGACGTCGCGGCGAAGCTGCATATCGGCCATATCCTGCACAAGCCGCCGGGACAGCTTTCGGGCGGGGAGCGGCAGCGCGTGGCGATCGCGCGGGCTCTGGTGCGCGATCCCAATGCCTATCTGATGGACGATCCGATCTCGGCGCTCGACGCCAGGCTGCGCGAGGAAACGCGCGTCGAGCTGAAGCGCATCCAGCGCGAACTCGGCAAGACGCTGATCTATGTCACGCATGACCAGGAAGAGGCGATGTCGGTCGCCGACCGCATCGCTATCCTGGAGGACGGCCAGATCAGGCAGATCGGTACGCCGGCAGAGATTTACGACCGCCCGGCCAGCACCTATGTGGCAAGGCTGCTTGGCTCGCCGATGATGAACATCCTGAGATCGGCGCGCGGCGAGGGCGGTGTCGAAGCGGCTGAAGGCACGATCCGCATCGAAGACAAGACAGCGCCCGCCGACGCCGTGGAGATCGGGCTGAGGCCGGAAGACATCAAGGTTAGACCGTGGGCGGATGGGGGCCCGGGCCGCCCGGCGCGAGTGTTCGAGGTCGAGCCGCTTGGCGGCTATACCGTGGTGACGCTCGCTGCCGGGCAGGCGCGGCTGAAGGCATTGCTGCGCGGCCAGCCCGACATCCGGCCGGATGCCATGGTGGCGATATCCTGCGAGCCGGCCAGAGTGCATTATTTCGAACAGAGCGGCGGAGCGTTGGCACGATGACGGCCGCCGCAAGGAAAGAGTTTCGGGAGGAAGAGATGGGAAGCAAAGGCTTCGAGCCGGACGTGAAGGTCCGCACGAAGGAATACAAGATCGGCTGCGTCGGCGCAGGCATGATCATGGCCGAGTGCCATCTCGCCGCCTACAAGGAAGCCGGGTTCCCGGTGGTGGCAATCGCCTCGCGCACCAGGGCCAGCGCCGAGAAGGTGGCGACGCGCTGGAGCATCCCCACGGTCCACGACACGCCGGAAAAACTGATCGAGGACGAGAATGTCGAGATCATCGATCTTGCTTTCCCGCCCGACCTGCAGCCGGCGCTGATCCGTCACGCGCTGAAGCAGAAGCACATCAAGGCGATCCTGGCGCAGAAGCCGTTGGCCTTGTCGGTCGAGGAAGCGGTCAAGCTGCGCGACGAGGCGGCAAAAGCCGGCAAGATCCTCTCGGTCAATCAGAACATGCGCTACGACCAGTCGATGCGCGTCTTGAAGCAGATCATCGACAGCGGCGCGCTGGGCGACATCGTCTTCGCGCAGATCGACATGCACGCCATCCCGCATTGGCAGAGCTTCCTCGAGGATTATGACCGGCTGACGCTCGCCAATATGAGCGTGCATCATCTCGACGTGCTGCGCTTTCTGTTCGGCGATCCCGACGAGATCACCACGCTGACACGCAAGGATCCGCGCACGATATTCGACCATTCCGACGGCATCACCGTGTCGACGCTGCGCTTCCCGTCCGGTGTGCTTGCCGTGTCGCTGGAGGATGTCTGGTCCGGTCCGCGTCAGGATGGCTACAAGGACGACCAGCACATCAAATGGCGCGTCGACGGCAGCAAGGGGGTCGCGAAGGGCACCATTGGCTGGCCGACGGGCGCTGCCTCGACGCTGACCTATGCCTCGACCGAGACGACCGGAGGCGAGTGGGTCAGTCCGAGCTGGGACACGATGTGGTTCCCGCATGCCTTTATCGGGGTGATGGAGCAGCTCCAGCACGCGGTGAAGACCGGCACACCGCCGGCGCTGTCGGTCGCCGACAACGTCAAGACCATGGCGCTGGTCGAGGCGGGTTATCGCTCGATCGACGAGGGCCGCACGGTCAAGCTTTCCGAAATCGCTACCTGATCACCGCAACTGAAACACCAGACAACTGAATCGCTTACAGGGAGGAATTCACACTATGATGCAGGCAGGTATTTTCACGGGCTATTTCCCGTACGGCCTCGAAGAGACGGCGAAGAAGATCCGTGGCCACGGTTTCAACACCGTGCAGCTCGACCTTCATTTCAAGGATATCGACCTGTCGGCCGGCCAGATCACCAAGGATAAGGCCAAGAAGGTTCGCGACACGTTCCGTGCCCACGACCTGCCGATCTGCTGCATCTCGGGCTACACCAATGTCATTCATCCCGACCTCGCGCACCGCAAGGCGAATGTCGATCGGCTGAAGGAAATCATCCGCAACGCCCGCCAGCTCGGCAGTCCTTACGTGATCTCGGAGACCGGTACCTACAACACCGAGAGCGAGTGGATGAGCGATCCCAAGAACAAGTCCGAAGAGGGTTTTGAGATGTGCCGCAAGGTGATCTCCGAACTGGCGCAGGAAGCCTATGACCACGGCTCAATGTTCCTGCTCGAAACCTACGTCAACAATGTCGTCGGCTCGGTCGAGGAAACGGTGAGGATGTTCGCGCAGGTCGACCATCCGGGCCTCGGCCTGCTGATGGATCCGACCAACTACTTCGAAAGCCACAACATCGACCAGATGGACAAGGTGCTGAACCAGGTGTTCGACACGCTGGCCGACAAGGTCAAGATCGCGCATGCCAAGGATGTCGCACGAGCCGGCGACGACAAGAGCGAGAAGCATGCGGACATCGGCGATGACGACGCGCTGGCCTCGCACACCTTCCGCGGCGTTGGCGAGATGGTCCTCAACGCGCCGGGCACCGGCTCGCTGAACTACGACCTCTATCTGCAGCGCCTGTCGCAGAAGAACCCGAACATCCCGGTGATCATCGAACACCTTTCGGAAGACGACGTGCCGAGGGCCAAGAAATTTCTCGACGACAAGTTCCGCGCCAACGGTCTCTGACCAGCTGTGCGCCGCCCTTTGCCGGCGGTGCATCCGGCTTGGAAGCAACAACAAGGGAGGAATTGCAGTGTTGAAATTCGGATTGAAACTGGCAGCGGCCGCGACTGTGTTCGCGGGCATCGCATTCGCCTCGCCGGCAATGGCGCAGGATGGCCAGAAGACGTTCTATCTGCTGTCGCATGGCGGTCCGTCGGATGCGTTCTGGCTGGACTGGAATGCCGGCGCGACCAAAGCCTGCGACCAGCTCAAGGTGACCTGCAAGATCTCCTTCAGCGGCGGCGACATGGCGGCGCAGAAGGAGGCCTTCAATTCCGCGCTTGCGGCCAAGCCCGACGGCATCGCCACCACCTCGGCCCAGCCGGGCCTGTGGACCGAGGAAGTGAAGGCTGCCAAGGCGGCCGGGATCCCGATCGTGTTCTTCAACACAGACGATCCGGCGACCGGACGGCAGGCCTATGTCGGCGCCGATCTCAAGGAGGCGGGGGTCATCTGGGCCAAGTATCTTGTCGACCACAAGATGGTGAAGCAGGGCGACAAGGTGTTCCTGCCGGTGGAAGTGCCTGGCGCCAGCTATCAGCAGCTGGAGACCGAAGGCATCGCCAGCGTCTTCGATCCGTTGGGGATCAAATATGATGTGGTCGATTGCGGCACCGACCCGGCCGGCATCATTGCCAAGATGACCGACTATATGGTGGCCAACAATCCGCCGGCGATCATCGCGCTCGGCGATTCCGTCGCGGCCAGCGTCAAGCGGGTGTTCGACGGCGCCGGTGTGCCGGCCGGCAAGATCCCGGTCGTCGGCTGGGGCAATTCGAAGGAAACCGCGGAAGCCGTGAAGTCCGGCTTCGTCAACGCGGCCGCCTGGCAGTTCCCGTCTGCGCAAGGCTTCATGCCGGTGGCGCTGCTCGGGCTCGCCGCGTCGGGCGAACCGATCGGCTACGACATCCATACTTTCAGCCTCTACGACGCCTCGAGCGTCGAACCGATCCTGAAACTCTACGACACGAAGTGAAAACCGGTGCCCGCGGCGCAGGCCGCGGGCACCATTTCAAAGCATGGTTCAAGCAGTCATGATGATCGCCGCAGAAGACGAAATGCCTGTCGGGAAACGTAGATCGAGCCTTATGCGCTCGCCGCAATTCTCCTCGCTCGTCATCCTCATTGTCCTGCTCGCGGTGTTCGCCATCGCCGATGCCAATTTCCTGTCGCCGCTCAACATCTCCAACATGATGGCGTTCCTCCCCGAGCTCGGCATTATCGCGCTCGGCATGACGCTGCTTCTGACGGCGGGCGAATTCGACCTATCGGTTGGTGCCGTGTTCGGGCTGGCGCCGGTCGTCGTCATGCTTCTGGTGCAGAACGGAGGCGTCGATATCGGCATCGCGCTTCTGGCCGGGCTTCTGCTGTGCATCGCCATCGGCGCCATCAACGGGCTGATCGTCACCAAGATCGGCATTTCGTCCTTCCTGGTCACGCTGTCCATGCTGCTCGTGGTGCGCGGGGCGGCGCTCTACATCACGCAGGGCTTTCCGCTGAAATCCTGGGACCAGCCAGGCTTTTTCGTCACGCTGCTGGCCGGCAGCTTCAATGTCGGGTCGTTCCGGTTCTACACCTCGCTGTGGTGGTTCATCGGTCTCTCGCTGCTGGCGATCTACGTGCTGCGCTATGCCAAGCTCGGCAACTGGATCAGCGCCATCGGCTCCAACCGGAACGCGGCGGTGGCGCGCGGCGTGCCGGCGGACGCCGTCAAGGTGTGGCTGTTCATCCTGACTTCGGTCCTTGCGGGACTGGCCGGCATGATCAGCGCCTTCCGCATCTCGGCCGCCTCACCGGTGGCCGGCACCGGCTATGAGCTCGAAGTGATCGCCATGGTGGTGGTCGGCGGCACGGCGCTGACCGGCGGGCGCGGCACGATCCTCGGCACCATCGTGGGCGCGCTGATGCTGCGCGCGATCCGCAACGGCATCGTGCTGATCGGCGTGCCGGGCCTCGCCTACAACATCTTCGTCGGCCTCATCATCCTCGCCATGCTCATCCTGCACGCTTTGCTGCAGAAGAACGCTGCAAGGGGCTGATCATGGAAGTTCTCCGGCTGCAGAATCTGCAAAAATCCTTCGGCAGCGTTCGGGCGCTGAAGAATGCGTCCTTTGCCCTCAAGGAGGGCGAGGTGGTGGCCTTGCTCGGCGACAATGGCGCCGGCAAATCGACGCTGATCAAGGCGATTTCCGGTGTGTTTCCGATCGACCGTGGCGACATCTATGTGCGCGGCGAGAAGGTCTCGATCCGCTCGACGCGCGATGCAATGGACCTCGGCATCGAGACCATCCACCAGGATACGTCTCTGGCGCCGGATCTCAGCATTGCGCGCAATCTTTTCCTTGGGCGCGAACCGGTCAAGCTGAAATGGCTGGGCGTGTTCGCGCCGCTCGATTTCGCCAAATTGCGCGATGCGGCGTCGGCGCTGTTGAAGCGCGTCGGCATCTCGAAAAAACTCGACGCCGATGCGCTGGTCTCGACGCTGTCGGGTGGCGAGCGGCAGTCGATCGCGATTTCTCGCGCCATGCAGTTCGCCGCCAAGGTCATCATCCTCGACGAGCCGACCAACAATCTCGGTGTCGAGGAAACCCATGGCGTGCTGCGCTTCGTCAAGGAGGTGCGCGACGCCGGTCATTCCGTGCTTTTGATCACCCACAACATCCACCACGTGTTCCAGGTCGCCGACCGCATCATCGTCATGCGCCGCGGCGAGATCGTCGCCGAGCAGACGGTTGCCGATACCGATCTCCTGACGGTGGAGAGCATCATCACCGGCGCCGATATGTCGGCCCTGCTGAAAGAGACGAGAGCGAAGTGAAGAAGTTGGCCGTCACATGGTAGAACTCTACGGCAAGACGCTTTCGCGCCGGCAGGTGTCGGAACGTTCGGGCATGCTGTCGCAATTTGCCGGCGTGCGGCTGATGACGCTTGGCGATGGGGTGGAACGCGGCATCCGCATGCTGGAGTTCCGTACCGGCACGGGGCTGCGCTTCACGACGCTGGTCGACCGGGCGCTCGATATCGCCGATTGCGACTTCAAGGGCCAGGCGATCGGCTGGCATTCGCCGAGCGGTTTTCGCCACCCCGGCCTGCACGATTATGAGGGGGAAGGGGGACTCGCCTGGGCGCGCTCGTTTTCAGGCCTGCTTGTCACCTGCGGCCTCGACCACATATTGGGCCGCGAAGAGGTGCCTGCCGATAGCTACAACTACCCGGGCAAGAAGACCGTGATCCATTCGATGCATGGCCGCGTCGGCACCATTCCAGCGCGGCTGACCGGCTATGGCGAGGCCTGGGATGGCGACCGCTGCGTGCTTTGGGCCGAAGGCATCGTTCAGCAATCGGCGGTGTTCGGCGAGGATTTGCATCTGATCCGGCGTATCGAGGCCGATGTCGGCGGCAACGAGATCCGGCTGTCGGACCGCGTCGTCAACCATGGCTTCAATCGCACGCCGCACATGTATTTTTACCACGTCAATGTCAGCCACCCCTTGCTCGACGAGGGTTCGCGCTATCTGGCGCCGATCCGCGACGTCGTCTGGGCTGGCCATGCAGGCGAACGCTACGAGGCGCAGAAGGTCGGCTACCGCACCGTGCCGGCGCCGCGACTGGGCTTCAGCGAGCAGGTCTGGCAGCATGAGATGGCGGCGGACGCCAATGGCGAGGTGCCGGTGGCGGTGGTCAACGATCAGCTCGGGCTCGGCTTCGAAGTGATCACGCGCAAGGATCAGCTGCCTTGCGCCTACCAATGGCAGAATTTCCAGGCAGGGCAGTATGCGCTGGGCATAGAGCCCTCGACACACCATGTCTTGGGCAATCTCGCGGCGCGCGAGCGAGGCGAGATGATCTGGCTGGAGCATGGCGAAAGCCGTTCTTACGACGCGGTGTTCCGAGTGCTCGACGGCGCCGGCGCGATCGCGGCGGCCGAAGCAAAGATCGCGTCGATCGCCAGGCAGCCGCAACAGGATTATCCTGTGCCGTCGGGCAATTTCCCGGGATTGGCGGACAGGGCATGATGCGAAACGAATGCTCCGGCTGGCGGGCCGGAAATCGGAGGTCGATGTGATGGAGAAAAAGCGCGACTACAGCCTGGTCGGGGAAAGCACGCGCATCGCGATCGAGACCGGGCTGGCCTCGGCCGAGTGGTATCACACCGATGTGCCGCGCAAGGCGATGAAAGAGCTGATGCAACGCTCGGACGGGCCGGCGATCCGCGACACGATCATCTGGATCGCTGCCATATTGGGTTCCGCCGCCGGGATCGCCTGGTTCTGGGGGACGTGGTGGGTGGTGCCGTTCCTGCTCGTCTATGGCGTGCTCTATGGCTCGTCCAGCGACTCGCGCTGGCACGAGTGCGGCCACGGCACCGCCTTCCGCACGCGCTGGATGAACGATGCCGTCTACCAGATCGCCAGTTTCATGCTGATGCGCAACCCGGTGACCTGGCGCTGGAGCCATGCCCGCCATCACACCGACACGATCATCGTCGGCCGCGACGCCGAGATCGCGGTGATGCGTCCGCCGGACCTGCTGCGCGCCGCACTCGCCTTCACCGGCATTCTCGATTTCCGCTATTCGCTGCCGTCGCTTGTGCGCAATGCGTTCGGCAGCATCTCGCCCGACGAGAAAAGCTTTATTCCCGAGATGGAGCTTCACAAGGTGGTCAAAGCCGCGCGCTGGCATGTCGCCATCTATGTCGCGACGATCGTGCTGGCGCTCTATTTATGGTCGTTCCTGCCGCTGGTGCTGATCGGCCTGCCGCGCCTCTACGGCAGCTGGCACATGGTGCTGACCGGCCTGCTGCAGCATATCGGCCTGGCCGATAATGTCACCGACCACCGGCTGAACACGCGCACCGTCTACATGAACCCGATCAGCCGCTTCATCTACTGGAACATGAACTATCATGTCGAACATCACATGTTCCCGATGGTGCCGTATCACGCGCTGCCGAGGCTGCATGAATTAATCAAGCACGATCTGCCCGAGCCGAACCCTTCGATGTGGCATGCCTATCGCGAGGTCTGGCCGGTGCTCATCAAGCAGCTTCAGTACGAGGACTATTTTCTCAAGCGTGAATTGCCGCCGACGGCCAAGCCATACCGGGACGAGTTCCATGCGCTGACCGTTCCGGCGGCGGCGGAATAGAGTTGCAGGAGACGAGAGATGGCCGACTGGGTTGAAGCGTGCGGCGTCGACGATGTCGAGGAAGAGGATGTCATCCGCTTCGATCATGGCGGCCGGACCTTCGCCATCTATCGCAGTCCCGATGACGAGTACTTCGCAACCGACGGATACTGCACGCATGAGAAGGCGCATCTGGCCGATGGGCTGGTGATGGACGACATCATCGAATGTCCCAAGCACAATGGCCGCTTCAACTACAAGACGGGCGTGGCTCGAGGCGCACCGGTATGCGTCAATCTCGCCACCTATCCAGTGAAGGTCGAGGCTGGCAAAGTGATGATCCAGATCGGCTGACCTGCCGCCGAATGCAACTGAGGGAACCCTTTTGATGAGCCGAAAAAGACCGACGGTGGCGGATTTGCGCGCCATGAAAGGCAAGCGCCAGCTGACCATGCTGCGCGTGCTGACGATGGACGAGGCAGAGGCCGCGGAGCGCGCAGGGGTCGACATCGTCTCGGTGCCGCCCGAACTGGTGCTCAACCCGCAATACCGGGACGCCGCACCCAGCCTGTTCACCATGCCAGGCGACAATTTCTACGAGATCGGCACGGCGGACGATTTCGTGCGCTGGGCTTTCCGGCTCTACAAGGCCGGCGCCGACGCGGTCTATTGCAGCGCCGGCTACGCCACGGTCAAGCGGATGGCCGATGACAATATCCCGGTGATCGGCCATGTCGGGCTGATCCCGTCACGGGCCACCTGGACCGGCGGCTTCAAGGCGGTCGGCAAGACCGCCGACACCGCCATGGAGGTCTTCGCGGCGGTGAAACAACTGGAGGCCGCAGGCGCCATCGGCGCCGAGATCGAGGTCGTGCCGGTCGAGGTGGCCAAGGCGATCTCGGAACGCACATCCTTGATCATGCTGTCGATGGGGGCGGGCACCGGTTGCGATGCGCAATATCTGTTCGCCGACGACATTCTCGGCCAGACCCGGGGCCACATGCCTCGCCATTCCAAGGTCTATCGCAATTTCGCCGCCGAATATGATCGTTTGCAGGCCGAGCGCATCGCCGCGTTCTCGGAGTATGTTGCCGATGTCAACAGTCTCGCCTATCCCGAAGACAAGCATGTGGTGCATATGGATCCGGCTGAGCTCAGCCTGTTCACGAAAAGGGTCGACAGGGCGTGAAATCTCAAGGCAATGAGGCGACGGACGAGGCCGCGCCGGTTCATATTCTCACGCTTTCCTGCGAGGATCGGCCGGGAATCGTTGCCGCCGTCACGGCGGAGCTTGCCGCGAACGGCGCCAACATCGCCGAAAGCAGCCAGTTCTGGGACCGGCAGACCAATCGCTTTTTCATGCGGATAGCCTTCATCAGCCCGCCAGGCTCGACCAGGGACAGCCTGGAGCGGGCCTTGAAATCAAGCGTCGACCGCTTCGGCATGAAGACCGCGCTCGTCGATCAGGCGCGCCGCCCGAAGATCATCGTCATGGTCTCCAAGTTCGACCACGCGCTTCTCCATCTGCTGTACCAGATCAGGGTCGGCTGGCTGAACGCGGAGGTTGCCGCCGTCGTCTCCAACCACGAGGATGCCCGCCGCTTCGCCGAGCTGGAGGGCATTCCCTATCACCATTGGCCGACCACCAAGGAGAACAAGGCCGAACAGGAACAGAAGCTGCTGGACCTGGTGCAGCGGACGGGGGCCGAACTGGTCATCCTGGCGCGCTACATGCAGGTCTTTTCAAAAGGCCTGTCGGACCGGCTGTTCGGACGGGCGATCAACATCCACCATTCGTTCCTGCCGAGCTTCAAGGGCGCTAAGCCGTATCACCAGGCCTTCGACCGCGGCGTCAAGCTGATCGGTGCGACGGCGCATTACGTCACCTCCGACCTCGACGAGGGTCCGATCATCGATCAGGAGACCGAACGCGTCACCCATGCGATGAGCGCCGAGGACTTCGTCGCTGTCGGGCGCGACATCGAAAGCCGGGTGCTGGCGCGCGCCGTCAAGTTGCATCTCGAAGCCCGCGTCATGCTCAACGGCCACAAGACCATCGTCTTCTGAGAAGCCACGTCAGGCCGGCCAACTGCCGCCTGCGAGCGCGGCGTAAAGCGTCTCGGCGTCGATACCGAGCGGCCGGTCCTCTTTCAGCATGGGGACGAGCGAGCGTATCGCCGTGTGAATTGCGGCGGTGCGTGGCGCCAATGTGAAGCCGTCGCGCAGGTCGACGGCCTGTGCGGCGGCCATCAATTCGAAGGCGATCAGGCGGCGCCACAGCGCAATCATCCCGGCGCATTTTGCCACCGCCAGAGGCGTCTGCGTGGCGTGATCCTCGACTCCTTCCGACACGGCCAGGAAGTCGAGCATCACCGGATTGGCCTTGTGGCGGATGGCGGCCAGGATCGAGGTCACCGTCTTCTGCAGCGGTACGAGGCCGGCCGAGGCGCCGCCGACCGGCGACAGATATTTCGGCAGGCCATTGCGGCCCGAACCGGTGAGCTGGATGAAGCGGGCTGCACTGGCCGCGGCACATTGGGCGATCGCCAGGCCGAGCGTCTCGAAGGCGAGCGCCAGCGAGGCTGTGTGGAAATTGCCGGTCGACAGCACCAGCTCATCATCGCCCAGCACCAGCGGGTTGTCGGCGGCGGCGTTGAGTTCGATCTCGACAGCCTGTCTCGCCTGACCGATCGCCTCGATCAGCGCGCCATGGATCGACGGCATGCAGCGGATCGACAGCGGGTCCTGCAAGGTGGTCGGCGCCGGCGCGTCGTCTCGGGCGAGCAGATCGTGCAGCACCTTGGCTGCTTGCTGCTGGCCTGCCGCCGGACGCGCCATATGCAGGCGCGGGTCGAGGATGGTGCGGTTGGCAGCAAAACCTTCCATGGTCAGCGCCCCGGCCTGCTGTTGCCGGGCAAGGGCGGTCAGCGCATCCGTCACCGCAAGCGCGCCGCTGCCGGCGGATACCGCCGAGGCGTTGATCAGCGACAGGCCGTCCTTCGGCGCCAGGCTGATGGGGGCGAGGCGCGCGATCATCAGCGCCTTGGCCGCCGGCATGAGACGGCCCTGATAGTCGGCTTCGCCATCGCCAGTGAGCATGCGGGCGAGTGCCGTCATCAACACCAGGTCGCCGGCGCCGATCGAGCCGAGCGACGGCATGACGGGATGGACGCCGGCATTGAGCGCGTCGACCAAAGCGACGAAGACGGAAGGCGACAGGCCGGAGCCGCCGACCGAGAGCATCGCGGCGCGGGCGGCCATGGTTGCCCGCACGGCTTCGACCGGCAGCACCTCGCCGACGGCGCCGCTGCGTCCTTCAAGCAACTGGCGCTGGAAGGCGCCCGCGTCGCCTTCGACAGCAGTGCCGAGATTGGCGCCGAGCCCGGTGTTGAGGCCATAGATTTGCTGGCCGGACGCGGCGGCCTGGTCGAGCACTTTTCGTGCCTTCTCCAGCCTGCCGATGACATCGGGTCCAACCTCCACCTTGCGCCCATCGCGGGCGACCGCAGCGACATCGTCAATACCGACGCCGGTTCCGGTGAGGACGAGCGCGCTCATGCGAAGCGCAGCCGCTGGCCGATGCCTTGCACTTGGGCCTTGGCCAGCATCGCCTTGCCCAGCGCAATGTCGGACAGCGACAGGCCGCGATGCCAGAACAGGATCGTTTCGGCGTCGCTTTCGCGCCCGGCTTTCAGACCGGCGGCAATCTGGCCGAGCTCGGCATGCAGCGTCTTCTCGCTCAGCCGCCCGGTCTCGACATGGGCGCGCAGCGAGCCGAACTTGCCGCCCTTGCACTGGCCCCAATCGTCGACGACCATTTTCTGCATGATATCGGTCAATGACAGTTCCACCGCGCTCATCGTGCCATAGGGCACGACCAGCGCGCCGGGCTTGATCCATTCGGTCTTCAGCAATGGCTGCGGCTCCGGCAACCGCGAGGCCTCGACGACAATGTCGGCGCCCTCGATGCAGCTTTTCCAGTCGGCCACCGCCGTCACCGTCTTGCCGAGATCGGCGGACAGTCTGGCGGCAAAACCGTCGCGGCTTTCCGGGCGGCGCGAATGGACGCGGATCTCGTCGAAATCGAAGAGATGGTCGAGCAGGCGGACATTCCAGTAGGCGGTGCCGCGCGCGCCGATATGGGCCAGCAATTTGGAATTCTTTCGCGCCAGATGCCTGGCGCCGATGGCGGTGACGGCGCCTGTGCGCATGTCGGTGATGACGGTGGCGTCGAGGATGGCGCGCGGCGCGCCGGTGCGCGGGTCGAACAGGTTGAGGATGCCGAATTCGGAAGGCAGGCCATGCAGGTAATTGTCGACATAGTCGCCGACGATCTTGACGCCGGCCGTGTCGAGCGGCGCGACGTAGCCGCGCAAGACGTTGAAATGGCCGTGGAAGGACGGGTCCGGCTCGAGATGGACGCGTGGTTCGATCACCGTCTGGCCCTTGCCTTGCGCAACCAGGCCAGCCTCGACGGCGGCAATGATTTCGCCATCGGTCATGGCAAGGGCGTCGATGTCGAGGGCATTGAGGTAGTCGATGTAGATGGGCTTCATGTTACGCGGACACTTTCCTCGGCCACCCCGTTCATCCCATAGCAGGCCAAGGCGGGACACGAAAGTTTGTTGCGAGGTCTCTGGACGCCGCAGGTGAGATGCTGTTCAAACCGGTTCCGTCATGACAGCCGTTCCCGAGACCGCAACCTTACCCGAAACGGCCACCAATGCGCGGCGCGTGGCGCTGATCGTCGCCATCGCTTTCTTCATGCAGTTTCTGGATTCGACGATCATCTCGACCTCGCTGCCGCAGATGGGGGCTTCCTTCGGCGTGTCAGCGGTAGCGATCAGCATCGGCATCACCGTCTACATGCTGACCATGGCCGTATTCGTGCCGCTGTCGGGCTGGCTCGCCGACCGGTTCGGCGCACGCAACATCTTCCTGCTGGCGATCGTCCTGTTCACCCTGGCCTCGCTTGCCTGCGGCGTCTCGCAAAACCTGACCCAGTTCGTCGCCGCACGTGTCGTGCAAGGGCTCGGCAGCGCGCTGATGACGCCGGTCGGGCGCATCCTGGTACTGCGTAATGCGTCGAAGTCGGAGCTGCTGAACGCCACGGCACTGATCACCTGGCCGGCGCTGTTTGCGCCGGTGATCGGGCCGGTGCTCGGCGGCTTCATCACCACCTATCTGTCCTGGCACTGGAATTTCTTCATCAACATCCCGCTTGGCGTGGTCGGGTTGGTGCTGGTCGCCCGCTTCATTCCGGGCGATCGCGAAGCCGACCCCAAGCCGCTCGACTGGCCGGGTTTTTTCCTGACATCGGCGGGGCTTGCCCTGCTTCTCTATGGCCTTGAACGCATTGCTCATCCGGAGGACGGCGTGTTGCCTACAGCGTTGCTGATCGTTGCCGGCATCGTCATCGGCTGGCTGGCGGTGCGGCATCTCAGGCGCGCGCCGCATCCGCTGCTCGATCTCTCCTCGTTCAAGGTGCTGACCTTCGCCATCTCGACGCTTGCCGCCGGCACCATTTTCCGGGTGGCGATCAACGCCACGCCGTTCCTGTTGCCGCTGCTGTTCCAGGTCGGCTTTGGCCTCTCGTCCGTCGATGCCGGCTTGATGATCCTGGCCTATTTCCTCGGCAATCTCGGCATGAAGACGGTGACGACACCAACGCTGCGCCGTTTCGGCTTCCGGTCGGTGCTGGTCGTCAACGGCCTGATCGCTTCGGCGGCGATCATGGCATGTGCTGCGATCTCACCGCAGACGCCGCAAGCGCTGGTGGTGGCGTTGATGCTGATCGCCGGCCTGTCGCGCTCGATGCAGTTCACCGCGCTCAACACACTGGCCTTCGCCGACATCGATGCGGCGCAACGAAGCTCGGCGGCGACGCTGTCCTCGATGCTGCAGCAGGTGGCGATGCTGTTCGGCGTCGCGGTGGCGGCGGCGATCCTCAATTTGTCGCAGATCGCCAGGGACCGGCCGGCCCTCGATCTTGTGGATTTTCGAGTAGCCTTCCTGGCGATCGGCGCCATCGGGCTGGTGGCGGCGTTGCGTTTTCTCGTGCTGCCGCCAGGTGCGGGCGCGGAGGTTTCCGGCCACTCGCCGGGAAATTGAGATCGATTTTTCCGCCTAATGCGGAGATAAATTCCGTCTGTCCTTTCGCCTTGGTGCAGCCTTTTCGCGAGTGGCGGCTATGGCGCAAGCAATTGCCAAAAGTGCAGAGTTTTCCGAGCATTGCGCCAGCTTCGGCAATCGATGCGTCCATTTGGCAAATATCGTTGCCGGCCGGGGTTCCGAGCGCGGATTCATTTGACGAACCGGCGTTGGGCCGATTAGCGTTCTTTCCCAGGGATGGCAGCGCTGCCATCGGGGCAAACGCAGACATGAACACGATCGGCTGGCCGAATTTCAGGAGCCTGAATCAGGAAGGCATTGTCTTTGCCATAGCGGTGGTGCTGTTCGTTGCAGCGGCCATAGGCCTGCCAGGTTTCATCGACCCCAACAATCTCGTCGCCATCGTCCGCTCGGTGTCGGTGCTGGGCATCCTTGCGCTCGGCATGGCCGTCGTCATCATCGGACGCGGCATCGACCTCTCCGCCGTGGCGATCATGGCGATGTCTGTCGCCTGGTATCTGCAACTTCTGAATTCGGGAACGCCGGACGGGCTGGCCTTCGCCTATGTGCTGGCCGGTGTGCTGGCCATCGGCCTGCTCAACGGCTTTCTCGTCGCCTATGCCGATGTGCCCGCGATCTTCGTGACGCTGGCGACAGGCTCCTTCGTCTTCGGCTATGTGCGCTCGCAGCTGATCACGCAGGATGCGGTGCCGGTGCCGCAGGGCCACTGGGTCGAGCTGCTCGGCGGCCTGCGCTTCCTCGATATTCCGGTCGAGGTGTTCGTCTTTGCCGGCCTCGCCTTCCTCTTCTTCCTGTTCCTGCGCTACACCAAATGGGGCCGCTACATCTACTTCGCCGGCGACAATCCGGTTGCAGCCCGCAACATCGGCATTCCGGTGCGGCCGATGCTGGTGCTGCGCTATGTGCTTTCCGCTTTCGTCGCACTGGTCGCCGGCCTGCTGACGGCGGCGAGCCTGCATTCGATCAACACCCGCGTCGTCAATTCGACGCTGCTCTACGACATCGTGCTGGTCGCCGTGATCGGCGGCATCGGCCTTTCGGGCGGGCGGGGCGGGGTGCGCAACGTGCTGGTGGGGGCGGCACTGATCGGCATCCTGCTCAACGCCATGACCATCATCGACATCCCGCTGCTCTACCAGAACCTGATCAAGGCCGCGATCCTGCTCGGCGCCATCATCGTCGACGGCATCATCAACCCACGTGACGAACAGACCGCCCAGCAGGGCGACATCTAGAGCATGATCCCGAAAAGTGGAAACCGGTTTTCGGAAAAGATCATGCTCAAACAAGAGAGTACCTGAACTGCGGCGGACGGTTGGGGCCGGCCGCTGATAACAAAACCAAACCAGAGGATGTGACATGAAACTGATCAGAACACTCATGGCAGCGGCCACGGCGCTTGCCGTTACCCCCTTCGTGGCGCCAACCTTTGCCGCCGACGATCCTGGCCCGGCGGCTTACGCACAGGCGCTCAAGGGCAAGCGCGTCATGCTGGTGCCGATGGCGATGGGTTTCGACCTGGCACAGGGCTGGACGCATTTCCTGAAGAAGGAAGTCGAAGCCTGGGGCGGCACCTTCGAGACACGCGATCCGAACTGGGTCGTCGACGCCGGCGCGCAAGCGATCACCGACGCGATCTCGTCGGACACCAGGCCGGATGTGCTGATCATCCATTCGCCGGACCTCAATTCCTATGCCAAGCTGATGAAGAAGGCGCAAGCCGCCGGCACCTATGTGATTTTGGTCGACAATCCGGCCAATTTCCCGGCCGACGCCTTTGTCGGCAGCGACTGGGACCGGCTCGGCCAGCTCGAGGCCGAAGCGGCGATCAAGGGCTGCGGCCCGAACTCCTCCAAGAAGCTCGGTTTGGTGCAAGGCGACCAGGCCAATTCGTCGAGCCTCTACCAATATGCCGGCATCATGAAGGTGCTGGACAAGAACCCCGACTTCAAGGTGGTGGCCAAGCCGGATTCCAACTGGGACGCGACCACCTCGCGCAACGTGACGACGACGATGCTGCAGCAGAATCCCGACATCTGCGCCATCATCGATTTCTGGGACGGCGATGCCACCGGCGCGGCTGCCGCGATCCGCGACGCCAAGCTCGACGGCAAGGTGTTCCTGGTCACCACGGGCGGTGGCGAGAAGGCGGCCGATTGCGACAAGCTGCAGGACGGCACCTATGGCGCTGTGGTGATGACCGATCTTGCCCGCCAGTCGGGCGACATGAACGCCATCATCAAGTTCCTGCTGCAGAGCGGCCAGCCGGCCGGCACCTCGCACACCTACATCTACACGCTGGAGAAGGCGACGACCAAGGCTGACCTGAAGCCCGATAGCTGCTGGGACTTGAAGGCCCTGCAGGCCGAAGCGGCGGCGAAGTAAGCCAAGCCTCTTCAATCGATATCGATGAGGTGGTCGGATTGCCTGGCCACCTCTTTGTCTTTTCTCTTGCAGCAGTGACCTGATGTCCTTTCGCGAACGCCTCCAGTCCTGGCGCTACAATCTCGTGCCCGACCATGTCGTCGGCGAGATCCTGACCAAGCGCTGGACCGACAACGCCATTCCGTTCCTGGCGCTGGTGGCGACGCTGGCAACCTTCGGCTCGCTCATCCCGGGCTTCTTCAAGCTGACGGCGCTGCAGGATTCGACCCGTCAGCTCGGCGAGTTCTCGCTGATCGTCACCGGCATGACGGTGGTCATGCTGGGCGGCGGCATCGACCTGTCGGTCGGTTCGATCTTCGCGCTCTCCTGTTTTTCCGCGGTCTATGTCTTCTTCATCCTCGATCAGTCCGTGTGGCTGGCGCTTGCCGCATCGATCGCCACAGGATTGCTGTTCGGTGCGATCAACGGCTATCTGGTCGGCTATTTCAGGCTGCGCGCCTTTCTCACCACGCTGGTCACCTTCATCTTCGGCCGCGCGCTGTTCGACATCCTGGTCACCACTTATGCCGCCGATGTGCAACTTTCCGGCGCCACGTCGGACGTGCTGGATTTCATCGGCGACGGCACCTTCTGGGGGCTGTCGGTCTCGGTGTGGCTGGCGATCATCCTGGCCATCGTCACCCATATCGCGCTGACCCGTTCACGGCCGGGCTGGCACGTGCTGGCGGTCGGCGGCTCCAGGCGCTCGGCGCACAATGCCGGCATCCGCGTGCGCCGCACCGTGTTCATGACCTACGTCTTCTCCGGCTTCTGCGCCTCGATCGGCGGCTTCCTCATCGCTTGCCGGCTGAGTGGGGCAGGGCCGGGCACCGGCCTCAATCTGGAAATCATGGCGCTGACGGCGGCGGTGGTCGGCGGCGTCAGCCTGGGCGGCGGCCGCGGCTCGGTGATCAAGGGGCTGATGGGCGCCATCATTGTGCTGACCATGACCAACGGGCTGATCCGGCTGGGCTATGGCACCGGCACCAACCAGATGGTGTTGGGCATCATGCTGGCGGTCGCGGTGACCATCGACATCCGCTGGCTGAAGAACCGCCACAAGGTGCTGAACGAGGTCTATGTTGCGCCGGTCTATCTCAAGATGGGCGAGACAAAGTCGGCCGCACCAGGCTCCGGAACGCCCTACGAACTCGACAACCGGCTGTCGGCCGCAGAGCATATCGGGCTTGGCGAGCTGGAAGGGCCTGAAGACGTCATTCTCGACCGCGACGACAATCTCTATTGCGGCACGCGTCATGGCGAGATCGTCCGTTTCTTCGCGCCGGACTACGTCAAATCCGAAGTGTTTGCTCACATCGGCGGTTTCCCCCTGGGGCTGGCCTTCGACAAATCAGGCAATCTGATCAGCTGCGTCGGCGCCATGGGGCTCTATTCGGTCTCGCCGGATCGGGAGGTTAAACGCCTGTCGGCGGAGACGTCGCGTTCGTGGACCTCGATCGTGGACGATGCGCGGCTGCGCGATCCCAATGACTGCGACATCGCACCCGACGGGCGCATCTATTTCACCGACTCCACCAAGCGCTACGACGCGCATGACTGGGCGCTGGATTCGATCGAGAACCGCGCCACGGGCCGGCTGCTGGTCTATGACCCGAAGGACGGCTCGACGAAGACGCTGCTCGACGGCTACCGCTACACCAACGGTGTGTGCATGGCGCATGACGGCAAGTCGCTGTTCTTCGCCGAAAGCTGGGCCTGCCGCGTGCATCGCTACTGGCTGGAAGGACCGAAAGCCGGCACCGCCGAATGCGTCATCCGCGACATGCCGGGCTATCCCGACAACATCAACCGCGCCTCCGATGGCAATTACTGGATGGCGTGGCTCGGCATGCGCACGCCGAGTTTCGACCTGTCGCTGCGCCATCCCGACATGCGCAAGCGCATGACGCGCCGGCTGCCGCAGGATGAATGGCTGTTCCCCAACATCAACACCGGCGGCGTGGTCAAGTTCAACGAGAAGGGCGGCATCGTCGAGGCGATGGGCGACCTCACCGGTGGCGCGCACCCGATGGTCACCTCGATGCGCGAGCACAAGGGATATCTGTTCGTCGGCGGCATCCTCAACAACCGCATCGGCCGCTACAAGATCGCAGGCGCCGACCCGAACTGGACCTGTCCCGCTTCCTATTGGGGAGCAAAGCCATGATCCTCGATCCGGTGCTTGGCCTGTTTCGCGGCAAGGCGGTCACCATCCCGCCGCTCGACGGCGCTTTTCGCCCCAATACGCGGCTGGATGATGCGCCGGCTTTCGCCGAGATGACGGAACCAGACAATCTGCTCGTCGCCGGTGACAGGCTGCTGGCCTCCAGCGGCAACGCCATCCATTCGATTGCGGCTGGAGCGGAACCTGTCGTGATCGAGACTTTTCCGTCTGCCGTCACCGCGCTGGCGCTGTCGCCATCCGGTGAACTGACGGTCGGGCTGGAAAGCGGAAAGCTGCTGATTGGCGGCAGCGACGTTTCGCTGCCGGCTGACCTCAGCTGCATCACCGCACTTGCCTATGCGGATGACGGCACGTTGTGGCTGGCCAATGGCTCGGCCGAGCACGCGCCGTCGCAATGGGCCGCCGATCTGATGAAGAAGGGTGCCTCCGGTTCGCTGTGGAAGCGAGACGCCGCGGGCGGTGATTTCCGCAAAGTCGCCGGCGAGATTGCCTTTCCCTATGGGCTGCATCCTGTCGGCAGGGATGTGCTGGTCTGCGAAAGCTGGCGTCATCAGTTGGTGCGTTTCGATGGCGCGACGGGCAGCCGCTCGACGGTTCTGACGCATCTGCCCGGCTATCCCGCGCGGCTGTCGCCTTCCGCCGATGGTGGGGCGTGGCTGACCTTGTTTGCGCCGCGCAACCGGCTGATCGAATTCGTGCTACAGGAAACGCATTACCGTCAGGACATGCTGAGCCAGGTGCCGCCGGCCTACTGGATCGCGCCAGCGCTGGCCTCCAGCCGCAGCTTCCTCGAGCCGCTGCAATGCGGCGGCATCCGCACCATGGGCATCCACAAGCCATGGTCGCCGAGCCGCTCCTACGGGCTGGTGGTCAGGCTCGACCAGAAGATGCAGCCGCAATTCAGCCTGCACAGCCGCGCCAACGGCACGCGCCATGGCATCTGCAGCGTTACGGAAAAGGACGGTCTTCTGTTCATCGCCTCCAGGGGCGGCGACTGCATCCTTTCCGTCGCCACGGGAGGTTTCTGATGGAACCGATTGTCCGTCTGGAGAATGTCACCAAGAACTACCGCGGCGTGCCCGCGGTGAAGAATGTCAGCTTCGACCTGCGCAAAGGCGAAATCCACGCGCTGCTCGGTGAGAACGGCGCGGGAAAATCGACGCTGACCAAGATCATCGCCGGTGTGGTCGACGCCACCTCGGGCAAGATGTTCCACAAGGGGCAAGAGATCGCCTACGCCTCGCCGCATGCAGCGCTTGAAGCCGGCATCGCCATGGTGTTCCAGGAGACGAGCCTGGTGCCGTCGATGACTGTGGCGCAGAACCTCTATCTCGGCACCGAAAAGTTCCTCAACCGGCTGCGCGGCACCTACATTTCGGCGCAGCAATTCCTGCAATCGCTGAACTTTCCCGTCGACCCGAACGCCATGGTGGCGACGCTGGGTGCTGCCAAGCGGCAGATGGTCGAGATCGCGCGCGCGGTGCACCACAATGCCGAGATCATCATCTTCGACGAGCCGACGGCGACGCTGACGCCGGAAGAAAAGCGGCACTTCTTCGCGCTGATCCGGCGGCTGAAGGCGAGCGGCGTGTCGATCGTCTTCATCAGCCACGCGCTGGAAGAGGCGCTCGATATTGCCGACCGCATCACCATCCTGCGCGACGGCGAGCTGGTCATCACCGACGACACGTCTGCTTTCGACCGCGACAGGATCGTGTCCGCAATGGTCGGGCGCACGCTGTCGGGGCAGATCTACCGGCAGCGCGACGAAGCGAAGCTTCGCAAGGCGGGCAAGAAGGTGCTGTCGGTGCAGGACATCTCGATGAGCAATGTCGTGCGCAACACGTCCTTCTCGATCTTCGAGGGCCAGATCACCGGCGTGTTCGGGCTGATTGGCTCCGGCCGGACCGAGACGTTCAAGATCGTCTCCGGCATCTACAAGCGCGACTTTCTGCGCGGCGGCGCCATCGAGCTCGATGACAGGCCGGTGCGCTATCTCGTGCCGAGCGAGGCGGTGGCCGACGGCATCGTCTATGTCACCGAGGATCGCAAGAGCGAGGGCATCTTCGAGACGATGGGCATTGCCGAGAACCTGTTCGGCGGACTGCTGGCGGCGGGCCGGGAAAAGGCCTGGGTGATCAATGCGCAGGAAATGCGCGCGCTCTCAGCCGAATGGACGAAGACGCTGAACATCAAGGCGATCAACGACAATGCGCGCGTCGTCGAACTGTCCGGCGGCAACCAGCAGAAGGTGGTGATCGGCAAGGGGCTGGTGCAGCAGCCGCGCATCGTCATCTTCGACGAGCCGACGCGCGGCGTCGATGTCGGCGCGATCGCCGAGATCCATCAGATCATCAACCGGCTGGCCGATGAGGGCTTGGCCGTCGTCGTCATCTCGTCTTACCTGCCGGAGATCATGAACCTGTCCGACCGCATCCTGGTCTGCCGCCAGGGCCGCATCGTCGAGGAGTTTTCGCCGGCCGAGGCGACGGAGGAGAAGATCATGTACGCGGCTGTGCATTAGGTTTCCGGGCGGTGCGTACGTCGATAATTGGCCGGGACGTCCATCCCTTCGTCATCCACGGGCGAAGCAAGGAGCGTAGCGACGCGGCGCAGACCCGAGGATCCATGCCGCGACTTCCATGCGTCGCTGCGGCGCAGGATTCTGCTCCGCCGCACACTTCGAGAGACGTCACGGAATGGATCCTAGGGTCTCCGCGACGGAGCTTCGCTCCTGCTTCGCTCTAGGATGACGAAGGTGAGGGGCTGAAAACCGATTCATCCAAGGTGGTTGGCCGTAATTGCTCAACACTTGATTCAATTCAAACGAAAGGGAACGCCATGGCCACGACGAAACTCCTCAGCGATGCCGAGGTCGAGAAAATCCCGGCCGTGAAAGCCGTGTTCGACGACATCCGCGCGACGCGCAAATCTGATTTCGTCAACAATTTCTGGCGCGGGCTGGCCAATGATCCTCCGGCGCTGAAGCGGATCTGGGAGCAGTTGAAGGTGGTGATGGTCGCTGACAGCGCCATCGACCCGCTGACCAAGGAGATGATCTACATTGCCGTGTCGACCGCCAATGGCTGCTCCTACTGCGTCCACTCGCACACGGCGGCGGCTCGAGCCAAGGGCATGACCGATGCGCAGCATGGCGAGCTGGTGTCGATCATCGGGCTGGCCGGCCAGACCAACCATCTGGTGACGGCGATGCAGATTCCGGTTGACCCGCAGTTCGAGGTGAAGTGAGGCCTCACACCGGCCGGTAAACCTTCTCCGCCGTGTTCCAGAAAATATCCGCCTCCGCCGCCGCACCATGCTTCGCCACCGCGTCGCGGTGCGCCTTGATCAGCTCGGCGTGGCTGGTCCACAGTTTTTCGATCGGGAAGTTCGAGCCGAACATCAAATGGTCGGCGCCCAGGATCTCGATCGCGTTGTCGACGATATAGGCAATCAGCGCCGGGTCGTTGCGATGGACGAAGGTGCCGAGGCCGGAGAGCTTGGCGTAGAAGTTGGGGGCGGCTGCAAGCGTGCGCAGGCCTGCCTTCCAGGCTTCGGTGGTTTCCGGCTCCATGCCGGTCAGCATGCCGGCATGGGTGAGGATGAAATTTGTTTCGGGGTTTTCGCCGACCAGCGTCAGGCCGTCCTTCATCTGGGCGGGGAAGAGCTGCAGGTCGAAGGACAGGCCATAATCCTTGAGCCGCGCCACATTGGCGCCGACCTTCGGGTCGATCACCTGGTCGGCCGAGGCGGCGAAACGGAAGGCCGGCGTCTCGTGCCAGTGTAGCTGCATGCGCACGCCGCGCAGTAGCTTGTATTTCATCAAGCGATCGATCTGGGGCCTGATATCGTCGACGGTCATGTCGGTATAGCCGACGATGGCATGCGGCCAGCCGGTTTCGTCAGCAGTCTTCTGCAGGAAGGCGACTTCCTTCTCGAAATCTTCCTTGGCCCAGTTGGTCTGGACGTAGACGGCCTTCTCGACACCGGCGTCCTGCTGGTCGGCCAGAAATTCCTCGATTGGATAGTCGCGCCGGATCGGCTCGTAGGGACCGAAGATGCGTGGCACCATCGGTCCGACCAGCCAGGGTTGGTCCTTCTGGCGCCAGATGTGAAAATGCGCGTCGATGGCTTTTTGCATCACGAAACCCTCTTCCAGATGGCTGCCGCCGCTGGAGCAGGGCGGGCGAGCGACAGGATGAAATCGGCGAGACTGGCAAGCGACGAGCCGTCGACCAGATCGTCGAGGTCAGGCAGGATTGCGCGCAGTGCCGCTGTTGCCGGCCGGAAGCGAGGGTCACCGGCCAACGGTGTGGCCAGCGACAGTCGAAAAGCGCGGGCGCTCAGCCGGCGTATCGCGGTCTCCAGCTCACCATGGTCGCCGCGCTCCAGCGCGTCGGACAGGATCACGACCGTGGCACCGCGTGCAAACGACGAGAAGCGCGGCACCGAGAGGAAGGCGAGCAGCGTCGGTCCCATGCGGGTGCCGCCGTCCCAGTCGTCGACCTGGGCCGCGGCGCGCGCCAGAGCCTGGTCGCGGTCGCGGATGCGCAATGCCGTGGTGATGCGCGTCAGCCGCGTGCCGAAGGTGAATATCTCGGCGCGGTCGGCACCTTGCACGGCCGCATGCGCCAGCTTGAGATAATCCGCTGTGTGCAGCTTCATCGAGCCGGAAACGTCGATTAGGAGCAGCAGCTTGCGCGGGACGGTCTGGCGGCGGCGCAGCAGCGGCGAGGGGACGTCGCCATCGGCGCTGACGATTTCCCGCAGCGACCGGCGCAAATCGAGCTTGCCGCGCGAGTGGGTGCGTATCGTACGGAAGGAGCGCCGGGCTGGTAAAGCGGTCGAGAGTTTGCGACGAAAGGCGGTCAGCCTGTCGTCGTCGCGCTGGAAGTCGCGGGTACTCAACTGCTCCAGGGCCGAAGAGAGGTCGCCGCCCTCTTGGCTTTGTTCGGCCTCGAGCCGTTCGTCGTCGGCGCCGCCATCATCCTTGATGCGAGTTTCTTCGTCGGCGTCGCCTTCGACCACGGCGAACGTATTGCCATAAAAGTGGCCCTGGAAATGCGCCTCGAATTCGTCGCGGCGGTCGGGCGGCGGCGCCAGCGTGGCAAGGGCGGCCTCGCGGATGTCTGCCATCGAGCGCGGCCCGAGCAGGGTCACCGCCTGCATGAAGCCGGAGACCTGCTCGGGGGCGATGGCGAAACCATAGCGGCGCAGCAAGCGGCCGAAGCCGAGGAGGGGTACGGCGGCGCGGGGCAAGCTTGTTTCCCGCATCATTGCGTGGCGCCCCCCTCTGTCCTGCCGGACATCTCCCCCTCAAGGGGGGAGATTGGCAGGTTCGACGCTTCGCTCTGTTCGGCGACGTGAGCGATTAGCGAAAGCGGGGATGACATCCGATCTCCCCCCTTGAGGGGGAGATGCCCGGCAGGGCAGAGGGGGGCGCTCTCCCGCCAGCATTGCAAAATGACCTCGCGCGTCACGCCAGCGCCTCCTCGACAATCCGGCCAAGCTCCGGCGCAATGTAGGAGAGGTCCTCCTCGTCCTTGATCAGCACGCCGATGGCGCGGCGGAAGGCTTCCGGCCACGGGCTGCCGCCTTTCTCCAGGATGGTGGCGGCATTGGCCCATTCGACGGCCTCGGCGATGCCGGGCGGCTTGGCCAGTGGGCGGGCGCGAATGGTCTGCACGGCCGCCGCCACGGCGCGCGCCGTTGCTTCAGCCACATTGCCGGCGCGCAGCATGATGATGGCGGCCTCGCGCTCGGCGTCGGGATAGCCGATCCAATGATAGACGCATCGGCGGCGCAGCGCTTCGGCGAGCTCGCGGGTGCGGTTCGAGGTCAGGATGACGATCGGCTGTGCGGCGGCGCGGATGGTGCCACGCTCGGGAATGCTGATCTGGAAGTCGGAGAGGAATTCCAAAAGCAGCGCTTCGAATTCGTGGTCCGAGCGGTCGATCTCGTCGACCAGCAGCACGCGCTGCTCGGGCGCCTTCAGCACCTGCAGCAGCGGTCGTGCGATCAGGAAACGGTCGTCGTAGATGTCGATCTCATGCTCGCCGGCATGGCGGATGGCAAGCAGCTGGCGTTGATAATTCCATTCGTAGAGCGCGTGCGCGGCGTCGATGCCTTCATAACATTGCAGCCGCACCAGATCGCGGCCCAGCAGCTCGGCGATCGCTTTGGCCGCTTCCGTCTTGCCGACGCCCGGCGCGCCTTCGAGCAGCAGCGGCTTGCCCAGCCGGATTGCCAGGAAGATGGCGGTCGAAAGGCTTTCATCGGCCAGATAGCGCGAGGCGGCCAGATGCTGCGCCACCGCCTCCGGCGAGGTCGCTGATGTCTCGGCGCTTGTCCCGGTCATTTCGGCCCTCAGTTCGCCGCTTGCGCCTTCAGCGCGCGCAGGATGCGCTCCGGCGTGATCGGCAGCGTGTCGATGCGCACGCCGACGGCGTCGAAGACGGCATTGGCGACCGCCGGGATCTGTGGGTTGGCGCACATTTCGCCCGGCCCTTTGGCGCCGTATGGTCCGTCCGCCGATGGCCGCTCCAGCACGATGATCTCGGTCTCGGCGAGGTCGCCGGGACCCGGCATCAGATACTGGTTGAAGTCGGTGCCGCCATGATCGCGGTTGGGATAATAGGGCTCGGTCGTCTCGTAGAGCGCATGGCTGATGCCCATCCACGAACCGCCGACCAGCTGCTGTTCGACCATTTTCGGGTTCAGCGCGCGGCCGATCTCGAAGACGTTCTTCACCGTCAGTACGGTGACCTCGCCGGTTTCGTCGTCGACCTCGACCTCGGCCACGGTGCAGGCATGCGCGTAGCAGGTCGACGGCTTCATCGCGCCGGTTTCTTTCTCGGGATAAGAGCGCGGGATCAGGAACATGCCGCGGCCCGAGATCGAGCGGCCGCGCTTGAAATGCGCCGACAGCGCGACATCGAAGATCGAGATCGACTTTTTCGGCGCGCCCTTGACCAGTATGTTGCCCTGGCCGTCGGTCTCGAGGTCGGATGCATTCACCTCCAACTCCTCGGCCGCCACTTCCAGCATCACCTGGCGGGCTTCCCTTGCCGCCTGGATGACGGCGTTGCCGGCGCGGTGTGTGCCGCGCGAGGCGAAGGTGCCCATGCAGTGCGGGCCGGTGTCGGTGTCGGCGGTGTCGACGACGACACGGTCGGTCGGCACGCCGATCGTCTCGGCGCAGATCTGCGCCATGATCTGCTTCATGCCCTGGCCGAGATCGACCGATGACAGCGTCACCATGAAATTGCCTGTCGGCGTCGAATGCACCAGCGCCTGCGTCGGGTCGCCGCCGAGGTTCATGCCTGTGGGATAGTTGATGGCGGCAACGCCGCGTCCGCGCCTGATCGCCATCTCAAGCTCCCTTCACGTAGGATGACATCGCCATGTACTTTTCCGCCACCGGCCAGTTGGCGGCGCGCGAGGCTTCCTGCATACATTCGATCAGCGCCGCGCCCTCGGTCGGCTGGCGGTGCGCCTTCATGTCGCCGTCGCGATAGGCATTGATGAAGCGGAATTCGAGCGGATCCATGCCGATCAGCCGCGCCAGCTTGTCCATCTGCACCTCCAGCGCGAAATCGCCGATGGTGACGCCGAAGCCGCGCATGGCGGAGGAGGGCGTGCGGTTGGTGTAGACGCAGTAGGTGTCGATCCAGACGTTCGGGATAGTGTAGGGGCCGGGATAGTGCCCCGCGCCCTTCTGCGCGCCATAGGGCGAGTGGCGCGAATAGGCGCCGGCATCGGTGTAGCCAGTGACCTTGCGCGCGACGATGCGGCCGTCCTTCATGACGCCGTCCTTGATGACGACCTTTTCAGCGGCGCGTGGCGACGATATCTGCATCTCCTCCTCGCGGCTGTAGATAAAACAGACTGGTCGTCCGGTTAATTTTGCGCCGAGGATGGCGATCGGCTCGACGATGACGTCGACCTTGCCGCCAAAGCCGCCGCCGACGGTGCCGCCGACGAAATGCAGTTTGCTGCCGGGCATCTGCAGGATGATCGAGGTGTTGTCGAGCGTGAAGAACATCGCCTGCGTGTTGGTGTAGCAGGTGAAGCGGTCATTGCCCTCGGGCGCCACCACGCAGCCGGTGGTCTCGGTCGGCGCGTGCTCGATCGGCGAGGACTGGTAGCTCTCCTCCAATATGTGGTCGGCACCGGCGAAGCCCGCCTCGACGTCGCCGAAGCGCACCTTGCGGCATTCGCCGCTGTCATAGAGATAATAATTCTGGCCGTGATATTCGTTGACCAGCGGCGCGCCGGGTTTCAGCGCCTCTTCCATGTCGAAGACGGCCGGCAGCACCTCATAGTCGACCTTGACCTTGGCTGCGGCCTCTTGCGCGGCACGCTCGGTTTCGGCCAGCACCGCCACTACGGCCTCGCCCTTCCAGCGCACCTTGCCGTCGGCAAGCACCGTCTCGTCCTCCGGCCCGACCTGGATCAGGATCAGGATGGTGTAGACATTGTGCGGCACGTCCTTGGCGGTCAGAATTTTCACCACACCTGGATGTTTTTCCGCCTCGGAGGTGTCGATCGAGCGGATGCGGGCATGGTGATGCGGGCTGCGCACCATCTTCAGGTGCAGCATGCCGGGGAAATTGCGGTCGGCGAAAAAGGCGGTCTTGCCGGTGACATGGCCGGGTGAATCGGAGCGCGGCCGAGGTTGGCCGATCTCGTGCAGATCATCTTTGCGGACATCGGCGAAGTAGTTCTTGCGCAGTTCCATTCTTTTGGACCCCTCAGGCCGCGTTCTGCGAATTGGCGCGGGCGGCAGTCAGCACCGCCTTGATGATCGGTTCGTAGCCGGTGCAACGGCAGATGTTGCCCGATAGCGCCTCGACCACCTCGTCGCGGCTGGGGTTGGGCGTATGATCGAGCAGCACCTTGGCCGCCATGATCATGCCCGGCGTGCAGAAGCCGCATTGCGTGGCGAAGGTGTCGAGGAAGGCGCGCTGCAGCGGGTGCAGCACGCCGCTTTCCGAAAGCCCTGAAGTCGTGCTGATAACGGCGCCATCGCAGGTCTCGGCCAGCGTCAGGCAGGAGAGCCTGAGTTCGCCGTCTATGATGACCGAACAGGCGCCGCAGGTGCCTTGATGGCAGCCGCCTTTCGGCGAGGTGTCGCCGATCTTGTCGCGTAGCGCGTGCAGCAGCGTTGTGCCGCTGTCGATGAATTCGGCCTTTTCCGAGCCGTTGAGCGTGAATTGAACCGGAACTTTTGCCATGTTTTCCTCCCAGCGCGCCTGCCCGAACCGGCGGACAGACGCGCGCCCCCGAACGAAATATTATGCGAGCAGCAACCGGCCGAGATGAACCGGCAGGACTTCGGCGCGATACCAGGTGCTGGCGATTGGGTCGGTGATGGGCGAGGTGCCATCACCGGCCGCGGCCAAGGCCGGCGCGATGCCGTCAGCGGTCAGCGTTCGGCCGATCAGCGCTTTTTCCGCCGCCCTGGCGCGCATTGGCCGATCCGCCATGCAGCCGAGCGCGATCCGCGCCGAGGTTACGGTGCCATCCGGCGACAGTTCCAGAGCACCGGCTATGCTGAGCACAGAGACGCCCTTGGGCTTGACCCTCGACACTTTCAGGAAGCGGAAACTGTCGGCCTTCGGAAGCGTGAAGCTTACGGAAGTGACGACGGCGCGGCTGCCGTCCCGATTGGCCAGAAAAGTCTCGATCGGCGTTTGCCCGTCATCGGTGCCGACCGTCGCATCGAGCGCCAGCAGGGCAACGGCGAAATCGCCATAGGGGGCCGGGGCAAAAAGATTGCCGCCGATGGTCGCCATGTTGCGGATGGCCGGGCCTCCGACGGCGCGGGCGGCCTTGGCTAGCGTGCCGAGCACCGGATGGCCGGCGATCGCCGCCATCGTCACCGAAGCGCCGATGCGGACTTTGCCGCCGGCAACAGCGATGGTGGACAAAGACGGCTCGGTCGACCTGACAAGGCCGGAAACCGAAACATCGCCTTCATTGGCCGCGCGGACGACCAGCGTGCCGCCGCCGAGATAGCGTGTGCCCTGGGCTTTCAGTGCCGCGTTCGCGTCTTTCACCGTTGCAAAGGTCTGCAGTGCCAGCGCCATGGTTTGGCTCCTGTCAGCTCTGGCCGGCGAAATGGCTTTTCAGGGCGTTGAAGCCGCCCTGAAAGACATTCGCGCCCATGCCCTCGGCCAGCTTGTCTGCCTCCTCGGGCGCGGCGTCGAAGCTGGCGGTCCATTCGGCGTAGGTGCGGTCGCCATCGGTCACACGCCGCAGCTGCAGGGTCGCCTTGTGATTGGTCAGCGGTTGCGGCGTCTCGAGGATGGAGTAGCTGACCAGGAAATTCTGATCGGAGAAGTCGAGCAACTTTTCGCGCAGGCGGGCGCCGCTGGCGAGCTGGAAATTGCGCACGCAGCCGATCATGGTGGCATCCTTGCCGTCTTCAATGTGGCTCTCCACCATGCGCGGATGCCAGCCCGGCAGCCCGTTGAAGTCGCGTATGCGCGCCCAGACCTTTTCGACCGGCGCGTCGATGACGCTGGATATGGTGACTTTGGCCATTCAAATGTTCCCTTGCAAAAACGATCCGGTGCAAGGGTAGGGCGGCCATTTCAGCGACGCTTATCAATGCGTCTTGAGCGTGTATCAAGGAGTCTGAAAAACAGTCGACCTTGACTAAACGAGGACAGGCTCAGGCAATCGCCCGCGCGGCCTCGCGGTAGAGCGTCGGCGGCACACCGACATGGTCGCGGAAAAAACGCGAGAAATTGCCCTGCGTGGTGAAGCCGAGATTGCAGGCGACCGAGATCAGCGGCTCCCGCGACCATTGCAGCTGCCGCACCGCTTCCTCCATGCGCAGCGTGTTCCAGTAGACATTGGGCGTCAGATTGGTCTGTTCCTTGAACAAAGCGAAGAAATGCGGTCGCGACAGGCCGACGCTGCGCGCCACGTCGTCGAAGCAGATGCGCTCGCAGACATTGGCCTTCATCAGCTGGATTGCCTTGCGGACACGGAAATCCTGCATGGTGTTGATGCGGACACGGGCCTCCTGCGGCGCCGAGGCGTCGGCGGCGTCGAGCACGCTATCGATGAAACGCTCGATCTCGTAGTTGGCGATATCGTCGACGCTCTCATTGTCGCTGAGGTGGTCGAGCAGATTGGCGGCGGCCTGATGCAGCCACGGTTCCAGCGTGATCGCGGCTTGTGAAAACAGCGGTGCCGACGAAGGCAGGTCGCGGCGGCGCCGCGCCCAGTCGGGATCGATGTAGAAGGCGAGAAACAGACCGGGCGTCCCGTTTTGCGACAGAACATGGCTGTGCGGCTGGAAGGAGTTGATGCCGGCGGCCGTTCCAGGTCCAAGCCGGACGGTCTCGCGGCCGATGGTCATTTCGCCGGCCGTACCTTCCAGCCAGATGATCAGATGGGCCTCGACATGGGCATGGGTGACGAAGTCGCTTGCGACATTCAGGATAGATACATGTCCGAACCGGCCCCAGTAGAGCCTGATCGCTTCCGTCATGGGTATATCCTCCCGCAGACGACTGGCCTCCCTTCGTCTGCAACAGGGATTGTGCGGCTGAGTTCGGGGCCGCGTCAAGACGCGCGGGGGCGGTGAGGGCGAATGACGGCCGATGCGGCCGGATTTTCAGACTGAGCGATAGGTTTCCTCTCCTCCCACAAGGGAAGAACGCCCCTCAAACCGAAGCCGTCATGCCGCCATCGACATACAGTGTATGGCCGTTGACGAAAGACGATGCGTCGGACGCAAGGAACACGGCGGCGCCGATCAGCTCGTCGACAGCGCCCCAGCGTCCGGCGGGCGTGCGCTTTTCCAGCCAGGCGGAAAATTCCGGATTGTCGACCAGCGCCTGGTTCATCTCGGTGCGGAAATAGCCGGGCGCGATCGCATTGATCTGCAGGCCGTGTTTGGCCCAGTCGGCGCACATGCCCCTTGTCAGGTTACGGATCGCGCCCTTGGTCGCGGTGTATGGTGCGATGTTCGGCCTTGCCAGTTCGCTCTGCACCGAGCCGATGTTGATGATCTTGCCCTTGCCGCGCGGGATCATGTGGCGGGCGACCGCCTTGCCGACATGGAAGGCGCCCGACACATTGGTCTTGAACAGGCGCTCCCATTGCTCCTCGGGAAAGTCCTCGAGCGGGGCGCGGAACTGCACGCCGGCATTGTTGATGAGGATGTCGATGGCGCCGATCTCGGCCTCGATGCGGGCAATGTCCTCGTTGACCGCCTGAAAATCGGTGACGTCGAAGGTCGAGGCGTGCGCCTTGAAGCCGGCATTGCGTAGCTTTTCGACGGCACCGCCGATCCTGGCGGCGTCGCGGCCGTTCAGCACCACGCTTGCCCCATGTTCAGCCATGCCCCGAGCCAGCGCGAAGCCGATGCCCTGGCCGGAGCCAGTCACCAGCGCCAGCCGCCCCTCAAGGCTGAACAGGGAGTTGGCCATCAACTGTCGGCTTAGTCGCTGCGGCGGAAATTGCGGATGCGGTCGAACAGCACCGCCAGCAGAATGGCGCCGCCGATGAACACGCCTTGCCAGAAGGCATTGATGCCGAGCAGGCCGAGACTGTTGCGGATCACCTCGATCAGGGCCGCACCGACGATGGCGCCAAAGGCGGTGCCGACGCCGCCAGCCAGATTGGCGCCGCCGATGACGGTTGCGGCGATCACCTGCAGCTCCATGCCGGTGCCGAGATTGGTGGTGACGGCGCCCAGCCAGCCGGTCTGGATGATGCCGGCAATGCCGGCCGACAGCGCCGAGATCATGTAGACGGCAACCTTGATCTGGCGCACCGGAACGCCGGTCAGCGTTGCCGCGTGCTCGTTGCCGCCAATGGCAAAGATGTGGCGGCCGAACTTCGTCCAGCGCAGGATAAAGCCGGTGATCAGCGCCAGAAGGATCATGTAAAGCACCGGATTGGCGATGCCGAACACCCAGGCGCCGCCGCCCAATGACAGAAGCTTGGCGTGGTCCGGCCCGAACTGGAAGACGACGGTGTTGTTGGAGGCGACCATGGCGAGGCTGCGGGCGATCGACAACATCCCGAGCGTCACCACAAAGGGTGGAAAGCCGAGATAGGCGATCAGCACGCCGTTGAAGGCGCCAATGGCGAGCGCGGTGGCAATGGAGGCCAGGATGCCGACCTCGATCGAGTAGCCGGCATGCATGGTGACGGCCAGCACCATTGACGACAGGCATAGTACCGAGCCGACCGACAGGTCGATGCCGCCGGTGATGATGACGAAAGTCATGCCGAGCGCGATAATGGCGACGAAGGTGATGTTGCGGGTGATGTTGTAGAGGTTCTTCGACGTGGCAAACGCGTCGGTGGCAAACGACAGGAACACGCAGGCGAGGATGACCGCGATCACCACCCAGAAGGTCTGGCTGGCAAACACTCTCGCGGCCAAGGATTGCTGCTTGTGTTCGATCGGCTGGTCAATTGTCAGTGCCATCGTCGACCTTCATCTGCTGCGTGGTGAAATTCGCTGAAATCAAACCTGTTCGATGGCGCCGGTGATCAGCCCGGTGACTTCCTCGGGCGAGCTCGACGCAATCGTCTTGTCGGCGACCTTGCGGCCGCGCCGCATGACGATGACGCGGTCGGCGACGGTGAAGACGTCAGGCATTCGGTGGCTGATCAGCACGACGGCGATGCCCTGATCGCGCAAATGGCGGATCAGGTTCAGCACTTCGGCGACCTGGCGCACCGAGATCGCCGCCGTCGGTTCGTCCATCAGCACGATCTTGGCCTGCGACAGCATGGTGCGGGCGATCGCCACCGCCTGGCGCTGGCCACCCGACATCTGCTTGACGAGGTCGCGCGGACGGGTTTCGGACTTCAATTCGGCAAAGAGCTGGCCGGCACGCTTGTACATCGAGGCATAGTCGAGGATGCGGAACGGCCCGACGCCGCGCCGCAGCTCGCGGCCGAGATAGACGTTGGCGGCGGCAGTCAGATTGTTGCAGAGCGCAAGGTCCTGGTGGACGATCTCGATGCCGTGCTGGCGGGCTTCCGCCGGCTTGTGCAGGATCAATTCCTTGCCGTCCATGTGCATGGTGCCATGGCTCGGGCGGAAATTGCCGGCGATCATCTTGACCAGCGTCGACTTGCCGGCGCCGTTGTCACCCATGAGGCCGACCACCTGTCCGGGCTCGATCGACAGCGAAACGTCGTTGACAGCCTGGATGGCGCCGAAATGCCTAGAGATGTTGGTGAGTTCGAGAACCGCCACCAGCCTTTGCCTCCCCGTGATTTGCGACCTGCCGCTGTTCCCGGCGTGGATGCCGACGCTGCTTAGGCCTCGCTCTCCCCGGCTCCTCCCGAAGACGGCGTTAGCGTTCTTTTACGCAAAAGCCGGCGCACGTCAATCAATTGTCGGACGAATTGGGCCAGGACTATTTTAAAAATCCGTTTTGTAGGACAAATAGCATTGACGTTGGCGCCAAGCCGATATTAGCTAAGCGTCGGAGGAGATTATGCCGATCCCCGCTGGCGGTTCGCCGGCCGGAATCGGCGGAGGTTTGACGGCCCAGCATCCGGCGACACCTGTGTGTGAGCTGATCTGAAGCCGAATCTGGAAATGCTTATCGATCTGTCCTGGCGACACGAGCGCTCGAAACGACCCTCGGTCATCACGCATCCGGTCGATCTGTATGGCGGGCACGCCGTGTCCGTTTGTTTCAAGGGAGGACTGACATGAGGAAGACACTTTTGCTCGCCGCCGTCGCCGCAATGGCGTTGGGTGCCGGGCCGGCTTTGGCCAAGAAACAGCTCGTCATTGTCGTGAAAGGTCTCGACAATCCGTTCTTCGAGGCCATCCACCAGGGCTGCGAGAAATGGAACAAGGAAAACGCCAGCTCGGAGTATGAATGCTTCTACACCGGTCCGGCGTCGACTTCGGACGAGGCCGGCGAGGCGCAGATCGTCCAGGACATGCTGAGCAAGGCCGACACGGTGGCGATGGCGATCTCGCCGTCCAACGCGCCGCTGATCGCGCAGACGATCAAGAGCGCCAATCCGACGATCCCGATCATGACGGTCGATGCCGATCTCAGCAAGGAAGACGCAGGTCTTCGCAAGACCTATCTCGGTACCGACAATTACCTGATGGGCAAGAAGATCGGCGAGTACATCAAGAAGGGCAAGCCGAATGGTGGCACGATCTGCACCATCGAAGGCAACCCGGCGGCCGACAACATCCTGCGCCGTGCGCAAGGCATGCGTGACGCACTGTCGGGCAAGGAAGGCCTTGCCGCACTTGCCGGTGAAGGTGGCTGGACCGAAGTCGCCGGCTGCCCGGTGTTCACCAATGACGACGGCGCCAAGGGCGTACAGGCGATGACCGACATCCTCGCCGCCAACCCCAAGCTGGACGCCTTCGGCATCATGGGCGGCTGGCCGCTGTTCGGGGCGCCGCAGCCCTATCGCGATCTGTTCGGACCGCTCAAGGACCGGATCGCCAGCAACGACTTCGTCATCGGCGCCGCCGACACGATCGGCGACGAAGTGGCGATCGCTCGTGACGGCCTCGTGACGGCTCTGGTCGGTCAGCGGCCGTTCGAAATGGGCTACAAGGCACCGTCGGTGATGATCGACCTGATCGAAGGCAAGGCAGTGGCCGATCCGGTGTTCACCGGCCTCGACGAGTGCACCAAGGATACGGTCGACACCTGCATCCAGAAGTAGGTTCTCGATTTCGGGGCGCCCGGTTGCGGGCGCCCCGTCATTCCTGAACGGAAGCGATAATTCCCGAACGGACGCAATGGTTGGGGCAACCGGCTCCGGCTTTGCCGTGCCCGTGATCTGGATTTTTCGGCAACGAGATCGGCGCCCGTGCGGTTCGGCTCAATCCGGACGACAGACGGTCGACGCATTGGAACGTGGATGCCGGACGAGAAGTCAAGCAAGCAAACCGACCGGGCCAAGGCACAAGCCAGCCACGGCCCGGCTGTCATGCGCAAGGCCGGTGCCGCGCATTTTGCGGGAGCGAGCGTCCATGTCTCGCTGGCCGGCGAGATTGGCCTGCGGATCGTGCGTGGCGACTATCCGCCCGGCACCATCCTGCCCAACGAGTCCAGATGGGCCGAGATCTTCAATGTCAGCCGTTCGGCGGTGCGCGAAGCCATCAAGATGCTGATGGCGAAAAGCCTGCTGGCCTCACGCCCCAAGATCGGCAGCTGGGTCGAGCCGAAGGAGCGCTGGAACCTGCTCGATCGCGATGTGCTGGCGTGGTACGCGACGGCGCCCGACCGCGAGGCGTTCCTGCGAACCGTGCAGGAGTTTCGTCATATCATCGAACCGGAAGCGTCGGCCTTTGCCGCCATACGGCGCAGCGACGAGCAAATGGCGGAAATCAGCCAGGCCTGCCGCGAGATGGGCGAGGCCTTGAGCCTGCAGGAGCGTATCCGCGCCGATACGCGCTTTCATCTGGCCATCCTGCGCGCCTCCGGCAACGACCTCCTGGTGCCGCTCGGCGTGCTGATCGAGTCGGCCCTCGACCATCTCTTCGCATTCACGACACAGCAGGTCGCCGATCAGCGCCAGGCGCAGAAGCTGCATGAGGCGATCGAAAAAAACATCCGCCTGCAGCGCCCAGCCGCCGCGCGCAACGCCGTGCACAAGCTGCTTGCAGATACCGACGATGGGATAGGGCGGTGGAGGCGGTGACCGGCGCCAGGGTTGGGTAATCGGTCAAATGGTCTGCTTCTTCCCATCCTTCATCGGCATCAGGTCGACACCGTTCACCCCAGCGATATGCGTAGCCAGCATCGGCACGAATTGCTCGGCCGGCCCGGTTGCATGGGCACCGGCGAAGGAGTTCTTGGTGGCGTTGCCGAGCGGATTGGCAATACCGGCCGCACCCGCCATCGATTCCAGATAGGTCAGGTCCTTGAAGGCATTGGCGATGGTGAATTTGTGCGCGTCGCGGTCACCTTCCAGCGTCCAGCGCATGAAGGTCTGGTAGAAGCCGCAATCCATGCGGCCATTGCGAATGACGCTGTCGAAGCGCGGCGGCGAGATGCCGACCTTCTCAGCCAGCGCCAGCGCCTCGGAATAGATCGCGGCGTAGCCGAGCGAGATGAAATTGTTGAGCAGCTTCATGCGATGGCCGTCGCCGGTGTCGCCGATATGGACGATGCGGCCGGCCCAGGTTTCGATCACCGGCTTCACCCTGGCAAAGAGGGCGTCCGGCGCGCCGACCATGGCGTCGAGCGTGCCTTCCCAGGCTTCCTTCGGCGTGCGGCTGAGCGGCGCGTCGACAAAATCGATTCCGAGCGCCTTGAGTTCCGCTGCCAGCGCCACCGTCGAGACCGGATCGGAGGTCGAGCAGTCGACGACGACCGAGCCCTTTTTCAAGCCCTCCTTGAGGCCGCCGGGGCCGCGAATGATGGCTTCGACCTCGCGCGAACCGGTGACGCAGATGAAGACGATATCAGATGCCGCCGCCACATCGCGCGAGGTCGATGCTTCCGTGGCGCCGCGGCCAAGCAGGTCTTCCGCCGGTTTGCGGTTCTTGCGGCCGAGGAAGGTCAGGCTGTAGCCCTTGTCGACGATGTTCTTGGCGATCCCGTGGCCCATAAGGCCAAGCCCGATGAAGCCGATCTTTTCGCTCGCGGCAGTCGTGTTCATGTCTTCAAGTCCTGTTGCAATGATTGATGTCAGGCGCTGCTGTTTTGCAGGCGAGGGTGGTTGCGGATGGCGATATTGTCTGACAATACACATAAATTCCTGAGGATGTGGAGAGCAAAATGACGAAGCGGATCATGTTCACCGGCGGCAGCGGCAAGGCCGGACGCCATGTCGTCCAATATCTGGTCGAGCAAGGCTGCCAGGTGCTCAACATCGACACCAAGCCGCTCGACAATCCCAAGGTGCGCACGCTGATCACCGACATCACCGACAGCGGGCAGGTGTTCAACGCACTGTCGAGCTATATGGGCCTGCATGAATTCGACCCCTCGCTGCGCCCGCAGCCGGTCGATGCAGTGGTGCATTTCGCCGCCATCCCGCGCATCATGATCACCACCGACAACGAGGTGTTCCGCATCAATGCGCTCGGCACCTACAATGTCGTCGAGGCGGCGGTGAAGCTCGGTATCCGCAAAATTATCATCGCCTCCAGCGAGACGACTTATGGGCTTGTGTTCGCCAACGAGCCGCGCGATCCCAAATATTTCCCGCTCGACGAGGAGTATGATGTCGATCCGATGGACAGCTATGCTTTGTCCAAGGTCGTCAACGAGAAAACGGCGCGGGCCTTTGCGCAACGCAACGGCACCGACATCTACGCCCTGCGCATCGGCAACGTCATCGAGCCGCACGAATATTCGCTGTTTCCGAAATGGTTCGCCGATCCGGGTTTCCGCAAGCGCATCGCCTGGAGCTATGTCGACGCGCGCGACCTTGGCCAGATCACGCTGCGCGCCATCGAGAAGGACGGGCTCGGCTATCAGGTGTTCAACGCGGCCAATGACGACACCTCGTCCGACCTGCCGACCGCCGAACTCCTGAAGCGGTTCTACCCCGGCGTGACGGTCAAGGCCGAACTCGGCGAATACGAGACGCTGCTCTCCAACCGCAAGGCGCGCGACGTGCTGGGCTTCCGCCCGGAGCATAGCTGGCGCAAATACGTCAAGCAGGACTGATCCGCGAAGCAATCGGGGCTGATCTGTGCACAGCGGGCGGCTTTGCGGTGCAAGCCGCTTGCCGCGCTTGACAGCCTGCTTAATACGGACTTTCTGGAACCCATGCGGGACGCGAAGCCGAACAAGGAAAAATCGTTGGGGAAGGCGGTCTCCGGGGACCGTCCGGGCGGCGTTCGCCGCGCCGACGCCGCGCGTATCCCAGGCTCCAGCGTCCACGCCTCGCTGGCCAGCGAAATCGGCCTCAGGATCGTGCGCGGCGACTATCCGCCCGGCACCATCCTGCCCAATGAAGCGAAATGGTCGGAGACCTTCAGCGTCAGCCGCTCGGCGGTGCGCGAAGCCATCAAGATGCTGATGGCCAAGAGCCTTTTGGCCTCACGTCCCAAGATCGGCAGCTGGGTCGAGCCGAAGGAACGCTGGAACCTGCTCGATCGCGATGTGCTTGCCTGGTACGCGACGTCGCCGGATCGCGAAGTGTTCCTCAAGACGGTGCAGGAATTCCGCCACATCATCGAGCCGGAAGCGACCGCGTTTGCCGCCATGCGAAGAACCGACGAGCAGATGGCCGAGATCAGCCTGGCCTGCCGTGAGATGGGAGAGGCGACGAGCCTGCAGGAGCGGACCCGCGCCGACACGCGCTTCCATCTTGCCATCCTGCGGGCTTCGGGCAACGACCTTCTGGTGCCGCTCGGCGTACTGATCGAGTCCGCGTTCGATCACCTCTTTGCCTATACGACGCGGGAGATCGACGATCTAAACCACGCGCAGAAGCTGCACGAGGCGATCGAGAAGAACATCCGCCTGCAGCGCCCCGACGCCGCGCGCAATGCAGTGCGCAAACTGCTCGCCAACACAGACGGCGTCATCCGCGCCCGGTAGAGCCTGACCGGCCGCCGCTAGTCATCCTTGTCACGTCCGAAGGCGCTGCGCAGTTCGTCCTTGGCGTCCTCAAGCACTTTTTTGCGCGCGGCAGGCAAGTTCTTGCCGGCGCGGTTGATGTAAAAATTCAGCATCGACATGGCGGATTGGAAAGGCTCGGCCTTGCGTCTGTGGCTGTGTTCGGCGGATCGTTTCAGCGAGGCGGCGATCTTCCTGGCGTCGTCGGATTCGAAGACGTGATCCTCAAGATCCATTGCGTTGCTGTGCTCGGTCACCTCGGCCGACCATTTTTTCCTGGTGGCGGTCATCGCTGGACTCCTTTGCAGGGTGGGTTGCCGGGAAACTCCGCACATCGGCATCGGTTCCGGCCTGGCTCTGGAGCCACGGATTTGCCCGCTGTGGCGCTGCTGCGGCCTGAGAATGCGCCGATAGTGGCGCAAACGGCAGCCGATCTCCGAGACCGCCGACAGGAAACGCCTTGACTCGAACCGACAGCATCCAGCCCGGCCCCGGCATCGACAGCTCCTATGCCTGGATGCGGCTTGCCATCTCGATGCTGCTGGCGACGATCGGCGCCGTGGGCATGTGGGCTGTCGTCGTCGTGCTGCCCGCGGTGCAGGCCGAGTTCGGCGTCGACCGCGCCGCGGCGTCCATGCCTTACACCGCGACCATGGTCGGTTTCGCCGCCGGCAACGTGCTGGTCGGCCGCGCCATCGACCGGATGGGTTACTGGATCCCGGCGCTGATCTCTTCGATTGCGCTTTCCGCCGGGCTGCTGCTCGCGGCGCTGTCGACCTCGATCCTGCAGTTCACGCTTGCCCAAGGAGTGCTGATCGGTATCGGCACGTCGGTGATCTTCGGGCCGCTGATCGCCGATATCTCGCACTGGTTCAACCGCCGTCGCGGCGTTGCGGTCACAGCGGCGGCGGCCGGCAATTACCTTGCCGGAGCGTTGTGGCCGACCATCATGCCGACACTGATGAAGGCGGAGGGCTGGCGCTTCACCTATGCGGCAATCGGCATCTTCTGCCTGGTGACAATGGTGCCGCTGGTGCTGATGCTGCGGCGCGGTGCCCCGGCGGCGGCCGTCGCGGGTTCGCCCGGAAGCCGGTCGGTGCAGCCGATCTCGCTGTCGCCGGCGGCCTTGCAGGTGCTGCTGGTCGCCGCCGGCCTCGGCTGCTGCGTGGCGATGTCGATGCCGCAAGTGCATATCGTCGCCTATTGCATGGACCTTGGCTACGGCGTCGCACATGGCGCCGACATGCTGTCGATCATGATGGCGGGCGGCGTCGTCAGCCGGCTGGCGTCCGGCTTCCTGGCCGACCGTATCGGCGCGGTGTGGACATTGATGATCGGCTCGGTTCTGCAGTGCCTGTCGCTGCTGTTCTATATTCCGTTCGACGGGCTTGCCTCGCTCTATGTGGTGTCGCTGGTGTTCGGCCTGTCGCAGGGCGGCATCGTGCCTTGCTACGCGATCATCGTGCGCGACTACATGCCGGCCAGGGAGGCCGGCCAGCGTATCGGCATCGTCATGATGGCGACCATCTTCGGCATGGCGATCGGCGGCTGGATGTCGGGCTGGATCTACGATTTGACCGGTTCCTACGCCGCTGCGTTCCTCAACGGCATCGCCTGGAATTTGCTGAACCTGGTGGCGATCGGGCTGCTGTTCTGGAAGGCACGGCGCAGCACAGCCGTGACGGCCTGAGCTCACCGTGCCCAATGGTCCGGGAGCTGCGCGGCTTGACAACAACCCAAGGCTGCGCGACGCCGGTAGGCGAATGGGTGCGGCAACAGGCCGGTTTGGCATGACGACGGTGGCAAAGACCCCGAATATGGTTCCAAAGGCGCTTGGCTGCACAAGCCCGTCGCCAGGAGTGCGTCCTTGACCAAGCCGCGCTCGCGCCGGGGCGGCGGCCGCCCGACCATCGCGGATGTCGCGCGCAAGGCCGGCGTCGGCGCCATTACCGTGTCGCGCGCCCTGCGTGAGCCGGAGCGTGTGTCCGAAGAGCTGCGCCGCCAGATCCAGGCCGCTGTCGACGAACTGGGCTACGTGCCGGACCCGAATGCGCGGGCGCTGGCCTCGGCGCGCGCCGAGGTGTTCGGCGTGCTGGTGCCGTCGCTCACCAACAACGTCTTCGCCGAGGTGGTGCGCGGCATCTATGACAGCCTGTCGGCCGGCCCGTTCCGCATCCAGCTTGGCAACACCCACTATTCCGGCCTCGAGGAAGAGCGGCTGCTGCAGCTGTTCGGTTCGCAGCGGCCAGCTGCGCTGATCGTCGCTGGCATCGATCAGACACCGGCCTCGCGAAAGCTGCTGGAAAGTGCCGGCTGCCCCGTGGTGCAGGTCATGGAAACCGGTCCAGATCCGGTCGACATGATGGTCGGCTTCTCGCATCTCGATGGCGGCAGGGCGGCGACCGAGCATCTGGTCGAGGCCGGCTATCGCCGCATCGGCTTCATCGGCGCGCGCATGGATCCGCGTTCGCAGCGGCGCCTTGCCGGCTATCGCGCGGCGATGGAGGCCGCGGGCCTGTTCGACCCGCGCCTCGTCACCACCACGCCGGTGCTGTCCAGCGTGTCGCTCGGCCGCGAGATGTTCCGCGACGCGCTGGCCAAGGTGCCGACACTCGACGGTGTCTTCTGCAACAATGACGATATCGCGCTCGGCGTCTTGTTCGAATGCCATCGCGCCTCGATCGCGGTGCCGAAGACGGTCGGCATCGTCGGTTTCAACGATCTCGACATGATGCAGGTGGCGTTTCCGTCAGTCACCAGCATCCGCACCCATCGCTATGAGATCGGCCGGCGTGCCGTCGCCATGGCGCTGGCGGCGATCGCCGGCAACAGACCGGAGCAACGGATCGTCGACCTCGGTTTCGAGCTCAAGCGCCGCGAGAGCACGGCGCGTTGAAACGCACAGGAGCGACTGTGCGAATGCCGGTTTACACGCCAATTTGGTAGCGCTACCATCTTCTCCAGGCAGGTGCATGAACGACAGGTCGCACCTGTTTATTATACATAAGCGACAACTAATACTTGTTTATTATGGATAATATGATAGTTTTCGCCCCGCTGGCGGCGACAAGGGAGGAACCGGGTCGGCCACCACGGGCGGCCAAGGAAGCGCATGGCGAGGCGGGAGGTGCCGGTCCATTGCGCGAAAAATTCGCATTGCGAAACGAACAATCAGAACTGCAATCGGGAGGATTATCGATGATCAAGTCACTTGTTGGTGGCGTCGTTGCCGCCACTGCATTCGTCATGCTCAATTCGGCCGCCATGGCCGCCGGACCCGAAATCGTATCGGGTCCTGCCGCTCAGGCGGACTGTTTCGCGCCGTGGAGCGCGGAGACCAAATTCTTCAAATATCCCAAGAAGGAAGGGCCGTTCCGCATCGCCTTCGCCAATGGCTATATTGCCAACACCTGGCGCATCCAGATGGTGCAGACGGCCAAGGCCTACGCCGCACAACCTGAAGTCAAAGCCAAGATCAAGGAATTCAAGGTCGTCTCGACGGGCGAGGACGTGCCGGCGCAGATCTCGGCGATCAACAATTTCATCGATTCCGGCTATGACGCCATCGTCACCGACGCCCAGAACCCGACGGCCTTCGGTCCGGTCATCAAGCGCGCCAAGGAAGCCGGCATCGTTCTGGTCGCCTTCGACAACATCCTTGACACCAAGGATGCCATCAACGTCAATGTCGATCAGAAAGGCCTTGGCGAATTGTGGGCCAAGTGGCTGGTCGCCAAGATACCGAATGGCGGCAAGATCCTGGAAGTGCGCGGCGTCGCCGGCACCTCCGTCGACACCGACCGCCACAACGGCATCCACGAGGTCTTCGCTGCGTCCGGCAAGAAGTGGGACGTCACCGAAGTCGCCGGCAAATGGGATGACGGCGTGGCACAGAAAGTGACCGCCGATGCGATCGCCACCAACGGTCCGTTCGACGGCATCACCGGCCAGGGCGGCGATACCGGCATCGTGCAGGCGATGATCGACGCCAAGCATCCGTTCGTGCCGTTTGGCGGCGAGACCGAGAACGGCTTCCGCAAGTTCTGCGCCGCGCATTCGGCCGACGGGCTGAAGTGCTCGTCCGCGGGCTCGGGTCCGGCTCAGGTCGCCGTCGCCATCAAGACCGCGATCGCCGCACTCGAAGGCGAGGTGGTGCCACAAGAGGTGAAGCTGCCGCTGGCGATCGCCGAAGACCCGAACTTGAAGGAAGGCACGGATTACTTCCCCAAGGAATCCGATAATTTCTTCGTCGGCAATTCCTTCCCGACCTGCGGCATCAATTTCAGCGCCCAGGAAATCATGGGTCAGACCAAGGAAAACCAGTAAATCATCACTGGCTGTCACCTGGCGGGGGGGGGGGGGGGCCCCCGGGGGGGGGGAAAAAAAAAAAAAACCCCGGGGGGGCCGGGGGGGGGGGGGGGCCCCCGATTTTTATTTTTGGAAAAAAAAAAACAAAATGGGGG